>JAYRXL010000027.1:0-288979 GCA_041917555.1 Flavobacterium sp. | reverse complement strand
TAAGATAATGACTTCCATACCCGCTTTAATACACACATCAATTGCTTCAATGTATCTTTCAGGTGAATGTGGATTGTCAAGTTTAAGAACATTGTAATTACCTAAATGGGAATAGAGGTTACTACTTCCACTTTCACTATCTATAATAGCTACTTTTGACAAGTTTCCATTTGTCAAACCTTGTGCTAATAATAAAGCACTCATTGTTTTTCCTGAACCACTTGGTCCTTGAAGAGCCATTTTAATCTTGGCTTTTTTTCTTTCTGATTTTTTTAATTCCATATTGATTTTTCTTTTTTAGGTTTTTAATAATTTTTGAAAGCCATCAATGGAAATCCTCTAATAAAAGAGAAACACTTTTGTAATTATTTTTTTATACTCATTTAAGATTATATGTATATTATATAATTATCAGCGGATTTCCTCCCATGAAAAAAGGGAGTGAAAAACTCCCTTTCTACAGTGTGCATTTATTTTTTTTATCTATTATTGACTTCTTCATTTTCTAAAGCGGGTTTGAGATACTCTGAAATTTTCTCTGTCATATCTAAGACAAACTCTGCTTTGAAAATTTTGGGTATAACTTCAACTATTTTTTTTGCTTTCATTTTGTAAAAAGTTACTTGTGAAGGACCAGTTTTAATAGAACTTGTTATTATCTCAGTTTCCAAAACCCCCATTCTGTTAAACTTCTTGATTATGGATTTTGCCCTGTCTTTACTTATTCCGAGTTCTAGTTGAAGCTCACTAAAGGAATAAAAAAATTTTTTATAACCAAACCGCCTAAACTTGATTATCAAGGTTTCAAAAAACACTCTCTCATCACACGTAATTTTGGTGCTATCATACTTCTGAAATGTCAAAAGGCGTAACCCGAAAATTGGGTCATAATCAAATACTAAAAAGTTTAAGCCCTCACTATAATCTGTCATTTCATATTTTTTATTCATTATGACTTTTGCGCCAGCATTTAGTAAAGGAGTATAGTCTTGACCATCTCTAGGTTTTTTGTAAATAGGAAGAAGAGCATATTTTACAGTACTACCATCTTCAAAGTTTTCACTAAATGTTAGATTGAGGTCATAAAGAGGTATGTCATCCCCAAATTCATATTCTTCCTCTTCTTCATATTCCTCCTCCAAATAGGGTTGGTTTAAAGTTTCTTCATCACTTTCACTAATTTTACTTTTATTGGTGTTATGCTTTACCATTTCATCATCAGATGTAAATCCGTAGTTTAATAGTTCATCCATGATTAGTTTTTTAATAGGGTTAAACACTCCAAAACTTCACTCTTTTTGTAGTATCTTTTGTTACCAATACCATAGCATTTAAGTTTGCCTTCTTTTGTCCAATACCATAAAGTAGTTGAATCAATTTTTAGAAAGCGAAATGTTTCTTCTCGGGTTAGAAGAGTTTCATCTTCTTTCTTTTTTAGAGCTTCATAGATACCATCTAATTGTTCTTTGATTATTGACACGATAATATCCTTGAATTGATTTATGTCAATATTTTGTACATTAACTGTATTCATTTTTTTTATTTTGTTAAATTTTAGACAAAATTCTTGATACAGTCATTGACTTAGCTCTACGATATTGAAGAGTTTACTCTACGAAGATTAGTTTTTTTTAAAAGTTAATTCAAAAAGGGAGTTAAAGTTTGTTTCCCTAAGTGGGGATTTTGATAAACTATAGGTTTTTAAACTACTGTTGATTTCTAAATATAATGGAAAATCTGAAATGTAAGATTTAAAATTTTCAGGTTTTATGAATTGATGAATAAGCTTCATATCATACATTTTTCTGTAAATAAAGCTAACTTCTACAAGTTTGTTTTTTGTTGATACAATGTGCTCATCATAGTATCTCATAAACAAATCTTGAGCTTTTTCTGACACAAAGACTGGGGTTTCATTTTTGGTTATTAAGTAATCAGATTTCAAACTAACTTTCTCATTTAAGAATTTAGTTTTTTCTTTTTCTTGATTTAATATGATACTCTTCAGTTCAGGGTTAATTAGATCAAGAAGGTTAGAATTAGAATTAGATTTAATTGAATTTAAGTTTAGTTCTAAGAAATCCGAAATCGACTTACCAACATCATCATAGTTATTTAAAAACTCTTCGCTTCTATCATAAAAAGTGTTTATGAACACTCTAGCACTACAGAAATCCCAATAGTAATTTTCTTGCTTACTAGTGTGATATAGTTCTGAAAAGAGTTGCTTAATATTAAGTCTAATTTCTTCTAGGATAATCTCTTTGTGTTTTTCATCATTGAAATAATTCACATGAGAAGTATCACTATTTTTAAACTCTTCAGAATTCCCGTAAACAAATAAGCCAGAAGTTATTTCATAATACTTTTCAAATTCTTCAAATATTTCTTTCTCTAATACTTTTGACTTCATTTCAATAAAAATAATTTGATAATGACTTAGCTCTATCTGTTTGACTTTTTCCAATATAGTTTAAAAACATCTTTTCAGATTGATGTCCTGTAGCACTCATTATTAGAGGTGTTGGAATTTCGCCATAAAAATTAGTAGCAAAAGACCTTCTTCCTATATGAGAGGTTATCAATTCATACTTAGGGTATACTTTTTTTACTTTTCTATTAATTTTTGCCTCTAATTTGGAACCATTAACGGATTCTGTTATACCAGCCTTTTGTGCTACAAGTTTAATGTATTTATTGTACTTTACATCTGAAATTGCTCTTGGGAAATCACCATTTCTCTTGTCGAGAATTTTAATGACCTCTGGATGCAAAGGTAAAACAATATTTTGGTTTGTCTTTTTTTGAGTGAACTCAATGTAAGTAACTGTTCTTTCTCCTTGTTCAATTTCACTTCTTGTCTTTGTTTTATCAAACATCATAAAGTCAGAAACTCTCTGACCTGTATAGCAGCTTATAACTAACCAATCTCTGGCATTGTCTAAGAAGTCAGGTAAATTTTCAAGTTCAGATATTTTTTTTATTTCATCAAAGTTCAGATAGATAATGCTGTTTTTCTCTTTTTTTAGTGACCAGTTAAAGATTTCTTCGTTAACATTTAATGAAGTTTTAGCATGTCTGCAAATGGTCTTTATGTTAGTAAAATCCACCAAAATAGTATTTTGATTATACTTTAGGTCTATAAGAAATCTTTTAAACAGGTTTAACTCAGTATTGTCTATAGACTCAATTGCTAATTTTCTTTTTAAGCTTTCTTCGTATTTCGCTATTTTATTTCTTGTTGTAACCAACTTCTTTTTAGTGTTCCTGTTAGTTATGAGTAATTCAATATAATAGTCAAAGTATTCAGTTATGAAAATAGGTGTTTTGGGCTTGGATTCAACAGGATTGTAAAATGTTTCAATTTGGTATTCAAGCCAATCTTTAGTTATTAGCTCAATATTTGTTGCGTTAAATTTGTTTAGAACATGTGAAGTTAAGTCATTCATTACCTTTCTTAACCTTGATTGTTCATTTAGTAGATTTATATCCTTTAGGTTTTTATGGTTTAGGTGTTTAGTCCAAAACAATTTCTCAATCATAATCTTTGAGTTAGCACCTATTACAATGTCCTTACCCATATACCTAAACAATAGTCTTATGTTTAATTCTGCATTATTCTTGGTTGACCTGTATAGAAAATTAATTGTAGCCATAAGTAATTTGTATTAATCAATACAAAGCTAATTTCTGTACAGTTCTTGTACGGTAGGGTTCAAATCAGTTAAATCTAGTTCAAAAGCTAAAGGGTAAAATAAGTAGTCTTAGACCTTATGAAGTATTGAAAATATTGAATGTTTCATTACTTTTAGAGGTTTCACGTCAAGTTGCTTTTTGTATAGAAAAGATTCCCACTCCGGGTACAAAACCTCTCAGCAATGGGAGGTTTTTTTCTTGGGCTTAAGTTGTAGATTGTAGATATGAGAAATCTATATTTCTCTACAATGGTTGATTGAAAAAGGCTAAAATATTAAGCAGCTTTATTGTTGAGCCATAAATCAACTGCTTCAACCCAAATTTTTATTCTTTCGAAAAGATCGGTGTTTTTATCAATATCAGACTGATTATATAACCCCAATATTCTAAATCTATCGAATACTAAACCAATTTTACTTGCTTGATAATCCCATCTTTGCATAGGAAAGTTCATAGAGCAGAAAAATAATGGGATTGGATCAACAATTGGTTTATCAATGAACCAAATATCTGTTATTGTTTTTATCTGAAGGCGAACATAGGACTGTAACCATGACATTCCTGTTTTACATTGTCCAAATGCTATTAACATAGATCGTCTTTTGTCTTTGAAAGGTTTCCAGACTATAATGTCAATATCTTCATCTTGAGGGTTTGCACCAGCAACAGTTTTAACACCAGTACCTTCACCCATTTCATTCATAACTTTCTCCAATTTATCTTTAAATCCTCCTTCTAGAGCAGTTCCAAATACTCCTCCTTGTGTAACTTCTCCTAAATAATTTTTTGCTATTATGGATGAGAATTCCTCGAAAAGTTTTGCTCCATCTTGACCGCCATGAGATCTATTTATACCCATATTAAGATAAGTGGTGTAATGTAGGAACTTATAAATTGTAGAAATCCAAAATTTATCCTTAAGAGTAATTACATAATCCTCATCAGTCAATTCAAAAGGGTATCTTTCGTTGCCTTCGTTTTCTCTTCTTCGAATTTCTTTTGCAATATCATCTATAAAGTTATTTAGACTGTCTTCTTCATTCTCAATACCTGTGACAATCAATTCGTCCGAACTCTTGAAAATTGGTCTTAAACAATCGGCTATTGCATAGTTTTTCCTAAAAAAAGTAAGATACTCTATGTAATCTACCCATTCAGAACTATCGCTGTTAATAGTCGGTTTTTTATTTGGAAATTCAGGAATTTGCACCATTTGACTAACGTCTTCTATTTGAATTTTCGCCTATATGTCTCTTATGGATTGACTCCATCTGTTTGTGTAAATCATCAGCTAGATTAGCCACACTATCTGCTTGTTCTAATAGATCTTTATTACCACCATTGTAGCCTTCAGATAGATATGCAAACGCCTTTTGAAGCGAAAATTTTGCACTCATTAAGTGTTCTTCAAACGTAGCGGCTTTCGGCCGAGTTATGTCAAATGAGGTGGTCAATGATTCTCCTTGTTTTAGTGCAGCTCTAGCTTCAGAGTTTCTAATCACTGCGTCTAATTGTCTTAAATCTGGGTTTTGAGATTTAATCACCGGTTGTATCCCCTTTGATTTACTACCAAAAACCCAATTAAGTAAATCTCCTAAATCTTGAATTTTCTCCTTTGATACAGGTGTCTTTGAATCCATAGGAGAATCCTCTATTCCTAGAAATGATTTAAAACCTGATTGTTGTAAACCAGTATATAAGTGAGAGAAAAACAATCGATTAGCTGGCACATCACTTCTGTTGAAAACCCCTTCTTTTTCAGCTTGATTAATAACTTGTAATCCTTGGTAGAGTTTTTCGACTGTATTGAATGTGTCACCAAGCTGTGAGGCTATTTCGGCTAAAGGGACATGATATTCATTATGAATTTCTGAAATATACTGAGCCTTTGCATAACTACCCCATTTTTGTGCACCATTAATATGTTTAAAACCAATAAATTTCCATGCTGACTTACGGTCGGGCACGATTATTACAGTTAGTTGCTGCAATTGTTGTCTTATATTGTCTGAAACGGTAAGAGAATTTTTATTAACTCCTGGAAAATTGACCAAATTCGGATTTAATATTGCCTTTACGGCTGCCAAACGTCTGTTTCCCTCAATTATTGTAATTTTACCTCCTTCATTAATTCCATATAAAGGCTCATATGGAAAAAAACCACTTGCTTTGATTGATAAAACAATTTCTTCGACTCCCATTGCTGTCCACAGAATACGCATAATATCTCTTTCAGGAGTATTTGTATTAATGTCAAATTCAGAAATTCTGGGGTTTTTGTAATCAAAATGTAAATTGTCGGGATGGTGCTTTTCTTCGTTCATATTAATTCAATTTCTGTAGAACGGTTATGTATATTTATACTTTGTGGTAACTCGATTGTGTCTGAAAAAACAAGCAACTCACTTCCAAAACGCTTTGCTTGAAGTGAATATTTTAAATCAAATGTAGACATTCGGTATTCGTTATAAAGATTTCTAATTTCCTCAACATTGTCATAAGAGATAATCCAATTGCGATTGTTGAGTTTTAAGTTGACAATATCTCGCAAATGTACATGATTTTCATGTCCATAATTGTTCATGTAAAGAAGACTCCCTTTTTTATAATAAGGAGGGTCTAAATACCAAAAAACTTGATTCTCGTTAGGATAGAAATTTTCAATATTATTAATCAAAACTATTGCGTCCAAATTAGTAAGTGTAATTTGGGTTTTATAGGAGGCAATCTTTCTGATTCTTTCAATAAGATTAGTTTTGTTGAATCTTACATCAATTGGGTAATTGCCAGTTTGCTCAAGCCCTCCGATTGGACCCGCTTTAAAAATAATTCCAGATCTATTTGTTCTGTTGAGAAAAAATGTTGAAAAACCGAGTTCAACTACGTCATCTAAATCGAAAGCTTCGAAAATCTGTCTTTGGCGATGCCATTCATCAATAGTTATTTCTACAGATTCAATTTTTTGTATAAATTCTTCAGTATAGTTGAGGATTGCATCCCACATTGCGTTTATGTGAGAGTCAAAATCATTGATATGGATATGACGATATACTCCGTTAAATAAAAGATTCAGGGCAGCACCGGCTCCTCCTGCATATAATTCCACATAAACACCTCCTGTCAAGTTATTTTTAGAGGCAATGTCACTGAGAAATTCAGTAAGGCAGGTTTTACCACCAGGGTATCTTAACGGACTACTGTTTCTATTAGCCATTTTAAAAAAATAATTACAAAAATAGAAGTTATAAACCAGATTGTTATTACAATTAACTAAAAATTGATTTTTTTTGGAACAATTGATTTTTTCTTTCTTAAAGATTTGTTATCACAACTCAAAATCAACTCGTGTTCCTAAAGCATTTTGATTTTCGTCGTATAAATCAATAAAAGTAAACCGATAATTGGAATGATTTTTTTGATTAAAATGATTGATACGTTCGTTGGTGAATTGCAATCCTAATGATTCTCTTTTGTAGGTTTTTTTGGCAGCATTTTCTTCTGCGCGTTGGCGGCCAATTCCATTATCGATAATAGATAATTTGATTGAGTTGCTCTCTTGAGTGAGTTCGATTGTGATCTTTTTTTCACCTTCTTTAAGCATTAACCCATGCCACAAGGCATTTTCAATAAAAGGTTGTAAAATAAGCGCCGGAACTTTTATGGAAGCAATATTGAGGTCGTTTCGCGTAATGGAAAAATCAATTTTATGGTCAAAACGGATGTTTTCTATGCTCATATAAAGCTCAATAATTTCAAGTTCTTCCTCTAATGTTATACTGTCTGTGCGTGAGCTTTCTAATATTTTCCGAATCAACTTGGAAAATTTATTCAAATAATACACCGCTTTTTCTTTGTCATTTTCAATCAAATAGACTTTAATCGAATTGAGCGCATTGAAAATAAAATGCGGATTCATCTGACTGCGTAACGACTCCAATTTCAGCAGTGAAATCTCATTTTCAAAACGCAATCGCAACGAGTTCAGCTTTTCGTCTTCCGATTTCTGAAGCGCATTTTTGAGTTCGGTTACCTTTTCGGCCAATTCAATTTCTAACTTTTTTTGATGATTTTCCCGAAGCAATTGATTTTCCCTTTGTTTTTCAATAATATGCTGTTGGGTTTTCATTTTTTCATCATAAACCAATTTTACTTTATAACCTAAACCTAAAATAAAAACGATGGATTCGAGTATAATGCCAATGAAAAAGAAATTCAATGGTTCAATTCCGCTCTTGTGCACAAAGGAGTCGTAGAGCGAATAATAGGCAAAGAAGTTGTAAAATACCACACCAACCACAATAAAATAACCTAATTTATAGGGGATTTTCAAGGCAATATACAAGGCATAAATCACAAAAATTGTGACAGTCGGAATAAAGAAAAAGAGAAAGTAGTTTTTAAAAACAGCGTGGTTATGACTTAAAATAGTATATCCAAAAAGAATTGTTGCTAAACCGACTTGTAAAATAAGAAACCGATGTAAAGCCTTATCAAATTTTGGGTAATGCAACTTCATGTCCAAAAAAGCGCGGTAAAACATAAAGAGCATCGAGTTGTATAGTACCTGCGAAAACCAATTGTATGACGAAAACCGACAATGCGCAAAAGGAACTACAATTTCTTCGTAAAAAAAAGGGTTTTTGGTAAAAACATAGGTTAGTAAAAAGAAGTTATACAATCCATAATACAAAAAACTCTTTTGTTTTGATTGCAAATAAATGAGCATACAAAGCAGTGAATAAATAACCAACCCTGAAGCGACAAAACTCCAAAGAAGATAAAATAAACGACTTTGTTCTCCCATTATAATTGATCTAAAAAGGTTGATTTTTTGGCACGAGAAACCGGTAATTTCACATTGTTGGTCAGCACCACAAAGTCTTCACTTTTGTGAAATTCTTTTACTTTATTCAAATTAATTAAATAGGAATTGTGAATTCTGAAAAAGTACAAATCCTGGAGTTTTTCCTCCATAAATTTTAACTTCTGAGTGATGAAAATCTTCTCATTATTCTCAAGAAAAATAGTGCAATAATTGCCGTCACTTTCGCAATACACAATGTCATCAGGGTTTAAAAAAATAATTTTCCCATCGCACGAAACACTTACTTTTTTAATTTGATTTTGGCTTTTTTGAACCATAGTCTCCAAGGTGCGCTCTAATCGCTCGTGAATGGAATGCTCTTCTTTGTGTTGACGAATTTTTTCAATACAACTTTTTAAATCGTCGGAATCGATAGGTTTTAGTAAATAATCCAACGCCTTTTCTTTGATGGCTTTGATGGCATATTGATCGTAAGCTGTGGTAATCACAACCGAAAATGAACGATTTTTAAACGAATCCAAAAACTGAAAACCATCCATTTCGGGCATTTCAATATCCAGAAAGACGCAGTCAACGGCATTTTCAGTCAAAAATTTTCGAGCCTCCACGGCATTCGAAAAACTACCCAAAATAGTCACATCATCACAAAAGTTAGCAATTTCCCATTGCATGCTTTTGAGCGCGCTTAATTCGTCATCTACAATAATAACAGCTATCATAATCAGTAAATCATTCCCCTAAAAATACTATTATTTTCAATACATCACTTAGCTTTTTGTATTGATAGTCTTTTTTTAGCAGTAAAAGGGGTGGTTGTGTGTGTATATGGTATTTTTTGGAAAAAAGAATACTTAAAATCGATAGTGTGATTAAAAAAATGCAATTCTACCAATAGTACACAAATTAGTACCAATGATACAAAAGTGAAAAATAAAAGCAATGTAGGGGGTTAATTTTATGAGCAATTGCTAACAATAATCAACTGAAATTCAAGATTATGAAGAAATCAGTTTGCTTTCTTTTTTTATTAGTTGTCTCAAGCATTACTAATGCTCAGGTTGGGATTAATACAGTAACTCCCAATGCGCAATTGGATATTCGTTCCACTAACCAAGCAACTCCAACCAATACCGACGGAATTCTAATTCCGAAAGTTGATGCTTTTCCGGCCACCAATCCAACAGTAGCGCAACAAGGAATGTTAGTGTATTTGACTACAACATCGGGAACAGATTTGCCCGGGTTTTATTATTGGGATAATGCTACTGTAGATTGGATTCCGATTGGCAACAACAATTCAACCAATTGGCGTTTGAATGGGAACGCTATTACAGGAACTGAATTTGTGGGTTCAACAACTAATTTTCCACTCCAGTTTCGTGTCAATAATATCAGATCGGGCTTATTAGATATTCAAAACGATAATTATGTATTGGGTGAAAATGCACTATCTCAAGCAACTTCGGGCACACAAACCATAGCTATAGGAACTAACGCAGGACTGAATCAACTGAGTCCAGCTTCAGGAAATGTATTTGTTGGTCATCAATCAGGAGAGAACAACACAACGGGTTTGCGAAATACTTTTATGGGCTTTAGAGCCGGAAGAGCTAATACAACCAATTCCAATAATACGATTATCGGATTTAATTCGGGTGTTTCATCCAATTCATCTGGTAATTCATTTTTTGGATTTGCTTCGGGTTTTGCTAATACTACAGGTGGATTAAATACTTTCATAGGTTCTAATTCCGGCGGTAGTAACACTACTGCGAACTTAAATACTTTTGTTGGAGCTTTGTCGGGCTTTGACAATACTACCGGGAACAACAATACGTTTTTAGGACATCAATCAGGTGTGTCAACTACCACAGGTGGCAATAACACCTTTGTAGGGCAACAAACAGGAAATACCAATACAATTGGTTCTAATAACACGGCTATTGGAAGAAATGCCAATTTTGGTGCAAATAATTTAACTAATGCAACTGCTATTGGAGCATTAGCTCAAGTAGATTTAAGTAATTCGTTGGTTTTAGGAAGTGTCAATGGTGTAAACGGAGCAACTTCTTCTGTAAAGGTTGGTATTGGTATTACTACTCCACAAAATCTTCTTCATCTGCATACTTCAACTGAAGGGCAAACATTTTTGCAGTTTACCAATGCAAGCACTGGTGTTACATCTTCTGATGGATTGGTGATTGGAAATAATGTTGGTTCACAAGAAGCCGGAATTGTAAATTTTGAAGATGCTAACATGTATTTAGAATCAGGTATCAATGGTGCTCAGATTACAGTAGGTAAAAATGGAAATATAGGAATTGGAGCATTTGACTTCACCAATCTTCCTCTTGATAAATTGCATGTAGAGGGAAACATCCGAATGGTCGATGGCAATCAAGCAGCAGGAAGAGTTTTAACTTCGGATGCCAACGGAAGAGCAACTTGGCAGAATACTACAGCGAGTGCATGGGGATTACTGGGGAATGCGGGTACTAACGCTACAACTAATTTCTTAGGAACAACAGACAATGTAGACTTAGTTTTCAGAAGAAATAATACCCTTTCGGGTAGAATAGGACTAACGAATACTTTTTTGGGTAATAGTAGTGGTTTAGTGAACACAGGTGATTATAATACATTTATAGGCGAACGAGCAGGTTTTGCTAATGCAACTGGTGATCACAACACTTTTATTGGTCGCTTGGCAGGCGCTAATGGAACCTTTGGGAATGATAATTCGTATTTGGGTTATGGTGCAGGGTTGAATAATACCGGAAATAGCAATTTGATTTTAGGTGCTTTTGCCAGTCAAAATACAACAGGAAGTTTTAATGTTTTTGTAGGCAATCAATCGGGAGGTAACAATACTACTGGAGTTCGAAATACGTTGTTAGGTTACAATACCGATTTAGGTGCAGCGAATTTGACCAACGCAACAGCCATTGGTAATTTAGCACAAGTTAATACCAGTAATTCCTTGGTTTTGGGAAGTATCAATGGGGTTAATGGATCTTTGGTGTCTACTAATGTAGGTATCGGAACAACCAGTCCTGCAACACGTTTAGAAATCGTAGATGAAAATAACGTGACATCGAGTACCGGTAGAGGAAATTTACACGTTATGTCAAATAACCCACAAGCCATCGATATTGGAGGTTCTATTACTTTAGGAGGTTATAATGATGATGCCGCTTCCGTTCCGCGTATTTTTGGCTCTATTGAAGGAAGAAAAACCAACTCAACCACAGCAGTTAGCTCTGGTTATTTATCTTTTAAAACAAATAACGGCGGTGTATTAACCGAAAGATTGCGTATTACAAATACCGGTGATGTTGGCATTGGTACTACATTACCCGGAGGACAACTTGAGTTGTCTTTGAACGAAGGAAGAAAACCAGGTTCCAATACATGGACGATTGTTTCGGATCGACGTTTAAAAACCATCAACGGAAGCTATACCAAAGGATTGAACGAAATTCTCCAACTGAATCCTATCCGTTTTAATTATAAAAATAATGGCGAGCGCACTTTTGAAAAAGAAGTTTTGGACACCGAATTCGCAGGTTTTATTGCCCAAGAGGTGCAACCGCTTTTTCCTGATGCTGTTGGGACTGATGCCGATGGTTTTTTGAATTTTAACATTCACCCCATTTTGATCGCTTCAGTGAATGCCATCAAAGAATTGAATGCTAAGAATGATACATTACAAACCGAAAATGATTTGCTCAAAGCGGAGCTTCAAGAGCAAAAAGCAACCCTCGAATCACTTTTACAACGAATAGAACAATTAGAGCAGAAGTAAGTTAACGTGAGTTTGTTATAAGAATTTTGTCAGAACGCTTTAGAGGAGTGAGATACGAGCCTTACATAGGCAGTAATAGCGGGCTATTTCAATGATGTAAGGCGAAGTAGATTGCTTCTCTAAAGTGTAACTTTTAAAAAGCTATCTTGAAAAGCACTCGTCTATGGCGTTAAATTTCCTCAAGATAACCGGTTATCTCTCGAAAATTTGCCTTATAGCCAAGCACTTTTAAAAATTCTGACTGTATTATTATAGCGAACTCACGTTAAGTTAGCAAGTTTTGTTTTAAGTTGAAGGAATCCCTGTCGCAAGACGGGGTTTTCTGATTTTATACACTTTTAATCACGTAGGTTACAATTCCCCAAATAACTAAACTGTTTTCTTCGGTTACTTTTATAGGTTGAAATTCCGAGTTTTCCGGCATCAGGTACACACAGTCTTTTTCTGTTTTAATTCGCTTTACGGTAAACTCACCATCAATAAGACACACGGCAATTTTGTTGTTTTGGGCTTCTATACTTCGGTCAATGACCAAAATGTCACCATCGTCAATTCCGGCACCAATCATCGAGGTTCCCGAAGCTTTGGCATAAAAAGTAGCTTCTCGGTTTTTCACCAAAACATTGTCTAAACTAATGCGAGTTTCATCGAAATCGGCAGCCGGCGACGGGAATCCGGCTTTGATACCACCGGCTATAAACGGCAGTTCGTTGCTCTTTTCAAAATCGGGAACGAAGAAAGTTATTTTGTTTTTTGACATAATTTAACCGCAAAGACGTTCGTTTTTTTGGATTTTAAGATTGTATGACTGTAAGACTTTAGGATTTAAAAATTGGAATTTGAAACTTATTTGGAATTTGTGTTTTGTTTTTTGGAATTTCCAACTTAGCATTTCACGGTGAAGACAGCTTTAATGTCAGTTGTGTATTTAGGTGACAAATGCTCTTGCTTCATCGTCCAAGTACGTTCTAAATCCTGACTCGCCAACTTGATTTTACGTTCGCCTGTTCGTTTGTGAAAATCATCAATCACTTGCATTAGTTTTTGGTGCTTCGGATTTTCTTCTTCAAACAAATGAAATTGCTTGGCGTTTTCCGGAATAATATCGGTCACTATCACGCCTGCTTTTTTATAGATTTCGCCTTCTTCAAATACTTTTTCCAATAGTTGAACGGCTACCGAACTAATCGTAATGTTTGAATTACTCGCAAACGGCAAGGTTTCCAATCGGTAAAACGAATAGCGATCGCGTTGGGTTTTATGATGGTCTTTTCGCAAGTACAAAATCACAGCATTGCAACACGATTGTTGTTTACGCAATTTCTCAGCACATACGGTTGCAAAAGTCGAAACGCGTTCTTTCATCTCGCTCAACGTAGTGATGTTGCCGGCAAAACTCCGAGTAATGGCAATGTTTTTTCGGGCTTTGGGTTCTTCCATTTCCAATACCGATTGACCCAGCAATTCCATTCGCAAGCGCATCCCTACTACGCCCATTTCTTTTTTAATAAAAGATTCATGTTGCGGTAAGGTAAAATCGTAAGCCGTTAGTATACGTTGGGCTTTCATTTTTTTACTCAACCGAAATCCAATCCCCCAAACGTCTTCAATTTTGGTCCATTTTAAGGCTTTGATGCGTTTTTCTTCACTGCCAATAATATGCACGCCTTGGGTTTGCTGAGGAAATTTTCGCGCAATTTTGTTGGCAACCTTAGCCAAGGCTTTGGTTTCAGCAAATCCAATAGATACAGGAATACTGAGCCAGTTCATGATGCGTTTTTTTATTGCAAGACCATATTGGATATAATCCGGAATCGGGATTCCGTTAAAATTCATAAATGCCTCATCAATACTATATACTTCCACATGGGGTGTAAATCCTTCCAAAATTTTCATCACCCGATTACTCAAATCACC
The DNA here is from genome assembly GCA_041917555.1 of Flavobacterium sp. Taxonomy (GTDB): domain Bacteria; phylum Bacteroidota; class Bacteroidia; order Flavobacteriales; family Flavobacteriaceae; genus Flavobacterium. The sequence goes on along the minus strand of JAYRXL010000027.1, from coordinate 274,736 downwards.
GTATAAAGCATAGTTGGATGAAAACACATGGATGTTTTTTTCTTTTAATTCTTTGCGGTATTTAAATTCGGGTGCCCCCATAGGAATGCCTAATGCTTTTGCTTCATCACTACGCGAAATGATGCAACCATCGTTATTCGACAAAATAACAATGGGTTTTCCTATGAGTTTTGGTTGGAAAACACGCTCACACGAAGCGTAAAAATTATTGCAATCAACTAAAGCATACATGTTGTAAAATTACAAAATCAAAAGGTTGACAGCTGTTAAAATTTCTCATAAAAAAACCACCGCTGAACGGTGGTTTTTTTCAATCAGTAATTTAAAAACTTTTTATGAATTAAGAAGGGTTGTGATGAGCGAGGGATAAAGTCCGATAACAATATTCAATACGATTGCCACTACGGCAATAGTACCGTAAATAACAAGCGAATTGCTGTTTTGTTCTTCTTCAGAATCTTTGGTGTACATGGCTAAAATCAATTTAAAATAATAGCCAATACTGATAATCGAATTAAGTACACCAAAAATAACCACAATCAGATAGCCTGATTTGATGGTTTCGGTGAATAGCATGAATTTAGCAAAGAAACCTGAAAAAATAGGAATTCCGGCCATGGATAGTAATGAAGCAGTAAGCACGGCAGCCATTAGTGGTCGACTTTTGCCTAAACCGTTGAATTTTGCTATTTCTTCAGAGTCTTTATTTTTGGTTACATAAATAATTACGGCAAATGCAGCAATTCCGGCCAAGGCATAAGCCCAAGAGTAGTAAAGTAATACTCCGGCAGAAGAGGCAAGACTTAGCATCGCCATCAACATAAAACCGGCATGAGAAATACCTGAAAAGGCTAACATTCGCTTTACATTTTTCTGGCGTAAAGCCATGATGTTACCTACGGTCATTGTAAGGATAGCGACTACTACAATAATGATTTCGAATTTGTAATCGAAGCTAATTGTAAGGGCGCTAATTAGTTTGTAAAGGGTTGCCATTGCAACAACTTTTGCCAATGTACTCATGGTTGCTGTAACCAATGAAGGTGAGCCTTCATATACATCGGGTGCCCAAAAATGGAACGGAGCAGCAGCAATTTTGAATAACATACCAATAAGAATCATCATGATGCCAATTGGAAACCAAGCCGGTAATCCGGCACCCACTGATAAATCACGGATGATAGTAATGTCGAAATAACCTGTGGCACCATAAATAAGGCAGATACCAAATAAAATAATACCAGAGGCGAAAGACCCCATAAGGAAATATTTCATACCGGCTTCGTTGCTCAGAACATTCAGGCGATCACTTGCCGCTAATATATACAGCGCTATAGATAATACTTCGATACCCAAAAAGAACATAGCTAAATTCCCAAAGGAAACCATACACACCGCTCCGGAAAGCAAAAAGATTTTAATGGCGATATAATCCGAAAATTTAGTTGGTTTATCGCTGTAAAAGTCGCTTCCCATTACAATCAGAAAGGCAGTTAGCACTATAAAAAGCGCCGAGAACGACAAACTGAATTTGTTCGTAACAATCATATTATTGTAATACGAAGCCTCACCGGTATAACTGTAAAATGAATAACCCAGTATAGCCAATAGCCCGATAACCGAAATCGGAACAATTGCTTTTCTGAGGTTGAATATTTCAGCGATAAGACAAAAAACGCCAAGCGCAGTTATTGCAATTAATGTATCCATTACTATGAGTTCACACGGTTAATTTGAGTTAATATAGTTTCTACGGAAGGCGATACCAATTCGGAAATTGGTTTAGGGAACAACCCGTAGAAAATTAAAAATCCGATAATAACAACCAGTGTAATGATCTCGGTTGTAGTTAAGTCGGCAAATGTTTTTTCGTGGCTTTCGCCCAACATGACTTTTTGAAACATTCGTAGCATATAATAGGCTCCCAGGATGATGGTAAGTCCACCCAATACGGCATACCAAATATTCACTTGGCTTAAACTGTACAATACGGTAAATTCGCCCACAAAGTTATAGGTTCCCGGTAATGCTACCGATGCCAAAACAAGTATCATAAATACAGAGGCAAATTTTGAGGCTTGTACACGAATACCACCCATATCGCCTATTTTGCGGGTTTCCAGTCTTCTGTAGATAATTTCAGCACAGAAAAACAGCCCCACAATCACAAAACCGTGAGCTATCATTTGATACACAGCACCGTTAAGTCCGTCGGCAGTCAATGTATAGCAACCGGCTGCAATTAATCCTACGTGAGCTAATGATGAGTAAGCCAATAGTTTTTTGAGGTCTTTTTGGCGTAAAGCCACCACAGAACCATAAATTACTCCGGCAATACTTAGTCCGATAAGCCAAGGCATAAAGGATTTTGCGGCTTCGGGAGCAATAGGTAATTGCCAGCGAATTACACTGTAAAGTCCCATTTTCAGCATTATTCCGGAAAGAAGCATGGTACCCACTGTAGGGGCCTTTTGGTAAACCGAAGCCTGCCAGGTATGAAACGGAATGATTGGAATTTTAATGGCATAAGCCAAAAAGAAAGCCAGAAAAATCCAAGTTTGCTCCGTGGCAGTAAGTTTAAGTTTGTATAAGTCATCAAGCATGAAACTACCCGCTGAGGCATACATATACGCAAAACCAAGTAACATGAACAAAGAACCGGCTAAGGTATAGATGAAAAATTTCAATACTGCTTTTTTGCGTTTATCTGCATCGCCATTACCCCAAATTAAAGCGATGAAGTAAATAGGTATTAAGGCCAACTCCCAAAAAATGTAGTACAATAAACCATCCGAAGCTAAAAATGTTCCTGTCATAGCGAACGCCATGAACAATACTAAGGCATAGAAGTTTTTAGAATTTTGAAAGGTTGAACCAAAAGACGACAATACGATTAACGGTGTTAGGGCCGCTGTCAGCATGACCATGGCTAAGGCAAGTCCGTCGGCTTTGAACGCCAAATTAACCTTTGGCATGGCAATCCACTGCGACATAAAATCAAGCGAAACACCACTAAGGTGTTGTTGAATAAAATACAAGCTCAGTCCAAATGCGGCTACCGAAAATAACAAAGCAACCTTAGCGGCCATTTTGTTGCCCGAAAGCCATGTGATTACTGAACCCGAAAAAAGCAATAATAATAGTGTAGTTACATCCATTATTTCAATATTATTTAACTAAAAACAAATAAGCAATTATAGAAACGAACCCGATGACAAATACAAACAGGTAAAGGCCAATACTTCCCGTTTGCACTTTCTTACCCTGATTACTGATCGCACCGGTTAGGGTTCCTAATCCGTAAACCGATTTAGAAAGAGCCGGTTCGAGTGTAGTGCGGAAGAAATTAGATAGGGCATTGATAGGTTTCACAATCAAAGCAGTGTATAGCTCGTCCACATAGTATTTATTATAAACGGTTTTGGAAAATCCTTCTATTTCATTATCTTGTTTAGGAACAAAACCTTGTTTTAGGTATTTGGAATAGGCCATGAATATACCAACTAATCCACCGGCAACTGCAATTGCCATTAGAGCATATTCGGTGGAGCCCAAATGGTGTTCGGCATGATGTGCTTCACCAAATAATGGAGCAAGGTAAGTATTAAGCCAACTTCCGCCGAAAGGCAAACTAATTAAACCACCCACCAAAGAAAGAATTGCTAAAACAATCAACGGTAATGTGATTAGCGACGGACTTTCGTGAAGGTGGTGTTTTTGTTCCTCAGTTCCGCGGAAGTCACGGAAAAATGTAAGATACATTAATCGGAACATATAAAAAGCTGTCATAATAGAAGCAATAGAGGCAATTACCCACAACGGTTTGTTTTGATGAAAAGCAGTCATCAATATCTCATCTTTGGAGAAAAACCCGGAGAAAGGAGGTATACCCGATATTGCTAACGTAGCAATGAGCATAGTCATATAGGTGATTGGCATAACTTTACGTAAGCCACCCATTTTACGCATATCTTGTTCATGGTGTAAAGCATGAATAACTGATCCTGAACCCAAGAACAAACAAGCTTTAAAAAATGCATGTGTAATTACGTGGAATACAGCCACATTGTAGGCACCACAACCTAATGCTAAAAACATCAGACCCAATTGCGAAACCGTAGAGTAGGCTAATACTTTTTTGATGTCGTTTTGCAACAAGCCTATAGAGGCTGCAACTAAAGCTGTAACAGCACCAACAATTGCAATAATATTTTGAACAAAAGGGGTTAAATCAAATATGAAATTGAGGCGAGTAATCATAAAAATACCTGCGGTTACCATTGTGGCAGCATGGATAAGCGCCGAAACCGGAGTTGGACCTGCCATGGCATCGGGTAACCAAGTATAGAGAGGTAATTGCGCCGATTTACCGGTAGCACCAATAAACAAACAAAGCGCAGCTATAGAAATTAAATTGTTAGCTTCTACCGTACCTTTTCCTTCCAAAGCCTGTTGTAAGGTTGCGTAATCCAAGGTATTGAACGTGTAAGCCAAAATGAACATACCAATCAGAAATCCTAAATCACCGATACGGTTCATAATGAAGGCCTTTTTGGCAGCATCGTTATAATCCTGATTTTTATACCAAAAACCAATTAACAGGTACGAACACAATCCAACACCTTCCCATCCGATAAACATAACCACTAAATTGCTTCCTACCACCAGAGTTATCATAAAAAAGACAAATAGGTTTAAGTAGGCAAAAAATTTATGCATATTGTCATCCTCATGCATGTAGCTAATCGAGTAGAGATGAATTAGCGAGCCTATCCCGGTAACAAAAAGCAGCCATAAGAGCGATAATTGATCCAGAAGAATTCCCCAATCCAGTTTGAAATTATGCAATGTAATCCAATCAGACAGTTTTACCTGAATGGGTTTGCCGGTTTGGTTAATTTGTATAAAAAAGTAAACACTTAAAACAAAGGAAACTACAACTGCAATGGTTCCCAAAGCTCCGGAAACACTTTTACCCAGTGATTTCCCGAAGAAAACATTTACTAAAAACCCAACAAAAGGGGTAAGTACCAATAGTAAAATTAAACTTTGCTCCATTATTTGTTATCCTTTTAAATTTTTCAGTTTTGAAATATCAATTGAACCGATGTTACGGAATACAGCGACCAAAATGGCCAATCCAACCGCAACTTCAGCGGCAGCCACAGCCATAGAAAAGAACACAAAAACTTGTCCTTCGGCATCCTGATGGTAGGTTGAGAAAGCAACAAATAACAGGTTCACGGCATTAAGCATAATCTCAATCGACATGAATACAATGATGGCATTTCGTCTGTACAACACGCCAAAAACCCCAATGCAGAAGAGTAGAACCGAGAGGAAAAGGTAGTTTTCGATGCCTATTTCACTTAAAATATTGTTCATTATTTCTGTGTTTTTTCTTTTTTAGTTAATAAAACCACACCAATCATAGCCACCAAGAGTAAAATTGAAGCATACTCAAACGGAACCATATAACCTTCTTTATCATCAAGCATAACGGTTCCCAGTTTTTTAACCGATTGATAATCTTCGTGAAAATTATTGTAGTCAACGACAGGATTAGTATCTTTAAAAATAAAAATTAATGCCATGGTTAAAAGGAAAATCACCACAATAGCCCCCAAACGTGTAATACGTGGTTTATGCACTTCGTTTTCCTTATTGAGGTTCATCAACATGATGGTAAAAAGGAACAAAATCATGATGGCACCGGCATAGACAATAATGTGTACTAACGCCAAAAATTGTGCATTAAACAGCAAATAGTGTCCTGCTATTGAAAAAAAACAAATAACCAAATAAATGGCACTGTGAATCGGGTTTCGGCTGTATATTGTCAAAAATGCTGTAGACAAGGTTACCGCAGAAAGAATGTAAAATAGAATTAAGACCAATGACATAATTAATTCAGGTTTTTAGTATTTGCCACAGCCATTTCTAATGGCATCACTAATTTATCTTTTCCAAAAATGAAATTTTCACGGGTGTATTGCGCCGGAACCAATTCTTTTGACAAGGTTAGGTAAATGGCATCTTTAGGACATGCTTCTTCACACAAACCGCAAAAAATACAACGCAACATATTGATTTCGTAGATTTCGGCATATTTTTCCTCACGATACAAATGTTCTTCACCCGGTTTGCGCTCTGCCGCTTTCATGGTTATGGCTTCTGCCGGGCAAGAAAGTGCACACAAACCACAGGCTGTACAGTTCTCGCGACCTTGTTCATCCCGTTTTAGCATATGACGCCCACGGTAAACCGGACTAAACTCTCGGGTTTGTTCCGGATAATGGATGGTTGCTTTTTTTCGGAAAAAGTGTTTAATGGTAATAAACAACCCCTTCACAATTGCTACAAGATACAGGCGCTCCCAAAAAGTCATTTCCTTGTTGGAAACCTGCTTTTTTTTGCCTGATAATGATATTAATTGTATATCCATTTTATATTTTTTTTGAAGCTATTCCTGCTTTCGTCTTTATCTTTGTTCGTTCCTCTCAAAGGATACCGCCTCAATCAGGGCTAAGGTTTATCCTTATTAATTTATGTTTGTCCAGCACGTCTTCTGGTTCCTTCACTAAAACAGTTCGCAGAACTGTTTTGTAACACTCGACTCTATTTAAAAGCCAAAATGCAAATTCCGGTAATAATAATATTAACGATGGAAAGCGGAATTAATATTTTCCAACCCAAATTCATTAATTGGTCATAGCGAAAGCGAGGGATAGTCCAACGCACCCACATATAGAAAAAGATAAATCCGCAAATTTTTACAAATAAAGCAAGTATACCCAAAATATTTGCCGTGTTTACACCCCAGTGTTCAACAGCCCAAGCCATGCCCGGATAATTGTATCCGCCAAAGTACAACACAGAAAGGATAGTAGACGAGATAAACATATTGGCATACTCGGCAAACAAATAGAATCCCATTTTCATAGAAGAATATTCAGTGTGATATCCTCCAATAAGTTCACTTTCGCATTCGGCTAAATCAAATGGAGTTCTGTTGGTTTCGGCAAATGCACAAATAAGGAAAATCAAAAAGCCTACCGGTTGGTAGAACACATTCCAATGAATCCCCGGTTGTTGCGCTGATATCTCTCGAAGGCTTAGTGTTCCGGTCATCATCAAGAGCGCTATGATGGAAAGACCCATGGCCACTTCATACGAAACCATCTGCGAAGCTGCACGAACAGCTCCCATAAGTGAAAATTTATTGTTTGAGGCCCAACCTCCAATCATAATGCCGTATACTCCAACCGACACAACGGCAAAAATATACAGAATTGAAACATCAATATCGGTCGCCTGAAGGATTACTGTTCTGCCGGCAATTTCGAGTTTGTCTCCCCAAGGTATGACGGCACTGGTCATTAAGGCCGTTGCCATAGCAATACCGGGACCCACAAAGAATAAAAATTTATTGGGTGTATTGGGTTCAAATTCTTCTTTGGCAAACAATTTCATCCCATCAGCAAGAGGTTGTAATAAACCGCCCCATCCGGCGCGGTTTGGACCCACACGATCCTGCAGAAAAGCCGCCACTTTACGTTCAGCCCAAGTAGAATACATGGCCATTACCATTGTTATGGCAAATATCACTAAGATGAAAATACTTTTTTCGATAATTATGTCGCTGTTCATTTTATTTGGATTCTAATTTTGAACCGTCAATTTTTTCGTTATAATCAATTTCCGACATACTGATTTTTTTGCGATCAATATCACGTCCCATCAAAATGCCTTTTTCTGTATTGATAACTACTTTCTCAGTAGTCTCATATTTTTTGTTTTGGTTCAGAACCGAATTTTTTTCAAAATGTCTTGGTCCTTCAATGACCCAATCACTTACTTCTTTTTTGTCATATCGACAGGTGTTACAGATGAAATCTTCAACTTCATGGTATTCATCTTTTCGAGCCGTAACGCGCTGGATTTCATTTCCAAACATCCATAAGGTTACATTGCCGCAACAACCCGGTGTAGTACATTCGCGGTGTGCATTGAATGGTTTGTTGAACCATACTCTCGATTTAAATCGAAACGTTTTATCGGTTAAGGCTCCTACCGGACATACATCAATCATGTTTCCGGAGAATTCATTATCAATTGCAGCCGAAACCATGGTCGAAATTTGAGCATGATCACCACGATTGAGAACGCCGTGAACACGATAATCAGTGAGTTGCTCGGCTACCTGAACACAACGCTGACACAAAATACAGCGGTTCATGTGTAACTGGATTTTATCGCCTATATTTTCGGGAGCAAAGGTTCTCTTTTCTTCAATAAAACGTGTTTGTGCCTTTCCGTGCTCAAAACTTAAATTTTGTAGGTCACACTCACCAGCCTGATCGCATATAGGACAATCCAATGGGTGGTTAATAAGAAGAAACTCGGTCACCGCTTTACGCGCTTCGGTTACTCGCTCGGAGGACTTACTTTTTACTTCCATACCGTCCATACAACCGGTAACACAAGAGGCAACCAGTTTGGGCATTGGGGTAGGATTAGCATCACTTCCTTTGGTAACTTCAACTAAACAACAACGGCATTTACCTCCGGTTCCTTTTAGTTTAGAGTAATAACACATGGCAGGCGGAACGCTTTCTCCGCCAATCATACGGGCAGCTTGGAGGATGGTGGTCCCCTGTTCTACCTCAATTTCGTGTCCGTCTATGGTTACTTTCATATTTTTTTGTCTAAAGTCTAAAGTCTAAAGTCATCAGCTTTGGCGTTCGACTTTCCTCTTTTAACTGTTATGTTGTTTGCTTTGCTACTAAGTGTTTTACTTTTTCAAAAGGTTCATTCACAAAGTGATCTCTGTTTTTAATCTTTTCAGGAAAACGAACGTGGTATTCAAATTCATCTCTGAAATGGCGAATGGCAGCCGCTACCGGCCAAGAAGCAGCATCACCCAACGGGCAAATGGTGTTCCCTTCGATTTTCGACTGAATACTCCACAGCAATTCGATATCTTCTTCACGGCCTTGACCGTTTTCAATACGCCACAATACTTTTTCTAACCAACCGGTTCCTTCACGGCAAGGGGTACATTGGCCACAACTCTCGTGATGGTAAAAGCGCGAGAAATTCCATGTATTGCGAACAATACAAGCACGGTCGTCATATACAATAAACCCTCCCGAACCTAACATTGAACCTGTTGCAAAACCACCGTCAGATAAACTTTCGTAAGTCATAAGGCGGTCTTCGTTGTTGGCTGTTTTGTATATTAAATGGGCAGGTAAAATAGGCACCGAACTACCTCCGGGCACTAATGCTTTCAAAGGGCGGTCGGTTTCCATTCCGCCACAATATTCGTCTGAGTTGATGAACTCTTCTACAGTAATCCCCAATTCAATTTCGTATACCCCCGGTTTTTTAATATTTCCGGATGCCGAAATTAATTTGGTTCCTGTTGAACGTCCGATTCCGATAGCGGCATAATCGGCCCCCGAATTATTTATAATCCAAGGCACTGCTGCAATCGATTCTACATTATTTACAACGGTAGGATTGGCCCACAAACCACTAATTGCCGGGAAAGGCGGTTTCAAACGCGGATTACCGCGTTTTCCCTCTAACGATTCGATGAGGGCTGTTTCTTCCCCACAGATATAAGCACCGGCACCACAATGCACATGTAAATCCAAATCAAAGCCGGAACCCTGAATGTTTTTCCCTAACCAACCGGCTGCATAGGCTTCTTTGATGGCACGCTCTAAGGTTTTGTAAACCCACATGTATTCACCACGAATATAAATGTAGGATAGGTTAGCTTCGAGAGCGATACTGGAAGTAATCATTCCTTCAATTAATAAATGCGGAATGAACTCCATCAAATAGCGATCTTTAAAAGTTCCCGGTTCGGATTCGTCAGCATTACAAACCAAGTGACGGGGTTTTCCCGATTTTTTATCGATAAAACTCCATTTCATACCTACAGGGAAACCTGCGCCACCACGACCACGTAATCCTGAAGTTTTTACTTCTTCGATGATGGCTTCGGGTGTCATTTTTAAGGCTTTTTCCACAGAAGCATAGCCACCCTCACGGCGGTATACTTCGTAGGTTTTAATGCCTGGGACGTTTATTTTGTCCAATAATAGCTTTCTTCCCATGCTTATTTATCGTAAAAAGTTACATTACCGGCTTTACAGTCGTCAATTAGCTGGTCGATTTTTTCTTTAGTCAGGTGTTCGTGGTAATAGTCGCCTAATTGTAACATCGGCGCATACCCGCAAGCCCCCAAACATTCTACACCTCGCACTTCAAAAAGTCCGTCAGCGGTAGGTTGGGCAATATCCACATTTAATTTTTGACAGGTGTAATCCATCAAATCTTCAACCCCGCGTTGACAACAAGGTGAGGTTTGACAAAATTCCAACATATATTTTCCAACCGGTCTTTGGTTGAACATGGTATAAAACGTTACCACTTCATAGACTTCAATCGGTTTTATTTCTAAAATTTCGGCTACTTTATTTTGTAAGTCGATACTCAGCCAGTTGTTGTGTGCATCCTGAACTTCGTGTAATACCGGAATCAAAGCAGATTTCTTTTTATCGGCCGGATAATGACTTATCAATTCATTAATACGCTCCATTAATTGTGGAGTTATATTAATTTCTTGTTTTATAGGTGTTCTTTCCATTTGTATTATTTTAAATTTTGAGTTAAAAATTTTAAATGGTTTGATCATTTAAAATTTAAAATTCATCATTTACAATTTTCATTATGCGTCCAATTCGCCGGCAATTACATTTAAACTTGACAGAATCACAATCGCATCCGAAAGCATGGCTCCTTTAATCATCTCCGGATACGCTTGGTAATAAATATAACAAGGTCTTCTGAATTTTAAGCGATAAGGAGTTCTGCTACCATCAGAAATCAAGTAAAAGCCTAATTCGCCATTACCGCCTTCTACGGCATGGTAAATTTCTTCAACCGGCACCGGTACTTCACCCATCACAATTTTAAAGTGATAAATTAAGCTCTCCATATTGTGGTATACATCTTCTTTTGGAGGCAAATAGTAATCCGGCACATCAGCATGGTAAGGCCCTTCCGGCATTTTATCTAAGGCTTGACGGATGATGCTTAAACTTTCCCAAACTTCGAAGTTACGTACGCAAAAACGGTCATATGTATCGCCTGACTTTCCAACAGGAATTTCAAATTCAAAGTCTTCATAAGAAGAATACGGGCTTGCTTTACGCACATCATAATCAATGCCGGCTGCACGAAGATTAGGTCCTGTAAAGCCATATTGCATAGCTTTTTCGGCTGAAATTGGCCCAACATTCACAGTACGATCGATAAAAATACGGTTGCGTTCAAACAGGTTTTCAAATTCTTTCCATGCTTTTGGGAAATCTTCTAAAAACACATTGAGTTTTCGAAACGCTTCCTCCGACCAATCGCGCTCAAATCCGCCAATTCGCCCCATATTTGTCGTAAGACGAGCGCCACAGATTTCTTCAAAAATTTCATATATTTTTTCGCGGAATTGAAACACATAAAGGAAACCTGAATAGGCTCCGGTATCCACCCCAAGAATGGAGTTACAAATAATATGGTCGGCAATACGAGCCAATTCCATTACAATAACACGTAGGTATTGGGCCCGTTTTGGAACCTCTATATTGAGTAGCTTTTCAACGGTCATCCACCAAGCCATATTATTGATGGGCGATGAACAATAGTTCATGCGGTCTGTCAACACATTGATTTGGTAGAAAGGCTTGTTTTCGGCAATTTTTTCAAAAGCTCTGTGGATGTATCCAATGGTAGGTTCAGCATCAATAATGCGTTCCCCGTCCATTAGTAAAATATTTTGGAAAATACCGTGCGTAGCAGGGTGAGTAGGACCCAAATTCAGAACCGATAATTCGCTTCCGTCTTCATTGCGTCTTTCTTCAATTATTTTAGCATAACGATGCTCTGGTGGTAGTAATAAATCTGACATTAGGAGGGAATATTACTTTAACAATTTACCGGTTTTCGACCAAAAAACCTGTCGTCTTTATCAGTTCGTCCGCCATCTTCCATGGGGAATTCTTTCCGAAGCGGATGCGACTCCATTTCGTCCATATTCAAAATCCGCTTCAACTGAGGATGACCTTTGAAATGGATGCCGTAAAAATCAAACGCTTCGCGTTCCATCCAATTCGAACATAAAAACAAGTCGGTTATGGTATCAATTTCAGGGCTAGCTCCATCAAGGTAGGTTTTGATGCGAATACGGGTATTTTCAATCCAATTATGTAACTGATAAACCACTGCAAATTGTTGTTTTTCAGGATTGTCCGGATAATGAACTCCGGCCAAATCAGTTAAAAAATGAAACGTTAATTCGTCGTCTTCTTTCAGAAATTTGATGATTTCATGAAGGTTGGCTGCATTTGCTTCAAAAGCAAAAATATCGCGTTGCATTCCAAAATTTCCAACGGCAGAACCAAATCGCTCAGTTAGTTTTTCTTGTATATGTAGTATTTCCAAAGCCATTTTACAAATTATAAGAGGCTAACAATTCTTTGTATTCCGGTGAGTTTCTGCGGCGAACCGATTCGTTTTTAACCAATTCTTGTAATTGCATTACGCCTTGAACAATTTGCTCAGGTCGAGGCGGGCAGCCGGGAACATATACATCTACAGGAATTACTTTATCAATCCCTTGTAAAACAGAATACGTATCGAAAACACCTCCCGAGCATGCACATGCACCCACGGAGATAACCCATCGAGGTTCACTCATTTGTTCGTATACCTGACGAAGAATTGGCGCCATTTTTTTGGAAATGGTACCCATTACCATCAGCATATCGGCTTGTCTTGGTGAAAAACTCACACGCTCAGAACCAAATCGGGCTAAATCATAGTGCGATGCCATAGTCGCCATAAATTCTATACCACAACATGATGTTGCAAATGGTAAAGGCCAAAGCGAATTAGCGCGAGCCAATCCCACAACATCATTTAGTTTGGTGGCAAAAAAACCTTCGCCAACAACTCCTTCCGGCGGAGCAACCGTATTCGGTTTTGTATCCATTGCTTTTCAGAATTATAAATTTTAATTAAAAAAGGCGATATACCAGTTATAATTTAAAATACTATTGTTAATCCCACTCCAGCGCCTTTTTCTTGATGATGTAGAAGAAACCTACTAAGAGTAAGCCCATAAAAATCACCATTTTTATCATACCATCGGCACCTAAATCTTTAAAATTAACCGCCCAAGGATATAAGAAAATAACCTCGACGTCAAATAATACAAAAAGGATAGCTACTAAAAAGTACTTTACCGAAAAAGGAATTCGCGCATTCCCCTGCGATTCAATACCGCACTCAAAGTTTTTGTCTTTGTTTTTAGAATGGCGAACAGGTCCTAAAAAGTTAGAGCCTATAATGGTAAGAGCCACAAAACCAACCGCTAAACCAGCTTGCATTAGTATGGGCAAAAAGTCATATTGAGTGGAATTCATAACGTGAAAAATTACACCTTATTAAAATAGGCACAAATATACGGTGCAATATTGAATTCTCAAAAATGAACAGCTAAACGTTTGTCAATTAAAACTTAAAATACGTTTATTTAAATTAATTCTAAATAACAATGATTCTGCATAAAAAAAACACCCTCTTGTGAAGGGTGTTTGTAAACGGTAATCTGAAATCTATATATTAGTTTTCAAGTAGTACTACCTCAGTGGCGATTTTGCCTTTACGACCATCTTCTTCAAGATAAGAAACACTGTCTCCTTCTTTGATGGACTCAGATTTTACGCCGGTAACGTGTACGAAAATATCGTTTCCGGTTTCACTGTCTGTAATAAATCCATATCCCTTGGATTCATTAAAAAATTTCACTTTTCCTGTTTGCATTGTGTGATAAAAAAAATTAATAATCATCAAATATACTTTTTATTATTATAACTCGCGCTTTTTGATGTTAAAAAATTAAAAAGTTTTTATAAAACAACGTTCTGATTTGAAAATTATTAAAACAAAATTTTAACATTATTGAAATAATTCAATAAAAAAAGCAGTTGTTTTTAAAAAATCCAACAACTGCTTCTTAATTTTGTGCGAATATGATATTTCTTATTCGGGTTTTAAAACAATGTGTAATTCATCTAATTGGGTGGTGTCAATTGCAGAAGGAGCATCAATCATAACATCGCGTCCGGAATTGTTTTTCGGGAAAGCAATAAAATCCCGTATGGTTTCTTGTCCTCCTAATATAGCCACCAAACGGTCAAGACCAAAGGCCAATCCGCCGTGTGGAGGCGCTCCAAATTGGAAGGCATTCATCAAAAAGCCAAATTGATTTTCGGCTTCTTCTTTCGTAAAGCCCAACAATTCAAACATTCTGGCTTGCAACTCTTTATCGTGAATACGAATAGAACCACCGCCAATTTCGTTTCCGTTCAAAACCATATCATACGCATTGGCACGAACTTTTCCGGGATCGGTTGCCAAAAGTGAAATATCTTCCGGTTTTGGCGAGGTAAACGGGTGGTGCATCGCATGGTAACGTCCGCTTTCTTCATCAAATTCCAATAGTGGAAAATCAACTACCCACAAAGGAGCAAATTCATCCGGTTTGCGTAATCCTAATCGCGTTGCCATTTCCATTCGCAAGGCCGACAATTGGGTGCGTGTTTTATCTGCTTTTCCGGACAAAACCAAAATCAAATCGCCGGCTTTGGCTCCGGTTGCTTCAGCCCATTTTTTCAAATCATCCTGATCGTAAAATTTATCAACCGATGATTTGTAAGTGCCATCCGCTTCACATTTCACATAAACCATTCCTAAAGCTCCTATTTGCGGACGCTTTACCCAATCAATTAAAGCATCAATTTCTTTTCGTGAATAGCCTGCACAACCCGGAACGGCAATCCCTACAACCAATTCAGCCGAATTGAAAACAGTAAAGTCTTTGTGTTTTGCGACCGAATTCAACTCTCCAAATTTCATCTCGAATCGAATATCCGGTTTATCATTCCCGTAGGTTTTCATCGCATAATCATAGGTCATTCGCGGAAACGCAGCTACATCAACACCCCGAAGTTCTTTGAGTAAGTGACGCGTCAGCCCTTCAAAAACGTTCAAAATGTCTTCTTGCTCTACAAATGCCATTTCACAATCTATCTGCGTAAATTCGGGTTGTCTGTCGGCACGCAAATCTTCATCTCGAAAACATTTTACAAGCTGAAAATATTTATCCATACCACCCACCATCAACAATTGCTTAAAGGTTTGTGGTGATTGCGGTAAGGCATAAAACTGCCCGGGATTCATGCGGCTTGGCACCACAAAATCGCGTGCTCCTTCAGGTGTCGATTTTATCAAATACGGTGTTTCTACTTCACAAAAATCAAGTCCGGATAAGTAATTACGCACTTCCATCGCCACTTTATGACGAAACAACAAGGCATTTTTCACCGGATTCCGGCGTATGTCCAAATAACGGTATTTCATCCGAATATCTTCTCCGCCATCAGTCTCATCTTCAATCGTAAACGGCGGAAGCTGTGCCTGATTCAATACACGCAATTCATTGACTAAAATTTCAATATCGCCTGTAGCCATATTCGGGTTTTTCGACTCGCGCTCAATAACGGTACCGGTCACCTGAATCACAAATTCCCGACCTAAGGTTTTTGCTTGTTCAAAAACCGATTTCTCCGTGCGACTCTCATCAAAAATCAATTGCGTTACGCCATAACGGTCACGCAAATCAACCCAAATCATAAATCCTTTATCACGCGATTTCTGAACCCAACCGGCCAGCGTTACGGTTTTCGAAATATCCGATGCAGTCAGCTGACCGCAAGTATGACTTCTGTACATGGCAAAAAAATTTTTGCAAAAGTAACAAAGTAAAACCGATACTAAAATTTTGACGCTATTTATTTGGGTGCCTCCCGATTCGCTTTGGCTCATCGGGATCGGGCCATTCGCTGTATCCGATAAATCGGGATGCCGCTGCTGTCCCTGGCACAGTAGAACTTTTCCGACAACACAATCTTTGGCGGGATTTTTGCCACCGGCTTATATAATTGTTATATTTGAAAATCGAATAACCATAAAATCGAATTGTTATGATTAAAAAAACCGGCCTGTTACTCACCGCATTTTTTACGGTTCTGACTTCTTTTGCACAAGAAGTAGTAAAAATTCAGGCATCTGTTCAAAACCGCAACGGGGATGTGCTTTATGTAAAAGACTTTAAAAACAATACTATTTCTGAGATGAAATCGGACGATAAAGGAAATTTTTCAGGTTCCTTTGCTGCCGAAGAAAGCTTTTATGTGTTGTTTGATGGTACAGAATATGCACAATTGTATCTAAAAAACGGATACGACCTTAAAGTTTCACTCGATGCCTCCAAGTTTGATGCTACCATACGTTTTACCGGAAATGGATCAGACGTCAATAATTTCTTAGCCGATTACATGCTTCGCGAACAAAAGTTCGATTACGAGGCGGTGTTAGCTTCACCGGATATGGCTGCCTTCGAAAAAGTGGTTGCCCAAAAGAAGACCGATGATTTTGCGTTTCTGGATAAAGCCAAATTAGACAGCAAGTTTGTGGAAACCATGAAAGAGAACATTGAAGCAAGTATGAATAGCTTGAAAATGTACTACCAACAAAGTCAAAAAAACAAAAAACTTAATAACACGAAAGCTCCCGGATTTGAGTATGTTAACCATGCCGGCGGAAAAACAAAACTCGACGATCTTAAAGGAAAATATGTCTATATCGATGTGTGGGCAACTTGGTGTGGTCCTTGTCGCGCAGAAATTCCAAGTCTTAAAGCAGTTGAGGAGCATTTTCACGGAAAAAAC
This sequence comes from Flavobacterium sp., assembly GCA_041917555.1. Lineage (GTDB taxonomy): Bacteria > Bacteroidota > Bacteroidia > Flavobacteriales > Flavobacteriaceae > Flavobacterium. The sequence continues at coordinate 257,871 of JAYRXL010000027.1, read as the reverse complement.
ATCGCTTTTGTAAGTATCTCTGTGGATGTAGATAAAGATTACGAAAAGTGGAATAAGTTTGTAACCGACAAGCAGTTGGGTGGAATTCAGCTTTTTGCAGATAAAAACTGGAACTCAGATTTTATACAAGCCTTTGGCATAGATTCCATTCCGCGTTTTATTTTAATCGCTCCCGACGGTGCTGTTATTGACGCTGATGCCAAACGACCTTCCAATCCGCAACTTACACAACAATTGGAAGAATTGTTGAAATAAAAACTAAGTACTAAAAAAGCCTGTAAAGATTACGCTTTACAGGCTTTTTGATTTGAATTCGTTTACCACTAGATTCAAATATACTATTCAATAAGCAGTTTTAAGGTTTGCGATTGCTCTTCGGATTGTACTTGCACCAAATACAAACCACGACGTAACCTATGGGTGTCTATTTGTTTTTCGTGGTTAAAATCTGTATTGATTTCCTCAACAATCAAACGCCCGCTGCTGTCCATTATACGTATACTTATTTTACCGCTGTACTGTTGAATAGAAAGGGTTACACTATTTGTAGCCGGATTAGGGAAAAGACGGAATAGGTTTTGGTTGTCAAATGTATTGCTGCCGAGGGTGCAGTTTGGGCCTGAAGGCGGCGTGGTAAAATCTTCTACCTGATCTGTAGACGACATTTCATCGCCGGAGTCGGCATTTACCCCCAAACCCCTGCGGGCAAAAACTTCCCAAATCAAACAATAATCCATGCCCCCCGTTGTGTTTAGATCTGCGGCTATGATGGCATCGCGTGCATCGGTAAAACTGGGGCGACAAGGTTGTAATTTCAAGGCATCAATCACCAAACGTAATACCTTGTTATTGCCTCCGTTTCCGGTGTAAATATTCGAGTCAAAACCATATTTAGCCACATAAGCCCAAGTCAAATCCCAAAGCATGGTTGCCCAAACCGAACCAACACCATGGGGAACGGCTAATGTGTTGGTGTCGGCAAAAGTAAATGGATTTACGGCCATATCAGTGCTATACGGATACGTTCGAATTCCATCGCCGGTGACGGATTCATTTAGTACAAATGTGCCAACTCCGCGACGGGCTTCACCCGAATCACCCACTTTCATCTGCATCATCAAACCAAACCAATCTGACCAGCCTTCGCCCATTTGTTCCGCATTGTATAGACAAGAAGAGTTGTTACGACCACCGGTTAACCGAATTGAAATGCCATGCCCGTATTCGTGAGCGATGACTAAATTGTCAAAATCACCATCCACATTAACAAAATCAGTTGGTGACGCGCTCAATTTTGCACTTACAGCTCCATTTCCCAACAGTGAAATTAATTGTTCACCCGCTTCCATTTTCATGCTCAAAGCAGGGATAGAAATACTACTATCTCCCAATCCGCCTAAAAGATAATTTCCCGCAGTATTGTTCACTAAAATAACGGCTATGGCTCCGGCCTCTTGAGCGGCCAGTACTTTTTCGGTGGCAGTGCAAATGCCGCGTCGAATCACCACAATTTTACCGGAAACAGCGGCATTGTCGAGTGGTGAGCAAGCGTCGGAGGTTTCATCTTGAGCGTCGTTGGCCAAAACCAATTCACCTTGAATAAATGCCGGTGCAATAGGAGGGGGAATATGTCCTAAAATGAACGAATTGTCAAAAGCGGTATAAAATCCTGTTGCAGTAGCAGGTGCCACAACTTCAATATAGTCTTGACCGCCATTGCGGTCCCATAAGTACATTTGCATCCTGCCGTTTATCCCGTCAGGAGGAGTTGAAAAATTAGCATTATTAATTCCGCCACCATCTTGCGACTGCGCCAAAACAGCATCATCCCCATCGGCTTCACCGGTATAATTCACCAGTTGAAAGTTGCCGCTCGCTTCATCAAATCCATACTGATAAAACACATCATGCATGATGTTATTCATGTAAAACAAATTGGTGGTTGCCGCATCCAAGTAGTTGATAGCCGGAACATTGATTCCGCCATAAGGAAAATCAAAAGTCAATCCCGCTCCACCGGAAGCGCTAATCCCCATTTCCGGATCATCGGCATCGTTTAAGTCTCCAAAGGCATGTACATTGTTTCCTTTAGTAATGATTTCGTCAGCTCCTGAAAGACCATTAGTGTCGTGCCAACCGAATGGCGATGCATTCGCATTATGGGGCGATGAAATAAGCTGTCTACTGCTGTGATTGGGGCTTTCAAAATTAAACGGAATGACGCGATATGAACCTGATAGTACATTGGCAGGAGTCCAATTTTGTTTTTGCATTTGGGATTCAAAAAAAGTGCCTTTGGTTATGGTAGTTTTCGATTTGTTGAAATGACATTCGAGCAAAAAGTCATTTACGGCTAAAACAGCTCCGTCTACTGCATCAATTCGGATGCTCCAAAAATGATTTTGTTGCGGTGAATCAATCATAAAATCCCATGCCAAGCGTAATTGATTTTCGCTTTTTTGTTCAAAAACCAGTTCGGCACGAATAGGTTCTGCGCCACTAACATTGGTAATTTTATATTGGGTGGCAGAGAGCGCCTGTTGCACTTCGAATGTAAAATCGCTATTCAGGTGTAATGCATTTTTAGCCTTGTTTAGAGCTTGTAATACTCCCAAAACCGGAATAGTAGTGTTGGTTTTTTCGGAAGCATTTGAAATAAACCGATTTCCGATATGAATTACTTTTCCTTCTTTTACCCATACATTCGAAAGTGCCGGAAAAACTTCAATGCCCGAGACACGTTGTTTAATATAATAATTGGTAATTTTGGTTGTATGGGATGACGCCGTACTTTCAATAACCCAATCCTGAATATCGGTTGGTGAAAGATCAAGGCGATTGCGTTCCGTATTCAGGTACGCCTGAATCAAATTTGTGTTTCCTTGGCTACTCGCTAAAAGCGGGATGAAGTAACAAAGAACAGTTATAATTTTTTTCATTTGTAGAAATGAGGTTGGTGAAAGCAGATGTAAATCCTTATAAATTTAAAAAGATTTCAAAAGTATTAATTGCCTCAAACTTAGGGTTTATTTTGAAAAGAAAAAAACAAATGCCTAAGGTTAAGAAACAATAGCATTGTAAATGAGTGCTTTGCCGTCGGTCAACATCGAGACAAAATGACACACATGCAACAACCGTTCGTAAAGTGTTTCTTTGCTTTGCAAGTGCTTTTCGGGCAGGGTTTTTAGCAAAAGCTTATCATAATTGGTTGCATTTCCCTCAAAGTTGTTATTGTATGCAGTAATGTATTTGTCCAAAAGCGTGTTGATAATTTGGTATCCCGACAGTTCTTTTTCGATTACCTCTCGGCTCTGATAAATATTTTTTACACTTATTTTTATGATATCATCAATTTGCGCTTTGTATTTGCTTTTTTCGGTTAAGGCATAATGAAATTCACCTTTGCGTATGGATTCTTCATTTTCCAGAAAAACCCGAACAGCCTCGTTGATCAGATTTCCGATTGCCAGGGCACGCAGGTAGCTAATACGGTCTTCTTTTGTGGTAAGCGATTGGTATTTCGAGGTGTCTATCGTGTCTTTAACCAACTTGATGAGGTATTCCAGAGCATAATCTTCGGAAACTAAGCCTAAATTGATGCCGTCTTCAAAATCGATAATAGTATAGCAAATATCATCTGCAGCCTCTACTAAATAGGCAAGAGGATGTCGTTGGAAGCCAATATCAGCTCCTGTTTTATTCGGAATCATTCCCATTTCCAGAGCGATTTCTCTAAAGAATTCTTTGTCGCTTTGAAAGAAACCGTACTTTTTGTCGGCGATTTGTGAAGTGGGTTTTTTGGGCAAACTTTCTTTTGGGTATTTCATAAAAGCGCCCAAAGTGGCATACGACAACCGTAGTCCGCCTTCAATGCCGGGGCGGGACCCTGTAAGCACCGAAAAGCCATTGGCATTTCCTTCAAAATCAATTAAATCCTGCCACTCTTTATCGGTTAATTGGTCTTTAAATCGTTGTCCTTTTCCAATCGAAAAATATTCGCCAATGGCTTTTTCCCCCGAATGACCAAAGGGTGGATTTCCAATGTCGTGTGCCAAGGCTGCTGCAGCGACGATGGCTCCAAAATCGTTTGCTTGGTAACCGTGTATTTCTCGCAAATGCGGGTATTTTTCGATTATTTTTTTTCCAACCAAACGCCCAATCGAACGTCCCACTACCGATACTTCCAAGCTGTGTGTGAGTCGTGTGTGAACAAAATCGGTTTTAGAAAGCGGAATAACTTGTGTTTTGTCTTGCAGACTTCGGAAAGCCGCCGAAAAAATTACCCGATCATAATCGACTTCAAATCCCAAACGAGTATCGTCTTGTTCTATGCGCAAGCGTTTGCCTTTGTCACCTTGGCGACGGAGTGAGAGAAGTTGTTCCCAGTGCATCATTTGGATTTACGATTTACGATTTATGATTTACGATTTTGGATTTTGGTTTTTATCTGTTAGCTGTTCGCGTGTAAAGATAGTTTATTTTAGTTTTTTTTTCATGCAGACACTGGTTGGGACATCAATGTACTGCCCGTAATTAGGAATGCGTTGGTAACCGCAATTTTCATACAAATTTACAGCTTCCGGAAGGCGCGTGCTTGTTTCCAGAATGGTAAATGTATTTCCTTCTTCAGAGGCCCATTTCTCAAGCTGATTCAGAATTTGTTGTGCATATCCTTTGCGACGATGGTTCGGCAGTACAAACATGCGTTTTATTTCTACCGTTTCCGCATCGAAATTTTTAAAAGCTCCGCAACCTACCGCTTCGCCATCTGCATAGAGTATAACCACATGATTGAGCGTATCAATTTTGTTGTATTGGGCAAAAAAGGCATGTTCGTCGCCATCCACAACATGGAGTAATGAATCCAATTGTTGTACTAAATCTTTAAAGGCATTATTTTCAGAGGTTGTTCGGATGACCATGCTTATTCGTTTTCGCCTATTTTGCCAATTTCTTCAAATTCACGGAATTGCTTTAACGCTTCTTCGAACAAGTCTTTTTTTACCACATAAACATCAGGTATCGTATCGTGCCATCCTCGTGAAGGAGAGCCCAGATAGGAAAAGGCATCAAAAGGGATAATTCGGCAAAAGGATCGTTTAAGAATTACATCAAATTTTGGTTTGCTTCCATCTTCATGAACTACAATAGTTTTGGTAATGTATTTTCCGACGGTTCGTCCGGATAGCGATTCAAAAATGATGTAATAAATAAGAATAAGTAATGTGCTGATGATGAAGTCTTCTAATGTAGACACATTGGCAAAATAGTCCAATAGTCCATACCAGCCGGTTAATTCGGACACGATGCCTAAAACAACTCCAAAACCAAGCATTATAATATAAAAAACCAGACGATCTATGATGGCATTTACAATTCGTTGTCCATGCGAAGCATGCAGTTCATCTGTGATTTCAAAGTATTTTTTATCGGTGTAGATTTCCATAAAGAGTTCTTTTTACAAACATACGAAATAGAATAAAAAAACAGCTATCGAGTGAATAGCTGTTTTTTGAGAATTTGTTTTTTATTGTCGAGTTACGATCCACACATTTCGCAATCATCGGGACCGGCATTACGAGCACGCTCAACCATAGCTTTAAAGTCTTCGGCTGTCATTTCGCCGGTTTCATTCGGTGCAATAACTTCAACAGCTTGAGGTTCGGCAGTAATTGGTTCCGATTTTTTGTCGTTGGTAAGCGTAAACTTAATGGCATCCACGGCCGATTTGGTTCTGAGGTAATACATACCCGTTTTTAAACCGCTTTTCCAAGCGTAGAAATGCATTGATGTAAGTTTAGCATAATTAGCATCCTGCATGAACAGGTTTAACGATTGTGATTGATCAATAAAATACCCGCGTTGACGCGACATATCAATGATGTCTTTCATCGACATTTCCCAAACGGTTTTGTACAATTCTTTCAAATCTTGAGGAATGCGCTCGATGCTTTGAATAGAACCGTTGTGACGCATAATTTCCTGTTTAAGACTTTCATTCCACAGTCCGCGTTCTACCAAGTCGTTCAACAAGTGTTTGTTTACCACAATAAACTCGCCCGACAATACGCGACGGGTATAAATGTTGGATGTGTACGGTTCAAAAGCTTCATTATTTCCTAAAATCTGTGAAGTAGAAGCTGTTGGCATTGGCGCCATCAATAGTGAATTACGTACACCGTGTTCCATAACTTCTTTGCGCAAAGCGTTCCAATCCCATCTTCCTGATAAATCATTGTCATCCAATCCCCATAAGTTGTATTGGAACTGGCCTTCGGAAATTGGTGAACCTTTGAAAGTAGAGTAAGGACCTTCTTCTTTAGCCATTTCCATAGAAGCGGTTACTGCGGCAAAATAAATGGTTTCAAAAATTTCCTGATTCAATTGTTTGGCTTCGTCGCTTGTAAACGGCAGGCGTAACATGATAAAGGCATCTGCTAAGCCTTGCACACCAAGACCTACAGGGCGGTGACGCATGTTGGAATTCTCGGCTTCTTTTACCGGATAATAGTTTCGATCAATAACGCGGTTGAGGTTGCGCGTTACGCGTTTGGTTACATTATAAAGCAATTCGTGGTTGAATTTACCGTTTTCTACAAACATCGGCAACGAAATAGAGGCCAAGTTACACACGGCAATTTCATCTGCTGAGGTGTACTCTAAAATTTCGGTACACAAGTTAGAAGAACGAATAGTACCGAGATTTTTTTGGTTTGATTTGCGGTTTGCAGCATCTTTATAAAGCATGTACGGTGTTCCGGTTTCGATTTGAGATTCCAGAATTTTTTCCCACAATTCACGAGCTTTAACTGTTTTGCGACCGCGATTTTCCGATTCGTAGTGGGTGTAAAGCGCATCAAAATTTTCTCCATACGTATCGTATAATCCCGGGCATTCGTTAGGACACATTAAAGTCCAGTTGGCGTCTTCCTCAACGCGTTTCATGAATAAATCCGGCATCCACATCGCATAAAACAAGTCACGAGCACGCATTTCTTCCTTACCGGTATTCTTTTTCAAATCCAGAAAATCGAAAATATCTGCATGCCAAGGCTCAATGTATACGGCAAAACTACCTTTACGTTTTCCGCCGCCTTGATCTACGTAGCGAGCGGTGTCGTTAAACACGCGCAACATGGGAACAATTCCGTTTGAAGTTCCGTTTGTGCCGCGAATGTATGATCCGGTTGCCCGCACATTGTGTATAGATAAACCAATGCCACCGGCAGATTGGGATATTTTAGCGGTTTGTTTTAGGGTGTCGTAAATTCCGTCAATGCTGTCGTCGCTCATGGTTAATAAAAAGCAGGACGACATTTGAGGTTTTGGAGTTCCGGCATTGAACAGGGTGGGCGTAGCGTGGGTAAAGAACTTTTTCGACATCAACTCGTAGGTTTCGATTACGGCGTCAAGGTCATTTAAGTGTATTCCCACCGAAACACGCATAAGCATGTGTTGCGGGCGTTCTACTATTTTTCCGTTTATTTTAAGTAAATAGGAGCGTTCAAGGGTTTTAAAACCAAAATAATCGTAATTAAAATCCCGATTGTAAATCACATGTGAGTCCAAAAACTCGGCATTTTCCATAATTACTTTATGTACTTCATCCGAGATAAGCGGTGCTTCTTGACCTGTTCTGGGGTTGACATAGTGAAACATATCGTTCATGGTTTCGGAGAACGATTTTTTGGTATTTTTATGAAGGTTAGATATAGCAATTCGGGCGGCAAGAAGGGCATAATCAGGGTGTGTAACTGTCATGGAAGCCGCGGTTTCTGCGGCAAGATTATCCAATTCGGACGTGGTAACTCCGTCGTATAATCCTTCAATAACACGCATGGCAACCTTTACGGCATCTACCATTTCATTTAATCCGTAACACAGTTTTTTGATTCGGTCGGTGATTTTGTCAAACATGACCGGCTCTCTGTGGCCGTCTCTTTTTACTACATACATAATTTTTCTTTTTTTGTGAAACAGACAATCCCTTCTCTGTTTCGGGTTAATGAATGATTTATTTTATTACTCTTTCCTTTTTCCCCAATACATCAGGGGTGCGCTTCTCCCGAAGCTTTGGTCAGAGTTGGGCAAAAGAACCCTTTCAGGCTAGAGCAGCCTGTATTGTTACTAAGGCTGTTTTTTCTTTGTTAGAAATCGGCGTCGAAACTAATTTTTTGTGTATTGGTGCCGTTGTTGTTCATGACACCGGCTTTTTGGTATTCGGATACACGTTTTTCGAAGAAATTGGTTTTTCCTTGAAGCGAAATCATATCCATGAAATCAAACGGGTTCGAAACATTATACACGCGGTCACAACCTAATTCAACCAATAAACGGTCGGTTACAAATTCGAGGTATTGCGTCATCAAAGTAGCATTCATCCCAATTAAACTTACCGGAAGTGATTCGGTTATAAACTTACGTTCGATATCCAAGGCGTTGGTTAAAATTTCGGTGATACGTTCTTTTGGAACCTTATTAATTAAGTGGTGGTTGTGAAGATGAACGGCAAAATCACAATGCATTCCTTCGTCGCGTGAAATTAATTCATTCGAAAAGGTAAGTCCGGGCATGAGTCCACGTTTTTTTAACCAAAAGATTGAGCAGAACGATCCGGAGAAGAAGATGCCTTCAACCGCAGCAAAAGCGATTAATCGTTCGGCAAAACTGGGCGATTGTATCCAACGTAAAGCCCAGTCGGCTTTTTCTTTAATGGCAGGAAAGACTTCAATAGCGTGAAATAACTCATTTTTTTCAGCCTCATCTTTAACATAGGTATCAATAAGAAGCGAGTAGGTTTCACTGTGGATGTTTTCCATCATCAATTGAAAACCATAGAAAAATTTAGCTTCAGGATATTGTACTTCGCTCACAAAATTTTCGGCTAAATTTTCATTCACAATTCCGTCTGAAGCAGCAAAAAACGCTAAAATATGCTTGATGAAATAACGTTCGTCATCATTGAGTTTGTTGTTCCAGTCGTTTAAATCCTGGTGAAGGTCAATTTCTTCGGCAGTCCAAATACAAGCTTCTTGTTTTTTGTACCATTCCCAAATATCATGGTGTTTAATCGGGAAGATTACGAAGCGATCTTTGTTCTCTTGCAGAATGGGTTCCAACACAGACATAGTATTCAATTTTTTAAGTTTTTTTTAACGATTTTGTTACTTTACAAAGATGACTATTTGTGCCCAAAAAAGAAAGTCAAACTTATCCACAATCGGGTTTAGTTTTTAACAATAGGTAGGAAAAGTTTTAAATTTAACATAGGATGCAAATAATTGTATAACAGCATTTTGCGATTTTCTTTTTTCAAAAAAACGCCTAAAATCAGGCTTTTCCGAAGGGGCGACAATTAATTTTCGTGAAGTTTTCGCAGGCGCTGAAAATTACTTTTTGAACGCAAAAAACGCAATGTAAATTTGAAGTTGTGTCATAAAAAAAGGTTGTCAATTCTGACAACCTTTTTTGAACTTGTTCATTACAAAGAATTACTCTTCAGCATCTCGATCAATATATGTTTTATTACCGTTTTTGTTGATGTAATATTTACCGCCACGTGGTCCGGTATACACTTTACGACCTCTGTATTCGCCGGTAACTTTATCTTTTACTTTTTTCTCAGCCGCTTTAGAAGCAGAAGTTTCTTTCATGTCTTCTTTTTCTTCGGCTTCAGATTTACCTGAGCGTGTTTTTGCTTTTGCTTTGGTTTTGTTAGCATCTGCTTTTGCTTTTCCTTCAGCCGATTTGGTTTTCCCTTTTTCGGATGCTTTCGTAGCTTTTTCCTCGGCAGCTTTATACCGTTTGTCCGGAGTTCCGTCTTTTTTTAGTTTCGGAGCCTTCTCAGCGGTTTCTTTTTTAGCTTTGGTAGCTGTTGTTTTTGCTTTTGCTTTTTTATCGTCTGCAGCTTTTTTTGTTGTTTTAGCTTTAGATTCAGACTCTTTTTTAGCTTTTGATTTTTCTTCTTTTACTTTTTCTGCTTTCGCCTTTTTGTCTTTTACAACTTTTTCAGTTCTGGCTTTTGTTTTTTTAGTTTTAGCTTTGGTCTCCTGAGCGTAAAAAGTAGTGGAGAACACAAAAACCATACATAATAGAATGAGTTTTTTCATTTGGAACGTTTTTTAATTGTTTAAAGTTTAAAATTAACATTTTTTTTCTAAACAACAATTATTCCAAAACAGAAAATGTAAAATTCATTCTACAAACAAGAAGAGAATGAATTGATTAGCGCTGTGCTGTCTCATTTTGACCAATTAGCAATTGTGTTTTAAGGTTAAAAATAAGCTCTTAATTGGATACTTCCGGTGTGTACAGTCTTAGATGTTTCGCTTTTGCGACCCTGATACCCTATATTAATGTCGAGGAATTGGGTGAGGTTTTTTTGTAGGGTTAATCGCCATGTTTGATTTTTCCCGGGTTGTAAGCCTTCGAGCATGGTAAAACCAACTGCTGAAAGGGCGTTGCCGTTGAATTGATTTTGATAGAAAGAAAATTCACCATTCGCGGTAAATTGTTTTTTTCCGGAATAAGTGAAGGAGGCACCCAGTCGATTTTGTGATAAGGTTTCGGTGGCTAAGACGTTTTCTTTGGTTTGGTATTCGTAAAAAATGTCGACACCCGTATTTTTTGAAAAGAGGTATGTTAGTTTCGGATTACATTGCCATCCTTCTAATTGATAATTTCGTGTAGGATAAGTGTCTGAAAATGCCGAAGCATACAGGGTTTTGCCCGATACAGTAAGAAGCCAAATTTGGTTAAAAAGATGCAGGTATTGTAGTTGATGGGAACGGTTCTCATTTTTGATTAGCCCCACCGAAAGCAAGTTTTGTGTGGTGGCAGCCAAATACGTATAGGTAACAGAATGGTGTTGCCGCCCTCGGTTGTAAAACAAACTGTTTCGGAAAGCGGTGCTGATTCCTAAAAGGTTGTCCTGATTTTGCGCAAACGGATTTAAGTCAAAATTTGACCCCTCTCGGCGAATTTTGCGGTCAATTGTAAAGGCGGTTTGGTTGTAAAAATGGGAAAGCATTTTTTTAACGCCTTTTTGGTTTTGCCACAAAGCGGGATTAAGTGTAAGCGATTGTGCAAATTTTGTTTGATGGGTTTGAACAAAAAGCTGATTGGGGAGAAATACCCTTACATATTTGGCTAAATCAGGAAAGGGTGCTACTTCAAATTCCTGTAACTCCTGAATGCCGTTGCTGTTGTAATCGTTCCACATATACACTCCTTGACCCGGTTCCACTTCCAAATAGGTGAATTCTTGTTGAGGGATGGTTCCTGAGAGGTTTTCATAAGAAGTGGAAAGGGCGATTCCTTTTTTGAAAAAGGCATCGGTATAAAGTAGTCTGGAATTGAGTGAAGTTTGCGTATTTGTTTCGTTTTCAAAATTGAGTTTTCGGAAGTTGATAAATAAACTCAGGTTACGCGTTTCGTTCTTGAATAAGCGTGACTTAATATAATAGGTGTCAGAATGATTTACACGTTGCACCTGATTGCCGACCAAGCTGTCGTTTAGACGTTTTAAAAAACCGGTTTCTACAAAAACTTTTGTACTGTCGCCCCGACCTACAAACAAGCCAAATTCGGTGAATTTTTGCGACAAGTTGCTGAGTTGTTGGGTGGCCACAAGTTTTTCACGGTTGTTTTCGAAGCGCAGTGAGCCGCCTGTCCAATTTTTTTGACCTACCTGCTGGCGAAGCTGATTATTACTACGGGTAAATTCGGATGCTGAATAATTTCCCGAAGATTTGAGCAAACTTGAAACCGAAAATAGTTGGGTTTTAGGTGTCTTCACAGCTACATTCAGGGAGTGTTTATTACCATTGAAGTTTTCAGAAAATTGCAAATTTTCAAAACGGTATGTCAGGGTTCCTTTGTTGTCCCACTTGCTTTGTAATCCGGCTGTAAATAAGTTTTGATTTCCACTGGGTGTGTTCAGGTTCCAATCGCGGTTAAACTCTATGTTAAATAGGCGTTCAACAGTCCTAAAATTTTGTTGTACCCATTGTAGGTCTGAAAAGGCATCTAAGGTAATTTTTTTGGAAAGCAAACGCTGTTTGAGGTTAACTTTTCCGGCAAACCCTTTATTGTTAGTGTCATCGCGATCGGAGAAAAGATTCAAGTCGTTATTACTTACGCCAATTTCGAAATCGGCTATGGTTTTTTCAGACGGGTTATAACTACCTAAAACCGTTGCTATTTGAAGTTTTGTTGGAGCTATAAGTCGGATAATAGGCTCGTAATTCCCTTGAGGGACGCCTCCTATCGGAGCTACATATTCATAGATTTTACCAACCGCTTGTGTGTTGGCCAAAATGTAATTTCCTAGGTTGTTTCCAACAAAGGAGAACCGAACATTGTACAGCACATCGGTTGGGTTATTTGAGTATTCAAAAACTTCTAATGTACCCACGGTAATTTTGCGGTATAAGATTTTATTTTCTGAATACACATCTTCAAATGCCGAAGCAGCGTTCATTAAATCCGGATTATCGCCGGCATTTTGAAGTACACCCACCTGTTCCGGGGAAAGCGATTGTTGTAAAGGTTGGTTTTTTACATCGTTTTCCGAATAAATATAGCCTCCTACACGCCAAGTTTTTTGTTGGTGTTGTACCCCACCATAGGTTATGAATCGGGTGAAATTGCGGTCCGAATATTGGTATTCAACCACGATTCGCATTTCGGAGGTAATAGGGAATAACGAGGTAAATGTTATTTCACCGGCATTATAATCAATAGTATAGTGGTTATTTTCGCCGCGTTGTAATAAAATGCCATTCACATAAATACGCTCCGATCCTGAAATGATGAGCACATACAATTCGCCGTTATTTCCCCGAAGCTTGTAAGGACCCTGATTGCCTTCCAGTCCGGTTAATGTACTTCGGGCGTATTGGCCGCGAACCACGGCGCCAGAGGCAAAAATATCGGTTTTTCGCAGCGTGTCACCCAGTTGAACATGTGTATATAAACCCTGTACTTTTTTATTAAAATTGAGTAAACGAGATGAACGGTTTTCTAAGAATAAGTCACCGGCACGAATGTTCCATTTTTGAGCAGATAATTCAATGAAAATCTGATCGAACTCATCCAAACGTTGCGAGTACCCATTGTCTTGCAGCGGAATATTGCTGTCTTGAACAGAAGCGCGAAGCGTAATTTTGTCTGATATTTTGCCGCTAATTTGCAAGTCGAGGTTTGAGTTCACAGTTGCATTGCGATTATTGCCAACGGTTACTCCACGGGTTATACTTCCCGAAGTGGTTAATCCGTCAAAGGGTTTAAATGTGGCTGGTTTAGTATCTTTAAGTTCATAGCGTTCTCCGGCGCTGTTAGGCACAACAACGGCATTTTCAAAACCTGTATACGATTTGGTTAAAAATTCAGGGTAGTTTTTAAAGGACACAGTAACCGAGTCCGCTTGAATTTGAGAGGAGAGTAATAAAAGCCCTTTTTTAAAATCGATACTGTAACTTGTTGAGTCGAGTGCGGTTTTGTTCGGCAGCAGAATGCGAAAGCTTTTTGGATTAATGGCCTTGGTTTCCAATTTAATAGTATCAGCGGTAACAGCAAATTTACGGGCAATCACCTCCGGATTTTGTTCCTGAGCCAGTCCGTTTGCCGCAATAAGGCATAACAACCAAAACCATCCTTTTTTCAGCATAACTACTATAACTCCGAAATATCAAAAGTAGTATTTAACGAGAGTTCGACATAATAATAAAGTCAGAATTCTTAAAAGTGCTTGGCTGTAAGGCAAATTTTCGAGCGATAACCGGTTGTCTTCTATAAATATAACACTACTATCTCACATCTCTAAAGAGTTTAGACAAAATTGTATTAGCAAAAGCGGAGCATTAGTTATTCTTTGGTTACCACCTGCATGGTTTCTCTCGAAATTTGTTTCACGAGCACTGTTTTTCCCTTCTCCACAATTTCTGCCGCTTCTTTTGTAAAATGGCGAATGGTATATAAAGATACATTTTCATTGTAAGACACTTTGAACTTTTTAGAGAGTAGCGTCTTTAGGTCGTTAAAGTTGCCGAATTTATCTTCGATACAGATTGAAAAACTGATAGCCGAATTTTGAATGAGACTGACTTTAATTTTGTATTTGTGCAGTAAAGCAAAAATTTCACTGATATTCTCCTCCATGATAAATGAAAAGTCTATCGAGGAAAGTGAAATCAGTAATTGGTTTTTCTTTACAATAAAGCACGAGGTTTTGGGCTCCAAATCCTCTCCTTTGGAAACACTGGTTCCGGGCAATAATGGGTTTACAAATGACTTGACAAAGAGAGGAATTTCCTTTTTTTGAAGGGGTTGTAATGTTTTGGGGTGGATAACGGTGGCTCCGTAAAAAGCCAACTCAATAGCTTCTCTGTACGAAATTTGATTAAGCAATACAGCATTTTCAAAATAGCGCGGATCAGCATTTAAAACACCGGGTACATCTTTCCAAATGGTAACATTTTCGGCATTTAAACAATAGGCAAAAATAGCAGCCGTATAATCGGATCCTTCCCGCCCGAGTGTGGTTGTAAAATTATTTTCATCTGAGCCTAAAAAGCCCTGCGTGATGTTGAGTGTTTTTTTCTTAATTCCTTTGGAAATAAGTTTTTGGGTGTGTTCCCAATCGACTAATGCATCGCGGTAAGTAGCATCGGTTTTGATGAAATTACGCACATCAATCCAATTGTTTTTTAATCCGTGCTCATTAAAATAAAAACTGACTATAGTTGTAGAGACAATTTCTCCAAAACTAACTACTTGGTCGTATACAAAATTGTAATTTGGTGATTTATTACTGCGTAGAAAATACTCCAAATCGGCAAAATGACTGTTTACGGCAAAAAACACATCATGTTCTTCGTCATCAAAAAGATCCAGTAAAATTTGATTGTGGTATTTGCGCACTTCTTGCAATGAGGCGTGGAAAGCATCTGATTTTTCAAAATAGTTTTTGATAACAGTTTCCAGCGCATTGGTTGTTTTGCCCATGGCAGATATGACCAGCAAAACATCCTCAAAGCCAACTGTTTTGAGCACATGCATAACATTCTTAACGCCTTCGGCATCTTTTACGGATGCACCACCAAATTTGAAGATTTTCATGGAAATACAAATTTCTGTTCGGAAAGCGAAACTACTAAATTATTCTGTGTTTCTCAAAAAAGCATCAATACCATTTTCGTCCATGTGCGCTACACGCCAATCGGGCAGAACTTTTGCACCGGTTTTTTCGTAAAAGCGAATGGCAGGTTCATTCCAATCGAGCACGGCCCATTCAATTCTTCGAACGCCGTCGCGTTTACCTTGGCGAATAATTTCTGTATACAAGGCAAACCCGGCACCACTCCCTCTTTTTTCCTGACGTACAATTAAGTCTTCCAAATGAATGGTTTTGCCTTTCCAGGTTGAGTAACGGTAGTAATACAAGGCGATACCAATAATTTCATTATCTTCTTCTGCTACAAAACAATGAAAAAGCGGATGCGAGCCAAAACCATCGCGTACCAAATCTGTTACTGTAACCACTACAGCTTCCGGTTCGCGTTCAAATTCGGCCAATTCTTTAATCAGGGCTAATACCCCCGGCATATCATCGGGGACAGCTGTTCGAATAATCATGCTTATTTCTTTTTCTTAGCAGGTGCTTTTTTCATCGGTTTTTTTGGCGCAGCTTTAGGTACTGTGTTGCTGAAAGGTTTTTGCACATAAGCTTTGTATAAGCCGTCGGCAATGGCTTTTTGCTTGGCTGTTTCAGCACGGTCTTTTGGATCCGGATGGGTACTCATCATGCGTGTAATGAAATTTGACTCACCGCCTTCGGCCAACTTAGCCAGAATAGCGAAAGCAGATTCTACAGCATTTACATCATACCCGTGTTTTTTCATAAAGTCGTAGGAAAAGGTATCAGCATCAGCTTCTTGTCCTCGGCTGTATTTACTGTCAAGGAGAGCGCTTCCAAGCTGTGCCCATTGGCTATCAGACATTTTTGCAGCTTTTTCGGATTGGGCTGCGGCGGCATCCATCAAAGCACTTTTGCGCAAGGCAGCGCGTATGGCATCTCGCGTATCATGATTGGCAACGTGTCCTATTTCGTGTCCTATAACTGCTAAGAGTTGGTTGTCGTCCATAATATCCATAAGACCTGAAAAAACCCGCACGCTTCCATCGGCTGTCGCAAATGCATTTATTTCTTTGGTGAGGTATACTTTATAGTTTAGTGCAAGTCCGTTTTCGGTAGCATGCTTACCAAAAATCCGATTGAGGCGAAGTGTATACCCGTCTTTTGGACCGGCTACCACATTTGCAGAATCCATTTTGCGAACGGCTTCTTTTGCCATTTCAGCAGCTTGTTCATTGGTAAAGGTCAACGAAGCGTATCCTTTTTGTAAGGCGCCCAACGTTTTGTCTACATCAATTTGTGCGTGCAGACCTGAAATAGAGCCGATTAAAAGCAATAATGCAACAACGATATTTTTCATAACAGAAATTTAATTTATTAAAAACAAAGATACACGAAGTTTTAGTATCTCCTTGTAGAATTTTTTTGTAGTTCGATGGTTGAAAAGTGATAAAAAAAACGATATTTGCACAAACAACTACAACGATTTCGTAAATGGAAGAACGCAACAAAACCTTAGGGGAATTTATCATTGAAAACCAAAATGCATTCCAATATTCTTCAGGAGAATTATCCCGAATTATCAATTCTATTCGTTTGGCAGCAAAAGTGGTTAATTACAAAGTTAATAAGGCCGGACTTGTAGATATTGTTGGTGCTGCCGGTGAGCAAAATGTACAAGGGGAAGACCAACAAAAGCTTGATGTGTATGCCAATGAAATTTTTATTCAAACGCTAATAAACAGGGAAATTGTTTGTGGTATTGCATCCGAAGAAAATGATGATTTTATAACCGTTGCCGGCAGTGATAACAGTCATAACAACAAATACGTGGTTTTGATGGATCCTTTGGATGGTTCTTCTAATATAGATGTGAATGTATCTGTGGGAACCATTTTTTCGGTTTTCAGACGGGTTACACCTATCGGGACACCGGTTACTTTAGACGATTTTTTGCAGCCGGGCATCAATCAGGTGGCGGCGGGATATGTGATTTACGGCACCTCGACCATGTTGGTTTACACTACCGGGCACGGGGTTAACGGTTTTACGCTGAATCCTGCTATCGGGACGTTTTATTTATCCCATCCTAACATGCAATACCCCAAAGACGGGACTATTTATTCCATCAATGAGGGCAACTATGTGCATTTTCCACAAGGGGTAAAAGATTATATCAAATATTGCCAGTTGGAAGAAGGAGATCGACCTTATACATCTCGTTATATCGGAAGTTTAGTGTCTGATATGCATCGCAACATGATTAAAGGAGGAATTTACATTTACCCGACCAGTTCCAAAGCTCCCAAAGGAAAACTGCGTTTGTTGTATGAATGCAACCCCATGGCATTTATAGCCGAACAAGCCGGTGGTAAAGCTTCCGATGGGTATAAACGCATTATGGAAATTCAGCCGACCGAGTTGCATCAACGGGTGCCTTTTTTCTGCGGAAGCTACAATATGGTAGCCAAAGCGGAAGAATTTATGGATAAAAACAGGTAGAAATCGGTCATAAACCCATGAAAAATACAGGAGTTTGGTGTTTTTTGTTAACTTTGCCCTAACAATCACTAAACTACCTTACTCATTATGGCTAAAAATCAGCAAAACGATAAAGAACAAATTCCGGTAACTACTCTGGAATCCGCACAGCGTTTAGAGGCAATTAAGAATTTGATTTTTGGTGAAAATATCCAACAAATTGACCAAGATTTTAATACGCTAAAAGCGCATATTGAAAAGCGTAAAGAAGAACTCGAAAATTTAATAGACGAGACCCGTAAGGAACTCAACCACACGATAGACAATCTGGCTACCGATTTAAATATCCGTATCACCGATTTGGAGAACAGCCTTAACGAAAAAGCCGAAGAACTCGATCATAAGAAAGTAGATCGTAACTTATTAGGCACATTACTGGTCTCCTTGGGCGAGAAAATAATGAAAGACTAACGCTTTTATTATGACCGAATCCGAAAAATTAGCCAAGCTCAAAGAACTTCTTCTTGATGAGGATAGGGAGCTTGCGCATAAAATTCTCAGCAAACTGGATTCGGTTGAAACAACGCTGAACACACAAGAAAAACTCTCCGAAAAGGTAAATCCGATTATAGATGGTAAGCTTAGTATTTTTGTGGAAGAAATTCCTGAAAAATTAGGCCCAACAATCACGCAAGCCTTATCAACCGAAATAAAAAAGTCGCAAGATAAAGTTGTTGAGGCACTTTTCCCGATTATCGGGAAAATGATAAAAAAATACATACAACAGGAAATCAAAGCCTTGTCGGACGCCGTGAACAATCAGGTACAGTCTACCTTTTCCGTAACCACCTGGAAAAGGAAATTTAAAGCTTATTTTTCAGGTAAAACCGAAACCGAAGTTATTTTAAGTGAGCTAAACAAAGGCACTATTGAGCAGGTTTTTATGATTGAAAAAGGTTCCGGATTAATTATCGCCAGTGCTTCTCGTGAGGAACGTGTTGATGAAGATATGATAGCCGGTATGCTCACAGCGATTAAAAGTTTTGTGGAAGATGCCTTTAAAAAGGACAATCAAAGCCTGGAACTCATCCAATACGAGTTATCTGAAATTTATATCCAAAATTTTACTTCCTATTATTTTGCCGTAGTAATTTCCGGCGGATTTGATAATGCCCTGAAAAACGAGATAGAAAATAAACTTTTTGATATTGCCTCTGCCATTCAACCGGACAGCGATGAAAAAGAGGAGTTGAATGAAAAATTCAAAATACTACTAAACCATGAGTAGTACCAAGAAAATTGTATTGGTTGGCCATTTTGGCGTGGGGAAATCGTCGCTTATCAAACGATTTGTGGAAAATACGTTTTCAGATAATTATTATGTAACGATTGGTGTGCATATTTCTAAAAAGGTGATTACCGTCAATCAGGAAACACTTACCTTGATTATTTGGGATATAGAAGGGAAAGACGATTTGCAAAAAATACGACCGGCCTATCTCTTAGGCTCTTCGGGGTTTATGTATGTTATTGATCCTACGCGTGAGCAAACCTATAAGCATTTTAAAGCGGAATGTAATTACATACAAAATGCTTTTCCCAAGGCCGCTTTGGTTACGGTAGTGAATAAATCGGATTTGATAGATACGGCAGCTTTTAAGGAACAAATGGCCATGTTGGATGCAAAAGCCGAC
Source organism: Flavobacterium sp. (assembly GCA_041917555.1). GTDB lineage: Bacteria > Bacteroidota > Bacteroidia > Flavobacteriales > Flavobacteriaceae > Flavobacterium. The sequence continues at coordinate 238,560 of JAYRXL010000027.1, read as the reverse complement.
TTTTTTGCCAGTGCCAAAACAGGCGACGCTGTTGAGGCTATTTTTGAGGAACTCGGAAAACGCATGTTATGATACAAAGTATACGCGACAAATACCTGAATTCAAGAACCCAGATTGTGGTACTGGACAGGGAAGGACGCGTACTTGAGTCGGAAGATCATTTGTTTTATTTGGAACCGGGAACGCATCCGGAGGAGTTTCATCCTTTTTTTTCAATTTTACACGGATTGATTGAAATGCCCGAGGAAGAGACGGCCTTTAGTGGGGTACACATTGATGTGGGTCGAGAACACAAGGTAGTGGACATCATTATTAATTCGGGTTCAGAATCCCAGCTTCCTTTTATTGTTTTGGTGGATTTTTCTTTTTACTATAAAAATTTTCAGAGCATCGCTCAAGAAAAAAACGAGTCCATTTTGAGCTTTCATTTGGAGGAACTGAAAAACCGGCAATTGCTTCAGGAAAAAGAATTTAAAGATAAATTCTTGGCAAATGTGAGTCATGATCTTAAAACGCCTATTTGGGGAACAGGTTATTTTATAGAGCGCCTTTTTAAAACACCACTTTCGGAAACCCAACGCGACTATGCGGACATGATAAAAACGTCTAACGATCATATTTACCGATTGGTTGAGGATTTGTTGGATTTATCGCGAATTGAGTTTGGACAGATTGTTATTGAAAAACAGCCTTTTCAACTACACGAATTGCTACACGAATTGGAGCTGGTTTATACCGCTAAATGCGAGGAAAAAGGCTTAGCTTTTGATGTAATTATAGCCAATAACGTACCCGAGACAATAGAAAGCGACCACCACAGGTTACGCCAAGTTTTAATCAACATAGTAGACAATGCTGTAAAATTTACTGATTCCGGGCGAATAACTGTAGAAGTTGCGGCTACCGATGTCGTTATGTTTAGGGTTTCTGATACCGGTCGCGGTATTGAAACGCAGCATAAAGATGCGGTTTATAAAAGTTTTTCCAAGCTCCATGATTCTAAAAAAATTGAAGGGTTGGGTTTGGGCTTGGCCATAGTTTCCAAACTCCTTCACTTGCTTAACGGGACCGTAGATTTTACGTCGGAAGTTGGAAAAGGGACTGTGTTTACTGTGACAATTCCTTTGAAATAACAAGTTCCGCCTCACGGATTGCAGCAGCATCCTCCACGGAGGCATTTGGCTCCGGGGAGATAACGCGGAAAGCCGGGCCCCGATTTATCGGGGGAGGCCCCATAAAAAAACCGCCAAAAAGGCGGCTTTCTGATTTGAAGAAGTTTTTTATTTGTTCATATGGGTCATTTCGTAGATGAAATTATCCAAGTCGGTGTTCATGACCAAAAGCGAAAGTGCTTTGTCTACTATATAGTGCACGTTGCCCGGAGTAAAACCTAAGGCGAGTGCAAAACGTGTAAGGACTTCTTTTTGTTTTGGGCCCAAAATATGATCGGCGTAAACCATACGCGACAAATCGTACAAACGCTCCAATCGTTGCACATGTGAATAAGGCGGATTGATCGGGTATTTAAGCGGGTTTTCCAAAATTTCTTCGTACTCTTCGGGTGTGATTTCGAGGCGAATGGCAAGTTTGTCAAGGAAATCTTTTTCTTCGGCACTCAAATCCCCGTCAGACATGGCCACGCGCACAATAGCTGAAAAATGACCTTTATTACGAGCTTTAAATTCGCTGTCAAATAAATCGGATATAGACATAGTTACTGGTTTTTTGTGAGTGCAAATATAACAGATTTTGTTGGATAGTGCCAACGACCGTTTGTCGAAAATGCACCTTAAAACTGTAAAAAAATTAAAAATAATTGTAAGTTTACCCGTAAAAATTGCCATGTCTGATTTTTGGATTTATTTTCGATTAGGACTCAATCATGTGTTGGATATCAACGCCTATGATCATGTCCTTTATCTAACAGCTTTAGTGGCTCCGTATGCGTTTAAAGATTGGAAACGCATTGTGTTATTGGTTACTTTTTTTACTTTGGGTCATACAACAGCGCTTATTTTATCGGTTTTTAATGTGGTTTCCGTAAATCCGGTTTGGGTTGAGTTTCTTATTCCGATTACTATTTTTTTGGCCGGAATGTTTAATCTTTTTACCGCCGGAAAAGCCTCCAAAGGCGAAAACATTACTTTTATTGCCATTGTAACCCTCTTTTTCGGGATTATTCACGGACTGGGTTTTTCCAATTATTTTAAGGCATTACTACCCGGCGATGCGACCGATAAAATAATGCCTTTGCTCCAATTTGCTTTAGGTATCGAAGGAGCTCAACTTGTTGTTGTACTATGTGTTTTGGCGCTCTCATTTGTGTTTCAAACCTTATTTCGATTTAACAAGCGCGATTTTACGCTCATCATGTCGTCTTTTGTGATTGGAGTGGTGGTTCCCATGATTTTAAATAACCCGTTTTGGAAATCATAAAAATACAGAAGAAGTAGAACAAGGAACGATCAGTTGTTAACGTGATTTCGATTTAACTATAAAGTTCAGGCTAATTTTATAAAAGTTACCCTTTTGGGAACCCTCTACTTCGTCTTGCATCATTGAAATAGGTCGCTTTTCTAAAGCGTTGGGAAAAATTTTTATATCGAACTCACGTTAGTTATATTTGTAAACGTTTTTCCTGCCCACGGCTTTACACAATACCGCCTCGGTCAGGGCTAAACGGCAGGCTGTTTTGTGTGCGGAGTTGGTTGTTTCGGCTTCCGGCAAAATAAACATAACCACAAACGATGAAAGAAATCAAACAATCCAAATACGACAAAGCCTACCTTCGCATTGCCAGCGAATGGAGTAAACTCTCCTATTGCCAGCGCAAACAAGTTGGTGCAATTATTGTGCGCGATCGCATGATTATTTCCGATGGGTACAATGGAACACCTTCCGGATTTGAAAACTGCTGCGAAGACCACGAAGGTTTGACCAAATGGTATGTACTTCATGCTGAAGCCAATGCCATTTCGAAAGTGGCGCGCTCCACGCAATCGTGCGAAAATGCCACGTTGTATATTACACTTTCACCGTGTAAAGAGTGCAGCAAACTCATCCATCAGTCGGGTATCAAACGGGTGGTGTACCAAAGAGGATACCGCGATACTTCCGGTTTGGAGTTTCTTGAAAAGGCCGGGATTGAAGTCGTGCAAATCGAAGAACTTGAGTAAAATAAGTTGGTGTTTTTATACGTTAATGTTGAATAAGTGATCCCATGAAAATCAGTAAAATATACCTACCGATTTTGTTTTTCTCCTGTGTAGCCATAGGAGTAATTATAGGCGGCCTGATTAATTATCCGGCGGCGCAGGGTTCCTTGGCCAACGCTAGTTATAAAGCCAAAATCAATAAACTGATAAACTTTATTGACCGTGAATATGTGGATGAGGTGAAAACGGATTCAATCGTGGACCTCACGGTAACGAATATATTGGCCAATTTAGATCCCCATTCGGTTTATCTTCCCAAAGAAGAACAGCTGGCCGAAACAGAAAGTATGCGTGGTGATTTCGTCGGAATCGGAATCAATTTTTACATGTTCAACGATTCGGTTTCAGTAATCAAACCCATTGCAAACGGTCCGGCGGAGAAAGCCGGAATTCAGTCCGGAGATCGCATTTTGTATGCCGGAAAGTCCAAATTATTCGGCAAAAAGGTAAATACAGATGACCTCTACAAAAAACTGCGCGGAGAGGCTGGCTCTAAAGTAGACCTGACCATTTACCGAAAATCAACCGGAAAAAAATTTAACGTCACTGTAGTGCGCGATGTAGTCCCCATTAAAAGTGTGGATGTTAGTTTGATGCTCAATAAAAAAACCGGTTACATCAAAATCAATCGTTTTGCCGAAACCACCGCCGATGAATTTCATACAGCACTCTTACAATTAAAACGTTCCGGACTACAGGAATTGATTATCGATTTGCGTGAAAACGGGGGCGGTTTTCTTGAAAAAGCTACCGAAATTGCTGATGAGTTACTTAAAGATGAGGAATTGATTGTTTTTACCAAAAATAAAAAAGGCAATATCGATAAAACGTATGCCACCTCGGGTGGTGCTTTCGAAAAAGGAAAAGTCTACGTTTTGATTGACGAAAATTCGGCTTCAGCCAGCGAAGTATTGGCCGGAGCAATTCAGGATAACGATAGAGGTGTGGTGGTAGGACGCCGTTCTTTTGGCAAAGGATTAGTACAACGCGAAATGGATTTTGATGACGGTTCTGCGGTGCGATTAACCATTGCCCGTTATTATACACCAAGCGGGCGATCCATTCAAAAACCTTATATAAAAGGCGAAAAAGAAAAATATTACAACGAATTTGAAACCCGTTTTCAAAACGGCGAACTCTACGAAAAAGATAAAATTAAAGTAGCGGATTCGCTTAAATTTAAAACCAAAAACGGCCGTTTAGTTTATGGCGGCGGCGGTATAGTGCCGGATGTTTTTGTGCCTTTAGAAGCTGCCCACGGACGTGAAAGTTTGGAATATATTCTCAAATCGGGAATATTAGGGCACTATGTTTTTGAGCAATTGGATAAAAATCGTGCTGCATTCGCGCATACAACACCTGCTGAGATTGTTGCCAAAATTAATGCTAATCCGCAATACAACAAAGGTTTTGGCAGTTATCTCGACAACTTAGGACTCGAAATTTCTTTAGAGAAAGAAAATGCCTTGGTAAACCGCTATATGGCAGCCGAATTTGCACGACAGTTATGGGACGAAAACACCTATTACGCCATCGTACTTAAGGAAGATAAAATGATCAAAGCCATTTTACCTTAATGGTTTCGAATACTGTCATGTACCTGAACCGGTTTGCCCTCATTCCACAAGGTTAAAATATCAGTTGCTACCGAGGCCCCGCTTCCGGCTGCTATGGTGAGTTGGCTTCGCCATCCGGCCAACGTTCCGCAAACATAAATTCCGTCGGCTACTTTATGATCCAAATTTCGCAACTGAATGCGCTGTTTTTCGGGCGCGGCTTTGGCATGAGGCTCCACAAATTGGGTTAAGCCCTCAATAAAAAAAGTGTTGGCAGCACCTACAGCAACAACAATAATTTTGGAAGTGTAGGTGTTTTTATTGGTCGTTATTACAAAAGAATTGTCAGATTGACGTTCTGCTTTAAGAACTTTTTCCTGTTCGATAATCGTTACATGCGGATACATTTTTTGCAAATGAGCAAGGCTTTCCGTGAGTAACTCTGAGCCCAATTTTCCCGGTCCAATACCATAGGCGTTATTAAAAACAGCCTCCTGAAGTGCCGAGGCTTTTTGGTGTGCAATGATTCCAATTTTTCGTCCGGCGGCAAAAGGTTTCTGATGCGCCGAGCCTAAAACCAAGGCACACGACATTCCGGAAACGCCTCCGCCTATAAGTAATACGTCAAACATAGCGGTAAAAATAAAAATCCAAAACCGAAAGGTTTTGGAAGCATAGGTTGTAAATCGAATTAGCTTTTGAGTTTCTCCTCAATTTTTTTCGACATTTTAAAAATCAGCAGGATAAAAACGGCGCAAAATGCGGCGGCAATACCAATAAGCGCAACGACACTGTCGCCTTCAAACGGATGTTGAAAATCCAACAGCGTAAAGTTAAAGATAATCAGCCCTAAGGCGATAAAAATGAGTATGGTGGTAAAAATCTTCATTTGTAATCTAAAGGTTTGTTTTTGGGACAGAATTATAGCGCAAAAATATAAAAATTCAATTTATACAAATAAACCTTTAACATTCGAGGCAAATAATTTAACAGCAATCGCCAAAAGCACAACACCAAATGTTTTTCGGATGATGTTGAGTCCGTTTTTACCCAAAAAGCGTTCAATTTTAGACGACGATTTCAAAACGAGATACACCACCAAAATGTTTAAAACGATCGCAATAATGATGTTTACGGTTTGGTATTGTGAACGCAGGGAAAGCAAGGTGGTCATTGTTCCGGCACCGGCAATTAACGGAAAAGCGAGTGGCACCACCGAAGCCGAGTTAGAAGCTTCATCTTTGTAGAGACGAATGCCCAAAATCATTTCTAACGCTAAAAAAAACAACACAAACGAACCGGCCACAGCAAACGAGTGCGTATCAATGCCGATGAGTTTGAGTAATTCTTCGCCCACAAACAAAAAAACAATCATAATAATAGCCGCAACTACCGAGGCTTTTTCCGATTCAATATGTCCGAATTTCGCCCGCAAATCAATAATTACCGGGATTGCCCCCACAATGTCAATCACCGCAAAAAGTACCATACCAACGGTTATTATTTCTCTAAAATCCAGTTCCATATCGAAAATTTTATTGCAAAAATACAGTTTAAATGCTTCGCTTCAGCAGGCTTTTTTTTGGGCGTTCCCCCGATTAGCAAAAACTACGTTTGGCAAACTTGTTTTTGTCTTTCGGGGTCGGGTTTTCCGCTGCAAGTCCGTTGCCGTTTTACCGGCATCCGGGCTTTCCGCTTCACCCCCTAACGCATCGAACTTTTTAACACAAATCCGCTTGAGTTTGTATATCTTTGCCTCAAAAAAACAGCATGTTTCAACTCGGTAAAACCATTGTCTCCGAAGACATACTCGAAAAAGATTTTGTGTGCAATCTCAATGCATGCCAGGGGGCTTGTTGTGTAGACGGAGATGCCGGAGCGCCGCTCAATGCTGAGGAAACCAAAATACTCGAATCTATTTTTCCTAAAATAAAGCCCTTTTTGCGTCCCGAAGGTATCGAGGCGATAGAACGTTTGGGTACTTGGGTAAAAGGAACCGATCAGGATTTGGAAACTCCATTAATTGATAATAAGGATTGTGCGTATGTTATTTTTGACGGACCCACCGCTTTGTGTGGTATTGAACAAGCTTACAATCAAGGGATAGTCGATTTTAAAAAACCGGTTTCGTGTCATTTGTATCCGGTGCGTGTAAAGGATTTTACCGAATTCGCTGCCGTCAATTACGACCGTTGGGACATCTGTGACGATGCCTGTGTTTTAGGAAAAGAGCTTCAGGTGCCGGTATATGTTTTTGTAAAGGAGGCCTTAATCCGCCGTTTTGGAGAGAATTGGTACACCGAATTGGAGAAGGTGGCGAAGGAGCTTACAAAAGAAAGAAAAAAATAACCAAATAGTGTGTCATAAAAAAAACCGAAATTTGATATTTCGGTTTTTTTGTGGAGAAGATGGGGCTCGAACCCACGACCTCTTGCATGCCATGCAAGCGCTCTAGCCATCTGAGCTACATCCCCGTTTTGCCCGGCAAATATATGAAAAGGAATTTGAACTCCAAGAAAAATTTTTAAGTTACTTAAAATTAAAGGATTGATTAAAAAAAATTTAAATTTTAACGGAATTTCTTAGAAAAAAATTTTAATATTGCCAAACTTATATAAACAAAACTATTAACTTCAAACCAACTTAAAAAATGAAACAAAAATTACTACTTCTACTTTCTTTAGCAGGTTTGGGTGTTTCTGCACAAACAATAGTGAGTACAGCCCCTCAAAATAAAAAAGTTATTTTGGAAGAGTTTACAGGTATTAACTGTGTGTATTGTCCACAAGGTCACGCAATTGCCAATGCCATTAAACAAGCAAACCCAAACAATGTATTTCTTATTAATGTTCACGTTGGTGGTTATTCAACTCCCGGCGCTGGTCAACCGGATTTCAGAACGTCTTTTGGTACTGCTATTGCAAATCAATCTAATCTAACGGGTTATCCTGCTGGGACTGTAAACAGAACAGCCTTTACAGGTCTTGCTCAAAACGGAGGTACCGGAACTGCTATGAGTAGAAACAATTGGACCAATGCATCAAACCAAATTTTATCTCAAGCTTCTTATGTTAATGTTGGCGTTACCGGAAGCATAGATGTAAATACAAGAGTTCTAACCGTAAATGTTGAGGCATATTATACCGGAAATAGCCCGGTAACTTCTAATCGCCTAAATGTTGCTTTATTACAAAATAATACCTTAGGTCCACAAACCGGAGGAAATATGGGTGATAGCTACAATCACCAACACCGATTAATACATTTGTTAACTGGTCAGTGGGGTGAAACTTACACGACGGTTACAACCGGAACTTTGGTAACTCGCACATACACTTATACTATTCCGGCAGCCTATAATTCTGTTATTGCGGAGATGGGTGAGTTTGAATTGGTTGCTTTTGTAACTGAAAGTCAACAAAAAATTATTTCAGGAAATGGTGCTACTCCAACTTACACCGGTCTTACAGCAAACGATGTTAAAATTAAAGATATAGCACAAATTACAGAACAATGTACTTCAACATTGGCTCCTTCTGTAGAAATTCAGAATAAAGGGCAAGCTACTTTGACCAGTTTGCCAATTACTTACAGCATTAACGGAGGAACTCCTCAGGTGTATAACTGGTCAGGATCATTAGCACCTTTGGCGAGAACCACAGTAACTTTGCCAGGTATGTCCTATACGTTACAACCAAGTAATACATTAAATGTTTCGATACCAGCCGATGATAATCTGACGGATAATACTGGTTTAGTAACCTTTGATAAAGCTCCGGAAACAACATATTCCAATATCACCATAAAAATTACACTTGATGCTTATGGTTCAGAAACGTCTTGGACGCTTAAAAATTCTGCAGGAACTACTGTTGCACAAAGCCCTGTTTATTCTGATTCAGGAGCGGCTGGGTCTTATCCGCAAGCAGATATTAATTTAACCCTTCCAAACGATTGTTATACTTTCTTAATTAACGATGCTTATGGTGATGGTATGGATAGTGGTTATGGTGTAGGTTCATACGAAGTTTGGGCCAATGGAGTTCTAATTCCGGGCGTGCAAGGAGGTGCTTTCGGATCTTCTGACAGTCGTCGTTTTGGTGTAGCGAATCCATTAGCAAATGCTGATTTTGAAACTACCAAAATTGCTGTTTTCCCTAACCCATCAGAAGGTATTTTTACTTTTATTTCTCAAAGCAACTTTGATTTGGAAGTTACAGATATTACCGGAAAAGTAGTTTTTACTAAAGGCAATGTAGAGAACAATCAGTCAATTGATTTATCAAGTTTGCAAGCAGGAGTTTATCTTGCCAAAATGATTTCTGAGTCTACAGAACAGACATTAAAATTAATAGTAAAATAAAATGAGAAAAATTGCCCTGATAGCTTTCTTTTGTGCGGGTTTTGTTGGTTTTTCACAATCCATAACTTTAGCTCGTTTAAATGGTACACCCATAAATAATGGAGATGTGTTGGCCGTGAGTCAAGCCGGTTATCCGCAAGGAGAAATAGGATTCAAAGTAAGAAATGTAGGTACAACCACAACTAACGTTTGGGTTCGTTGCGATAATTTGGTTAATACGGATGGGACAAACTTTGAGTTTTGTTTCGGGGAAGAATGTTTGGCAGATGTTATTGTTGGTCAGGTTTATCCTAGCGTGGGAGTTACTTTGGCTCCGAATGGCGCTAATGGGAATTATGATCACTTTTTGAATAACAATACCTCAGGAACTGGTTTCCCCTTAGATTATACTTTTACTTTCTTCCAAACAGGTCAAGCTACTCAAGGAGGAACTCCGGTAGGTAATTCAATAACGGTAACCTATCGTTTTGACCCAAATCTCTCTGTAGATGAAATCAACCAATTGGAAACCAGTGGTGTTATTTTAAAATCTACTTTGGTAAACAATGAACTTGTTTTTGATGTATTGAAAAAAACCAACATGACGGTTTTTGACAGTAACGGAAAGCAAGTTATGGAATCTGTATTAGAATATGGAATGCAATCATTCGATGTTTCTGCTTTAAACAGTGGTGTATACATGGTTTATTTTACAAATGAATCGGGTGCTGCAACCGTTAAAAAGTTTATAAAGAACTAACCCACTTCAAATAATTGAAAAAGGGCTTTCTCATTTGAGAAAGCCCTTTTTGTTTATCGGCTTACGCCTGATGACTAAAGCGATTTTATTCCCATACAATACAATGTAAAGGCTTGAATGTCTGTATTCTCTTGAATGGCTGCCGCTAATGATTTTCCGGCACCGTGACCTGCATTCACATCAATTCGAATCAAGGTTGGATTACTGCCGGTTTGTTTGGATTGTAATTGGGCAGCAAACTTAAAGCTATGTGCCGGAACCACACGGTCGTCGTGATCACCGGTAGTCACTAATGTTGCCGGATATTGTATACCCGGTTTCACATTGTGAACGGGAGAATACCTTTTTAAATAGTCAAACATTTCTTTAGAATCGTCGGCTGTTCCATAGTCGTAAGCCCAACCCGCACCAGCTGTGAAAGTATGGTAGCGCAACATATCTAACACACCTACTGCCGGAAGTGCAACTTTCATCAAATCGGGGCGTTGTGTCATTACGGCACCAACCAAAAGGCCGCCGTTTGAACCACCTCGAATGGCCAAGTAGTTTTTAGAAGTGTATTTTTCTTTGATGAGGTATTCAGCAGCCGCAATGAAATCGTCAAACACATTTTGCTTTTGCAATTTCGTCCCGGCATCATGCCATTTTTTTCCATATTCACCACCACCTCTTAAATTTGCCACAGCATAAATACCGTTATTTTCCAACCATACTGCATTGGCAACACTAAAGCTAGGTGTAAGACTGATGTTAAATCCTCCATAGCCATACAAAATAGTAGGATTGTTTCCGTCTAATTTTAGCCCTTTTTTGTGTGTAATAATCATCGGAATTTTTGTGCCGTCTTTCGAGGTATAAAATACCTGTTTTGAAACATAATCCTCCGAATTAAAATCTACTTCTGGTTTTCTGTACAGTACAGACGTATTTTTTTCGGCATGAAAAGCATAGGTAGCCCCAGGTGTAATATAATTGGTGAAGGTATAATATAAGATGGTATCTGTCTTTTTACCTCCAATACTACTTGCAGTCCCGATTCCGGGTAAATTTACTTCGCCTACAAAATCACCTTTCATGTTGTATTGTTTGATGTAAGAAATAGCATCTTTACTATAGTTGGCAAAAATAAAGCCAGCTCCCGTACTGGTGCTTAAAACATTTTCGGTTTCCGGGATAAAGTCTTTCCATTTGTCCATTTCCGGACTGGCTAATTCAAACTGAACGACACGGTTATTAGGGGCTTTATAGTTTGTTTCGACTAAAAAGGTTGCTCCGCTATTGTCTACATACGAATGATTGAAGTCGAATGTATTGACCAAACAAATTATTTTACTATCCGGTTTAGAAAGCGCTTTGTAGTACAATTCATTTCCTGTTGTTGAGTTGGCAGCACTAATAATCAAATAGTTTTCATCATCGGTTACAAATCCACCCACATAACGGCGTTTTTGTTCAACACCAAAAATCAACTGGTCTTCGCGCTGTTTTGTTCCTAAACGATGGTAATACAGCTTGTGTTGATCGGTTTTAGCCGAAAGTTCACTTCCTTTGGGTTTGTCATAACTGGAGTAATAAAAGCCTTCGTTTTTGTACCATGAAACGCCACTGAATTTAACATCATGTAATGTGTCACCAATAATTTCTTTGGTTGCCGTGTTCATCACAATTACTTTGCGCCAATCACTTCCTCCTTCAGAAATAGAGTAGGCCACCAAACTCCCGTCTTTACTAAAATCAACACCACCTAAAGAAGTGGTTCCGTCTTTGGAGAACGTATTTGGGTCGATAAAAACTTCCTCTTTGCCCCACGTATCTTTGCGATACAAAACAGATTGGTTTTGTAGGCCGTCATTTTTATAAAAGTAGGTAAAATCACCCTCTTTAAAGGGCGCACTTATTTTTTCATAATTCCACAATTTTTCCATTCGCTCTTTGATTTTATCGCGGTACGGAATCTGTTCCAAAAAAGCATAGGTAACTTCATTTTGGCGTTTTACCCAATCGGCAGTCTCCGCCGAACGGTCATCTTCGAGCCAGCGATAGGGATCTTCAACCTTTGTACCAAAGTAGGTGTCAACCTGTTTCCCCTTTTGGGTTTCAGGATATTTAATTTCCGATTTTTTCTGGGCGTTAACAGACATAACAGAAATTGTGCTAAAAATGATAAGAATTGATTTTTTCATAAAATGATAAGCTAAATAACAAATATACAGATTTTAGGCTGAATCACTTTTGATAACTATTAAATTGAAAAAACAGCTCCAAATGTAATGTTTCTTCCCATAGAAGGGATGCCGTCCGGTTTCAAACGCGAAAGATGCGGGATATATACTTTATCGGTAAGATTACTAACATTTACCCTGAAATCCACACTTACTTTTTGCCCTTTTATTTTTGCGCCACTTCCCAAGTTCAAGAGCATATAACCATCAGTTGGTGTTTCAAACACAGAAGCCTTTTTTTGATCCATATAATGTTGCATGCCCAAAGTAAAATACACGTTTTTTAGTCCGTTTTTAGGATTGAATTCCAGTCGTATTTCCGAATTAATTCGATTGGCCGGAATAAGAGGCAGGTTGGCACCGTCTTCACTTTTGCCGGAAACACGCTCATAACTACCGGTAATATGGAGCCAGTCGAGCGGATGAGGGTGAAAATGCAAACCGGCTTCTCCGCCCATGAGAGTTGAATTTTGTTGCAGGTATACAAACACATTGTTTTCATCTAAAACTTCACCGGTTGGGGCAATATAAATGTAATCGTTGATATGGTTGTAAAATGCATTAGCAAAGAATTCAACGTGGCTGGTTTTGAATTCTGAGTTTAAATCGATTTGGATGTTTTTCTCATTTTTGAGATTTGGGTTACCAATTTCATAGCGATTACTACCTTCATGCACACCGTTTGATGTCAGCTCGGCCAAATTAGGAGCTCTGAATCCGGTGGCAATAGTAGCGCGAAGGATTAGGTTTTTTATAGAGGCGTTTTTGTATCCTAAAGAAGCATTAAAGCTGTTAAAATCTTGTTTGACAGGCATAAAATAACCCTCTTCTCCATTTGTTCCGTACTCATTTGCTGTTACTTTACGCAAATCATACCTAAAACCGGCTTGCAAAGTATGGCTCTTTTTTTCATAACGGGTTGTAAGATAGGAACCCAGATCTCTTACTGTCGCATCCGGAATCAGCCGCTCTTCACCAAAATTGGAATTCTCTTGGTACATGCCCTGAACCCCTACAATCGTTTCAAATTGTTCGCCGGGGAATAGATACAGTTTAGCATCGTAATTGAGTGTTTTGAGTACCATATTCAACACCGGACTCGGGTTGTCTTCAAATTCTTTTCGATTGTTTTCGGTATATCCTACATTGGTTTCCAGTCGTGATTTTCCAAAATGTAACATACTGTTTAGTGAGATAAGTCTGTTTTTAACATTTTGCGAAGGGTATAAAGGCTTGTATGCAGTACTTTGTTCTCCAATGCCTTCTTCCGGAATTCCCAAACTAAGATTGTTGAAATTATAACGCAAGGTGAAATTACCTATAGTGGAAGAATAACCTAAGGCTGCTTTAAAATCGGATTCATTAAAACGGGTGTTGGTTACGCGTTCGTTGTTGCCGGTTTTATAATCAGCGTGAATGTCATGTTTATAGTTGGCTATTATTTTCCATTTTTCAGAAGCGGTATTAATCCCTAAACTTGTACTGCTTCCCTGAGTGTTTGAAAAAAAACGTTGACCAAAATGAGCTTTAGTTTCTCCTGCCGGAGCAAATTTTTCCGGATTGAAATACAAAACGCCTCCTAAAGCATCTGACCCATAAAGGAGCGAAGCAGGGCCTTTGATAACTTCTACACTTTCAATTCCGGAATCGTTGAGTCCTAATCCGTGTTCTTCCCCAAACTGTTGGTTTTCCACACGAACCCCTTGCGAGTAGACCACGACTCGGTTGCCGCTTAATCCGCGAATTACCGGCTTTCCTATCGAAATTCCTGTTGACACTGACGATACACCCGGGAGCAAAGTAAGTCCTTCGGCGAGAGTTAAAGAACCATTTTTACGCAAATTTTCCATTTTGATATTATCAACCTTTGTTACGTTTTGTGATTGTAGTTTGTTGAAAGCGGTTGATACAATTACTTCGTCCATATGCTCTTCGGAAAGTTCCATAACCACGTCCTGTTGTTGGGCTTCTTTCGCAAATGAAATTCGATATGATTTTTTGGCAAAGCCAATATGTGAAAAGAGTACCAAAAAGTTCCCTGAAGGGATGTTGTTAAACGAATAGTTCCCGTTGCTGTCGGTACTAACTTCTTTATTGATTTCGGGCATTGAAACAATTACGCCTTGTAAGGCGGTTCCATCTGGGCCGGATACTTTTCCGGATAGTTTGGCTTGAGAATAGATAAATGAGGTGCACCCCAATACTAGGATGACTAAAAATTTTTTCATGAGTTTTAAAATTACAGTGGTACATTAAATCGTGCAGACAACTAAAGAGCTGCCGCAGTAAAAAGTAATATTACACTGTAACAGGAGGCGCTCGAAGCGAGAAAAAAGCACCATTAAACGCATTTGGATAAAGCTTGGAAAAGCCATAAACCGTGGCGTTAAAAGAATGTTTTTGGAGTAAATTGAAATGTGGAAACTGGATTTCGCCGGTTTGTCCGAAGGTAAATGAACACACAAAGCAACTTTCATTTTCGTGGCTATGGGTGAGTTCGGCTTTGTTTTGTGTTTTTTTGTGATGACAGTGTGTCTTTGAAAATTCTTCCTCAAGGTGGTGCAATGCGTGTGCGGACTGCAATAGTAGTGCAGCCAAAACAGCGAAGCCGAAAAAGAATTTTACAAAAGCGTATTTTTTTGTCATTGGGGCAAATATACTATGCTTAGGGTTGAAATAACTACCATATTAACATTTTTTTGAAAATCTTGCGCTAAGGACAGCAACGGCATCACCCCGACGTGTCGGGGTATAAAGTGAATGGCCTGACCCCGAGGCATCGGGGGAGCGCCCAAAATAAAAAAGAGCTCATTTGAGCTCCTTTGTTATACCAGTTTTTCTTGGATTAAATATTCGGCAATTTGTATTGCATTGGTGGCGGCTCCTTTGCGCAGGTTGTCGGCAACGATCCAAAGGTTGAGTGAATTGGGCTGACTTTCATCGCGGCGAATGCGGCCCACAAACACCTCGTCTTTCCCTTGAGCAAAAAGCGGCATCGGGTAGGTGTAGGTTTCGGTATTATCCTGAACTACCACGCCCGGTGTGTTGTGTAAAATGGTGCGTATATCGCTGGTGTTAAAATCGTTTTCAAACTCGAGGTTTACCGCTTCACTATGGCCTCCCACTACGGGAATTCGGATGGCAGTAGCCGTTACAGCGATGGTTTTATCGCCGATAATTTTTTGAGTTTCGCGCACCAATTTCATTTCTTCTTTGGTGTAGCCATTTTCTTCAAATAGGTCGCATTGTGGGATGGCATTGCGATGGATGGGGTATTTGTAGGCCATTTCACCCTGAATGCCGGCATACTCATTTTCGAGTTGACGAACTGCTTTTACACCGGTTCCGGTAATGGATTGATAGGTTGATACAATTACGCGCTTGATTTTATATTTGGCATGTAGCGGGGCTAATACCATTACCATTTGAATGGTAGAGCAGTTGGGATTAGCGATAATTTTATCTTCTTTCGTTAATTCGTAGGCATTGATTTCAGGGACTATTAATTTTTTGGAAGGATCCATCCGCCAAGCCGAAGAATTATCGATTACGGTGGTGCCCACTTCGGCAAATTTAGGAGCCCAATCGAGTGAGGTTTGACCGCCGGCTGAAAATAAGGCGATATCCGGACGCATGTCTACGGCAGTTTGCATGCTTACAACCGTATAATTTTTTCCTTTCCAAAGTAATTCTTTTCCAACCGATTTTTCGGAAGCCACAGGAATAAGTTCCGTAACAGGAAAATTACGTTCTGCTAAAACCTGAAGCATAACTTCGCCAACCATACCGGTGGCACCAACAACAGCAACTTTCATAAGTGTAGTTTAAATTAAGGAATTACAAAAGTAGAGAGAAAAAGTGTTGAAATAAAAAATATTTGAGTTTCTAAAGTTGTTTCTTGTTTTTACTCAAGTGCAAAATAAGTGCTAAAAAGAAAAACCATCCGTTGTTGCGGATGGTTTAGTACTGAAACGAGTTCAGTATAGATTAGAATATGCAGTATAGCGGATTATTTTTTCAGTAAATCACGAATTTGAGTAAGCAATTCTTCCTGAGTTGGTCCGGCAGGAGCTGCAGGAGCTTCTTCCTCTTTTTTCTTCATGCTGTTGATGGCTTTTACTAAAATGAAAATCACAAAAGCAATAACTAAAAAGCTAATAACAGCAGACAAGAAACTACCATATAAAATACCACTTTCCGTTTTTAAATCTTTCAGATTTTCAACGTGAGCGGCTTTCAATGCCGGGTTCAAAATGGCCGGTGTGATTACATCGGCAACTAATGAAGTCACAATTGCTCCAAAAGCACCCCCAATAATTACCCCAACAGCCATATCCATTGCATTGCCTTTTGCAATAAAGTCTTTAAATTCGGATACCATTCCCATAAAAATTAAGTTTAAAAGTTAACAGTATCAAATGTAGTTAAAAATTTAACATTTAATTTGGTTTTTTGTAGAAAAATTTCTACTCTCGGTAAAAAACCCTTTTGACCCGTTGTGAAATAGCTGTCATGATTTCGTAAGGTATTGTTCCCATGGCTTTGGCCATTTGAGTAACGGATGGGTTTTCACCAAAAAGAATTACCTCATTTCCTTCTTTGCACTCAATTCCCGTGACATCAGCCATCAGCATATCCATGCAAACGCTGCCCACGATAGGTGCCTGTTGGTTTTTGATAACCACATAACCTTTTCCGTTGCCCCAATGTCGTGAAATACCGTCGGCATAACCAATGGGGATAGTTGCTATTTTTCGATTTTCAGAGACAACGTAACGCCTGCCATAGCCCACACTTTCGCCCGAAGAAATTGTTCGAATTTGTGAAATAACCGATTTGAGTGTTCCTACATTGAGTAATTGTTTTTGTTCTTCTTCATCGTTGGAAACACCGTAGAGTCCGATGCCCAATCGAACCATATCATATTGCGCCTGCGGATAATTGGAAATTCCGGAAGTATTCAAAATATGGCGAATCGGGTGGATGTGTAGCGCATTCATTATGTTGGACGACAAACGATCAAACAATGCAATTTGTTCTAATGTAAAATCGTGGTGTTTTGGTTCATCGCTTGCCGCAAGATGGGAGAGAATACTTTTTACCGAAACCGCTTTGGTTTGTTTAAGTTTTTCTGTCAAGGCATCACAATCGTTTTCCATAAAACCCAAACGATGCATTCCGGTATCAATTTTAATATGAATAGGGTAGTTGATGAGTTTTTTTTGTTCAGCTAATTTGATAAAAGCCGTGAGTCCTTTGAGTGAGTAAATTTCGGGTTCAAGCCCGTATTGAATCATAGAAGCAAAACTTGTACTTTCGGGATTCAATACCATGATGGGCAGTTCAATTCCGGCGTTTTTGAGCGTAATTCCTTCATCGGCAAAAGCCACCCCTAAATAATCCACTTTATGATGACTCAATAATTTGGCAATTTCATAGCCGCCATTTCCATAGCCAAAAGCTTTAACCATCACCATGAGTTTGGTTTCCGGTTGGAGTTTGGATTTGAAAAAATTCAGATTATGACTTATCGCATTAAGATTAATCTCCAAAACCGTTTCGTGTGTTTTTTCTTCAAGAAGTGAAACAATTTCCTCAAAATGAAAATGACGTGCTCCTTTAACCAAAATGGTTTCGTTTTCGAAAGCGATATGGTCGAATTGGCTCAAAAAAGCATCAGTATCTTTGTAGGCCAAACAATTTGGGAATTTACTTTTGTATTCTGAAATGGTTTTTCCGATGGCGATGACCCGATTAATTTTGTTGGATATGATAAGCTGTGAAACTTTAGAATACAGTTCTTCGGTGATGAGTCCGCTCTGTACAATATCTGACAGGATAATAGTTTTGCGTTTGTGGAGTTTCTGACTTTCAAGAAAATCGAGGGCGATTTTAAGCGATTGGAAGTCGGAACTGTAACTGTCGTCTATCAGGGTTGTGGCATTGATACCGTTCTTTACTTTTAGACGCATTTCAACGGGATAGAGCTCGCTCATTCGTTGCCGAATAACGCCTTCGTCATAGTTGAAATAAAGCATAACCATCAGGCAGTGAATCGCATTTTCTATCGACGCCTGATCGGTAAACGGAATGGTCACTGTGAAACAAAGCTTTTGATAGGTGATACGCAATTCGGTTGTTTCGAGGCTTTCTTTGGCCATCACAAAAACATCCGCTTTTCCGTCGTCTGAGCTCCAGGTAAAGGTGTTTATTTTTTGACCCAAAAAAGCTTCAACCGTTTTGTTTTTATTTAAAATAAGCAAATCAACATCGGTGAACAGCTTTAATTTCTCTTTTATTTTTTCTCCTGCGTCTTGAAAACCTTCATCATGAGCAGTACCAATATTGGTGAGGATTCCAAGTGTCGGGCGGATGATTTTTTGCAGATTTTCCATTTCACCGGTAGTTGAAATACCGGCTTCAAAAATCCCTAAATTGTGTTTTTCGTTGATGCCCAAAACCGAGAGCGGGACACCTACTTGTGAGTTATAACTTTTGGGAGAACGAATAATGTGGTAATCCGGACCAAGCAGAAAATTAAGCCACTCTTTGACAATTGTTTTGCCATTGCTTCCGGTTACGCCGATTATCGGGAAATCAAACTGACTTCGGTACGCAGCGGCAAAAAGTTGCAAAGCGGCGAGTGTGTCGGGGACAATCAAAAAGTTAGCTTTGTTTTCTAAACTTTCCGGAATGTGGTCTACTACAAATTGCCGAACCCCTTTCTCGATCAATTCGGCGATAAACCGATGCCCATCATGATGGGGGCCTTTGAGCGCAAAAAAAAGGGTGGATTCGCTGTTTTGAAACGAACGGCTGTCAATAGAAACCCAATCGATTACAGCAATATCATTGGCTCCCGAAAATTGTGCTTTGAGCAGGGAAACAATATTTCGAATAGTGAATGTCACGATTTGCTGTCGCTTAAATTGTCAGAAATATTTTCAGGATCTCTTACCTCCATATTTTCGCGCATGGCTTTAAAATAAGCTGCCCTACTAAGCGGTTCGTATTCCTCGGTTTCGCCAAGTAAAACTAAATTATCGCTATCCGATTTGCGAAAACTGTAATGAGCCAAATTCCCGGTGCGCGTGCAAACAGCATGCACTTTGGTTACATATTCGGCTGTGGCCATAAGTGCAGGCATAGGTCCAAATGGATTTCCTTTAAAATCCATATCCAAGCCGGCCACGATAACCCGAATCCCTGAGTTGGCCAAATCGTTGCAAATTTTTACGATTTCATCATCAAAAAATTGGGCTTCATCAATCCCAACCACATCACAGCCCTGCGCTAAAATTGAAATATTAGCAGCGGCGGGAACGGGTGTAGAACGAATTTCATTTCGGTTATGCGACACAACCATTTCCTCGTCGTAACGCGTATCGATGGCAGGTTTGAAAATTTCTACTTTTTGCTTGGCAAACTGGGCGCGACGTAAGCGGCGAATAAGTTCTTCGGTTTTACCTGAGAACATTGAACCACAAATTACTTCAATCCAGCCAAACTGCTCTTTATGATTAACCGTATTTTCGAGAAACATGCTTACACTTTTGTTTTAAAACGGGAATTATTTCCGTTGACAATTGTCCATTAATTCGGACAAACAAAAATATCAAATTTCAATACAACTTCATCAAATTACACAAAACTCTTTCAGTTTAAATGCAAGCTGAAAATTTATACTGTTAAAATTGAAGAATAGAGATGCTCGTATTTATATTTATCGTAATATTGCAATATTAAAATTAATTATATGGGAGCTTCTAAAACAGATCATTATACCGATTTACAAAACCAAATTGCAGGAATCGCAAAAGCCTTGGGACACCCGGCTCGTGTGTCTATTCTTGAGTATCTTTTATCCGTAGATACCTGTATTTGCGGTGATATTGTTAATGAGTTGCCTTTGGCTCAGCCAACCGTGTCTCAGCATTTGAAAGAACTCAAAAACGCCGGCTTGATACAAGGAAATATTGAAGGGACGGCCGTTTGTTATTGCGTAAATGAACAAACACTACAAACCATTAAGCTTTATTTTGAATCGGTTACTGCCAAATTGATGCGCCGAAACAGTTGTTGTTAATTTAATACTCTATAAAGAATGGATACACATGAACAAATCAAAGAAATGGTAAAGCAAAAATACAGCGAAATTGCTTTACAAGACCAAGAAGTAAATGCTTCTTCCTGTTGTGGTAGCGGAGGCTGCTCAACAGAAGTTTACAATATTATGAATGACGAATACAGTCATCTTGAAGGCTATAATCCCGATGCCGATTTAAAACTGGGTTGTGGATTGCCTACCGAATATGCCAAAATTAAACAAGGGGATACCGTTGTTGATTTGGGCAGCGGAGCGGGAAATGATTGTTTTGTTGCACGACACGAAACCGGCGAAACCGGGAAAATAATTGGAATCGATTTTACCCAAGCCATGATCGACAAAGCGCGTGCCAATGCTGAGAAACGCAACTTTAACAACGTTGAATTTCGATTGGGTGATATCGAGAACATTCCTGTTTCAGCCAATGTAGCCGATGTAGTAGTGAGTAATTGCGTAATGAATTTAGTCCCAAATAAGCCCAAAGCTTTTGGGGAAGTATACCGAATTTTGAAACCCGGCGGGCATTTTAGCATCTCGGATATTGTTTTAACCGGTGAACTGCCTGAACGCATTAAAAATGCGGCCGAGATGTATGCCGGTTGTGTGGCCAGTGCTATTCAAAAAAATGATTATTTGAACATCATTCAAGAAGCAGGTTTTGAAAACGTAAAACTTCAAAAAGAAAAAGCCATTATAATTCCGGAAGATATTCTTAAAAATTATTTGAACGAAGACGAAATTGCGCTATACAATTCAAATAAGAACATTATTTATAGTATCACAGTTTATGGAGAAAAACAAAAAGAATGCTGCAGCCCGGGTTGTTGCGCTTAAATCGTTTTTAGTAAAACACAAAAAACCGGTTGTCATTACTGTATCTGTGTTGTTGTTGCAAGTACTGTTTGGGTTCGATCCAAAGTTTTGCATCATCAACCTGATATGGCTAACCGTGTAAAAAATACTGAGTTAGTAATTTTAGTAAGAAAAGGAAAAATTTTCAGATGGAGCCCAAAAGAATAGTGGTATTGTGCACCGGAAATAGCTGTCGTAGCCAGATTGCACACGGGTATTTTAATCATTTTGCCGGTGAAAAGGCATTGGTTTACAGCGCAGGTGTGGAAACGCATGGATTGAATCCAAAGGCGGTTGCAATTATGTTTGAGGATGGGATTGACATTTCCCACCACACCTCAAATCATATCGATGATTATAGCGATATACCATTTGATTATGTGATTACAGTATGTGATCATGCTAAAGAAAAATGCCCTTTTTTCCCAACAAAGGCAAAGGTCTTTCACCATAATTTTCCGGATCCGGCAAAAGCTAAAGGCAACGAGGATGAAGTTCGACAGGAATTCAGAAACGTAAGGGATGCAATCAAGGAGTTTTGTATTGGTTTTGTTGCGAAAAATCTGTAATGAATGTGAAACGGAGGTTAATTATGCAAGCGTTTTTTTGATAAAGAGGCCTGAATTCTGTACATTTGTACCACTTACCGGAATGGTTTAAAAACAATTCAACTAATACTATTCTCATGAAAATCAAGTTTTCAATTTTGGCAATTGTATTGTATGTCAATGCTTTTGCACAATTCACACAAAAACCTTTGCCTTATGCTACTTCGGCTTTGGAACCTTACATTGATACCCAAACCATGGAAATCCATTACGGAAAACACCATGCGGCTTATGTAAAAAATTTAAATGCTGCCGTGGCCGGAACTCCTGCCGAAAAACTTAGCCTGACAGCTATTTTTGCCAACATGTCGAACTACAGTACAGCCATCCGAAACAATGCCGGTGGACATTACAACCATGAATTGTTCTGGTCGATACTAACTCCTCAAAAGGACACCAAAATGGCGCCCGAACTTGAACAAGCAATCAACACCGCTTTTGGCGGATTAGACAGCCTTAAAATCAAATTGAATGCGGCGGCGGTCTCTCGTTTTGGTTCCGGTTGGGCTTGGCTTATTACCGATAAAAACGGCAAACTCTCAATTTGCTCCACAGCCAATCAAGATAACCCTCTAATGGATAATGCAGAGGTGAAAGGAACACCCATTTTAGCCATCGATGTTTGGGAACATGCGTATTATCTCAAATACCAAAACAAACGTGCGGATTATCTTTCGGCAATTTGGAACATCATCAACTGGAACGAGGTGAGTAATTTGTATAAAACAGCAACAACACCTCCTAAAGGAAAATTTGACGATTGGCCGGAGTTAAAAGCATTTCATAAAGTGATGTCGCAAACTTTCCATCCCAGTGAAGAGGGTAATTTGGAACCCATCAAAACGCGCTCCGGCGAGATGGTGGCTCAGGCCAATATTCTCTCTAAATCCAAAATCCCGGCGGAGTTTAACTCCAAAGAAGTCGTTGCTGCCGTGAATAAACTGGCAGTAGATTCTAAAAAGTTGGACAAGTTGGTAAAAGCCAAAAAATCGGATGCCGAAATCACTGCGGCTCTCACTAAACTTCACGATACGTTTCATCTAATCATCGGACTTTGTACGCACGAAGACCACTAATATAAAAACAATGAAAAAAATAATCTATACCCTATTGGCTTGTTGCTTTTTAGCAGCCTGCAAAAAAGAATCCACAACGACAAAGTCGATGCAACAACCTACAGAGGAACCGCCAAAAGCTGAAAATACATTGGCAAAATTAAAATTCGATAATCCTAAAGATGTGTATTGCAATATGGATATCGACGGAAATGTAGCCGATACAATGAAATACCAAGGAAAATTATACGGATTTTGCTCGTCTTATTGCAAAGACGAATTCAAAAAAGACCCGGAAAAATACCTGGCAAAAAAATAAAAAGGACACTTTTTCTGAACATTTTGAAAAGTAATACATGAAAAGAGACCGCTAGTATTCTTGTGGTCTCTTTTTTGCATTTTAACGTTTAAACGGTAAAATCAGATTGCTTTTCAGTAAATTCCAAAATGCCATGTAAAAATAGCCAAATCGAACTCACGTTAGTTATTAACTCTGTTAAGAAAGTTTTTTTCAGGTACTTTTCAAACCATTAAAAAGCAGTATCTTCGTTAGCATAATTTTTTAACATTTTTTCTGTTATACCTAAAGCGGGAATCGCTAATTGCCTTCCTGCCAACATAAAAAGTTCTGTCATGAAGAAGAAATTGGAAGCCGAACTCATCAGCATTGCTCACCGAATCCTCAAGTTGAAAAACAAATCCGAAGTGGATCAATTGTACCTTGAAACGCGTAAATTGTACGAAGTACTCACAGTACTTAAATTCCACGGGGATCACTACGAAGAGCTTAAAACAACCTATCCCGCCGAAGAATTTGAACAAAAACTCGAAACGGAACTGGAAAATCCATTAGAACAACCTGCCACAATTGCGCCTATCGTGCCGGTAGTCGAAACAACTCCGCCGGTTGTTGAAGAAGAGCCTGTTCCGGAATTGGAAACCGAACCGGAACCAACCGCCGAAATCGAATCCGAAGAACCTGCTGAACCGGTTATTGTCGGCGAAATTGTACTCGATGAAGAGGATGACGACGATGAGCCCGTAGCCGAAACAGAGGAAACGCCCGAACTTGATTTTGCACCAATTTTCGAATTGGCTGCCGAAGTTCCGGCCGAAGAACCGCAAACCATAAAAGAAGCACACAAACAAATTACCCTCGATGAAATTCTGAGCGATACCTTCGAAGAACCTGTTTTTGTGAAACCCGGCGAAGAGAATGTCCAACCTAAATCCGAGAAGTCTGTTGAACCGGCCGAAGTAACCGCCGAAAAACAAGACGTGCTCACCGTTACACTAAACGATAAATTTTCCAAAACCATCAACATCGGCCTCAACGAACGCATCGGTTTTGTGAAACACCTTTTTGGCGAAAGCAACGAAGACTTTAATCGGGTGCTTTCCCAACTCAATTCTTTCACCTCTTTTGCCGAGGCAAAAGATTTTATCGAAGAAATCATCAAACCGGATTACAACAACTGGAAAGGCAAAAAAGACTACGCCGATCGGTTTATGGAATTTGTAGAAAAGAAATTTTTATAAGGGTGTTGCGCCGCCTCCGGCGGCGCCGCGCTTTCACTACTCGCGTCCCGATACATCGGGAGCGCTCAAACAAACCGTTCAATCGCTAACACATGGGTTTCTATGATCTTACCAAAGACCAACGAATCGAAAAGACGGCTGCCATCCAAGCCGACTGTCACGAGGCGTTTGTTTCGGGGAATGATGAAAACCTCCTGAATTACTTCGCCGATGAGGATACCTACATCCGAAAAGCGGCCTATCAGGCAACCGGGAAAATCTACTTTGCCAATCTCCAACTCCAAACGAAAATTGTCCAACAACTTCATTTATTTGCACAACATCCTAACGAAAAAATTCGTCAAACTACAATCAATACGGCAGGCGAAATAGGCATGTTTTATTTTGATGACGTCGTGGCTTTTTTTGACACAGGCTTGTTCGATTCCCACCCCAATGTGCGCAATGCCGTTATCGGATCCATGAAAAAAATGGGCGAAAAAAACCCAAAACCGGTGTTGCAGTGGTCCCAAAAATACCTCAAACACCCCGATAAGGAAGTCCGTCGCGAAATTTGTCATGGCATTGAGCTTCGCGGTCGTACCCATCCCGAAGAGGTGTTGCCCCTTTTACAACAATTGGAGCACGATACCACCAGTAGGGTTCGAAAAACACTGGTGCATGTTTTGGGGCAAATCAGTTACAAAAAAAACTGCCTCCCAAAAGTAATTGAACACCTTAACCACTGGGAAAACCGAAAATTAGTACAGGATGCCGCCGCCGAAATTGTAGATGTACACAGCGAAAAGCGCTACGCCAAATTTACGGCATTAACCCAACAACAAGTTATTGACTATATTCAAAAAAATTTAAAACCGTGATTACAGGAAAATTATATATAGTGCCTACACCTATCGGCAATCTTGACGACATGACCTTTCGGGCTATAAAAGTACTCCGGGAAGCCAACCTTATTTTGGCCGAAGATACACGCACTAGCGGAAAATTACTCAAGCATTTTGAGATCGCCACCCCAATGCAGAGCCACCACATGCACAACGAACACAAAACCGTCGAAACGGTTGTAAAACGGATAGAAAGCGGTGAAATTATTGCCCTGATTTCCGATGCGGGAACACCGGCCATTTCCGATCCCGGTTTTTTGCTCACACGCGCCTGCGTAGAAAAGGGTCTCGAGGTGGAATGCCTGCCGGGTGCTACCGCTTTTGTCCCGGCTTTGGTTAATAGCGGTTTGCCCAACGATCGTTTTATTTTTGAGGGTTTTTTGCCCGAAAAAAAAGGACGTCAAACGCGTTTCCTTCAATTAGCAGAAGAAACCCGCACCATGGTTTTTTATGTTTCTCCACATAAATTAGTGAAAACGCTAAGCGAATTTGTACAGTATTTTGGTGCAGACCGACCGGTTTCAGTATCACGTGAATTATCCAAACTTCATGAAGAAACCCTACGCGGCACCGCTCAAAACGTTTTAAACCACTTTGAAGCCAAACCGCCTAAAGGCGAAATTGTAGCAGTAGTGGGTGGAAAACCGGTTAAATAAGTTCTCATAATTTATTATATTTGTTGTAGTAAACGCCAAAATCTTTTAATTTTTTCTATATGCGCTGGACTCTCACACCACAACCTGATTTACAAAAAGTGCAATCGCTTCAAAGCGAATTGCAAATCGATGCCATCACTGCAACACTCTTAGTGCAACGCGGCATTGAAACTTTTGAACAAGCCAAACTTTTTTTTCGCCCTTCATTAGCCGATTTACATAATCCATACTTAATGAAAGATATGGATAAGGCAGTGAAACGTATCGAGCATGCCATTCAAAACAAGGAGAATATCTTGGTTTTTGGCGATTATGATGTAGACGGAACAACTGCCGTCGCCTTGGTTTCGTCTTATTTAAAACGTTTTTATCCCAATGTGGCAACCTACATTCCGGATCGTTACAACGAAGGGTATGGTATTTCGTACCAGGGAATCGATTTTGCAGACGACAACGAGATGTCTTTGATAATTGCTCTCGATTGTGGTATTAAATCGGTGGAGCATGTGCGCTATGCTCGCGAAAAAAATATCGATTTTATCATCTGTGATCACCACCGTCCCGGGGAACAACTTCCGGATGCAATTGCGGTTTTAGATCCCAAACGAGCCGATTGTAATTATCCCTATGATGAGCTTTGTGGGTGTGGTGTCGGATTTAAATTGGTGCAGGCATTGGCGCTTAATCGCGGTGAAACGCTTACCGATTTGATTCCTTTGCTCGATTTGGTAGCCACAGCTATCGCCGCCGATATAGTGCCGATTACCGGTGAAAACCGCATTTTGGCAAAATTCGGATTGGATGTAATCAATTCAAATCCGCGTCCCGGTTTTAAAGCACTTACGCATAACCTGAAAAAAAAGGCACTTACTATAACCGATGTGGTTTTTATTATAGCACCCCGTATCAATGCAGCCGGACGAATCCATCATGGGAACGCTGCCGTGGCGCTTTTAACAGAATTTGATTTGGAGCAAGCAACAAAATTTGCAGCTGAGATTGAACAATTCAATGCCGATCGCAAAGACCTCGACAAACAAATTACCGCCGCAGCGCTTCGTCAGATTAGTGATAAGAACGAAAGTAATCATTATACAACAGTAGTCTACGATGAGAGTTGGCACAAAGGCGTAATCGGAATTGTAGCGTCACGATTAACCGAAACCTATTACCGTCCTACCATAGTAGTGACTAAAAGTGGTGATAAATTAGCCGCATCGGCTCGTTCTGTAAAGGATTTTGATGTGTACAATGCGCTCGAAGCTTGTGCTGCGCATTTGGAACAATTTGGAGGGCACATGTATGCCGCTGGAATGACTTTGTTAGAAGAGAATTATGAACGTTTTCGAAATGCGTTTGAAAACAGTGTGAAAAACACAATAAATCCCGAATTGTTGATTCCCGAAATTAGTGTCGATATGGAAATAGAACTGACGCAAATAACGCCAAAACTTTTGCGTGTTTTGAAACAATTTGAACCTTTTGGACCTCAAAATATGACACCTGTCTTTCTTTCTAAAAACCTCTCGGATTCCGGTTATGCCAAACAATTGGGAAAGGATAGTGAACACCTGAAATGCTATGTCAAGCAAGCGAACTCCGAATCATTTGGCGCCATTGGATTTGGATTAGGAAAAAAATGGGATGTGGTAAAAGGTAAAAAACCGTTTGATGCCGTGTATTGTATTGATGAAAATGAATTTAACGGAAGCGTTTCCGTGCAGTTAAGGATAAAAGACATTCGACAAGCCGAATAAAACTTTTTGTTGTAATTTTACCAAAATTTAAGAGCATAAAAAAGCAGCATGTTCCGGAAATGACCTGACCGAGACAATGAGTGTAAACTAATTTCAAACCAAGGCTAAAGATGAAACAAATCATCATTTTCTTATTAGTAGTAATTGTATTTATTTTGGGATTTAATTTATACAGGGATTATAAGCGTTTTCATGCGCCGGGTTCTGATTATGTCGCGTCAAAAGCTATTGATAAAAACTACCATGATAAAGCGGTAGTCCAGCAATATTATCAAACGGTTGAGGAATTAAATAGTTATGTGCGTATGCAATGGGCTTCCGAAGGGGTTGATGTGCGCAATCCGGAGGATGACGACCAAGAAACCAAAGATGGGGTAGCAGGTTATAATCGCATTTTAGGAAACGTAAAAATGCTGGAAAACAAATTGGTTTCTTCAGCCGAAATGAAACACAAAGGGTTAGCCGATAACGATGTAATTGATTTTGAGCAAAGTGGTTATAGCGGGAAAGACTATGATGTTTTTTTAAAGAACAATTATGTAGTGAAAACCTTTATGGCAAATCCTGAAAAATACGCAATGAAAGTGGGAGACTACGGCTCTTTTGTGTATGAATTGCAAAAACTATTGGTTAAGAAAGGATACAACATTCCCGTTGATGGGCTGTTTAGAGATATTACGTTTAATGCGGTGTATGCCTTTGAAAAGAAAAACGGACTTTTCCCGGATGGTAAATTAGATCCGGTTACATTGGATTATTTATTGCGATGATACGGCTGTAATACAAAACCGGAGTCATCATAGATGCCATAGGTAAAATAACTTACCCAATCCCCTAAGTTTATATAGGTGGCATTATCACCAACGGCTAACGAAAGTGGTAAATGGCGGTGACCAAACACAAAATAATCATAGTGTTTGGTTTTTAGTTTACGTTTGCAGTATTGCACAAGCCATTCGTTATCTTCACCCAAAAATTTCACATCGGATTCACCAGAAATCAATTTGTTTTTAACAGACAGGTACTGTGCCAACTGTACGCCCCAATCCGGATGAACCCAACGAAAAAGCCATTTGGAAAACGGATTGGTAAAGACTTTTTTCATGCGCTTATAGCCTTTATCTCCCGGGCCTTTGCCATCGCCATGACCAATCAAAAATGATTTTCCATTAACACTAAACTCCTGATTGTTATAATAAACCGGAATGTTTAATTCTTTTTTGAAATAATCCCCCATCCATAAATCGTGATTGCCCACAAAAAAATAAATAGGGATACCACTGTCGCGTATTTCGGCTAATTTACCCAAAACTCGCACAAATCCCTTGGGAACAACGGTTTTATATTCAAACCAAAAATCGAATAAATCACCCAACAAAAAAATGGCTTGCGCATCATGGCGAACTTCCTCTAACCAAGCCACGAATTTTTGTTCACGCGGAAAACTTTTTTCAGGCGTAGGTGCGCCCAAGTGCTGATCAGAGGCAAAATAGATTTTTTTCCCGAGCGATAATGTTATGTGGTTTTCAGCGTTCAATTCCGTTTAGTTAGGGTATTTTGGTTACATAAAATAGTGAAAATTATGCATTGTCTGAGGCATACCATTCGGCATAAGAAGTATCTGTTTCCTGAAGTTTTAACGAATATAATTTGATGTTTTCAGGTAACCGTTTTTTTATTTTTTCGGCAAAATCAGTAACCATATTTTCGCTGGTTGGTTGGTATTCTACCAAAATAACATGATGCCCGCGCTCCATAAGTTCGTTAGCCAATTCAAGGTGTGGTGTGTTTTTATTAAAAACGGTAGCATGATCAAAAACATCGACTATGTCTTCTTTTACAATCTTTTTTAAATCTGAAAAGTCGATAACCATGCCGTATTTCACATGATTTTGATCGGTTATGGGTTTACCAATTACGGTTACGGATAATTTATAACTGTGTCCATGCACATTTTTACATTTTCCATCATAACCAAAAAGAGCATGACCGGTTTCAAAATTAAATTGTTTAGTAATACGAATAGTACTCATGTAAAAGAAATTTAGTCTAAATCTTTGCGATTTTTAGATTTGTAATACATCAAATACGCTAAACCAACCAATAATGCAAAAGGTAAAACATAGCCAATCCAAACGCCAATGAGATAACCGTTATCCGGCGCATTTTTTATTTTCTCATCAATAGTCGATTGTTGAATCAGGGCGATAAGACTCATGGTAAATTTATTTTGACAAAGGTACACAAAAAAGGTTGCTAAAAAGCAACCTCATAGAATATCGTCAGTTTCAAAACTTAAGGATTAACCTCAAAGTTTTGATTTTCTCCTGCATGAGAAGCACGAGAATTGATTGCTGTATTATCGGCACCAACAACAAAAGCAACAAAACTGATATTAGCAGCATTGGAAACATTTGTCGGAACCGGAATGCTGAAGCTTTTGGTTACAGTACTTCCGTTTGTTGTGCCTGTAATGGATTCGCCTAAAATATCTGTCAAAGAGGCGCGCAACACATGATTATGTTCAAAATCCATAATCGGATTTATACCATTATAATATTCGTTGTAATAATTACGCTGAAAATAAATAAGATGGTCTTCTAACAAATAAACCACCAATTTCAAGTTTTGATAATCATCAAGAAATTTAACGTTAACATCCAAATTAACGGTGCCGTTGGCAACGGTTGAATTCATGGCCAAACCTACAGTGGTGTTGTTTGAAGTCAAGTCCAATGCTTGTTGAATATTTGATGGCTCCGGAAAATCCCAAACGATCATTCGGTTAAGACGCGAAACAGGGAGGGCTAACGGACTGTTGGGAAGAATTAAATTCTTTAAAGGAGCGATACCGGCATAATGATAGGGGTCATTTCCGTTATGAATTGCTACAGAAACAATATTGTCTGTAATTTGTTTGGCTTCTTCAATAGCCCAAGAAACACGGGTACAATTGCCACACCAAGTTCCGGTGTAATCTTCTATCAGAACATTTTTCTGAAAATAGCCGGAGATGGCAGGAGCATTTGAACTTTGGTCAGGCCTATTTTCTATAATAGTGGTATCGCTACAGGAATATAGTATTCCTAATACTACTAAAACAGCTAACAAAATACGCTTTTTCATAGATTAATTTTTAGCATGATTCTTGATTACAAATAAAATAAAAAAAACTTTATTTTTAATAATTTAATTCATTTATTTGTAACAATAATAATACTTTTATGAGAAAAATCACCTTACTTTTTTTGGTAATCGCATTTTCTGCTTTGGGTCAGAATAAACTGCCAAACATCAACCTTGTAACGCTTGAAGGCAAGTCGGTTTCTCTACAAAACGATTTCGCAGAGAAAGACAAACTGTATATTTTCTCTTTTTGGGCAACTTGGTGCGCGCCCTGTATCAACGAACTTGATGAGATGAATGATGTTATTGAGGATTGGAAAAAAGAACTCAATATCGAAGTTGTTGCGGTTGCCACCGACGACGCACGTACGCAAAAAAGAGTAAAACCACTCGTGAACGGAAAAGGATGGGAATACCGCATTTTGCTGGATACCAATCAGGATTTAAAACGCGCTTTATCCATTGTAAATATACCCTATACAATTGTGGTAAAAAATAATCAGATTGTTCATATTCAAAACGGTTACGTACCCGGAAGCGAAGATGAACTTCTTGCCAAATTGAAGACACTTTAATACATGACTACCAAACAAACTAAACTACATTTTGCATTGTTGTTATTGCCATTATTTGGGTTTTCCCAAGTGAAAGGCGAATTTAACGGCGGATTTGAATCCAATTCCCAATGGTATCTCAACGATACCGGATTACGTGATGAATATGACAATCCAACAGTGCATCCCGACGAACCCATTCGTTCCAACTCCTATCTTTTGTTAAATTATAAATATAAAAATTGGGGAGCCGGAATTCAAGGTGAAGCCTATGAGCAAAATGCCTTGCTCAATATGAATCCGAAATACAACGGTACGAATGTAGCTACTTGGTATCTGCAGTTCAAAAATGAAAAAATTGATGTAACGGCGGGTTATTTTTACGAACAATTTGGCAGTGGATTGCTCTACCGCAGTTGGGAAGATCGTGCGCTTGGTATCAATAATTCACTTCGCGGCGGTAGAATTATATTCAGCCCTACTAATTACCTTAAATTGAAATCCATTTATGGTCGCCAACGTACCGGTTTCGATGTGAGCAGTTCGGATGTTTTTGGTGCCGATGTGGAGTTCGGACTTTCTGATGCCTTGAAAATGAATACTACCGATGTTACGCTTGGTGTAACCTATGTGGGACGTGATGAAATCACAAGTATTGGGAATCCTAATTTTAACAGCTTAACGAACGGTTATTCGGGAAGGGTTTATATTGGCCATAAAGGCATTTATTTTTCGGCGGAATACGATTATAAATCACATGATGCTGTAGTTCAATCGCCCGGTCAAATTGATAACAGATTAATTAAACCAGGAAATGCTATTTTGATGAATTTAGGTTATTCGCAAAAGGGCTTTGGAGTAGACGGTTCATTCAGAAGGTTAGAAAACATGAGTTTTTTCTCCGAGCGTGAAGCCAAAGGGAATGTGTATAATGATCGCATATTAAATTACCTTCCGAGTTTAACCAAACAACACCACTTCAATCTGGCAAATATTTATGTATATCAAGCCCAGCCCAATGTGCTTTTGGCAGGAACAGATTATGTAAAAGCCGGCGATATCGGCGGGCAAATTGATGTGTTTTACGATTTTAAAAAAGGAAGTAAAATTGGAGGTAAATACGGTACAAAAGTAGCCTTGAATTTTTCAAATTGGAACGCTTTAGGCGGTACGTTTTACATTTTCAATCCACAAAATTATGAGACCGATTTTCTCGGCTTTGGGAAAAGAATGTACACAGACATGAATATTGAAATAACCAAAAAATGGAACACCAAATGGCAAACAATTTTTAGTTATATCAATCAATATTACAATAAAAAATATATTGAAGATGCCTCCGGCGAAGTTAATACTAATATAGTGGGTGCTGAAGCAACTTATAAAATTTCGGCCTCACGCTCTGTTCGAGTTATGGGTGAACACATGTGGGCGGATTATGACCGAAAAAATTGGGCGGCTGCCACTGTCGAATTCAACCTTAATTCGATGTTTTCGTTCTATGTTTATGACCTATATAATTATGGTAATGATTTGGACTATTATCGCAACCATTACTATAATGTTGGAGGTGCTTTGCGTAAAAAATCAACTCGTATCGCCTTAAATTATGGGCGTCAGCGAGGCGGACTGGTTTGTGTAGGAGGAGTATGCCGTTTTGTGCCTGAAAGTTCGGGGTTATCGTTGTCTTTAAACACTTCGTTTTAATCGCATGAGGATAAGACTCGCTACAATAATGTGTTTTTTTGGGCTCGTTTTTGTAGCAGCTTCCTGCTCAGAAAGTGAATCGTACACCGATGTTCCTGCTTCATCGGTCGTATGTGATTTGTCGCAGGTGCCTTATCCAAAATTATCAGACTATCATTTTTTTGAAGGAGCTATCAAAAACCTAAACCCTTCTCAAGGGGTAATTCCTTATAAGCCGGCAAGTGAATTATTTACAGATTATGCTCAAAAAAAACGTTTTGTGTGGATGCCTAATGGTACAAAAGCAACCTATACTTCTGATAGCGAAGTTTTAAATCTTCCGGTTGGGGCTGCTTTAATTAAGGTTTTTTATTATACGACTATTCAACCCGGAAATCAGACAAAAATCATTGAAACACGTATCATGATTCGCAAAAATGAAGGTTGGATTTTTGCTAATTATGTTTGGAACGATGAACAAACAGATGCTTTTTTAACAACCCCAAGTACAACCCGCGAAATTACTTTTGCCAATGGGAGTGAGGTTGTTACAATAGATTACCGTACACCGGAATCGGATTTTGAATGCTTACGTTGTCATGGTAGTATGAACGGAACAATAAAAGAACCCCTTGGTATTAAACCTCAAAATATTAATTATTCTATACCATATAATGACGGGACTAAAAATCAGCTTATAAAACTGGCTGAGGAAGGTTATCTCGATGCAGCTACAATTCCCGCAAGTATTGTGTCAACAGTTGATTATAAGGACAGTTCTCAAAGTGTAAATCTCAGAGTTCGTTCCTATTTTGACAGTAATTGTGCTCACTGTCACAAACCTGGAGGTGAAGCACAGGCCCATAGTTTAAGGTTTGCTTTTTCTGAAACAATAAATCCTCTAAAAATGGGTGTCAATGCGCATGCTATGCATTATGTTCCCGGATATAATAGTATTGTAGTAACTCCCGGGAACGTAAGTCAATCCATCTTGTATTACAGACTACACACAGAGACAGATTTGCTTTATATTATGCCGCCTTTGGGTAGAACTAAACGACATACGGAAGCCCTGGAATTAATTGAAAACTGGATTACAAACTATTGATTTTAAAACCGGTTATCACCGTCTAATAAATTTCCTAATCCCCCTAATAGACTTCCTTCTTCACGCGAACTACCCCCATTTTTTGGTGCTGAGGCAATGATGCGGTCTGCTAATCTGCTAAAAGGAAGTGACTGAACATATACCGTTCCGGGTCCGCGTAGGGTTGCAAAAAACAAGCCTTCACCGCCAAAAATAGTGTTCTTTATACCGCCAATAAATTCAATGTCGTAATCAACCTCTTTGGTAAAACCAACAATGCAGCCGGTATCTACTTTTAAGATTTCACCGGCCGAGAGTTCTCGTTTAGCCAATGTTCCGCCGGAATGAACAAAAGCCATTCCGTCACCTTCAAGTTTTTGCATAATAAAACCTTCACCACCAAATAAACCGCGCCCTAATTTTTTTGAAAATTCTATTCCTACAGAAACACCTTTGGCAGCACAGAGAAAAGCATCTTTTTGGCAAATAAATTTACCCTGAAATTGATTTAAATCGATTGCCAAAATTTTACCCGGATAAGGCGAGGCAAAGCAAGCTTTGCTTTTGGTGTTATTTTGATTTTGGTAGGCTGTCATAAACAAACTTTCGCCCGTTAAAACGCGCTTCCCGGCAGAAAGGAGTTTTCCAAAAAGGCCTGTTTGCTGCTCGGTACCATCGCCAAAAATAGTTTCCATTTTAATTCCGTTATCCATCATCATAAAACTACCTGCTTCAGCAATAACCACTTCTTGCGGATCCAATTCTATCTCTACATATTGCATTTCTTCACCATATATAGTGTAATCTATTTCATGTGCTTTCATAAACTTAAATTTAGAAATAAGACTTTCAAATTTACAAAATGTTACAGAAAGCAAATAATATAAAAATGGCAAAAGTTGAATAAAAATTATAAAAAATAAATTTTATTTTATGGATAAAAACTTATTTTTACATAATCTCTAACCAATAAATTAAAAAATTATGAATTCAATGTTTGTAAAAATTGCCAGAATAGTGTTGGGCGTACTTTTAATTGTTTTTGGAGCCAACAAATTTTTGAATTTTATTCCGATGGAACAACCAAGTGGGGCAGCCGGTGAATTTTTATCATCATTAGCTTCTTCAGGATACGTTTTCCCTGTTATAGGTTGTTTAGAAGTAGTAATCGGACTCTTACTTGTAGTAAAAAAATGGGTGCCTTTTGCTTTAGTCCTTTTAGCGCCTATATCTATTAATATTTTATTATATCATTTATTCCTAGATATTCCCGGAAAAGGATTAACCGTGGCAATAGCCATAGCTGCCATACATGTGATGCTAATTTATAAATATTGGTCCAGTTACAGACCCCTTTTTATGGATTAAATTAATATTAATATTCTATTGTGGCGGTTTGACGCATAACGCGCATAATTTTGTCTTTTCTTCGGTTGATATAGGAACTCGAGTTAGAAGCTTTAAATTTTCTGGGGTTGGGGAGTATCGCTGCAATTCCTGCTGCTTCTCTAGGAGTTAAACTGTTGCAGTCTTTGCTATACCAATGTCGTGTAGCAGCTTGAGCTCCATAAATACCATCTCCCATTTCAATACTGTTAAGGTATACTTCCATGATGCGTTCCTTGCCCCAAACCAGTTCGATCAGCACCGTAAAATAGGCTTCAAGTCCTTTTCTGAAGTAACTTCTGCCATGCCACAAGAAAACATTTTTTGCCGTTTGTTGCGAAATGGTGCTTCCGCCTTTTATTTTTTTTCCGCGTTTATTTCCTTCATAGGCTTTTTTCATGGCATTAAAGTCAAACCCGTGATGGTTTAGAAAAGTACCATCTTCGCTGGAAATAACAGCTTTTTGTAAGTTAGGTGAAATGGCATCGAGCGACTTCCATTCATGACTAAAAACAGCATCCTTGCCGCCGGTTGTGTTTTCTATAATGCGAATAACCATCAAGGGTGTAGCCGGAATCGGAACCCATTTGAAAATAATAACCAAAGCAATTGAGATTCCAAAAAACCAAAGTGCAAGTTTTTTAAAGAAGGTAAAAATTTTTCTAATCATAATTATATAAGATCCGCTAATTCTTTTCCGATTAAACTCCCGATAGCTACTCCCATGCCGCCCATTCGCACACCGCAATAGGTGTTTGTTGAGCGTTGTTCCACTATGGGTTTTTTTGATGAGCCAACCCCCATGATGCCGCTCCAACGGTGTTCAATTTCAAAAGGGGTATTTGGCAAAATTACATTTTTTAACAAATCTTCAAGTTTGTCCTGTATAATTTTTGTTTGTTCAAGACAAGTTGTGGTTTCTCCTTCAAAATCCAAATTGCGACCACCGCCCAATAAGATTC
Organism: Flavobacterium sp.; assembly: GCA_041917555.1. GTDB lineage: Bacteria > Bacteroidota > Bacteroidia > Flavobacteriales > Flavobacteriaceae > Flavobacterium. Next base: position 202,206 of record JAYRXL010000027.1, on the reverse strand, counting down.
GATTGTCAACATTTCTAAAATAATAGTATCCTTTATCGAGATGAAAGGTTCCCTTAATATCCAAATCTTGAATAGGTTTAGTAATTAAAACCTGAGCTCGAGCCGGCTTAACAGCATGATTAGTCAACTCTCCGGCAAAACCATTGGTGGCAAACAGCAGTTTTTTTGTTTTGAACGAAAAATCATTGACATTAACTTCTACATGCGATTCGTTGTCGGAAAAGGAATGCACATGAGCCTGATTTAAGATTAAAATTGTGTCTTTTACAGCTTCTTTCAAAAGCGCTTGCATCATGTTCCCGGTATCAATCTGCCCTTCGTAAGGATTAAAAAAAAGATAATCGGTGGTAGAACTAAAACCAAAACGATCCAACTCTCGCGAAAAAACGTCATTTTTAAAAAGGGGTTTCAACAAATCATTGATAAACGGCATTTTTTGCAAACATTCAGTATAGGTGTGCTCATCTTCTTTTAAAAACAGTTCATAGCCTCCAAAGGGTTTATAATCTAAAGTAGCATCGCCAAGACGTTTGCGTAAAAGATTCAAACCGTCCCACCTTTTCTGAACCAATTGAATTACCTCTTCTTCGGAATGTGTTTTTAAATCGTCAATTATCTCTGAAAGACTACCAAAACAGGCAAATCCCGCATTTTTAGTGCTGGCGCCTTGGGGTAATAACCCTTTTTCAAGAATTAAGATTTTACTTTCAGGAAACCGCTCCCTTAGGTTCAGTGCACAATGAAGCCCTACAATGCCGCTTCCAACAATGGTGTAATCGATTCCCGAGAGCCAATTTTTAAGTTCCCAATAACTAAAATGCATTTTTTATATGATTTTTCGCAAAGTTATAGCAATGTGACAATTTTATAACGTGCATTTCGTCGATTTGTTAATATCTTTTTCAAATCGCTAAATAAATAACAAATATTCTTGTATAATTTCGGCTTTCTATTTTAACTAAAACCAAATTTATTATGAAAAACAGATTACTTACACTTGCGCTTTTGGCAATGACGAGTTTTGTCACGGCGCAACAAAGAGATTCGTTTTGGACCAAGTCGGCTCCCGGTAAAGAAGTATTGGAAAGCCGAGCTCAACTGCCTGAAAAGAATCTTTTTATGCTGGATGTTAATGCGATGAAGAATGCATTAGTAACAACTCCCATGCGAGGGGCTAATGTAAAAGAGTCAAATGCTGCGGTCATTGTTTTGCCAAATGCTGAGGGACAGATGGAACGATTCCGTGTTTATGAAAACTCAAACATGGATCCTGAATTGGCAGCACGTTATCCGGAAATTAAATCGTATATCGGGATTGGGATAGATAATCCTACTTCTACGGCCTTTTTCAGTATTTCACCGCTTGGATTCAAATCTATGGTTTTGAATGCCGACAAACAGGCTGTTTTTATTGAGCCCTATTCTCAAGACTTGACTACGTATACTGTGTACAGAAAATCTGATAAAAAAGCCGCTTTTACCAAATTTGAATGTGCTGTTGTAGATCAGGTATTAACCGGATCAGGTGATTTGATGGCTCGCCCAAATGCAGATGACTCAACCTTAAGAACATTCCGCTTGGCAATGTCGGTAACAGGTGAATATACGGCCTATTTTGGTGGTACAAAAGCATTGGCTTTGGCGGCAATCAATAATACAATGACTCGTGTTAACGGTGTTTTTGAAAAAGATTTTGCCGCTCGAATGGTATTGATTTCCAATACAGATGCGGTTATTTACACCAGTGCTTCAACCGACCCATATTCTGCTGCCGCTACAGGAGCAGGAGGCGCATGGAATGGTGAGTTACAAAGCACACTAACTTCAGTGATTGGCGAAGCTAATTATGATATCGGACACCTATTTGGTGCTTCCGGCGGCGGAGGTAATGCCGGTTGTATTGGTTGTATTTGTGTAAATGGCTCTAAAGGAAGCGGATATACCTCGCCGGCTGACGGAATTCCGTCCGGTGATAATTTTGACATCGACTATGTGGCTCACGAAATGGGACACCAATTTGGCGCTAACCACACCTTTACCATAGGCAACGAAGGTACAGGAGTTCACATGGAACCGGGTTCAGGATCAACCATTATGGGTTATGCCGGTATTACAAACGTAGATGTGCAACCACATTCTGATGCGTATTTCCATGCGGTAAGTATTCAACAAGTAACCAATAATATCAAAACAAAAACCTGTCAAACTAATACTGCTACCGGTAACGCTGTACCTACCGCAAATGCAGGTTTGGATTATACAGTTCCTAAAAGTACACCTTTTATGTTAACTGGTTCCGGAACAGATGCCAACGGCGATGCCTTAACCTATTGCTGGGAGCAATTTGATTCACAAACGACTACCACAGCACCTAGTGCTACAAAAACGTCGGGAGTGAACTTTAGATCATATACACCTTCAACAACCCCGACTCGTTATTTTCCTAGAATGCAGTCTGTTTTGACAGGGGCTACAACAACTGCCGGTTCAGAAGTTACTGTTGAAGCCTTACCATCGGTTGCCAGAACGCTTAATTTCCGTTTTACAGTTCGTGATAACAGAGCCGGTGGTTCTGCTAACAATAGTGATGATATGAAAGTTACGGTAAATGCCACGGCTGGTCCTTTTTCGGTAACCGCTCCTAACACGGCTGTTTCTTATGTTGGAGGTTCTACACAAACTGTGACTTGGTCTGTAGCAGGAACTACGGCAAATGGGGTAAACTGTGCCAATGTTGATATTTTGTTATCGACAAATGCAGGAGCTTCATGGACTACAATTTTGGCTGCTACGCCAAATGACGGTACTCAAGCCGTGACAATACCTAATACACCAAGTACAACGTGTCGTATTATGGTTAAAGGAACAAATCATATTTTCTTTGATGTTTCAAATGCAAACTTCACAATTACAGCCGGGGGTGCTGATACTACAGCTCCAACAGCTCCAACCTTGAGCGCATCGGGAACTACTTCTACTACAACCAATCTTTCTTGGTCAGGTGCTACCGATAATGTTGGTGTAACCGGATATGATGTGTACCGTAATGGAGCTTTATTGGGTACTACTACCTCTACTACTTATGCCGTAACAGGTCTTACAGCTTCAACCACCTATACATTTAATGTTCGCGCTAAAGATGCTGCCGGAAATGTTTCTGTTAACAGTAATACAGTTTCTGTTACCACTCTTACACCGGACACAACAGCTCCAACAGCTCCAACGTTAGCTGCATCAGGTACTACAGCTACAACAACAAATCTATCTTGGTCAGGAGCCACCGACAACGTGGCTGTAACCGGATATGATGTATACCGCAACGGTACATTATTAGGTTCTACTACTTCAACAACCTATGCTGTAACCGGACTTACTGCCTCTACGACGTACACATTTAATGTGCGTTCAAAAGATGCTGCCGGGAATGTGTCTGCAAACAGCAATACGGTATCGGTTACAACGTTGGCCAATACAGCGACTTATTGTACTGCTACAGCTACCAATACTAATGACGAACGTATTCAAAGAGTACAATTTGGTACTATTAATAATCCGTCAACAGGAACAGCCGGGTATGAAAACTTTACAACTATTTCTACCAATGTTGTTCGTGGTTCAGCAAATACAATTTCGGTTACACCATTTTGGACAGCTACAGTTTATAATGAGGCGTATGCTGTTTATATTGATTACAATCAAAATGGAGTGTTTACAGATGCCGGCGAAAAAGCTTGGACGAAAGCAGCTTCTACTTCCAGTCCTGCAACAGGAACAATTACAATTCCTACCACAGCCGCTTTAGGTTCGACTCGTATGAGAGTAATAATGCGATATAATACCACTCCAACAACTTCATGTGGTTCGTTTACATACGGACAAGTTGAAGATTATACAGTTAATGTGGTTGCCGCTCGTGAAACTGCTTCTGAAACCATTACTTTCGATTTATTCCCGAACCCTGTATCAGGCGATGTATTGAATATTGCTAACCTAAATGCAAGTTCTTCGTACCGTATTTTTAATATGATGGGTCAGGAACTTGGTAACGGAAAAATCGAGAATGAAACGGTTTCTGTAGGTCATTTGGCAGCAGGTACTTATCTAATCGAAGTAAGCAACGAAAACGGAACTTTAACCAAACGCTTTATTAAGCAATAATTTTTTTAGAAACACTTTTTAAAAGCCACTCAATCCGAGTGGCTTTTTTTGTATATTATTTAACGTGAGTTCGACATAAGAATTTTGTCAGAACGCTTTAGAGGAGTGAGATACGAGCCTTACATAGGCAGTAATAGCGGGCTATTTCAATGATGTAAGGCGAAGTAGATGGCTTCTCAAAGTGTTACTTTTAGAAAAGTTAGCCTAAAAAGCACTCGTCTATTTCGTTAAATTTCCTCAAGATAACCGGTTATCTCTCGAAAATTTGCCTTATAGCCAAGCACTTTTAAGAATTCTGACTTTATTATTATGTTGAACTCACGTTATTTATTACTTTAGCCGGTAGAGTTTAATAACGTAATTGTATGAAAAAAATACTAATTTTAATTGCCTCACTTATGGGAATTGCAGTTTCAGCGCAGGAGACACTTAGTCCTGAATTATTATGGAAACTGGGACGTGTAACAGCATTGGGAATTTCGGTTGACGGAAAATCAATGGTATATAAAGTTGCTGTACCTTCCATGGAAGAAAATAAATCCAACAGTAAATTTTTTACCGTTCCGCTTGAAGGCGGTGCTGCGGTAGAGGTAAAGGATACTAAAAACTTGGTACGTGACCGCAATATATCTCCGGATGGGAAATGGATTCTGTCTTCACAAGAAGTAAAACTACGAAAGGTTTTAGGAAAAGATATTTATCCCGAATTGGAAAAATCAACTGCCCAAGTTTATGACGCTCTCGATTATCGTCATTGGGATACTTGGAATGACGGGTCTTTTAATCACGTGTTTTATAGCCCTGTAACGGATGAAAAATTGGCTACCGATATTATGACGGATGAACCGTATGATTCGCCTCTAAAACCGCACGGTGGTGAAGAAGATTATATTTGGACACCCGATAGTAAAGCGATAGTATACGTGTGCAAAAAGAAATTTGGCACAGCTTATGCCATATCCACAAATACCGATTTATACCGCTACAATCTCGAAACCAAGACAACCGAAAATCTGACTGCAGAAAATCCGGGTTATGATACAAATCCTGCTTATTCACCAACTGGAGTATTGGCTTGGCTTCAAATGAAACGCGATGGCTATGAAGCCGATAAAAATGATATCATTGTAATGGTAACACCATCGTATAAGCTTAATCTTACGGCAAGTTGGGATGGTAGTGTTGACAGTTTTCAATGGTCGCCCGACGGGAAAAAGATTTATTTTACCGCCGCAATCGACGGAACCAAGCAACTTTTTGAGGTAAATTATCCGGGGCTTACCAAAATAGCAGTCCGTGTAACTCAAGTTACAACCGGAGATTTTGATGTGGCAGATATTATTGGTTTTTCCGGAGATATGGTTTATGTTTCACGCACAGACATGAATCATGCTGCCGAAATTTATGGCTATCATCTTAAAAAGAAAACATGGATGCAACTTACACATGTTAATGATCAAGCCTATGCTCAATTAAATTTACCTAAGTATGAGCGTCGTTATGTAACCACAACTGATGGTAAAAAAATGTTGGTTTGGGTTGTTTTGCCGCCCAATTTTGATGCTTCAAAAAAATACCCGGCGCTTTTGTATTGTCAGGGAGGACCACAGTCGCCCCTTACTCAGAGCTATTCCTTCCGCTGGAATTTTTCGTTGATGGCTTCGCAAGGCTATGTTATTGTTGCGCCAAACCGAAGAGGAATGCATGGTCATGGAGTAGCATGGAATGAACAGATTTCCAAAGATTGGGGCGGACAAGTGATGCAGGATTATTTAGCGGCGATAGATGATGTGGCAAAAGAATCTTATGTTGATAAAAATAGGTTAGGCGCAGTAGGAGCCAGTTATGGAGGTTACTCTGTTTTTTATTTGGCCGGAATACACAACAAGAGATTCAAAACCTTTATTGCTCATTGTGGGGTATTTAATTTGGAAAGTATGTATGGTACAACCGAAGAAGTCTTTTTTAACAATTGGGATCATGGTGGTGCTTATTGGGAGAAAAATAATGCGGCTGCCCAAAAAACGTATACCGAATTTAATCCGATCAACTTGGTCAATAACTGGGATACTCCCATCATGATTATTCATGGAGGAAAGGATTATCGTGTGCCGATGGGACAAGGCCAAGAGGCTTTTCAGGCGGCACAACTGAAGGGAATTAAAAGTCGGTTTTTGTATTTCCCCGATGAAAATCACTGGGTGCTAAAACCTCAAAACGGACTAACTTGGCAACGTGAGTTTTATAAATGGTTGAAGGAGACGTTGTAATACTATTTTAGCGCTGTATTTCTTTTGAATACTAAAGCCATAGCCCAGATAGTAGCGGCATCCTTTTGTGTAACGCAGAGGAGCAAAAGATAGAGCGAATAGCTGGAATAAGCTCCAAAAAAACAAAAACCCCGACTTCAATTGAAATCGGGGTTTTCTATTTTAACTTCGTACTTCATACTTTTAACTTCGTACTTCATACTTTTAACTTTGTACTTTGTACTTTTAACTTTGTACTTTTAACTTTGTACTTTGTACATTGTCCTAGTATCTATAATATTCCGGTTTGTATGGACCTTCAACCGCAACACCTATGTATTCTGCCTGACCCGGATTTAAAACTTCCAATTCAACACCCAATTTTGCTAAGTGTAAAGCAGCCACTTTTTCATCCAAATGCTTCGGCAACATATATACTTCGTTTTTATAGTTGGCCGAATTATTCCATAACTCAATTTGTGCCAACGTTTGGTTGGTAAACGAGTTACTCATAACAAAACTTGGGTGACCAGTAGCACAACCTAAGTTAACTAAACGACCTTCAGCCAAAATAATAATATCTTTACCCTTTACATTGTATTTGTCTACCTGTGGTTTGATTTCCACTTTTGTAGCGCCATAATTGGCATTCAACCACGCCATATCAATTTCGTTATCGAAGTGACCGATGTTACACACGATAGTTTTGTCTTTCATGGCCTCGAAATGGCGACCTACTACGATATCTTTGTTACCGGTAGTAGTAATTACGATATCAGCATTTCCGATAACCGTATCTAATTTTTTCACTTCAAAACCATCCATGGCCGCTTGTAAAGCACAAATTGGATCAATTTCAGTAACAGTTACTATAGAACCGGCACCACGGAACGAAGCGGCAGTACCTTTACCCACATCACCATAACCACATACCACAACACGTTTACCGGCAAGCATTACATCGGTAGCACGACGAATAGCGTCTACAGCCGATTCTTTACAACCGTATTTGTTGTCAAATTTTGATTTGGTAACCGAATCGTTAACATTGATGGCAGGCATATGCAACGTACCGTTTTTCATTCTCTCATATAAACGGTGTACACCGGTAGTGGTTTCTTCAGACAAGCCTTTAATGCCATCAATTAATTCCGGATAACGGTCGAAAACCATATTGGTTAAATCACCACCATCATCTAAAATCATGTTAAGCGGTTGACGGTCTTCGCCAAAAAACAAGGTTTGTTCAATACACCAGTCAAATTCCTCTTCATTCATCCCTTTCCAAGCATAAACCGGTATTCCGGCAGCAGCAATTGCAGCAGCAGCATGATCCTGGGTAGAGAATATGTTACAAGAAGACCAAGTAACTTCAGCACCTAACGCTTTCAAGGTTTCGATCAGCACAGCCGTTTGAATGGTCATGTGAAGACAACCGGCAATACGTGCTCCTTTTAAGGGTTGTGAAGCACCATATTCGGCACGAAGCGCCATAAGTCCCGGCATTTCCGCTTCAGCCAATTCAATTTCTTTTCTTCCCCAAGCTGCAAGGGAAATGTCTTTTACTTTGTAAGCCACATAAGGGGCTGTTTTTGTACTCATATGAGGTAAGTATTTGTTATTTTAATTTTAGGGTGCAAAATTACAAAATTACTTTTGACAATTTCAAACTATTTGCATCTTTTATGATTTGTTTAAAAAACTAAACTGCTGATAAACAATTTAATGGGTAAATGATGTTTGCCCAATTAGGGAATAGGCTAAAAAACGGAAGTTTTCGCTTTTTTGTTTACTTTTACCAAAAAGGAGAACATGCATTTTACAATCAACCGAAATACAACCCGATGGATCATTATCATCGCTTCTTTTTTTATAGTTTCCTTCATTCTTTGGAATACCTATACTTTTTTTCAGATTTTTAAAGAAGAGGAACGTACCAAAATGGAACTTTGGGCCATGTCGCAAAAAACCTTAATGACTGCCGATGAAAATACCGAAGTTGAGCTTCCGCTTCATATTTTTCAAAACAATAAAACCATACCCTTACTGCTCACCGATAGTAAAGGCCGCATTTTGAGTGATGTAAATTTAGAGGAGGATGTAAAAAAAGATTCGCTTAAACTACGGCAACAATTACTGCGCATGCAGGCCGAGAATGACCCTATTGTAATTGATTTAGGCTCAGGGAATGTGCAAAAATTGTATTACGGCAATTCTTCTTTGTTGAATAAACTCAAGTACTATCCCGTAGCATTATTACTCATCATTATTTTGTTTGCTGCCGTGGTGTATAATTTTTACAAAAGCACCAAAATGGCTACTCAAAACAAGTTGTGGGCCGGTATGGCAAAGGAAACGGCGCACCAAATCGGGACACCACTTTCGTCGTTGATTGGATGGCTCGAAATTATGAAAGCCGACAATGTGGATGAAACAACCGTGAGCGAAATTGAAAAGGATATAAACCGACTACAAACAATAACCGATCGCTTTTCAAAAATCGGATCAGAACCGGTTTTGGAATCCTGCGATAGTGTTGTAGAAACGTTTAACTCGTTTGAATACCTAAAATCCCGTTTCTCCAATCAGGTAACTTTTACGTTCCAGGCTCCTGATTACCCGATGCCGGTTATGCTCAATGCTGCCTTGCATAGTTGGACAATTGAAAACTTAATGAAAAATGCCATCGATGCCATGAAAGGTAAAGGCTCGCTTCACTTGGCTATTGAACATGAAGGGAATTGGGTAAAAATAAAGGTAAAGGATTCCGGGAAAGGGATTCCTAAAAATCAGTTTAAACGCATTTTTGAACCGGGATTTACGACCAAAAAACGAGGCTGGGGACTTGGTTTGTCTCTTACAAAACGCATTGTTGAGGATTACCACAAAGGGAAAATCAAAGTATTGGAATCTGAACCGGGAAAAGGAACTACAATGCAGGTAATGTTGCCGCGAAGTTTCTAAATTGAAGTTTAGCAATGTTCTTGAAACAAAATTATCGCCCGCTGATTAGTTTTTTACGTCCGGCTTTATCCAAACTTAAGTAGGTAGTTACAAACTTATAATTTTCTTCAGCCAAGAACATAGCCTCGGAAACCGATTTTCGTGTAGAACGAAGTATCTCTGCATTTTGAGGTCCGGCAGAACCTAATTTACCCATAATTCCATGACACTTCTTAATTTTATCGTAGGGAGTCTGAATCATTTCTTTAATAATTTCATCCTTGTATAAAGGATTAAAACCGCTGTTGCGGTAGTAGATAAAATTATTTAAAAGCGAAACAGCTTCGTTAAACTCTTCTATTGTGGTGTTCAATAGTATTACGTTGTTGTTTTGTCGAATCGTATTGAACTCGTTTCGTTTGTAATCGTAAAATTCTTTAATATAATTGTTGAGTAGACCGTTTTTCTCGATACGTTCAGCAGTTTGAAATGCTTTTTGCTCATCACTTAAGCTCAAATAGGTAGTGATTTCACTCTCAAAAGCAAAGTCTTTTTTCGGTTCGGATGCGATCACACCACTAATAAATTCCTGATGTGTTAATGGCGAAGCTGAAAATTGCCACAGGTAATCGAACGGCATGTGCGTACGAATAAGCACCTCGGGTTTAATTTTAAAATAGGTAGAATTGAATTTTTTAATAAACAGGCCGCGATCTACATAACCCGCACCCCAAGTAGCATCAAAACCATACCACGTATTGTCAATTTTTGCCACATTCCAAATATGCGCTAAATCGCCAATTCTTCCGTTTTGTTTGGTGTAACCTTCCACGCGGTAACAGGTAATTCCGCTACGGGTTGCTAAATCGTGGAATACTTCAGCATAATGCATACACACGCCACTGTGTTTTTTTAATGCCGAAGCTATCTTTTCCTGATCGGTTAAATCGCTTATAATACTTCCGGGCATGCTAACATCATAGCTAATGTTTTGCGCTGTCCAATAATAAATAGCCCGTATCTTATCGTTCTCCGATGTAAAGTTTTTTTGGATGTAAGACGCAATTTTTTCAGTAGAAACAGTCAGTGAATCCGGAATTTTTGCCATAACCGCATCGGCAGCATAAGTTTCGAGTTTTTGTTTTTGACCTACAACCTGAAAGTTAAGGCAAATCAAAAACATGAGGGTAAAAACCAATTTAGTCATCTCCTGAAGGGGTTAAAATGCTATAACGCCAAAATGTAATTACAAGTATACTTCGGCAGCGATTGCACGCGCCAAATCTGCAAATTCGCCCTGACTTAACTGTGTTTTGCGTTGAAAACGCATGTCGTCCATGTCGTGAAGCGGAATCAAATGTACGTGAACATGTGGCACTTCAAGCCCTACTACAGCAACACCAATACGTTTGCAAGGAACCACTTTTTCAATGGCTTTCGCAACCTTTCTCGAAAATTGCATCAACCCCAAATAATGGTCCTCATCCATATCAAAAATCTTATTGATTTCTTCTTTCGGAATACAAAGAGTGTGCCCTTTGGTGTTTGGATTTACATCCAAAAAAGCCAAATACCGGTCATCTTCGGCAATTTTGTAACACGGAATTTCTCCGGAAACAATGCGTGTAAAAATACTGGCCATCTTACTCACGTGTTATTTCAAGAACTTCAAATTTCAGCATGCCATTGGGAACAGTAATTTCGGCAATTTCACCTACCGATTTGCCTAATAATCCTTTACCAATCGGGGAAGTAACCGAAATTTTACCGCTTTTTAAGTCGGCTTCACTTTCAGCAACCAAGGTATATTTCATTTCCATACCATTGGCCTGGTTTTTAATTTTTACTTTAGATAATACCAATACTTTCGAAGTGTCTAATTGCGATTCATCAATCAATCGGGCATTGGCATACAATTCTTCCATCTTGGAAATACGCATCTCCAAAAGTCCCTGCGCTTCTTTGGCAGCATCATACTCAGCATTTTCAGAGAGGTCGCCTTTATCACGCGCTTCGGCAATTGCCTGCGAAGCTTTTGGGCGTTCCACACTTTTTAAATACTCAAGTTCATCTTTTAACTTTTTTAATCCTTCAGCGGTATAATACGATACTTTACTCATAACAGGTCATTATATAAAAACAGAAAAAATCCCGTTCTATGGGATTTCTTTTTCACAAAGATTGTATTTTTAAAAATAGTTTATGCTCAATTGCACACTACAAATTTAAGGAAATTAATTTTATAAAAGTTAATTTTAATAAAAAAATGCTTTTTCTCTCCTATATTTGGCCTACTGATTAAAACCTGTGCTATGTTTCGAAAAATGTCTTTGCTTCTCTTGTTTTTTAGCCTTTTGGGATGCAACAAAGAAAGTATCAATAACGACAATCCGTATTTGGCAAATTACCGCTTTTCTGTCGATATCAACATCGCATTGCCTACCTATTCTCAAGTGCAGTTTGCAGGCAACTCGGTAAAAGTCAATGTAAACGGTGCCGGAAACCGCGGCCTTATTCTTTTTAATAACGGCAGCACCATTTTGGCCTACGACGGCGCTTGTCCTAACCAGGAATTGTCCTCTTGCTCTACGCTTTCCATCTCCGATAATACCGCAACCTGCCCCTGCGATGATGCCGAATACAATTTGTTCAACGGCCAATCGCCCGGCAAAACTTACCCCTTAAAGCCGTACCGCACCCAAGTTAACGGAAATGTGGTGAATATTTCCAATTAACAGAAACGCATATTACTATAAAAAGCGAACGCCTAAACCGTCGTTTACCTGTTCCAATGAATTTTATTTTTTTGGGCATTCCCCCGATAAATCGGGGGTCGGGCTTTTCGCACTCGCTTCCCGATTGCATCGGGAGAGCTCAAACAAAGCTGCAATCCCTAATGCAATAGTTTACAACGCTAACGTTAATCCGGCCAAAAAATTGAAACCAGCTTGTGGGTAATAGCCGGAACCTTCGATGGTTTGGGTCGTCCCAGGGTTAGTCCAGGTGTCGTCATAGGTGTAAAAATAACCGTTGTTGACATAAAGCTTGTTGAAAATATTATTCAGCAATACATTAAAACGAATCGATGAAAATACCGATTTGGGTTGCCAGGTATAACTCAGGTTTAAGTCGGTTGTACTGTAAGCGGCGAGTTTCGAATTTTCAGAATCAATATTTCCCATATATTGTTCGCCCACATATTTGGTAAACAAACTCATTTGCAGGGCTTCCGAAACACGATACGTGAGTCGGTTTCCCATAATTAATGATGGTGAGAACGCAATTTCGGTATTGCCTAAAGATTGAAGTTGCCCATCCCGACTGAAATAAAAATCACGGTTTTGGTTCTGACTAAGGGTTATATTCGGTTGAAAATAGAGGTTTTTAATCGGTTCAACAACCACATCGGCTTCAATTCCGATGCGATAACTTTTGCCCGAGTTTTCTCGAATCGGATTCCCCACATCGTCCAAAGCTCCGGTCAGGATAAGTTGGTTTTTGTATAGCATGGCATAGCCATTCAAATTTATTTTGGCATTTTTATGGTCATAGCGCCAACCCAATTCAAAATCGTTGAGTTGTTCCGGTTTCGGATTCCCGTTTTCATAATCGGTTCGGTTGGGCTCGCGGTGGGCTCGGGCATACGAAAAGTAAAATGTGTTTTGGATATTGGGTGAAAAAGTAACCCCGACTTTGGGATTGCCAAAACGGAACTGATCATTCACTTCGCCGGTATCACCGTTGGCTTTATAATGAACATAGCGGTATTGCATATCTCCAAATAAAAGCCATTTTTTACTCAACGAATAGGAGATTTTTACAAACAAATTGCCCTCTCTCTTATTTCCGTAATGGTCATAATAAGTGTCTCCCGGATTAAGATCTGATGCAAATCGGGCCCAAACTACTTTACCAAAATGACTTCCTTCATAGCTGTGAAACCCGCTCCCGATGGTTAAATCTGTTTTTCCTTTTTTGTAATGCAGTGAAGCGGTTGCTCCGTAAAAATCATTATCTAACCATTTCTGGCGTACTAAATCAGTAGTGCTTTCGCCGGCAATGGGTGTTATTCCATACGCATTAAAATCGGCGTCTTCTTTAAAATTTTCATAATATCCTTTGCCTTTGGTATAATGCAAAGCCACATTAACACTAATGGTATTACTCCATTTTTCATTCCAAAGCAGTTGCGCATGGTCTTGTTGGTAATTATCAGTTTCGTTATCATAAAAACGCACAGTACCATCAGCATCAGTGTAATATCCGGACGGATTGTAGGTTCGATCAACGGCAAGCGTGCCTGCATCAATCCCATTCCATGCCTGATAGGTTTTTTCGGAGCCGCCAAAAAGTAAGGCTTTTACCAAAGTATTTTTGTGTTTGTAAACGCCTTGTAAAAAATACGACTTTAGGTCCGAGAAAGCCCGGTCAATATACCCATCCGAATTAATTTTGGACAATCTTCCGGCCAATTCAAATCGGTCGTTGAGCAAACCGGTACTAAATTTTAAGGTGTGTTTGCGCGAATTAAAACTACCAAATGAATTGGCTATTTCGCCCCCTGCTTTGGCAGCATACGAATCGGTGAGTAAATTCAAACTGGCTCCAAAAGCACCCGAACCATTCGTGGAAGTACCAACGCCGCGTTGCAGTTGTAAGTTTTCTACCGATGACGCAAAATCGGGCATATTTACCCAAAAGGTGCCATGACTTTCCGCGTCGTTGTAAGGGATGCCGTTTATGGTTACATTTACCCTTGTGGCATCACTGCCTCGCACCCGAATTCCGGTGTAACCAAATCCGTTTCCGGCATCAGAAGTAGTCACTACGGAGGGCATGAAATTCATTAAAATAGGAATATCTTGCCCTAAATTTCTCGACTCAATATCGGTTTTGGTCAGGTTTGAAAAAGTAACCGGCGTTTTTTTCTTCGCTCGAATCGAACTCACAACAACTTCTTCAAGTTGAGTTGTGTCTTTGATGGCTTCTTGGGATTGCGCAGCATGGCTAAATCCAACTGAAATTAATGTTGCAAAAAACAGTTTTAGAGTACTTTGTACTTTGTACTTTGTACTTTGTACTTTGAATAAAGTGTTCATTCGTAAAAAATTACGAATAACTGGGGTAAATTATTCTTGGTTAAACGTAAAATGATGTTCCCGACAAAGCAATACAACGATAATCTTTGTCTTTTTTCCTTGGCAGCATTACCTGCCCAGGTTCAATGGGTATGATCTCAGCCTGTTTGTAAGGCACCCCTATGAGACGCTGCAAAGATAAACGATTACGCAATTAAACCCAAATCAGAAGTCGGGTTTTCGACGATTTTGTTTGGTTTCGGCGTTCGATTTTTTGGCTTTTAAGCGGTTTTCCTTCACAGCAGTAGGAATTTGGGTCGCTTTGCGGGGTTTGGGTTGGACCAATGCTTTTTCTAAAGTGTCAAAAAAGCGTTTAATAGCTAATGCTTTGTTTTTAAGTTGTCCGCGGGCCTCATCACATTGAATGATTAGGTTCCCTTCACCCGATAGTTTGGATTGTAATTTTGCAAAAAGCAGTTTTTTTTCATCCTCAGCTAACCCATTGGAGTTTTCAATGTTAAAGGTTAAGTTGATTTTAGTCGCTACTTTATTTACATTTTGTCCACCGGCGCCGCCACTGCGAACCGCTTTAATGTCGAGTTCCGAAAGTATAAGCTCTTTATTCATTGTTCGGCTGATGCGCAGGTTTCAATAGGTCATTAACTGTTTTCACCGGATTAAACGTGGTGAGGGGCACTTCGACAAAAATGGTAATCCATTTGGCCATAGCTCCATTCCAAAGCCCGGGTAATTCGTAGGCTTTCAGTGGTTTGCCGTTTTTTGTTTTGTGAGATATAAAACCGGCATTTTCATCAACAAATTCGGTTAAATCAAATTTGTCACCTTTATAGTTTTTGATGCCGCAAACCAAGTCTACCGGATTAAAATGCGTAGCATTGTTAGCGATTGAGGCTTGTTTTTCATTCGAAAAATCGATCTGCGAAGATTCTACAATTTGTAGTGTGATTTTCCCTTTTTCGTCTTTTACCCAAAATGGTCCACCGCCGGGTTCCCCTTCGTTTTTTACCATGCCGCAAACGCGTATAGGTCGGTTTAAGCGGTTTATCAGGGTTTTTATGATATAATCCGGTTGGTATTGGTCAAAATCTTCAGGCAACACCAACGATAGTTTTTCGCGTACAAATGTGATAATTTCGTCCAATGGAGTTGCACTAAAATCTCCTTTTTCAAGGATGTTGAGGTAATTGAATACCAAAAATTGCATACGCAATAAAACCCCGCCAAGCACTTTTTTATAGCGAATAATGTCACCCAAATGGTTTTGCGAAACATTATCAATGTTTTTGATAAAGACAATATCAGAGGTTAACTCATTCAGGTTTTTGATTAAAGCACCATGCCCGCCGGGTCGAAAAAACAGGGTGTCATTTTCCAATCGGAAAGGCGTGTTATCCGGATTAACCGCAATGGTGTCTGTAGATTCCGACTGATACGAAAAGGTGATAGTAAAACCGTCATAATTGGCGGCAATTTGCTCAAACTCTTTTTGATGTTCCTCGGAAACGGTAAAATGAATTTTAGTGGTTTTATCTTTTGAAGTATAATAAGAGGCTTCGGCTAAATGTTCATCCACAGGAGTGGCAAAACCCTCATTTGTAAAGTGAAAAGGAAGTACACCTTTGGGTTTGCCGGCAAAATTAAAATGCTCTTTTGCCAACAGTGTTTTGATTAACAAATAGTCGCGATGGTCTTTATCAAGTTCCGAAAAATCAGGGTATAACTGTTTTACTTTTTCCTTAACGCTAAGGTAAAACGGAAAGTTCTTAAGGCCGACTAAAAAAACCGATAAGTCTTTGTTTTGGTGGTGGTTGATGTACGAATTTATCGTGTCATTTTCAGGGTCATACTCATTAAGAAACTCGGATAAAAATTTAAACATCCGACTTGCAGCTCCCGAAGCCGGTACAAATTTTTCGATACAATAATGGTTTTTATGCTTATCAAAATAAGTGATAAGTTGGTTGGTTTCACTTTCATCAAAAACCCATATACCATCCCCTTTGGTAGCCGATTTTACCAACTGTGCTTTTGTAATCCCCTCTTTAAAAAACTCAAGTTGGCGAATTACTTTTTCGATAGAATTTCCTCGTTGGAGGATATAGTCGATGTCTGTTTGGTTAAAATTTGTTTCCATTGTATGTAAGCCATTACAGCTAAAACCGTAAAGATAAGATATTGTAAAGACAACATGCCCAATCCTCTGTAGGCAAAAAGAGGAACAGCAATGATGTCACCCAAAATCCAAAGTGTCCAATTTTCAATTTTTTTTAACGCCATATACCACATGGCAGTAAAAAATATTCCGGATGTAAAAATATCAATATAATTCGGAATTTCAAGAGAATAGCCAAAATAGGCATAAACCAAGCGGGTAATCAGTAGCGTGAGTAAAAACAATAAAAAACCGATTGCTTTTTCTTTTTGCGTGGTTCGGGTGATGGTTAATTCGGGGGCATTGCTTTTTTTTGTCCAACGGTACCAACCGTATACACTCATTAGCGAATAATACACATTCATCGTCATATCGCCAAAATAAGAAGCTTGATACAATAAATAAACGGTAATGACAGTAGAAATTAGTCCGGTTGGGTACACCCAAATGTTTTCTTTTTTGGCAAAATAAACACTCAGAATGCCAAATAGAAAAGCCATGGCTTCCAAGCTAATTTGGAGTGTTGTGGCATTTTGATATTGATGTAAAAAAAAATCGATCATTTTAGGATTCAAAAAAGTGAATGTTAGTTTCAAAAGCAGTTCCAATTACAACCATCGAAGCACCGGCGTTGTATGCCGCTTCGATTTGCGCTCGGCTTTTTATACCACCCCCAACAATTACAGGGATTGTACAAAGTGCCGCCACTTTTTCTATAATGGCTGAAGGGACTGCATTTTTAGCCCCACTTCCGGCTTCCAAATAAATCAATTTTTGTCCTAAATACTCTCCGGCTTTAGCGGTTTGTGCAATATAATCCGGATTGTCGGTTTGTAAAGGTTTTGTTCCGCTTACGCGTTCAACCGCCGAAACATTTCCGCCATCCACCAGTAGGTATGCCGTTGGGATAACCTCAAGTGTCGTTTCTGCCAAAAAAGGCACAGCGTTAACCTGATTTTCCACCAGATAATCAGGATTTCTTCCCGAGATCAATGACAAAAAAAGCAGGCCGTCCGCTTGCGGAGAGATTTGTGTATAATTGCCCGGAAAGAGCAGCACAGGTAATTCGGTTTCTTCTTGTAATAGGGCAATCAACTTGTCGAGATGAGTTCCGGAAAAGGTGCTGCCGCCAACCAAAACATGCGTAGCCGGCGAGGCTTTTATCTTTTGAGATAAAGCGACACAAGCGCTAAGATCCGTTTTTTCGGGATCGATTAGAATAGCCAGGAATTTCTCTCCTTTGGGATTTTGAATGCGTTCTAAAATACTCATGCTTTTTTGTCAAAGGCGCATACAAAGATATAATCTTCTACGGAATCAAAATGAATATCAAATTTTTCCGTCGCCTTGTTAAAGTCGAGTTGTGCAACGGCTTTTTTGTCCTGTAGATCAAAAGGCATTTCAATAATATGATTAGGAAAACTAATACCAACTTCATTTTTTAATTTAAAGATAGCTTCTTTTATACCCCAAATTACTGTAGCTTTTTTGATTTTATCCTCTGAATGCAAGCCGTCGAGATGCGTTACATCCATAAAGCGTGGCGCAATTTTTAGCGTTTTTTCTTTCAGTAATTCCAAATCCATTCCAAAGTTAACACGGCTTAAGGCTAAGGCCGAAAAAGCATGAGAATGCGAGATAGAAACGTGGAATTGCGCTGAAGTTTCTGAGCTTCTCAACGTGGGTTTTCCGCTCGCATCATAAACCAAATCGGCATCCGAATAGCCTAAGTGAAGCAGGAGTTTGCGAACCGCCAAAAAGCCTTTTTGATGGCTTTCGGATTTCATGTTTTCCAAGCGTTGCATTGAGGAAGGTTTCAAAGTAACCGATTGGAATAAGGCATCCAAGGTTTCCTCAATTTTCCATAAATAAATTGTGGTATCCTTTCGAATGGGAATTGCTTTGTAAAAAGGCATAATCAGAAATCGTGTTGGATGACCTTATAGTTATGGTTAAGTATAGTGCGTAACACCTCAGGCTCGGAATTAGTGTAAAACACTTGTTTGCAGGGTTCGTTAACCGAGTGAAATCCTGCTTTTTCACTTAAAATATGCTTCGTTTGTCGTGCCACTGCTTCGCCTGAATCGATAATTTTGATATGATTCGGAATAATCTTTTCAATTTGAGGGATGAGATACGGATAATGGCTACAGCCCAAAACCAGATAATCAATGTTTTGTTCGATCATGGGAGTGAGGTAGGAGGTGAGTAGTTTTTTCATTTCCGGAGAATCAATTTTTCCCGCTTCGATGAGTTCAACTAATCCAAATCCGATTTGCTCAATGATGACAATATCCTGAAACTTCTCTACATTTTTATGAAACAATTCACTGTTCAACGTACCTTTGGTAGCTAAGATGCCAATTTTTTGAGTTTTAGAATGTGTAGCTGCCGGTTTGATAGCCGGTTCAATGCCTATAAAAGGCACATCGTATTTAGCACGCAATTCACGTATGGCATTTGTAGTTGCGGTGTTACAGGCTACCACAATAAGTTTACATCCCTGCTCCAAGAGGAATTCGGTATTTTTACAGGAAAGGGCGATAATTTCGGATTTTGTTTTGAGTCCATAGGGAGCGTTTTTACTATCCGCCAAATAAATGGTGCTTTCATGGGGAAGTAACGCATGTATTTCACTCCAAATTGAAGTGCCGCCGATGCCGGAATCGAAAAGACCTATGGGTTTGTTGTTTGTCATGAGCTGTATGTACGAAAGTACTATTTTTATCAGAAATTCACAATTATATCGAACTCACGTTTATAGGAGTCGTACTTTTTGTCAAAAAAAACTGCCTTCATGGGAAGGCAGTAAAGTATTGTTGGTGAATTTGAATTAGAAACCTAAGTCTTTTTTCACATCAGCGGTAATATCCGGACCGTCTTTTAAAAGCAGGTTTTCAGAATTCATCACATATTGGAAACCTTTAGCTTTACCTACTTTTTCGATAGAAGCTTTGATTTTTTCTACCAGCGGTTTCATCAAATCTGTTTCTTTTTTCTGCAATTCTTTTTGGGCATTTTCTTGAAACTCACTGATTCTTTTGGCCATGTCTTGTACCTCCGATTGACGAGCCTGATTGGTTGCGTCAGTTTGTTGAGGTGCTTCTTTTTCGTATTTTTCTATTTTGGCTTTGTACTCCTGCACCATGGTATTGTAATCATTGTTGTAGGTTTCGCCTAATTTTTGCAATTGATTTTGTGCATCTAAGATAGCCGGCATTTTAGTCATGATTTCGTTTACATCCACATGAGCCACTTTAGCTTGAGCGTTGGCTGTTTGGATTCCAATAAAAGCGATTGCAGCTATCAAAAAGGTTTTCAGTTGTTTCATCATTTTATCAAATTAATAATTATATACTTGTTTTAGGGTTTCGGAGTTTCAGTTGCTTTGGTTCGTTCTTCTTCTTTCGCTTTTTTGGCAGCTTCACGTTCTTCAAGCAATTTTTTTCTTCTTTCTTCAAGATCTTTTTTTCGATCCTCAATTATTTTTTTTCGTTCTTCTAATGTTTTAGCTTTTGCTTCTTCCGCTTTAGCTCTTTTTTCTTCAGGAGTTAATTTTTCCTCAGCACCTTCTTTTGGTGTACCGGTATTTTCCTCTCCTTCTGTTTTGCCTTTATCAGAAACTGTGCCATTTTTTTTAGCTTCTTTATCGGCTAACATTTGTTTGCGTTTTTCTTCGAACTCTTTTTTCTTTTGCTCGGCGGCCAATTTGCGGTCTTCCAGTAGTTTTTCGCGTGCCGCTTTTCGTTCTTCTAATACTTTTTGACGTTCGGCTAATGCCGGATTATCATCAATCATTTCCTGTTTGCGTTCCTCTTCAGCTTCTTTTTCAAGTTGCTTTTTAGATTTTTGTTCGCGGTTTTGAGCCCGTGATAGTTGTTTAACCACCAAGTCACTAATGTCGTAACGTTGGGCTGCAAAGAGCATCGTTAAATCAGAAGATTTATCAAAAATGAAATCGTATTTTTTGGCCTCAGCGATATCTTGAACAACATTAAAAACCTGATCTTGAATAGGTTTTACTAAAACAGCCTTTTGAGTAACCAAATCGCCGTTAGGGCCAAATCTTTTTTGTTGGTAATCCAAAAGTTCGGTTTCCAAGAAGGCTATTTCTTCCTCACGTTCTTCGATAAGTTCTTTGGTTAACAACACTTTTTCGGCTTTAAGGGCTTCTTTAAGTTTTGCTATTTCAAGCTTTTTTTCTTCAATTTCCTGTTTCCAACGTTGGGCTTTTTCTTCTAAAAGATTGTTAGCTTGCGCATAATCGGGAACTTTTTCCAAGATATATTCCATATCAATATATCCAATTTTTACACCTCGCGTTTGGGCTGAAGCGGAAAAAGAAATTAGAAGGACAGTTATGAAGGTAAAAAATAGGTTTCTCATTTTTTTGTACTTTATTGTTTTTTTTTAATCTGACTAAGTTAAACAATTTTGCTTTTGGTAAAACAAAATCTGAACTATTGTGTCGTCAGATTTTTGATAATCAAAAACAAATATACTAAAATTGTTGTCCAATAATAAAATGTGTTTCCCAACCATTCTTTTGGGTTAAACCCGGAATCGCATCAAAACCGTGGGCAAAATCAATTCCCAAAAGTCCAAATGCCGGCATAAACACTCTCAAACCAAACCCAGCCGAGCGCTGTAATCGGAATGGGTTGTACTCTTTAAAATTATTGTATGATGCACCTGCCTCCAAAAAGGTAAGCCCGTAAATGGTAGCTGCTCCTTTTAATGTTAGCGGATAACGAAGTTCTACAGAGAACTTGTTATAAATGGTGCCTCCATCCAACGATGATAGCGATTGGTTTGGATATCCTCGAAGTTGAATCACTTCACGGCCATCCATCGAAAAATTGGCTAAACCATCACCACCCACGAAGAAGCGTTCAAAAGGAACAGTTCCTCGGTCACTGTTGTAAGAGCCTAAAAAGCCAAATTCGCCCAAAGTTCTTAAAACGAGTTTATCATATACTTTAGTATACCAATCGGCTTTAAATTTTACTTTGTAGTACTCCAACCATTTAAATTTTTCTTGGTCTACTTTACTTCTGTCAGCCGAGGCCAGCTCATAATTTGTATTCACTGTTTGGTAAATACCGGAGCCCTCAGTGGTTTCCTGAAGGTAATCACCTTCAGAAGGTAATTCTCCATCACCATTGGCTGTTACGGCAATGCCTGAATTAGCAGTATAGGTTAGTTTGTTTTCCTTTAAGTTGCCCAAATTAGCATAATCAACACCATTAAATAAAGAATAAGGTAGGGTAAATTTTGCTGATAAGGTGAACTCAGATCCGTACATTGGATATATTGGGTTTGTTCCTTTGTTGTTGCGCGACAGCGCGGTTGTAAAGGAAAGGTTACGCGAAGATCCGTTACCAAAAGTAAACAATCCGGTATTGTAATTGTTCAGGTTGTAGTATTGAAAGCTCACGGCGTTTGAAAGGGTAAAGAAATCGTCCGGAACAGTGAGTCGTTTGGCAATACCTACAGAAAGAGAGGTAATGTTAAAGCTACGACTTTTATCTACATCCCGTGAGAAACCGGTATATAAAAACTGTTTACTGTGTGATAAGGAAGTTGAGAAACTAACCGGTTTTTTTCCGCCAAACCAAGGCTCAGAAAAGGATAAACTATAGGTTTGAAAGAAAGAACTGGCTTGTGCCCGCAAGGAAACTTTTTGCCCATCACCCATAGGTAAAGGTTTATAAGCTTCTTTTTTGAACATATTTCGAGCCGAAAAGTTATTGAACGACAAACCAAGTGTTCCGATGAAACCGCCACCGCCATATCCGCCTTGTAGTTCAATTTGGCTGGAACCTTTTTCTACTAAATTGTACTCAATATCAACTGTTCCTGCTGTTGGATCAACATTTTTAAATTTAGGGTCGATGGCTTCAGGATCAAAGAAGCCCAATTGTCCGATTTCACGAACAGTTCGTACCAATTCTTCTTTACTGTATTTTTCGCCCGGTTTGGTACGCAACTCGCGATAAATAACACGATCGTAGGTTTTGTCATTACCAACTACCGAAATTTTATTGAAATAGGCAACAGGCCCTTCTGTGACACGGATTTCGAAATCAATCGAATCATTTTCGGTTTTAACTTCCACAGGATTTATTGAAGAGAAAAGATAACCGTTGTTTTGGTATAAGTTGGTTAGGTCTTCACCATCCGGTTTGGTTTTATCGGCAATTCTTTTTTCAAGAAGTACACCATTATAAGTGTCACCTTTATTTATCCCCAATACGCGAGCCAAAAACTGGTCAGAATAAGCAGAATTCCCTAAGAATTTTATATTTCCGAAATAATATTTTTTACCCTCTTCTACCTTAATGTTTACAGCAAGTTTGTTTTTGTCGATGTAAACAGAGTCGTATGTTACACGCGCATCTCGGTAGCCTTTTTCTTTGTACTTATTGATGATAGAAGTTAAATCTTCTTTGTATTTGTCTTTCACAAATTTAGAAGCTTTAAAAATTCGGATTGGATTTTGTTGTTTGGTGTTTTTCATTGCTTTACGCAACTTTTTGTTGGAAAGCTTGTCGTTCCCCTCAAAGGTAATGCGGCGTATTTTTACTTTTTCACCTCTGTCAACAAAAATATCCATATCGACCAAGTTTTGTCCACTGGTATCTTCGGTTGTGCGAATGGTTGCTTTAGCTTTGTAATAACCATCTTTACGGTATTTGTTTTCGAGGTAGTTTTTAGTTTTGGTAATAAGATTTTCGTTTACAATTTTACCTTTGGTCAAATCGGTTTCTTTGAGCAATTCTTCCGCTTTACCTTTTTTTACTCCGGTTAATTTTATGTTGTTCAGTTTCGGTAATTCGATGATATTGAGTTCCAAATCAATACTGTCACCGCGCACTTCAGACACATAAAAATCAATATCACTGAACAACCCAAGGTTACCCAATTTTTTGATGGCATTACTAATTTCCTCACCGGGAACGCTTATTTTTTGCCCTTTTTCAAGACCGGCAAAAGTAGATACAGTTTGTGGGTTAAAGGTAATTTTTCCGGTAACATTAATTTTTCCTAAAAAATATTTTTTCCCCTGATCAAAAGGGAGTCTGTCCTGAGCATATAATTGAGATGATAACCCTGCAAATAATAAGCAAAAAATGGTTTTGAGTAGTAATCGCTGCACGAAATTTTTATTTAATCTGTTCACTTGTTTTTCCAAATCTTCTTTCCCGTTTTTGATAGCTGATGATGGCTTCATATAAATCGTTTTCTTTAAAGTCGGGCCAAAGCACATCGGTAAAATAAAACTCGGCATAGGCTATTTGCCAAAGCAGAAAATTACTGATGCGGTGTTCCCCGCTGGTACGAATTACCAAATCAACATCGGGCAAATCGTGTGTGTAAAGATGCTGATTAATAATTGATTCATCAATACGGTCAGTTGAAATTATATTATTTTTAACTTTATCACTTATCTTTTTAACAACATTTAATAATTCCTCCCTTGAACCATAACTTAAGGCTAAGGTTAGTGTCATTCTCGTGTTATTTTTTGTTAATTCAATCACTTCATTAAGTTCTTTTTGGATGGTCTTTGGCAATTTATCCAAGCAGCCAATAGAATTAAGGCGAATGTTGTTTTTTTGTAAGGTTTTGAGTTCGTTTTTTAGCGAGTTTACCAGAAGTTTCATCAGTGTGTCTACTTCCAGTTTTGGGCGATTCCAGTTTTCGGTAGAAAAAGCATAGAGTGTCAGATTTGGGATACCTATACGCGCACAGGTTTCAACAGTGAGTCGAACGGATTTGGTTCCGTTTTCATGACCCAAAGCCCTGATAAAGCCGCGTTGCTTTGCCCAACGTCCATTACCGTCCATGATAATGGCCAAATGTTGGGGAAGTTTGTTTAAATCTATCTTACTTTCTAAATCCATTATTAATTACCGCAATAACACGGTTTTTCTCCGAAAGTGTATGTAAGGCTAAAGCCTGTAAAAACATACCAATCGTTACTGTCTAAATTACCAAACCTCAGGTTTTCGAGGTTTTCGTTGGTTGGGTTACTCCCGTCTAAATCGTCGGCAAACGTATAACGAGCACCAATTTCGGCTGCCAAAATCAGCGAGGGTGTGATGTTCGATTTTACCCCTACAACCATTGGGATGCTAACAGTACCATGTTGAGAATCAGACTTAGTTTGTTTGCCAACAAAGAACAACCCGTCATAGAGTGTGTAGGTAACACCTGAAAACACATAGGGAGTTACTTTTTGATCCAAATCATGCAAGTTGAAATCAAAAAAATTAAACTCCAAACCACCCGAAAATTCTAAAAGAGAATTGCTGAAAGCCAATCCTCTTTTGTAGCGTCCCGGGACATCAGATTTTGAATCATCTCCTTCAATTTCGCCATAAATCACCGAAAAGCGATAGGTATGACGCGGACTTTTATTCCATTTATAAATTACACCAAATGCCAAATCATTAGGGTTGACATAATCCGTTTTCCCAATGTCACCAATGTAATTGGTTCCGCCAAGAAAAACCCCAATCTCGTTTATTTGTGCATTTCCGGAGAGTACTACACTCAAAAATAATAATGTCAGAATCTTTTTCATTCACCGAAAAATAGCGTGCAAATATAACAATATTAGCTACTACTACGACATAGTTAAAGTATTAATATGAATTATTTTGCACAATTAAATTTGTTCCCTGTAGGTTGTTTCAATTCTGAAACGAAAAATTGAGGCATGTAGTATAAGAAGAACTAATTTCGGCGGTCTTCTCCCCAAAGTAATTTACTGCGGAGCGTATTTAGAAATGTCTCTCCGGGAATTTCAATCATGTTGATTTTAAAGTCTGATTTTTTGATAATCAACTCTGTATTATTATCGATTGAAATAATTCGAGAATCCAAAGAAACTAAATACCGCGCTTCTCTTCCGGATACTTTCAGTCGTATTTCTGTCGAATCCGGAATAACTAAAGGTCTGGCATTCAGGTTGTGAGGTGCAATAGGTGTAATCACTAAACTGTGTACTTCAGGCGTTAAAACAGGCCCTCCGCAACTTAATGAATAGCCGGTTGAACCGGTAGGAGTTGAAATTATTAATCCGTCAGCCCAATAGGAAGACAGGTATTCGTGGTTTAAATAGGTTTCGATAGTTATCATCGAGGTGGTTTCTTTCCGACTTACAGTAACCTCATTCATGGCAAAATTTAAATCGGTTAATTCCGGATTTGGAGGCGAACATTCCAATGACAAAAGCGTGCGTTCGGAAACAGCGTATTTTTTATCAACAACTAATTGCAAAAAAGCGAAAATATTTTCCTTTTGTACCTTTGCCAGGAAACCGAGCCGACCTGCGTTTACGCCAATAATGGGGATGCCTGAATTACGCACATAAGTCGCTGCTCTGAGAATGGTTCCGTCGCCACCGATACTCACCAGAAAATCAAAACTTTGGTCTAAACTTTCGTAATTACTAAATGTTTTATACTCGGAATCAACAAGGTCTTGCTCTTTTAATATGGATAAAAAATTTTCTTCGATGACCAGTTCAACCTCTCTTTGGTTGAAAAAATCAAAAATATCCCGTATGATTGGACGGGTATCGTTTTGATAATATTGACCGAAGATTGCCGCTTTCATCAGATATTTAGGTATTTGTCCAGGTACTCAGAACGCTCTTTGAGGCTTTTTAAATAGTCGTCTTCATGGTGCTCTGAAATAATTTCATAATTGTACCGACGAAACGTTTGAATGATGTCATTCATAGGGCCCATCGCCGTTTTTAGCGTTATTTCCACCAGCTCGTTATCAGCTGAAGAAACAAAAAGACCCAACAATTTTCCGTTGTTGCTTTCCACAATTTGGGCAATCTGACTCATAGAGAAATCCAAAAGGGGTTTTCGGATGACAATAATACCGCCTTGTTCTTTGAGAAATGGAGTTTCGTGAAAAAACTTTACAATGTCTTCCAGTTCATAATATCCCAAATAAGTATTGGTTTCATCATCTAAAACCGGAACAATATTGGTGTGGTTTTTGGCAAAAACCTCCAAAACATCCAACCATATCATTCCTTTTCGTGCAAAAAAACCTTCTAAAGCATAACGGTAATCATTGACACTTTTATCTGCATCAAAAGTTTCCACATCGTCTGCAGCGATACAGCCCATATACACCCCATCCAAGAGCACAGGAAATGCTGAAAAAGGAACATCCAGAAAAAAATCCTGAACATCCGCTATTGTTGCCTTACTTTCAATAGCTTTATAGTCGTTTGTAATATAATCGTTAATTTCTGTCATTTCCATTTGCGATAGCTGTTGCAAAATAATCAAATTTTACAACACAAATCCTTATTTTAAGTTTGTATTTTTGCACTTCAACATAAATTAGTACACAAAAACATGACCAAACTCAGTGTTAATATCAATAAAATTGCCACACTTCGCAATGCCAGAGGTGGTAATGTTCCCAATCTTATTACTGTTGCTAAAGATATTCAAGGTTTTGGAGCTCATGGTATTACCATACATCCACGACCGGATGAACGTCATATCCGGTATCAGGATGCACGCGACTTAAAAGAAGTAGTTTATACCGAATTTAATATAGAGGGAAATCCGCAACATAATTTTATCGATTTGGTGCTCGAATGCAAACCAACTCAAGTAACTTTAGTACCCGATGCTATAGGTGCTATTACTTCGTCTGCGGGTTGGGATACTATTGCCAATAAAGACTACCTTACCGAGGTCATAGCAGAGTTTAAGCGTAATGGCATACGAACTTCTATTTTTGTAGACCCTGTTTTAGAAATGGTTGAGGGAGCAAAAGCTACCGGTACCGATCGTATTGAATTGTATACCGAGGCGTATGCACATCAGTATGGTTTAGGAGATTACAACGGGATAGAGCCGTATATCAAAGCTGCAGAAAAGGCTCTGGAACTCGATTTAGGGCTGAATGCCGGACATGATTTAAGTTTGGATAATATTCGGTTTTTTAAAGAGAATACCCCGGGCTTGTTAGAAGTGTCTATAGGGCATGCCCTAATTTCGGAGGCGTTGTACCTTGGTTTGGATAATGTGGTCAATATGTATCTTCAAAAATTGAAATAATTACGCACTATAAAAGTAGATTATAAATCATCATTATATGTTGTACTCAAGAATTGAAGGAGAAGGGAAACCGTTGTTGATTATTCATGGTTTTATGGGGATGTCTGATAATTGGAAATCATTGGCTTCTCACTATGCTGGATCCGGTTTTAAGGTTCATGCTATTGATTTGCGAAATCATGGCAGAAGTTTTCATTCGGATGAGTTTACCTATGCAGCAATGGTTGCCGATGTAATGGCCTATTGTGAGGCACAAAACCTTGATGTTTTTTCGGTAATTGGACATTCAATGGGTGGAAAAGTGGGAATGTTGTTGGCTACGACACATCCGAGCCGAGTTGATAAATTAATTGTTGCCGATATCGGTCCAAAATACTATGCGCCGCATCATCAAACTATTTTAGCCGGATTAAATGCAGTTGATTTTACTCAAAAACCCGACAGAAATACGGTTGAAGAAACCTTATATCCTTTTATTCTGGACATGGGGACACGTCAATTTTTGATGAAAAATTTATATTGGGTTGAGCCGGGGCAGTTGGCATTCCGATTTAATTTAAAAGTTTTTAATCAAAAAATTGATGAAATCGGCAAAGCATTGCCCGAAGAAAATCGTTTTGAAAAACCCACTTTGTTTGTGAGAGGCGGAAAATCCAACTACATAGTTGAACAGGATTTACCCTTAATCAAAAAGCATTTTCCCAACTACCAATTGGCAACTATTCCCGAGGTAGGTCATTGGTTGCATGCCGAAAATCCAAAAGCATTTTTTGAGATTACTCTTTCTTTTCTGTCATAAAAAAAAGAGGCTGTCATTTCTGGCAGCCTCTCTCTAATTTCTATTCAAAAAATTATCTTTTGATGAATTTTTTAACAGCAGTACCTTCAACTGAATCTACATTTACGAAGTAAACACCAGAATTCAATTCAGATACGTTAAGTTGAGCCTCAGTAACATCACTCAATTCTTTTGCTAAAACTACACGACCGTTGATATCGGTTACGGTAACTTTAGTTAAGGTAATTGCAGCATTGTTAGTGATGTTGATTACGTTAGTAGCCGGATTTGGAGAAACAGCAAATTTATCAGCAAAGAAACCGGCAGCACTTAAATCAGTAGTAGTGATTTTGAAATCATCTACCATTAACATATAGTGGTCAGCACCGCTATTCAAAATACCAATACGTACAGTTTGATTTGCATAATCATTCAATTCGATATACACTTCTTCCCAAACACCATAAGGAGCATCTGTTGTAGATAACACAGTAGTGAAATCACCACCTGAAGCCGGAGTTCCTGAACCTGTATAAACACCAACGCTATAATTTTCCAAACCATAAGTGTCTGATAAAGATTTTACCCAAAATGTTAATACATTATCAGAGGCGCCTAATGTTACAGGAGGACTTACTAACCAGTCGTTATTATTGGGAGCAGCTCCATTTGGAACAGCAGCCCAAGAGGCAGCGTATTTTTGTCCGGTTCTTGGGTCAAAATTACGAGTTTCATCTCCGGAAGCCTGGTTGGTTACAGCAGCAGCAGTCGGATTGAAAATTTGCCAAGCTTGTGGGTCACCTGCATTGTCCCATGTAGGAGTTGCAGTTCCACCGGTATACGTAGGACGCGCATCTAAATCAATGGTTAACCACTGACCAAAACCGGTAATCACAAAATCGCTGTAGGTTTCAAAACTATCATCGATTAGAGTTGTTTGAGCGTTAGCACCCAAACCACCGGCAATAAAAAGAGAAAGTAATAATTTTTTCATAGAAATGATTTTAAGTTTAACTGCAAAAATAATTAATAATGTTTTTATAGCCAATTTTTTTTACCTTTATTGCTGTTAAAATTAATATAAATTATGAAACTGATTCTCAGGCTAATTACAACATCAGTGTTGGTAATGCTTATTTCTTATGTTTTGGATGGTGTAGATGTCGATAAAATAACCACAGCTTTGGTAGTGGCTATTGTATTGGGATTGCTCAATTTTTTTGTAAAACCCATTCTTGTTTTATTTACCTTACCGGTAACTATTTTTACCTTAGGCTTGTTTTATTTGGTTATCAATGCCTCTATGATTTTGCTTTGCGATTATTTTGTTGATGGGTTTGAAGTAAAATCGTTTTGGACTGCACTGCTGTTCAGTATTATTCTTTCCGTCTCGCAATCTGTTATTTACAAACTTACCGAAGACCGAAAATAATACTTTAAAAATCAATAAAATAAAATTGGACGGGTTGTGAAAATGTTATACTTTTGCAACCCGATTTTTATTACAT
Source organism: Flavobacterium sp. (assembly GCA_041917555.1). Lineage (GTDB taxonomy): Bacteria > Bacteroidota > Bacteroidia > Flavobacteriales > Flavobacteriaceae > Flavobacterium. Next base: position 172,214 of record JAYRXL010000027.1, on the reverse strand, counting down.
ACAAACGATGAATATTACAAGAAATAATGTAGATGCTTTAAATGCAGTTATAACTGTTGAAGTAAGCAAAAGCGATTACGCTGATAATGTGCAAAAAGTATTGGCCGATTACCGTAAAAATGCCAATATACCTGGTTTCCGCAAAGGAACCGTTCCTATGAGTTTAATCCAAAAACAATACGGAAAAGCTGTGCTTTTGGACGAAGTGAATAAGTTGTTGCAGGAAAGCCTTAATTCGTATTTGGTTGAAGAAAAACTGGATATATTAGGAAATCCGTTACCTAAAGTAACCGAAGATTTTAATTGGGATACCGACGATTATAAATTTGAATTCGAATTGGGACTTGCACCCGAATTCTCAGTCGATTTGGCAGCTAAAAACAATGTGGTTAAATACAATGTAATCGCCGATGACACCATGCTTAATGCACAAATCGCCCGCATCCAAAAGCAATACGGTAAAGTAGTTTCTAAAGATACGGTGGAAGAAGGTAACGATGTATCAGGTGTTTTTGCTAACGAAGAAAAAGGCATAACCAACCGAGCTACATTGGATTTGGAAGAATTAGCCGATAAAAAAACCGCAAAATCGTTCTTGGGTAAAAAAGTCGGTGATGTTGTCACACTTAAAACTAAAGGTCTTTTTAACGATGACCACAAACTCATGGATGTACTCAATATCGGTCATGACGATGTACATGGTTTGGATGTTGAAGTTACATTTACCATCGATGAAGTGGTGGGCTATGAACCGGCTACGTTAGATCAGGAATTGTTCGACCGCCTTTTCGGTCCTAAAGCCATTACCTCGGTAGACGAATTAAAATCGCGCATTAAAGAAGATGCCGAAAGACAATTCGCCCAACAAGCCGATCAAAAATTCCTTAACGATGTAACCGACTTCCTCATCGAAAGTACAAAGTTTGACCTTCCGGCGGAATTCCTGAAAAAATGGATTCAAAATGCCGGTGAAAATCCAATGTCTGCCGAAGAAGCCGAAGCAGAATACAACAAGTCCGAAAAAGGCCTGCGCTACCAATTGATCGAAGGTAAAATCATGAGTGAGAATAACCTGCAAATTACGTTCGAGGAGCTAAAAGATTACACGTCAGGTCTTATCAAACAACAAATGGCGCAATTCGGGCAAATGAACCCAACCGACGAAGATGTACAAGGAATTGTTGCCCGCGTTATGTCGAACCAAGACGAAGTTCGACGCCTGTCTGAACAAGTGATGAACGAAAAAATGCTTCGCCTTTTCAAAGAAAAAATCAAAGCCAAAAGCAAAGAGGTAAATTACGAAGATTTCATCAAAGCCATGTATGGCGAACTAAAACACTAATTTACCGAAACCTGAGCCCGCTATTTATACAATTAGAATTTGTATTTAGCCTCAAGTTGAGTAATATTTGTTATATTTGAGCGTCAGTTTCTTCCCGATTCTGACGCTTTTTTCGTTCTTACAGTTTTTTTGGGCAGCATTTCCGGCTTTACGTTGCGGGACCACAGGCACAACGCCGGCTGTAGTAAATTGTAGCAGGTGCTTCCGCCGGTCGCACAGCTACAACAACACAGCAAGCGGCGCTGTTTTGCGTTCCCTTCTCTTCAATCCGGGCTGCATAATCCCAAAATAACAGACACTTTGGCATAAAAACCAAAAACGGTACAACCTTTGTACCCTAATTTGCATCTTAATAACAAAATCAACAAGTAATTTATTTACCCATGAACTTCGGAAAAGAATTTAAAAAATTTGCCACCAAAAAACACGGTGTGAACAGCCTTTACTACGATAAAATTGTAGCCGGAATGACACCGTATATTATTGAGGAACGCCAATTGAACGTTTCACAACTCGACGTTTTCTCCCGACTTATGATGGATCGTATCATCTTTCTGGGAACAGGAGTAGACGACTATGTAGCCAATATTATCCAAGCACAATTGCTCTTCCTCGAAAGTGTAGATGCTTCTAAAGATATCCAAATTTATATCAATTCTCCGGGAGGTAGCGTTTATGCCGGCCTCGGAATTTATGATACCATGCAGTATGTAAAACCGGATGTAGCCACAATTTGTACCGGAATGGCAGCTTCTATGGGAGCCGTACTTTTATGTGCCGGCGCCGAAGGCAAACGTTCGGCTCTACCTCACTCGCGCGTTATGATTCACCAACCCTCAGGAGGAGCCCAAGGGGTAGCCACTGATATGGAAATCAACCTAAAAGAAATGCTAAAACTCAAAGATGAGTTGTACCAAATTATTGCTAAACATTCCGGACAAACGTTTGATAAAGTTTACAAAGACTCAGAACGCGATTATTGGATGATAGCCGATGAAGCTAAAGAGTACGGCATGATTGATGAAGTGCTACGTAGATAATTAGAGTAGTCCAAAGTGGAAAGCCCTAAAGTCTAAAGGGTGCTTATTTAAGATGACATTTCAACCCTGCCTTCGGCAGTCAAGTTTCGACCCTGCCTACGGCAGGCAAGTTTTGACCCTACCTACGGCAGGCAAGTTTTGACTTTCGACTTTCAAGTTTCAATTTTCAACTATAATAATGGCAAAAGAAATTTTAGAATGTTCCTTCTGCGGGCGAAAAAAGCCCGAAACCAACCTGCTCATTGCCGGTATCAATGCACATATATGCGACCGTTGCATTGAACAGGCGCATGGTATTGTGTTGGAAGAACTTAAATCGCATGCCGGACTAAAAGCGCCGTCTGATTTGGTATTGCGTCGTCCCAAAGAAATTCGTTCGTTCCTTGATGAATATGTTATTGGTCAGGAACAAACCAAAAAAGTAATCGCGGTAGCGGTGTACAATCATTATAAGCGATTAATGCAACCTAATTCGGCAAACGATGTGGAAATTGAAAAATCCAATATCATCATGGTGGGTCAAACCGGAACCGGAAAAACATTGGTAGCCAAAACCGTTGCTCGCCTTCTGGATGTTCCCTTGGCTATTGTTGACGCAACCGTGCTAACCGAAGCAGGTTATGTTGGTGAAGATGTGGAAAGCATTTTAACCCGTTTGCTTCAGGCTGCCGATTATGATGTGGCGAAAGCCGAACGCGGAATTGTTTTTATTGACGAAATTGATAAAATAGCTCGCAAAAGCGATAACCCTTCCATTACCCGCGATGTATCGGGCGAAGGTGTGCAGCAAGCCCTGCTTAAATTGTTGGAAGGAACGGTTGTTAATGTACCTCCAAAAGGAGGGCGTAAGCACCCGGACCAAAAATTTGTCGAGGTTAATACTCAAAACATTTTGTTTATTGCCGGTGGTGCTTTCGACGGAATAGAACGTATTATTTCCAAGCGCCTTAACCGACAGGCCATGGGCTACAGCAGTTCTAAAACTGCCGAAGCAATCGATAAAGACAATTTGCTGCAATACGTTATCCCGAAAGATATTAAGGAGTTTGGTTTGATTCCGGAAATCATTGGTCGTTTACCGGTACTCACACACATGGATCCGCTCGACCGCGAGACCCTTCGTGCTATTTTAACCGAACCTAAAAATGCGCTAATTAAGCAATATGAAAAGCTCTTCGCCATGGACGGCGTTACGTTTTCAATTACTTCTGAGGCGTTAGATTATATAGTAGATAAGGCGTTGGAATACAAACTTGGTGCGCGTGGATTACGTTCACTATGTGAAGCAATCCTTACCGATGCCATGTATGAACTTCCGGGTACAGACGAAAAAGCGCTTGAAATTGACCATGCCTACGCGGAACATGCGCTTAATAAAAATCTACTGAAACGTTTGGAAATTGCATCGTAAAATAGCTATTAAAAAACCCAAAAAAGGCTGCGAATTCGCAGCCTTTTCCTTTCTAACCCAATTTTTGTTTACTAAATCAATCGGTCGTTAGCTATTTCACTAAACCACCACCTGATTTTACTTTCTCGGTTTGAATTTCGGTATTTTCGTTTTGTAATTTTAAGTTTCCAAAATTATACGATAAGGATATTCTGAATGTACGGGAATCGTTTTTTTCATGGAAACGGGTTTCCAAATTGGTGGCAGAAACTAATGCATTTACCTCATTTTGGTTAAACAAATCAAAGGCATGTATACCCAATTTCAGTTTTTTGTTCATAAAATCACGTGTGAGTGAAATATCGAACTGTTGAATAGGTTTTGTGATTTGGTAAATTTCCCAAGTTCCTTTTGGTAAGATAAAATATGTCATCGTGCTTTTAATGTTCCAAGGCAACATGATTTGCGCCTGAGCACCATAATTCCAAATGGGCTTACTTTCAAATGAAAAATCAAATCCGGTTGTTAAATTGCGAATATAATTGATGTTTACATAGATGTAGTTCATTTGGTCGATATTGCCCAATCGTTTTTGAAATTCTTCTTTACCCTTGAAAAAATAATCCAACGGGATTGGAAAATTAAAATAGGCACTCAGGTTACGGTAACGGTCAAACTGCTTAAAAGTCTGAATGCTTACCAACTCACCCGGATTGGCATCAAATACAAACATATTTTGGTTTTTCGCCACATTATAATTAACGCCTAATTGTATGAAATCCATAGCCGAAATTTTGAACTCATAGTTGTCAAAAAAGGTTGGATCCAACAATAAATTTCCTGTAGATGAATTGTATTGGTCGATGTTGGAACCATTGGGATCGAGTGAACGGTAACCCGGTTGCGCAATTTTACGAGAATAAGAGGCTACGGCATTAACCTGGTCTGTAAAGCGATACATAGCACTGATATTCGGGAATAAATTGGTGTTTCTAAAATCCAAATCGGTTCGCGTTCCGTTTATCACGCCGGTTCGGTTTACCCGAAAATCTTCAAAACGCAAACCTGCTGTAAGGTTAAATTTATTTAGCGTTTTTCTGGCTTCAGCATAAAAAGCTAAATTGGATTCACCGTATTCAAAATCAATACGATTGGGTAAAGAGGTATTGAGGAAATAGTTCCCGCTGTTATCAACATTGAGCACATTAAATTTTCCTCCGGTGTTGATGGCTAATTTTAGCTTTTCAAACGGGATTTCAAAATCATATTTGATATAATAATTTAGTAATTTGAAATCATTTGTAAAATTATTGAAGCTTGCACTGCTTCCTTCAAAGGCATTGGAATAGGTTTTCGGATTTCGGTCAAAAGTATTGGCAAATGAGATAATACTGAGATTTCGACCCAAAGTATCTAACTTTGTTTTGTACTGAAGACTAAATTCATGATTGTTGTTTTTGTCTTTGGTAGTTCCGTCATTGTAATAATCTGTAATGCTACTACCGGTGGTAGCCGCATCAAATTGTTCACGGTTGTTGGCCAAATTCATGTTGTAATTGAACAACAAATTTGATTTTGCAGAAAGTTTGTAATTGGTTCCAACCCGAAGGTACAAATTACGATAGGTATTTAACGTAAGTCTGTTTTGGCGAATGGTTTCATCGGGTTCGAACGAGGTAAAAACCTGATCGTTTTCCCATCGTTGCTCACTGTCAATGTAATTATAGCCTAACATGGTTTGCCAGCTTAAATTTTTCTCTTTCCCATTAAGCAATAGCTGTGGACTTGGTTTTTGATATTTGTTGAAATTATAATTTACATTAAAGTTAGCATTAACCCCTTTTAAGCGTTTACTACTGGTGACCAAATTAATCACTGAGCCGCTGGCATTGGCGTCAAAAGAAGCTCCGGGACTGTAAATCAGTTCAATTTTTTCAAAGGCACCGGCGGGCAAGGAGGTAAGGTAGTTTTCTAAATCGGTTCCCGTTAAGGTACTTGGCGAACCGTCAATGTATATGGTTACGCCACGTCCGTTTAAGCTCAAGCCTCCGGTTGGAGAAGCAATTACACCCGGCATTTTTTTGATGGCTTCGTAAGCATTTCCGGTGCTTACCATAGGATTATCTTTAACAGTTACCGTGGTTTTGTCGGAGTCGACTTTGATGAGTTTTTTCTTTTGAGCAACTTTTACTTCGTCCAGTTGCACCTTCATTTTAGTTACAGAATCTTGTTCCTTTTCTGAAGGTTTTTCCTGCGCCGAAACATATACTGAAAACAGCATAAGTACAGCAATGCTTAATGATTTCATAGGTTTTGATTTGATTGATGATACCAGTAAGACGGCTATTATGTAGAAATGTTACTTAAAAAAAAGAAAAAGTTAACGTTTTTTGTAATTCACAATAATCACGCCGCTGATAATCAGCAAGGTGGCGATACTCATTTTTAGCGTTATGGTTTCGTCTACTATTGCCCACCCTAAAAACAGAGCAACCACAACATTAACATAAGATAAAACCGAAACGCGTGTGGAATGCCATTGGGTAATCAGAAAACTATACGCAACATAACCCACAACGGAACCAAAGATGGCCAAATAAAATAAAGCGGCTATACTCTCGGTACTCCAAGTACTACTATTTGTTTCAGTACCCAACAGCACATGCCAAACGCAAAGTACTACACCGGCAATGAGCATTTGCAGTGCAACAGTTAGCAGCATGGGTAGTGGATTAGAAACATTGTGTTTAGCAATAACAGTCCCAACAGACCATGACAGCACGGCGGCTAACAAAGCATATACGCCAAATCGGTATTCCGGATTTAGCAGATCCTTTAAGCTGTTTTGGTAGATTAAGAAAATACCGGATAATGCCAAGAGTATTCCCACAGTCGTTTTAAACGATAATTTTTCAAAGCCGAGGGCCAAATTAATTAAGTAAATACAAAGCGGGGATAAGGTCGAAATGAGCGAGGCTAAACCACTACTGATAAATTTTTCGGAATACGTAGTAAGTCCGTTGGCTAAAACAATCAAGAGCAAAGCCAATATAAATGCCCTGAAAAACTGGTGTAGGGATATTTTTTGCAAATGACCCTTACCAATCAAATAGCCCAGAATCAAAGTTCCTGAGATTAAATTACGCAATCCTGAGAGCAGAAAAGGAGGGATGGTTTTTACTCCGATGCGAATACCTAAAAAAGTGGTTCCCCAAAAAAAAGCGATGCAAACAACGGCAATTATAATTTTGGTTTTCAAAAGGAACTTTATACGTTTTTAGGAGCGTTTGGTACTGTTTTTTGGGTGCTTTCAACGCATCTTCGGCCATAACATTTCATGCGTTTTGGACCACATGAAGCGATGAAAAGCCCAATTAAACAATATATGATAATACGTTTTTTCATTTTGAATTAGTGTTGAGATTGCATTTGCATTGCCATTAATTGTTCCAAATAATCACGTTGGTTGGATAATCTGGGAATTTTATGTTGTCCTCCTAACTTGTTATTTTCTTTAAGCCAATCGTAAAATAAATTTTCACGGGCTATGTTTATTTTTAACGGATTTAAGGTCATGTTATTGTAACGTTTTGCCTCATAATCAGAATTTAGCTTTTGTAGGTTCTCATCCAAAACCTGCGAAAATACAGTGCAATTTTCGGGCAAAATGCTAAATTCAATAATCCATTCGTGTGCACCTTTTTCTTTTCCCTGCATAAAAACAGGCGCTACCGTATAATCTTTAATTTCACAATTGAGTGTTTTACAGGTAAGTGCCAAAGCCATATCGGTATTTTCTACCATTAGTTCTTCGCCAAAAACATTTATGTGGTGTTTGGTACGGCCAGATACCCTAACGCGGTAGGGCTTTAATGATGTAAATCGAACAGTATCACCAATCATATAGCGCCACAAACCTGAATTTGTCGTAATTACCATGGCGTAATTTTTGTGCAATTCAACGTCTGCCAAACGGACAATTTTTTCTTCCGGAGTTCCAAAAGTTTCCATCGGGATAAATTCATAAAAGATACCATAATCCAGCATCAACAGCAAATCATTCGAATAATTCAAATCCTGTATGGCAAAGAAACCTTCACTGGCATTGTATATTTCGTAGTATTTAAAATCATTGTTAGGCAATATTTTTTTGTATTGCTCACGGTAGGGTTCAAAACTAACACCTCCATGAAAATAGACCTCCAAATTGGGCCAAAGTTCAAATAAATTATCTTTGCCGTTTTCTGTGAGTATTCGGTTCATCAACACCAGCATCCAAGAAGGGACACCTGCAAAACTGGTTACATTTTCGCTTTTTGTTTCATGAATGATAGCCGCAAGTTTGGTTTCCCATTCGCTCATTAACGAGGTTTTATTGCTGGGTGTACTGCTAAATTCGGCCCACATGGGCATGTTTTCTATTAAAATGGCCGATAAATCACCAAAATAAGTATTGTTGTTGGCATAAATTTGAGAGCTACCGCCCAAACGCAAACTCTTCCCTAAAAACAATCCCGAATCTTCATTGTTGTTGAGGTACATGCAAAGTAAATCCTTACTGCCTTTGTAATGACAATCTTCGAGAGCTTCATTACTTACCGGTATAAACTTACTTTTGGCATTGGTTGTTCCGCTCGATTTAGCAAACCATTTAATTGGGGTATTCCAAAAAATATTTTGATAGCCCTGCCGAGTTTCCTCTATCATCGGTTGTAATTCTTCATAGGAAGAAACCGGCACCCTTTCGGTGAAAGTAGTGTAATTTTTAACCGAAGTAAAGTCGTATTTTTTTCCAACAACCGTATCTTCACAACTGCGAATGAGGTTCATCAGCAATTCTTCCTGAACTTCATTAGGGTATTTTAGAAACAACTCAATCTGATGAATGCGCTGTTTCAAAACCCAGGAAGCAATAGAATTGATGAGTGGGAATGGCATATTTTAGGTTATAAAAATTTAGTTCAATCTACTACTTCGGAAAAGGCAGATTATGAAATGTGAATAATGAATTTTACTTTTACCAAAAATAAGAAAATTTGGCAAACTTTCTAAATGTCGTTTTTCTTAGACTAAATAAATACCAGTGTGATGAATTACGAGGGCGTACTTACCAAAATGCAAACCGAATTTTTAAACCCAATTCAGTATTATTTGGTGTTTGAAAATAGTTTTTTAAGTCTAAATCAAGTTCTGGGACGCAATTTTGAAATGGAGTTTGTGGGTTACCAATGTTTGGAATGCGGAAAAGCGAAAAAAATATTCAGCCAAGGTTTTTGTTATGACTGTTTTATGTCGAGTGCCGCTGCCGGCGATTGGATTATGCGCCCTGAGTTGAGTACGGCACATTTGGATATCGAAGATCGCGATTTGGAATACGAAAAGAAAGTGCAGTTACAACCCCATGTAGTTTATTTAGCACTTTCGAGCGAAGTAAAAGTAGGGGTTACACGCAAAACTCAAGTGCCAACACGCTGGATAGACCAAGGCGCTGTAAAAGCACTGCCCATAGTAGAAGTACCTAATCGTTATTTAGCGGGGATTACAGAGGTGGCGCTAAAAAACCACTATTCGGATAAAACTAACTGGCAAAAAATGCTCAAAAACGAAATTCCCGATGAGGATTTAATAGCTGAACGCCAAAAATTAGGAGCACTTATACCGGAGGAAGTACAACCGTATTTTCACCCTCAGGAAAATAACCTGGTTGAATTGCATTATCCGGTGTTACACTATCCCACAAAACTTAACAGCCTTAATCTTCAAAAAACCCATCATTTTTCGGGTAAATTAACCGGTATAAAAGGACAATACCTCCTGTTTGAAGACGGCACTGTTTTTAATGTGCGAACCTACGAAGGGTATGTTGTGCAACTCCGATTATTTTAATTAACGTGAGTTCGAGATAAGAATTTTGTCAGAACGCTTTAGAGGAGTGAGATACGAGCGTTACATAAGCAGTAATAGCGGGCTATTTCAATGATGTAAGGCGAAGTAGATGGCTTCTCTAAAGTGTAACTTTTAAAAAGCTATCCTAAAAAGCACTCGTCTATGGCGTTAAATTTCCTCAAGATAACCGGTTATCTCTCGAAAATTTGCCTTATAGCCAAGCACTTTTAAGAATTCTGACTTTATTATTATATCGAACTCACGTTAATTATTGAGGGTTTTGCTGGTCTTTATTCTTCTTATTTAATAGGCCTTTTAATAAATCTTTGGCCTTGGTTTCGGCCTGCTTTTTAACTTCTTCTTTTGCGGCTTCTTTAGTTGTAGGAAGATTTGTTTTGGAAGAATCGCCCGGTTTTTTGCTTTTATCGATTAAACTTTCCAACTGACTTTTTCCTTTGTTGATTAAAGCATTTTTTTGTTTTTGAACCAAATCGGTAACAAGCGCATTGGTTGCTTGTTTCAAGTCGGTTGTCACTTTTGGTGCTTTAAAATTACCCGTCATCGCTACGTTTACCGGTACGTTTTCAATTTTAGAGGCATCGGCCGGTGTAAGTTTTGCCAGTAATTTATTTACATCGTTGCCTAAATATTTGGCAGGAACATCCAATTTTAAACCGTAGTTCATCGATTGGTCAAAACCGTGCGAACCATTCACAGTAACCTTAATATCTTGGTATTTGATATCAAACGGTTTTACCGTTACTTTTCCGTCTTTAAATGATATGAACGTTTTGATATCATTCAAATTGACTTTGCTTATGTCAATAAATTTGATTTGAGAACCAAGTGCATTGAGCATTTGAGAATTTTTTTCATTCACGGTTGTGGAAAGTAATTGCCCAAATATATCTCCTGTAAGCGTATTGAGATTAGGCGTCATTTCGGTTTCGTTTAATGTTCCGTTGAGTTTGAAGGTAGAATTAAGCTTTCCGTTGATAACGCCTGCAATCGGAGCTACTTTTTTCAACATATCCAATTGGGCAAAAGTTTGCGCAATATCCACTTGATTTAACCCGAGATTCATGGCAAATACAGGTACTTTTTGTTTGGTCGAAACCATACCGTTTAAACCGATTTGGCCACCAAAAACATTGGTTTTTACATTCTCCAGCGTAACAGCCTGATCTTTTATAATAAGTTTTCCTGAACAGTCTTTTAAGGTGAGGTTGTCATACAAAACCGTGTTTGCTTTAGCAGTAAGTGAGCAATTTAAGAAAGCAGGAATTTTCATGGGATCTGCTTTTTTGGCTTCTGTTTTTTGGGTCGAAGAGGTATCCATAAAATCGCTTACCGCTAACTGATTGGATGTCATATTGAAGTTTCCGCGTAGTTCTTGATTTCGGAAAATAAAACCATAAAAGTTTTCCAAGATACCATTTACAGCCAAATCTGATTTTCCGGTTTTGGCGGCAAATTGTTTTAAATCGACCCGACTCGGATTAAATTGAACCAAAACCTTACTGATGTCCATGTTTTTCCCGTTCTCATCGGTATAGCGAAATCCGGTTAAATCGATTGTGCCGGCGTTACTGATATTTTCATATTGACTTTTTTCAACCGAGGCCATATCGAATTTTGTCGTTACATCAGCCTTTAGGATACCGGAAAGCGGTTTTTCGAGTTTAATCGGATAGGCTTTCGAAAAATTATTGAGGTTGATGGTTCCTTTTAATGCCGCATCAACTAAAGCATTTGTCGCAATATTACGGATGTTCGCTTTGGCATTAAATACATCCTGATCGATGGCAAACGAGAGCTTATCTAAGTTCACATAGGTGTCGTTCATGACACCGGTTTCATTAATGATTTTAGTATCAATCACTATGTTTTTAACTGCTTTGGGTAAATCAGGAAACTGAAAGGAAGCATTGTTTGAAGCAATTTCAATATTGAATTTTGGTACCGTTGTATCCGAATACAATCCTTTGGCAAACCCACCTACTGTAAAATCACCGGTTGTTTTTACATTATCAAGATTGCTTCGGTAATCCGCAGGGATTAAACCCAAGAAATTTTTAAAAGACGAGGTTGGAGTTTTAAATTTCAAATCGTACTGCTGTCCGTTTTCGACCAATTGTATAAATCCGTCAAATTCCAAAGGCAACTCGTTTATAGTGGCTTTATTTTCTTTGAACGTGTATTTACTTTTCTTAAGGTCAATTCCCAACACGGCATCCAACGAAACCAAGACATTGCTTACGTAATTCATTTTATCCATAGAGAAGGAAACTTTAGCCGTAGTTTTCGTGTCTAAATCCAAAACATCGTTGGTAAAATCACCCGTACCTTGATGGTTTATACTGTCGAGAGCCATTTTAATTTTAGTGCCTTCATCGGTAAATTTGAAGCGAAAATTTTCAACTTCATACGCTTTAATTTTCAAGGCCAATGGTTGGCTTTCGCCTGCTTTGTCTTCTTTTTTGTTTTTTAAAGCAATGTCATAGTTACCGATACCGTCTTTATTGAAAATGATGTTGATTAATCCGTTTTTAGATGATATTCCGTCAATATTCATTGGTTCATTGTCGCCATTGAATAACTCTGTAACCGACATTTTGAGATTCAATTCTTCAAAAGCCGCCAACGTATCACCCTCAAAAGGCGCTTTATTGATAATAGCCAGTTTATCCACACGAATACTGGCACTCGGAAAACTGCGAAGCAAACTTAAATCGGCATCTTCAAATGAAACTTTAGCGTCTACATTGTCATTAATGGCCTGAGCAATTTTAGCTTTAATCTGATCCTCAAAAAGATAGGGCACTGCAAAAGCAGCTATCAAAAGTATTAAAAGTGTAATTCCTGTGATTTTCAGTATTTTCTTTACCATGACTGTTGTTTTTTAGAGGCTGTACAAAGACCTTGCCTTTTCTAAAGCAAAGTTAGGATTTTAAGGAAAAGGAATTGTTAAAATAGCAGTATAAAATAGGCTTTGTCGTTAAATTTTTACAAAAAAAATCCGCCACGTAGGCGGATTTCCAACAACTAACACGTAATAAATCAATTAATACTAATTTGATAAGGCATGATAACTTGCACACCTTTCATGCTTTTAAGTTTTTTTATACGTTGTACTATCGCATAATTTTCCTCGCCAAGTTCTTCTCTCATAATGGCTTCTCTTGTTTGGGCAAGGCCGAATTTTGCTAAAACATCTTCGAAACTTTTTTCATATTCGGGATAATTTTCGATGCGGTATTCTTTAATTTTTGCTAAGGAAGCGGCTTCTTTTAATGCGTCATCCATACCGCCTATTTTATCAACCAATCCTATTTTTAAGGCATCAGCGCCACTCCATACACGGCCTTGTCCTATGGCATCCACTTGCTCAAAAGTGAGTCCGCGACCTTTAGAAACACGGTTTACAAAAGTAGAATAGATGGTTTCAACACTTTCTTGGTAATAGGCTCTCATGTTGTCGTCTAACGGGACAAACGGACTGTAATTGGAGGCATTTTCGTGGGTTTTTACCGTTTCGGTAGTGATGCCTAAACGACTGGCAGCTTGGGTCAGATTAGGAAGTGTGCCAAAAACGCCAATAGAACCGGTAATTGTATTGGCTTCGGCAAAAATAGTGTTAGCATTACATGCAATGTAATATCCGCCCGATGCAGCCACATTTCCCATCGATACCACAACCGGTTTTACTTTTTTGGTTAGCTCAATTTCACGCCAAATTAGTTCGGAGGTCAATGCACTTCCACCCGGACTGTCGATACGCAACACAATAGCTTTTACTTTTTCATCTTCGCGGGCCTCTTTGATTGCTCTTCGCATGGAGCCTTCACCAATGATATCTACATCGCCTTCGCCGCCTAAAATTTCACCTTGAGCATAAATAACAGCAATTTTGTCTTTGGTGTCAGGGCCTTTGGCGGTTACAGCTACCATTTCAGAATATTCTTCTATAGTAACGGTTTCATAATCGTCTTTGGCATCGACCTTTAATGCTTTTTTAATGTCATTATGGTAAACGTCTTCATAAGCAACTTTGTCGATGAGTTTTTCCTTAAGAGCCATTTCGGGTTTGCGTGCCAAAAGGCCTGCGGCGATTTCATTTAATCGGGCTACCGAAATATTTCTCGATTTTGAAATATCGGTTACAACCGAATTCCAAACCGAATTAAGTAGGGCCATAGTTTGTTCACGGTTTGCTTCGCTCATTTTATTTTCTAAAAACGGCTCCACAGCACTTTTGTATTTTCCGTGGCGAATAACTTCCATTTTAATGCCGTATTTTTCCTGAAAATCTTTAAAGAACATGATTTCTGTTGACAATCCTTTAAAGTCAAACTCGCCGATAGGATTTAAATATACTGCATTAGCAACCGAGTTAAGGTAGTAGCCTTTTTGGGTATACATATCGGCATAGGAATACACAAATTTTCCTGATTTTTTAAAGTCTTCTAAGGCATCGCGCAAGGCTTTTGTTTGCGCTATTCCTAAGTTAGATTCGTTGTTTAAAATCGAAATTCCTTTGATGTCCTCATCGGTTTTAGCATATTCTACGGCTTTGATAATGTCAGAAAGGCCGTTGTGCTTGTCGTCGTAAAACTGAAAGTCTTTGAAGTTTGTTTTTCCGGCATAATCATAGGTTACCTTGCTAAGGTCTAATTCAATTACCGAATTTTCTTTAACCTGAACCGTTTCGGAATCACTTCCAAATACGGCACCAATAAAAATAAAGCCAAAGAATAACAACATGAAAAAAATGAATAATCCCACAATAGTGGCCAGTACATTTCCTAAAAATCGCATAATTATTTTTGTTTTAGACTATTAGTAGCTCAATTTATGTTGATGTTACACATGGCGCCAAAAGGAATACAAATAGTTATTAACATACCAATTTTTATTATGTTAGTCTGAATTACTTTTAGTTATTTTGTGACCTATGAAAATGCAACATTCTGTATTGATATCGTTGGGCTCTAACCTTGGCAACAGGGAAGAAAACCTACAGCGTTGTGTAGCGATGTTGCATGAATCGGTGGGAACCGTTGTTAAAACTTCAACGTTGTATGAAACCGATGCCTGGGGTTTTACCGGAGAGCCTTTTTTGAATTGTGTGTTGATCTTGCATACCCATCTTAAACCGCAAAAGTTACTAAAGAGAATTCTGAAACTTGAAACTGAACTTGGGCGTGTACGGTCCGATGCAACAGGTTATCAATCGCGTACTATAGATATTGATATTCTTACTTTTAATGATGAGGTTATTCGTGAAGAAGGGTTAGAGATTCCGCACCCGCTAATGCATGAACGCCTTTTTGTGTTGCGCCCTTTGCAAGAATTGCTGCCTGATTTTCAAGACCCAATATCTGGAAATACAATTACCACATTGCTCGAAGAATGTAAGGATAAAGGAGCCTGCCGCCCCAAAACCAAACTGATTGAACCATTAGAAGCAATAAAGTTGCAAAGGTTCAATTACATTGCTATAGAAGGAAATATTGGTGCCGGTAAAACGACTTTAGCCGGCAAAATTGCCGACGATTTTAATGGTAAAATTGTTTTGGAACGTTTCGCTGATAATCCTTTTTTGCCCAAATTTTATAAAGATCAATCGCGCTACGCATTTCCGCTCGAAATGTCATTTTTAGCCGACCGTTATCAACAAATTTCAGACGATTTATCGCAATTTGATTTGTTTAAAGATTTTGTGGTTGCCGATTACCATATTTTTAAATCACTCATATTTGCCAAGGTTACATTAGCCGATGATGAGTACCGTTTGTATAAAACACTTTTTGACATCATTTACAAGGAAATGCCCAAACCGGATTTGTATGTGTATCTCTATCAAAATACGGCAAGATTACTTCAAAATATAAAAAAGAGGGGGCGTAGCTATGAGCAGGAAATTCCTGCCGACTATTTGGATCGTATCAATAATGGTTACTTAGATTACATCAAAACGCAACAGGATTTGAATGTGTTGATTATTGATGTTTCTGAACGGGATTTTGTAAAAAATCAAAGCGACTACCTTTTTATTCTCAACGCTATTAGAGATCGCATCAGCGTTTTAAGCTAAAGTGACCTTTTTGAATAACAGCACCATCTTGTTCCATTACATACCAATAATCATCAGCCGGGAGTATAGTGCTATTATATTGGCCATTCCAACCGTTTGATTCGTTGTCAAAGTCGACTAAAAATTTGCCAAAGCGATCAAAAATACGAATTCGAATTCCAGGGAAAAATTCCAAGCCTTTGGGTATCCAATAATCGTTTGTGCCGTCACCATTTGGGGTAAATACAGGTGGCACCGAAAGCACAGCAAATGATTTGGTGTCAAATCCGCAGTCGTGAATTTCTTTGACAAAAGCAGTATACATTCCGCCTTCTTGTAAGGTAAATGTAGGCGAGGACTGGTAAGGGCTATTGTTAACTGAAAAGGCATATTCTCCATTCCCATCCACGTGAATGGTAACTGTTAATTCGTTGGTTTCGATAGCTGTAATTACAGGCATTTCATATTGGTGAACAACAAAATGTTTGACAACAGTACAGTTTTCCGGAGCAGGAGTTGTGATGGTTACCTCATAGTTCGAAGAGCCGGTGTGAATTTGTGTTTGTGAGTTTCCACCCGTCGACCAAAGATAATTCATACCCGGAACTCCGGCATCCAAAACCAGACTCTCGTTTTCACAGATTGTAAATTCTTCATTGGTGACATCCGGTATGGGATAGACCCTAATTTCAACCGGAATGCGTTGTGATAGACAGCCGTTGTAGTTTGCCTCGGCATAATAAACCGTATCCTGATGAATGTTGGGCACAACAAAGTTTGTTCCTAAGAAAATAGGATCTGTTGCTGTTGGGCTATCAAACCAGAACATAATCCCCGATGTAGTTAAAACTTCGATTACTTTATAACTTTCCTCGCACATGTAATACGGAGAGTTAACGGTTAATACCGGTCGAGGTGTAACAAAGGCAGAAACAGGTTTTCGGTTGCTATTATCGCTGCAATCTGGGGAATGGGCAACGGCATAAAAAACAGTATCCGAGCTTATTGTGGGCGTGGTAAAAGTATTGCCTGTTCCTAAGAGGGTTCCGCCGGTTGGCACATCATACCAATGAACAATGCCCGTGCTCGAAACGGCTTCCAAAGTAACTGTTCCGTCGCCACAGCGCGTAGATGTAACCGTTGATGTTATAGAAGGAATTGAGAGTTGCGTGCTGGTTGAAATATTGAGTGTTGGGTCGCCCGGGGTACCGCCATATTCTACAATGTAGCCTTTAGGTTGGTAATTACCGCTAGGCTCCCCGGTGTCCGATAAATCATTCCAAGAACCATTAATCCCAACGCCGGCAGCAGTGATGTGGGCATAATCTTCGTTGTTTTGGTCATTAGGCTCACCGGTATTCCAATATGCAAAATTGGTTGTAAAACCGGTAAAGTTTCCGGTCCAAAAAACCAGTCCCATTTCCGGTCCTGTCATCCATTTCCAAGTTCCTTCCGTTTCGGCATCGCTACCTCCAATCCATCCGGCGCCGGTAGTTTGAGCGCCTGCAATTTGAGCCTCTTCTGCGGATGTAATAGTAGCCAAATACCCTTGCAAGCCATAATAAGTTGAACTTTGAGCCAACGTTTTGGCATTTGTCCAGGTTACTCCGATGTTGGGTTTAAATTCATAGTAATGACCGTTTGTTGGTAAATAGTTGGCCTGTCCTATAGTGATTGAGAAATTGCGGTTTCCGGATGGATTAGCACTGCTATTGGAAAACTCAATCGATTCGATGGCTGCTTTTAACTCGGCGTAGGTTGGTTGACCAGCAACGCCCGTTAAGGTCATTTTTCCCAAAACAGGATTCCAAGAGGCATTTATAGTAGGATGCAGTCCGGTTAAAGTTAAAACATCTTGGTTGATAACATACCCAGAAGAAATTTGGATGTAAACGGCATCTATACCTGTGTCATCAGGATCTGTAAAGGTCATATTGGTAACAATTTTCACACTGGTACCCGGGCAATAGGTTTGATTGCCTGTAGCACTTAAAATTGGGGCTACATTGGATACTTGAGCCCACGAAATTTGAATGCCTAACCATATGAAAAAAATAAATTTCAAATTGCTTATTTGTTTTGGTTCTGAAACAATTTCATTTTCTGATATAAATCCCACACCACAATCCCAACACTCACCGAAATATTCAACGAATGTTTTGTACCCAATTGCGGAATTTCAATACAACCGTCACACATTTGAATTACCTCTTGGGATACACCATATACTTCGTTACCAAATACTAGTGCATATTTTTTGTTATCTGTTACAGAAAAGTTGTCTAAAAAAACAGCATTCTCCACTTGTTCTACGGCGTATAGTAACGTATCATTCGATTTTAACTCATGGGCCAATTCAACTACTGATTTTCGATATTCCCAAGCCACACTATCAGTAGCGCCTAGAGCAGTTTTGTGGATTTCTTTATTTGGAGGTGTGGCGGTAATGCCGCACAAATATATTTTTTCAATCAAAAAAGCATCCGAAGTCCTAAATACCGAGCCGATATTATGCAAACTCCGTATATCGTCTAAAACAAGTATTATGGGTGTTTTTTCTGATTCTTTGAAGGCTTCAGTCGTCTTTCGGTTTAATTCGCTATTGAGGAGTTTGCGCATCTTTTTTCTGCAAAAATAGCTAAAAATCAGGTTTTTTTGAGGGCTACGAATGGTGAAAGCAGAAAATTTAACGTTTTGCCGACGAGTTCTTTTTTTTAGGAAGCGCAGGACTTATATTTCCTTTTATAATGAGTTTTTTGGTGCCTTGTTTGGCGTTGGAAGTCACAGTAATCAATTTGTTAAACGGACCGGCTCTTTTGGTGTCGTATTTTACACTGATTATTCCTTTTTCTCCGGGTTGTATGGAATCTTTAGGGAAAGAAGGCACTGTACAGCCGCAGGAACTGTTGGCCGATTTAATAAGCAAGGCTTTGTTTCCGTTGTTGGTAAATTTAAACTCACGTACACCATTCGAATTATGGGGTATAGTGCCGTAATCCAACGTTTCCTTCTCAAAACTTATTCCGGCGCCCTCTACTTTGGGTGTCGTTTCTTCTTTTTTCTCGATTGTCTTTTTTGTCGTTTTTTTTACGACAGGTTTAGGGGTTTGCGCTACACAAAGTATAGCGGTAAAGAAAATAGAAACAAACAACGATACTATCCGAATCATACAAGAAAATTTGATGTAGTTAAACAAATTTACAAAAATTGACAACAGCACATGAATTATTTTCGCATGTAATTTATTTTTTCATGTGAAAAAAGTAACTTCGTGGACTTTTAAACGATATTTCCTTTGGCAGCAAAAGACACCAAAACAAAAGAGACTCCGTTAATGAAACAGTACAACGAGATTAAGGCGAAATACCCTGATGCTTGTTTGTTGTTTCGTGTGGGAGATTTTTATGAAACTTTTGGGGAAGATGCCGTTCGTACTGCCAAAATACTCGGAATAGTATTAACAAAAAGAGGAAACGGCAGTGAAACCGAAACGGCTTTAGCCGGTTTTCCGCACCATTCGTTAAATACCTACTTGCCTAAATTGGTAAAATCAGGTCTTAGAGTAGCTATTTGTGATCAGTTGGAGGATCCTAAAATGACAAAAACCATTGTCAAAAGAGGGGTTACCGAACTGGTTACGCCCGGTGTAGCCATAAACGACGAGGTACTCAATGCCCGCTCCAATAATTTCTTGGCCTCGGTTTATTTTTCGAAAGCTGTTACCGGAATTGCATTTTTGGATGTTTCTACCGGTGAATTTCTTACGGCTCAAGGGAATGATGAGTACATTGACAAGCTATTGCAAAATTTCAAACCCAGTGAAATCTTAGTTGAAAAAGCCGGGAAAAACACGTTCAAAGAAAAATACGGCTCAGATTTTAATGTTTTCTATTTGGAGGATTGGGTTTATAAAGAAGATTATGCCGTACAAACACTCACCCATCATTTTCAAACAAATTCGCTAAAAGGATTTGGAATAGAGGATTTAACAGCCGGAATTATAGCCTCAGGCGCCATTTTGTATTACCTTTCCGAAACCCAACATAATCGGATTCAACATATTTCAACCATTCAACGTATCGCGGAAGACAGTTATGTGTGGATGGATAAATTTACAATTCGCAATTTGGAACTTTATTTTAGTTCCTCTCCCAATGCCGTAACCCTTTTGGATGTGATTGATAAAACCCTTTCACCCATGGGTTCGCGTTTGTTAAAACGTTGGTTGGCGTTACCTCTTAAGGATATTCAAAAAATCAGATACCGTCATCAGGTGGTTGCTTATTTTCTCGAAAACCAACAGGAGTTGCATTTTATGCAGCAGCAAATTAAGCAGATATCTGATTTGGAGCGTCTGATTTCAAAATTGGCTACCGGAAAAATTTCGCCTCGAGAAGTAATTTACCTCAAGGAATCCCTCGAGGCCATGATACCGATTAAGAAGCGGGCACTCGAAAGTACGCAAGAGGCTGTAAAAATGATTGGCGATGGCTTACATTCATGTGATTTGCTTCGCGAGAAAATACAAACCACACTCAACCCTGAAGCACCGGTAGCTGTAGCCAAAGGAAATGTAATCGCTCCCGGAGTGCATCCCGAATTAGATGAATTGCGAACTATTGCCTTTTCGGGTAAAGAATACCTAGAAGGTATAGAACAAAGAGAATCAGAACGCACCGGAATTGCATCGCTTAAAATCGCGTTTAATAATGTGTTTGGGTATTATATCGAAGTTCGAAATACCCATAAAGATAAGGTGCCTACAGAATGGATTCGGAAGCAAACATTAGTAAATGCGGAGCGCTACATTACGGAGGAACTTAAAGAATACGAAACGAAGATTCTGGGTGCGGAAGAGAAAATTCAGCAAATAGAAAATCAATTGTTTGATCAACTCATTCAATGGATTACGTCATACATTAAACCCGTGCAACTAAATGCGGGTCTCATCGCGCAATTAGACTGTTTAGCAGCATTTGCGCAATTGGCCATTGAAAACAAATACAACTGCCCGGAATTAGACGACAGCTACGATTTAGAGATAACCAACGGACGGCATCCGGTGATTGAAAAGCAACTTCCGGCCGATATGGCTTATATTGCTAATGATGTGTTTTTAGACCGAGAATCGCAGCAAATGATTATGATTACCGGTCCAAATATGTCGGGTAAATCAGCGTTACTGCGCCAAACAGCACTTATTGTATTATTAGCACAAACGGGCAGCTTTGTTCCGGCGGACAAACTGCGAATGGGAGTAGTGGATAAAATTTTTACCCGTGTGGGTGCCAGCGATAACATCTCCATGGGGGAATCAACGTTTATGGTAGAAATGAATGAAACTGCTTCGATATTGAACAATATTTCGGACCGAAGTTTGGTTTTGTTGGACGAAATTGGACGAGGAACCAGCACCTATGACGGCATTTCCATTGCTTGGGCAATTGCGGAGTACCTGCATGAAAATCCGGCTCGTCCGAAAACCCTTTTTGCCACACATTACCATGAGCTCAATGAGATGGCCGAACAATTTTCACGTATTCAGAATTACAATGTTTCGGTTAAAGAAATGAAAGATACGGTTTTGTTTTTACGAAAGTTGGTCAAAGGGGGCAGCGAACACAGTTTTGGAATTCACGTAGCGAAAATGGCCGGGATGCCTCAAACGGTGATACAGCGTGCGCAAAAATTGCTCAAAAAGCTTGAAAAAAACCATTCCGGGTCTGAACTCTCAGGAGTAAAATCGGTGGCAGATGATATGCAGCTTAGTATATTTAATTTGGATGATCCTTTGTTAGAAGAAATAAAAGAGGAAATCTTGCATTTGGATATTAATACCCTTACTCCGGTTGAGGCACTGATGAAACTCAATGAAATAAAGCGAATGTTGCAACGTAAGTAAAAGTAAGAGTCCCAAAAGGTTATAAAAAAATGCAGTTTTTTTGCTAAAAATCTTTGCAAAATTCAATTTTAATCTTACATTTGCATCCGCAATACAGCAATGTAGCGATGTTCTTAAAAACAACTCTGACGCAATAAGAATAAGAATTATTCTGATTGTTACAGCAAATGCGAAAATAGCTCAGTTGGTAGAGCGCAACCTTGCCAAGGTTGAGGTCGCGGGTTCGAACCCCGTTTTTCGCTCAAGTTACCAATGCTCGAGTGGTGGAATTGGTAGACACGCTGGACTTAAAATCCAGTGAACGTTTAGTTCGTGCGGGTTCAAGTCCCGCCTTGAGTACATTAATAATCCGTAAATTGTTATTTTATAGCGCTTTACGGATTTTTTTATTTTAATTAGCCAGTATTTAGTCAGTTATTTTAAAAAAATATAAACAACTGGTTTTCTTTGAAGTTATTTTCTTACAATATTTTGTAAATTATGATTGTTGTTTTAGAGAGTTAGTAAGTTTAAATTATTGTAGAATTACGATAAATGAAACTAAAAATTTTTAAATCATTATATCAAAAGTTAACCCCTACACCCTTGATAATTTCGTTTTCCTTTTTAATTTTTTTTCTAAAAATATAGGGGATGGTTGCTAATGTAATGATATAAAAATTGTAGTACAATTGTACTACAAATTGAAGTTGTATATATAAACTGAATAGAGCTTTTTTCTGTTTAGAAAAAGTAGTGTAAAGGATTGTAAATGTTGAGAATAAAATAAATTATCAAGTTATAGTCTAAATATAAAATCAATTTTAATAATCAAAAAAAATATTAAAATTACAGTCTCAATTCCTTTATTATGCAAAATTATTTTTTATTTTCCATGCCTAATAGATTTGCGCTATATGGAAAAGCAAATTTCTCAACAGAAGTATTGTTTAACCAATTCAATTCATCTTCTTTATTCAAAATTACAGGCATTCTCATTTTTTCGTTATGAATATATTTCATTAATTGGTTTGCTTCAGTAGTTATAATAGAAAATGTTCTTGTGATAATTTTATTGGTTGGATTTTTCCAATCTGAATAAATACCACCAAAACAAAATATTTCATTTTCTTGTGAATAGATTTTATAGGGAATTTTATTTTTCCCCTCGTGTCGCCATTCATAAAAATAATTTGCCGGGATTAAACAACGATTATTATTATAATCTTTAAAACTTGGTAATGACTCTATAGTTTCAATTCGTGCATTTAATGTGTTTTTTGCAAATTTTTCATCTTTGCTCCAGCTCGGCAATAATCCCCATTTAGCAACCGAAATAACATTAGTTTTATCATTTGAAATTATTGCACATATTGGATGTGCAAATCCATTGTATTTTTCATCAGGTGTGAATAATGATGAATTTTCAAAAGGTTTGTTAAATCGTTTTTCGATTTTTTTAACCGGGTCTTTTATGCCAAAATAAAAACACATAAATTTGATTTTAAACAAAATTACAAAATATGGACTTAGAATATGAAAGTTACTCACTTACAATAAATTCAAATGATTTTAATGTACCCAATTTTACAGATGAAAATCTTTATTTGTTTGTGAAAGAGTACCTTTTAGAATTATTAAATAATTTTACAACTGAAATTATTTATTTCGGTTTAGCACCTGACAATACAGCAGATGAAAACGATGAACTTTTAATAAATGGCACTTTCTTTAGGATTATTGCTCAAGATAGATATTTAGGTATTGATATGGAATCAACAAAAGAGGAAATTTTAAAGGCATTTTCTTTTATAGTTGAAAATTATTCCCCTTTTTGGTCAACTATAATAATTGAAACCGGAATAACTAAAATTGAAAGAACAATAGAATTACTTTATAAAGAATTACTTTAAATGTCATTTACAAAAGAACAAATACAGAAAATGCAAAGCATTCTAAAGCATTTAGAACCCTCAACAATTGAGAGTATTCAAACATTTACTAATAATCAAAAAAATAGAACCAACTGCACATTTGGAGTAAAAGACAAAAGAGGAAATTATATTTATATTTTTCAGTATTACAAAAACCTATCTACAGCACGAAAAAAAATACTTGATAAGCGCAAAAAGGAAATTCCTTTTCCGTTGCATTTTGTTGAATTGGAAAATGATTTTATTTGTGTGGGTTGGAAGTTTGAATAGATTAAATCAATTTTGATTTGATAATTCAATCAATTCATTTGTAATTGTTTCAAAGTCATTTAAAAGATAATTAAAATTTATTCTCGATGTTGGAACAAATTCTAAATAATAATATTTTTTGTGGCTCGTACTCAAATTGACTTTAAACTTATGATTAAAATTAAAGTTAATCTCGGCGATTTTATCAATTAATGCTTCACAGTTTTCTAATGATTTTTCTATTTTGATTGTATAAATTGAACTTATCATTACATCAGCAAAATTTAATAGATAACCGCTAAAAACATAAGTTGAAGTAGGAACAAACTTTACACCCCAATATTTATCTAAAAAATGATTAAATAGTTTTTCAACTTGGTAATTTTTTAGTTGTGGTGTATTATCATAATCAAAATTTTCAATCCTATTGATAACTAACTTTTTTGATGAGGTTGAACCCGTTATATAATTTTTAACAAAATCGATCAGCTCCTTTCGTTCGTTTTCGGTTTCAGTAATATAACCTAAATCAATTGAATTAATATCTGAATAATGCGTAATATTTTGTGATGAAACTATTGCATATTTTTCATTTATGTAAACTTTGGCGTGTAGGTCTTTTATTAGTATTGGGTTTATATTTAAAGCCTTTAATGGTCTGTAGTCATTATCAGCGTTTGAGCGTGCAATAAAATTGATTTTAACGCCTTTATTTACTGCTACGGATAAACTTTTTTTCATTTTATCCCAATCGTTAATTTTTACGTAAGGCGATACTAAAATTAGCTCTTTTTCAGCTTCAACAATAAGAGTCATTATTTTAGAAGCAATTTCCAAAGGTGCAATAAACTTCATAAATCAACTATTTTCAACTATTTCAATCTCAGCATCGGTTAAACCGTATAATTGATATACCATTAAATCAATTTCCTTGTCGGTTTGCTCAATCTTATTTTTGATTTCGAGAGCTTTTTTTACCTCATCGTTAAAATATACTTCCCAATCGGCTTCATCGGCCAATGATAGTTTTATTTTCAATTTGGACAATTCTTTTATAAAATCGGAATAGCTTAATAAATACCAATCTTGTAACTTTTTTGGTAATTCCTTAATATCAAATTTGCGCTCTAGAGTTCTTTTGAACTTTTCAGAAAGTTCAACTAATTCTTTATTTAGATAAAGCATTAAATCTGACTTTTCAATATAAATTTTTTGATCTTCATTTTTTGATTTCACAATTGGAATATTTCTAACATCGTTTACCATGATTTTAGGAAATAATCCTTTGTTTGCTTTAGGTGAAACTTTATTACAAAACCACCCAATCAATTTAGAATTTAAAATAGTTAGCGTATATTTTAAATTCAATATTCCTTTAGTGTCTATTATGTTTATACATGAAGGCGTATTGTAATATTCCTCAGCAGTATATGAACAAAATAATTTTTTGGATATTATTTCTCTAACTAATAATCTTTCATTGTTAAAAAAAATTGGATTTCTTGGAGCTGCTAACCATTCACCGTAACTAATCCATGTACTACCATTCCAAGAAATATTGTATCTGGTAACATCACCACCTTTCAATTCTTTTTTATAAGTCGAGTCTTTTTTATAATTAGAATGCCAAATTCTGTTCTTAATAGTATTTTCATCATGTCCTCTGTATTTGTCATAAGGAATTAAACCTTGAGAAACATCGTGAAAAACTATTAGACGCTTATTTTTTTGCATCTTGTCAATCAATTTTTTTTCTTCTTTATTTTGAAAGAATAAACTTGATACATTTTCAATATTTTCTAAAATTGTCTTTTTAGGATATTCACCAATTTTTTTGAACTGCCCGTTATTTATTTTTAATAGAGTACTGCTATAATCGCAAGTTTCTTTTTTGAAAGATAAAATACAAGTTCTAACAGAAGCATCTGTAAAAGTAACATCGTTTGATAAATCAATTAATTCGTAAATATTTAATTCGTTAAAAATCTCTTCTCTATACTTTTTTCCAAAATGAGTTGTTAAAAATGTGTTTGGGAAAATATATGAAAGTACTCCTTTTTGTACTAATATTTTTTTATATAGAGAGATAAAGTAGATGTAAATTTCAAAATCGGGTACTAACCCGTCAAAATTGGATAAATATTTTTTTTCTATTTCATTAAAATGTACTCCATAGGGTGGATTTCCAATGACAACATCAAAACCGCCTTTTTCAAAAATAGTAGGAAATTCATTTTGCCAATTAAACGCTTTTTCGCCCGCAATAGTTGAGTCGTCAATTAAAGAGTTACCGCATTTTATATTGTTGCTGAGGTCGTTTAATTTTCGCTTAGGTTGAGCCGTGCGTAACCATAATGAGAGCTTTGCAATTTCAACGCTTTCTTCATTCAAATCAACTCCAAATAAATTATTCTCTAAAATACTTTTTTCTACATCGCTCAATACTAAGGCATCGCCAAACAGTTTCGCCTGGAGTTCATCAATATAACGGTGTTCATCAATTAAGAAATTCAACGCCTCATTTAAGAACGCACCCGAACCACACGCAGGGTCGCAAATCGTAATTTCTAACAACCAGTTGCGGTAATTGGTTAGTTTTTCTAATAGTGGTTGTTTGGTCTTTTTGTTTCTCTTTTTGTCGTTGGTGTAATCCTCATCAACTAATTTTAATTCGGCTTTTTTATCGTTACAAAGTTTACCTACTGTATTATCAACAATGTATTTAGTAATGTATTTGGGAGTGTAAAAAACACCATCTTTTTTTCTTTTGGTTTTTGATTTGTCTATTGTTTCGCCCTCAATTTGTGCTTTGATTTCATCCAATTCGTTTAATGAATTTTCAAAAATGTGACCTAAAATATTTACATCAATTTCGCTTTGAAAGTCGTAATTTGATAGTTTTTGAGTGTGTTTATACAATAATTCATCATTGATTTGAATATTGTCTAAAACCTCATCAGGTTGAAATAAACCGCCGTTGTAGGCAAATATTTGATGTTCTTCTTTTTCCTTTTGAGTCGTTTGTGAAAACGCTGGTAAAATTACCTTTGCACCAATACGCAAATCATTGAAATAAATTTTATATCGATCGTACAACGAAATGTTTAAACGCATTTCTTGTAATAGTCGCCACTCTTTATTTATTCTAAAAATTAGATTAGTGGGCAATAAATTACGGTCTTCAGCAAAGAAAATAAACAAAAACCTATCTAATAGCTTTTGTGATTTTTGAAAGAGTTCTAAAGAGTCAAAATTTGGGTTTAGTTCAACTAAATTTTGGTGCAACTCTCTTTTAAAAAGTGAATAATCAGTATATAACGCTTTTGTAATCTTTTTTTCTTCGCTTATGGATTCCTCTTTAATTATTTTGGGGATTTCTTTTGAAAGATTTTCAAAAGCTAAACACAAATAGAGTAATTCAAATTCGTTGTTTGAAAGTTGGAATAAATTAAACTCTAAATATTCGGTTGCGTTATCGATGTACAACCTCAACTTTTCAAAATTAGAAGTTATGATATAAACGCAATCGGGTTGATTGTTCTTATAACCAAAAGCTTGAGCTTCAATTTTGTTTAAATCGGTCGTATTAGTGCCTTTTAGCTCAATAACGGCTTTAACTTTGTCGTTTAGTATAATTGCGCCGTCGGCTTTTTTGGAGTCTTTAACGTTCTTATATTCGGTTGTTAGATTATATTCGGGCGTTGGATTCTTTTTGTAGCCTAAAACATTAACAAATAAATCAATTAAAAATTCGCCTTGATATTGTTCCTCTTTACTGTTTCTTATGTTTTCTTGAATAGTGGCGTTTTGGAAATGGTTTTTAAAAACATTCCATTGGTCAACCAGTTTATTTTTATCCTGATTGTGTAAATATTTTTCTACTACCGTTTTTTGAAACAAAGGCATAAAAGGGGTTCTTTTTAAGACGTGGACAAGTTAAGAAAATATAACTTAGTTGTTTAGTATTGAAAAATAAAATTTATTACTGTTTAAAGACTTTGTGTTACAAAAGTTCATCTTCATTATCGATAATAAATTTTACTAAATCATTTTTATATCCGTTGCGATACATATTTTCTAATTCTTCATTGCTCTCAATCATAGTTTGTAAGTTTTCAAAACCTAAAGCCTTTGCGATACTATCTGCATCATATAATATTTCGTTGGTTTCTCGATGTTTTCTAATTATGATTTTACTGTTTTCTAAGTAGTCATAATAAAAATCGTATTCTCCTTGAGTATGGGTATAAATCATCATATTTATAAATTAAAGAGGTTAATTTGTTCCGAATGGTAATTTTTGTTTTGTCTGATTTTATTGTTGTTGCTCTGGTTTCTAATTTTATGTGCGATCTTTATAATTTGAGTCTTTAATATAGGGTGTGCGAATTGACCATTTTATTATAAGGTCAATTTATGCACCCTTATCTATTTCATCGATTTTTAACTTCATTAATTCTGTAATTTGTAATTGTATTTGATTTGAATTTTGAATTGTAAAATCTTTTAATATTTCACGTTGTTTGTAGTAGTTCGATTTGCTCTTTGCTCTAAGTAAATTAGTCCAGTAAATTGGGTTTTTATAGTTTAGTAATCGTTTGCTTTTGGTTTGTATAGTATTGTCAAAAAATAGAATGTTATTCCATTCAGTAATTAAATCATTCTCAAAGATTTTGAAGCCGCTTTTTATAATATCATCGAGGGTGAAAACTCCTAATTTTTTAATACGTTCCATTTTATTAAATTTCAATTCAAATCGGAATATTTCGGAATTAATCTGAGGAAACCTTTTTTTGTATTGCAATGCTTTGTCGTACATCTTAACTGTGTATTGAGTAAGTTCACATTGTTTGTAATTGCCTTCTGAATTATTGATTGAGTTAACAATTAAGTTTGTTTTATGTAGAAAACAGTAGTTTAAAAGTAAACTTGTTTTTATTGGTGGTATAACATTTAAACCTATCTCTAAATTTTTAATAATGCAGTTTTCGGGTTCTATTCCGAAATTTAGTTTTAAATCACTTAAAACGGCTAAAAATGCGTTAAAATCGAATATGTTGTAATTGTGTAAACCATCGTTGTAAAACTTGTGTAAACTCCCTGAAATATGAACGGTGTTTGTACTGTATATTATAAAATCGAGGTTTTTGTAATGTGCTTTTTTGCAGAGTGTGATTTTTTGCCCGTATTTATTAGTGGTTTTTATTTCCCCAGTTTCAAGGTTTATTCCATCAGAAAAAAACTTCAATAAAGGATTGTTTTCCAGTATTGTAGTATCGATTTTTTTGACTGATATTTTTACATAATCAATCAATTTTTGTATCTTTGAATTGGTTTTTGCATTGCCTGTGAAAACTGAACATTGAACAAATAGAGAGGCGTGAACAACCTCTCTTTTATTTTTTTGTGTTGTTCCTTTTTTATTGGTTTAAAGGAATAAGACTTTGTTCAATATCGGAACGTAAAAAATATACCCTCGAACCTAATCCCAACGGTTTTAACTTTTTCGATTTGCACCAGTTGTGTACTGTTGAAATGTCAACGTTGAACATTTGCGCCACTTCTTGACGTGTTAAATATTCATTCGGTTGTTTGGGTGTGTAGTGTTTTAAAAAATCTTCTAATTGATTTTTTACGCCCTCTGTAATTTGATTTTGAAGTTCTTGAGGCGTTGTTTGGATGAATTGAATCGTTTGCATATCTTTTGTTTTAAAATGATAATGCAAACTACTTTTAGGGATAAATTAGGGTTGTCCCTAAAAAGTATGAAATAGGTTTAATCAACCTTAAAACCTAAATTTATAAGTTGGTTTCTTACTTTTTCAGCAGTTGATTTGGAATAATAGGGATGTTTGTTTTCTGCCTCTGTATTGCTCAATAATGCGTTTAGATAAGGTTGTAATGTTGTTGTCTTTTCTCCCGTAATTGCTGTTAATACATTAGCCAAACTATTTACAGACGTGCTAAACGGTTGTTTGGTTCTTAAAAAATCAATTATGCCTAATTCATGTAAGAAAATTATTTTCTGTACTGCATTTGAGGTGCTTAAATCAATTGCTTTTTCAAATTCATCTTTCTTTGGGATGCTTTTTTTTATTTCAGCAATTTTATTTTCTATAAATTCAATAATTCTTTTTTGTTCATATATTCTATTTCTTCTTTCTTTATCCTCTTCAAAAATATCTTTTATCCCGTCGGGGGATTTTTTATTGTAGTGTTTTAAAATAGATTTATGATTTGATAAATCATTTTTCAAAAACTCTAATTCAGTAGCGTTTTCAAAATCTTGATAAAATAGTTTTAAATCATTGTCATAATTTTCAACATATCTTTTAAAATATGTGTATCGTGTTACTTTTGGAAAAAAGAGGTTCATCTTCTTCGTGTTTTAGTTGTTACGATATTGTTAATTGGTAAATTAAGAATTTACAAAGTAGAAACTAAAAATACGTTAATAGTGTAGTTAGAGTTTTTAACTGGAAGGTGTCTATTTATTACAACTATGTTATCTTTTGTGTATTTAGATTCTAAAACATCATTCTCTATAGTTTCGACTGAAGTTAAACTATAGCCTGATTCGGTTAATTGCTTCTTTAACTCAATTGTTTTATCTGGATTGTTAAAATAACTATAACTAATAGAAAAACCGCCTTTCTCTTTGATTAAATAGTAAACAACTCCATTAATTTTATCGCTTCCACTTTTATAAAATCTGTATCCTTGCCCTTTCTTTTTGACTTTCTCAGTCTTAACTAAATTAAAGCCATATTTTAAAAGATTTTTTTCAATTTCGCCAAGTGATAAACTTTGAAGGTTGACAATTTCATTAACCGTTAAGGGCTCGTATTTATCAACCTCTTCAACTGTTGTGGTCGTTTGGTTCGTCCCGTTAACTGTTAGGTTAACATTTCGAGGGACTGATAAAGCCCTATAATTTAAATCGAGTATTTCCTGCTGATAAAGCAAATCTGAAACACTCTGTCCGAAAGCGCAACACAAAAAAAGCACCGCACCAAGTGTAAATATTTTTTTCATATTTTATTTTGTTTTTTTATTTGAAACATCATTTTTTGCTTTTTCAATTTTAGGGATTTCTGATAGTCTCTATTGTATTGATTTTTTAGTTATTTCTTCGATGGGTTCAGTCATTTTTTCCTCTTTAACCACATGGCAATCTTTCTGTAAACTTTTCTTTTTGTTTTTTGTGTTGGGTCGATTATAATGTTTGATTATTTGGTAAGTAACGATAAAAGTTCGTCGTCTGTTAAGTTGTTGTCAAAGTTTGATAATTTAAGCTTTGCTCTCATTAAATCCCTTAAATTATTCAAATTGAACATTAAGACTTCAAACTGCTCCTCTGTATATTTTTCCTTGCTCTCAGGTGTGGTCAATTTGAACAATTTTAATGTAATTGCATCATCAAGAAAATACATTAAATCTTCTATTTCATTTTCAGAGTCATTAAAAGACATTACAATGCTTGCAATCTTATTAACTAATATTTGTCTTTCGGTTTTTAATTGATTCATTTTAATAGAAATTATTTGGTTATACTGCTTTAAGTTGAGGTTGCTTTTCTTTATGTATTGTTTGGTAAAATTGCATAAACATTTCAGCGTTATTGTCTTTATCTTCTCTCTGATTTATGTAATCAAGAAACAAACTTTCCTTTGAGTGGCCAGTAATAGAAATTAAGATTGGCGTTGGCACTTTTTTATAATAGTTTGTAGCAAATGAACGTCTAAAACTGTGGGTTGTAATTAATTCATGTTTAGGATAAAAACCAAGTTCTTTTCGTTTGGTATCGATGTTTAGTTTTTTGCCCTCTGTAAGTTCGGTAATTCCACAAATTTTGCAAACATCTTTGATGTACTCATTTAGTTTTTGAGTGCTAATTTTACGAGGAAAATCGTTTTCTATAATATCAATCACATGAGGAGCAACAACGCCAACGGTAACTGATTTTTTTGTTTTTTGTTGTATTATATCAATGAAAATATTACCACCTTTATAACGAATGTCATTTTTTGTAATATTAAGTAAATCGTTTGCTCTTTGTCCAATTTCACAACCGAGTAAAATCCAGTTTTTAGCGTTTTGTAATGCTTTATTTTGAATTTCAGTTGATCTTATTTGTTCAAGTTCTTGAAATGACAAGGTTACAATAAATCTATCTTCACTTTGTTCTGTAAATCCCTCAATTTGCTTAACAAATGGATTTACAGGAATATCTAATCTTTCTGCATCTAAACAAACGGTTTTTATGTTGTCAATTTGTTTGCCTGAGTAATTGATTGAGTACTTTTTTTCGTTGATTAACCAGTTGGTAAATTTTTCGATGAATGCTTTATTAATATCTAAAAAATTGATTTGTTTTTTGATAGACTTTTGATAATCTACTATTAATTTTTTAAATGTAATATAGCCTTTAACTCTGCTTTCAGATAATCCAAGTTTGTTTTTTCCTTTTATCTTTCTTGTTTTGGCGTTGTCTATTATAAACTGAATATGATTTATTATTAATCCATTGTCAACTTTTTCAACTCTGTTAAAACATTCGTTTATTTTGCTTTCTAACCAAAAAGAATCAACTATTACGCCATTAGCCAAATCATTGTTTAAATGGTCAAAGATGAAAGTTTCTAACTTATTTAAGAAGTTGTTTAATTGTTTGTTTTGTGCTGTGGTTTGCTTCGGGCGATTAGTTGTTTCGCTCCAGTCCTTTGGATTGATTATAAAACCAGTCTTTTTCTTTAAAGAAATATATTGACTTAATGAAAGTCTTATATATATTTGCGCATTGTCGGACTTACTCTGAAGTAAGAATTTTATTGTTGCCATATTTTGAACTTTTGAACTTTGAACAATTCAAATGTATTAAATAAACTATAACAATAAAAATATTTAGTCAGTATTTAGTCAGTATTTAGTCGATGTGGTTAAATTTATTTCAATTTGTTTCAACTACTTTTTTTAGTCTTAATATTGTTTAACTATTGAAAATAAAGGGTTAATTAAGGCTTTTGTGTGATTTGTGTGGATTTTTGAAATTCGCAAATTTGTATGGTTTCAACTCCCGCCTTGAGTACAAAAAAATCCTTACTATAACAGTAAGGATTTTTTGTTTGTAGTTTATTTGAAATTAAAATAAAATTAACTCCATTAAAAAAGCCCCTGCATTGCAGAGGCTTAATTATTAAAAAACAATTAGTTTCTAATTATTTTTTTACTTCTTCTTTAACAGCTTCAGCTCCTTCTTTAGCAGCATCAGCAGCACCTTCAACTGCAGTAGCAGCAGAGTCAACAGTAGCAGTAGCAGCTGAATCAACAGTTTCAACAGCTTCAGTAGCAGCAGAGTCTACAGTAGCAGCAGCAGAATCAGTAGCGTTTTCAGCGTTTTCAGCAGCGTTTTTACAAGATACAACTGTTAAAGCAGCAACAACAGCTAAACTTAAAAATACTTTTTTCATCTTACTTAATTATAAAAGGTTAATTATTAATTCGGAGCAAAGATATAAATTTTTTCAATCGGAAAAACATTTCGTTAACTTTTTTTCAAAATTTATCTTTGAATTC
This sequence comes from Flavobacterium sp., assembly GCA_041917555.1. Lineage (GTDB taxonomy): Bacteria > Bacteroidota > Bacteroidia > Flavobacteriales > Flavobacteriaceae > Flavobacterium. The sequence continues at coordinate 138,840 of JAYRXL010000027.1, read as the reverse complement.
CGTTTTCTTACTTTGCAAAGACCGTGCCAAAAAATAAAATCAGATTACTTTTTTTTCTTTTTTTCGGGCTTTATGATTTTTAACTCATTGATGATGTTTTGAGCACCGGCATATTTATCAATAATGAATAAAATATAACGGGCATCTACCATAATATTCCGGCAAATGTCGGGCGAATAATAAATATCGCTCATGGTTCCTTCCCAAACGCGATCAAAATTACAGCCAATCAAATTACCGTTGGCATCTAACGCCGGACTTCCGGAATTGCCTCCGGTGGTGTGATTGGTGGCAATAAAGGCTACCGGCATCTTACCCTTAACACCATACATCCCATAATCTTTTGCATTATAGAGGTCTATCAGTTTTTGTGGAACATCAAATTCGTAATCTCCGGGCACATATTTTTCCATCACACCATCCAAATAGGTTTGGGGTTCATAATACACGGCATCATTGGGTTTATAGCCTTTTACTTTTCCAAACGTTACGCGCAAGGTGCTGTTAGCATCCGGGAATATACGTGCTTTTTTAGGGCTTAATTCCAATAGGGCTTTCATATAGGTGCGTTGGGCAGCGCTATTTCTCAGACTAATTTCGTCATACTTGGGTTGCACTTTTTTGGTATACGAATCGGCCATGGCTTTAATAACCTGATATCCTTTATCGTTATTTATCTTTTCCAAAACCGTTTTGGCATCTCCGTCTAACAAATTTTGGAAACCGGTAAGCGAGGTTAAACCCGAATTCGTATACACTTCCTGAGTGAGTTGCGCGGCATTGAGTCCGTTAAAGTTTTGCGGTAAAAATTGTTGCGGCATCCGGTTGGCATAAATTCCAATCAGTTGCTCAAAAACATCACGATCTACTTGGGCATTAAAATCTTTGTAAAAAGCATCTATGCCTTTGGCTAAGTTGGTTTTACGATCAGTAAACGATTGCTCTCCTTTAGTGGTGTACAATTGCTCCAATTGGTACAATTTATAGCCCACCTGTAAGAGTTCATTATTGCGAAGGGCTATTTCACTAAACAAGTCGCGCGCCAAAGCATAATCGCGTATTTCGTTGTAATTTTTTTCAAAATCCGATAGTAAATTTCCGTATTCTGCTTGTTTACCTGCTTTGGCAACATTGGCCATAAACTCTTTTTCCAATTTTTGTTTTACGGCGATGGCATTCGATTTTTTGAGGCCTTTGGTTTCACCAATCCATTTTTTCCAATAATTGGCTACGCTGGCATATTTTGAAGCATACTGAATTTTGATAGCCTGGTCTTTTCGCATATAGCGATCTTGTACTTTTAGCGCTGCATCGCGAACTTCAATTTTAGCCGGATTTAAAGTGGTAACAATTTGTTCGACTGCATACGAAGGCAAATACTCTTGCGTGCGCCCGGGATAACCCATCACCATAGTAAAATCATTTTCTTTAATACCTTTAATAGATATAGGGAAAAAATGTTTGGGTTTGTAAGGAACATTGTCTTTTGAGTATTCTGCGGGTTTGTTGTCTTTGTCGGCGTAAATTCGGAAAAGCGAAAAGTCTCCCGTATGTCGAGGCCAAACCCAGTTGTCTGTATCCGATCCAAATTTACCGATAGCACTTGGAGGAGCGCCAACCAAACGGATGTCTTTATAGGTTTCGGTTACAAATCGGATGTATTGGTTTCCGTCGTAAAAGGCACGTATAAGGTTTTCTTGCCAACTTTCTTTAGATAAGGTTTGCGTCAGATTGGCTACATTTTGCTGAATCTTTTTTTGCTTTTCAGCCTCGGTGGGTAATTCAGATACACCATCCATCACTTGTTTAGTTACATCTTCTATGCGGACAACAAAAGTAACGACCATTCCTTTGTTTGGGAGTTCGTCTTCTGTTTTGTATGCCCAAAAGCCGTCACGCAGGTAATCGTGTTCCACCGAAGAATGGTTTTGAATTGCATCGAAGCCACAATGATGGTTAGTTAACAGAAGTCCTTTATCTGAAATTACTTCTGCGGTGCATCCGCCGTCAAATTGGGGAACAGCATCTTTTAAACTGGAGTGATTTACCGCATAAATTTGTTCGGCGGTAAGTTTCATACCCAAATTTTTCATTTCGGTTTCACGATCGCCTTTCAAAAGGTTGGGTAGCCACATGCCGCCTTGCTGGGCTTGAAGTTGCACAGCGATAAGAAGAAAGAGAAGTTTGATTTTGTTCATGGGTTTTATTTTAGGTAGCGCAAGTTACGTTTTTTATAAAAAATGGGTTTTTATTTTAGGTTTTCGTTAAGAAGGTAGTGCATTACAGCAGCTGTTGCTCCCTTATGATTTTGAACAAAATCAACACAAATACGGCCTTTTTCACGACGCAGGTTTTCGTTGTGTATAAGTTGGTTTAGCGCCTGGTTGCATTCTTCCTGATTTTTTATGGAAGTACAACCACCTAAATCTACCAATGCGGTAGCTTCGGCAAAATGCGAATAGTTTGGGCCGATTACAATAGGGATGCCAAAAGTAGCCGGTTCCAAAAGGTTGTGTACACCGGGATTTCCAAAACCTCCTCCCACATAGGCAATATCGGCATAACTGTATATTTTGGTCAAAATTCCGATGGTGTCTATGATGAAAACGTTGAATTTAGATAAATCTACATTGCTTTTTTCAGAAAATAAAACTACTTTCTTTTGGATTAACGATTGAAGATTAACGATTTCTGATTTATGAATGTTATGCGGTGCAATAATAAATTTAATTTCTTCCGATGCATTGTTTATATAGTGCACCAACAAATCTTCGTCTTTGGGCCACGAACTACCTATTACTATTGTTGTTTTATTGTTTTTAAATTGTTCAATAAAATCTAAGGTGTTGTCGCGTTCCAAAATTGCAGCTACACGGTCAAATCGCGTGTCTCCGGCCAGGGTCACATTGGTATAACCTAAGGATTGAATTAATTGGGCTGACGATTGGTTTTGCACAAAAAAATGCTGAAATGTGGTTAACGCTTTTCGATAAAACCCCCCATACCATTTGAAGAAAGCCTGATTTTTTCTGAAAACACCTGAAATCAAATAGGTCTTGGTGTTTTTGTTTTTTAGTTCGTTTAAATAGTTTGGCCAATATTCGTATTTAATAAAGAATACCCATTCGGGATGCACCAATTTAACAAACTGTTTCGCATTTTGACGGGTGTCCATTGGAAGGTAGACCGTAACATCGGCTAATGTATTGTTTTTGCGGACTTCAAAACCCGAGGGAGAAAAAAAGGTGAGTACAATTTTATGATTAGGATAGTTTGTTTTCACAGCCTCCATGACCGGAATTCCTTGTTCGTACTCGCCTAGCGATGCCGCATGGAACCAAATGGTTTTATCGGAGGGCGCAATATGGTGGGCCAGCGTACTAAAAACGGTTTTTCTGCCGTTTACAAAGAGTTTGAGTTTGGGACTGAAAACAGCAAGCACCCGAAGCAGGGCAGCCGCTATGTGCACCATGATATTGTAAACCACTAACATTTGAAACAGTTATGCACCAAAAGTACAATTTTTTTACGAATCGGACCCCCGATTGCAACAAACTACCCTGACTGCCGTAGGCAGGCATGTAGTGTGGAAAGCGGGAAATGGGCCCCAAAAAGCAAAAATACTGAAATGTGGTTTCTCCGTTTTTGTACAGATAAATTGCTATTTTTGTGTACTCAATTTTTTTTCTATGCGAAAGCTACAAATGGTTGACTTGAAGAGTCAATACGATAAAATTAAAGTGGAAGTGAATGCTTCCATCCAAGAAGTTTTAGATACGACTACGTATATCAATGGTCCGTTAGTGCACCAATTTCAGGCGGATTTGGAGCAGTATTTGGGCGTCAAACATGTTATTCCTTGTGCCAATGGTACCGATGCGCTCCAAATTGCAATGATGGGCTTGGGACTGCAACCCGGCGATGAGGTGATTACAGCCGATTTTACCTTTGCCGCTACTGTGGAGGTGATTGCCTTGCTACAGTTAACTCCGGTTTTGGTTGATGTGGATATGAACAACATGAACATTTCGCTTGAGGCGATTCGGAAAGCAATAACCCCAAGAACAAAGGCTATCGTTCCGGTTCATTTGTTTGGGCGTGCGGCCAATATGGACGCCATTATGCAGATTGCACGTGAGCATAATTTGTTTGTTATTGAAGACAATGCGCAGGCTATTGGTGCGGATTATACTTCGGCAGACGGTAGCAAGCGTAAAGTGGGCACGATTGGGCATGTGGGCGCAACCTCTTTTTTCCCTTCCAAAAACTTAGGATGTTATGGAGACGGCGGGGCTATTTTTACCAATGACGATGCCTTGGCACACACCCTTCGCGGTATTGTAAATCACGGGATGTATGTGCGCTACCATCATGATGTAGTTGGAGTTAATTCGCGTTTAGACAGTATCCAAGCCGGTGTATTAAAAGCCAAGTTGCCTCACTTAGACACCTATAATAAAGCCCGTCAGGACGCAGCCCGAAAATATTCGGCTGCACTTAGTGTAAACCCCAATATCATTGCGCCAACCATTTGCGAAAACTGCGATTGTCATGTGTTTCATCAATATGTGATTCGTATTACCAATGGCAAACGCGATGGTTTGTTGGATTATTTGCAAGGCAAAGGAATTCCGTGTGCGATTTACTATCCTATTCCGCTGCACAGCCAAAAAGCGTATGCGGATGCCAGATATAAAGAGGAGGATTTCCCGGTAACCAATCAATTGTGTAAGGAAGTAATTGCGCTACCGATGCATACGGAGTTGGATGACGAGCAGATTAAATTTATCACGGATAGTGTTTTAGAGTTTGTTTAATTAGTTTTCAGTTTTGGCTTTCAGTTTTTTAGCTGTTAGCTGTTAGCTGTTAGCTTTTAGCTAAAAATATGAAAATAGTAGTTACAGGTGGTTTGGGATTTATCGGATCGCATACCGTGGTCGAATTGCAAAACGAGGGTTTTGAAGTGGTTGCTATCGATAACCTTTCTAATTCTTCGGTTGAAGTTTTAGATGGAATTGAACGCATAACCGGAAAAAAACCTGTGTTCGAAAATTTGGATTTGCGCAATAAAGCAGCTGTTCAAGATTTTTTTAACCGACATACCGACGTGAAAGGTGTGATTCATTTTGCGGCCTCTAAAGCGGTAGGCGAGAGTGTTGAAAATCCGTTGTTGTACTACGAAAACAATATCAATGCATTAGTGTATCTTTTGCAGGAAATGAATAAATTGGAAGAGCCAAATTTCATATTCAGTTCTTCCTGCACGGTATATGGTCAGGCCGAAAAAATGCCGATTACCGAAGATGCTTCAGTGCAACCGGCTGCTTCACCCTATGGGAATACCAAACAAATTGGTGAGGAAATTATTACCGATACGGTTAAGGTAACTCCAATTAAAGCCATATTGTTGCGCTATTTTAACCCGATTGGAGCGCATCCGTCTGCCGAAATAGGGGAGTTGCCTTTGGGAATTCCACAAAATTTGGTACCTTTTATTACCCAAACGGCGATTGGTCTTCGTGAAAAATTGGCGGTTTTCGGGGATGATTATCCTACTTCGGACGGCACCGCGGTTCGGGATTATATTCATGTGGTTGATTTGGCCAAAGCACACGTAGTAGCCTTACAACGTTTGCTCCATAAACAAAACCAAGCCGCTGTAGAAACCTTTAATTTAGGAACCGGAAAAGGAAGTACCGTTTTGGAAGTCATTCGTGCGTTTGAAAAGGTTTCCGGACAAAAACTCAATTATCAAATAGTAGGGCGTCGTGAGGGCGATATTACCGAGGCCTATGCCAATACCGACAAAGCCAATACGGTATTGGGATGGAAAGCCCAATCCACGCTCGAAGAAGCCTTGTCCAGTGCATGGAAATGGGAGCAAAAAATTAGAAACGTGAGTTTGACATAAGAATTTTGTCAGAACGCTTAAGAGGAGTGAGATACGAGCGTTACATAGGCAGTATTAGCGGGCTATTTCAATGATGTAAGGCGAAGTAGATGGCTTCTCTAAAGTGTAAATTTTAAAAAAGCTATCCTAAAAAGTACTCGTCTATTACGTTAAATTTCCTCAAGATAACCGGTTATCTCTCGAAAATTTGCCTTATAGCCAAGCACTTTTAAGAATTCTGACTTTATTATCATGTCGAACTCACGTTAAGAAACTAATTGATTTTAGTCTATACAACAAACAAACAGCCCGTAGTTTACCTACGGGCTGTTTGTTTACGGGGAAGTTTTGCGAAACAGTTGCGTTATACCGAATTGACAATATAGTATAGTTCAATTATCGTGATCTCAATTGTCCTATGAATTTGTAGATTCGGCATGTACCTCTGTAAAATTTTTAGAATTTGACTATTCTAAAAACCACATAGGTATTATTTTTTTACGGCATCCTGCACTTTTTGAGCACCTTTTTCAACTTTTTCGGCACCTTTAGCAATAATTTCTTTTGCTTTTTCTTTCACCCCTGATGAGTCAATAACTTTTTTGGCTTTTACTTTGGCGGAATCGGCTGCTTCTTTAACATCGGCGGTCACGGCCTTGGTCGCTTCTTTTACTTTTTCCTTCGTTTCTTCTTTACAAGCTACAAATGCTAAAGCACAGCTTAGTAGGAGTAGTATTTTTTTCATGTGATAGTGATATATAGTAAAAAGTCCCCCCGAAGGGGGACTAAAAAAATTATTTTTTTACAGCATCCTTCACCTCTTTGGCTCCGGCTTCCACTTTTTCAGCCGCTTTTTCAGTGGCGTCTTTAGCGGCGTCTTTAACGTCTTCAGCTACTTCAGTAGCAGTTGAATCAATTTTGTCACCGGCAGTTTCAGCAGCATTTTCTACATCAGTAGCTACTGCTTCAGTAGTTTCTTCTACTTTGTCTTTGGTTTCATCTTTGCAGGAAACGGCCATTAATGAAGCTACGATTGCCATGCTTAAAATTACTTTTTTCATTGGTTTTTAAGTTTTTGAATTAATAATGTGTAACACTCGTTTTTTCAAATTACAAATTGAATGCCAAAAACTATTTTCAACTGAAAATAAATGTGTTAAAATTTTAAGCCGAATGGGTAACGGCTTCGCGGTCGATTTTATTAATCAACCCAACCAGTACTTTTCCGGGGCCTACTTCGGTAAAACTGGTGGCTCCGTCTTCTATCATTTGTTGTACAGATTGGGTCCATTTTACCGGAGCCGTGAGTTGTAAAATGAGGTTCTTTTTGATTTCCTCTGCCGAGGAAACCGCACGAGCCGTAACATTTTGATATACAGGACAAATAGGATCCGAAAAGGCAGTCGATTCTATGGCAGCCGCCAATTCTTCGCGAGCCGGTTCCATCATAGGCGAATGGAAGGCACCACCAACCGGCAAAATAAGTGCACGTTTGGCGCCCGCTTCTTTCATTTTTTCGCAAGCTTCTTCGACTGCTTTGTATTCGCCCGAAATTACGAGTTGTCCGGGGCAATTGTAATTAGCAGCCACTACCACACCTTCAATAGAGGCACAGATATCTTCTACAATTTTATCATCTAAATTCAAAACAGCAGCCATCGTAGACGGAGTAATTTCACAGGCTTTTTGCATTGCCATCGCACGTTGAGAAACCAGTTTTAAGCCATCTTCAAACGAAAGGGCACCACTGGCCACCAAGGCCGAAAATTCACCCAACGAATGTCCGGCAACCATTTCCGGTTTAAAGTCGTCTAAGGTTTTAGCCAAAATAACGGAATGCAAAAAAACAGCCGGTTGTGTTACTTTGGTTTCTTTTAACGCTTCAGCAGTTCCTTCAAACATGATGTCGGTAATGCGAAAACCTACTATTTCATTGGCTTTTTCGAATAATTCACGGGCTACAGCCGAGTTTTCGTATAGTTCTTTACCCATGCCTGTAAATTGGGCGCCTTGACCCGGAAAAACGTATGCTTTCATTTTAATTTTATTTATTGTTCTTGGTTTGTTCTTTGTTGTTTTACTACAAACGTTAACAAAAATAACATTTTTATTATACCGAACTCACGATATTATAATTTGATTGTATTTACAATTCCAACTAATTGATGCTTTAAATCTTCATTTATAATTCCTTTTTCGGTATCAAAATTATCATAGAATGAAGGCAATGAAAAAGTACCGACAACGGATGCGCCCTGATAAGGGAATCGGTTTTTGGCAATTTCCAATACCGAACTTCCGCCGCGGGCTCCGGGTGAAGTAGCCAATAAAAGCATCGGTTTTTCTTGAAATGTTTTGGCATTGATGCGTGAAATCCAATCGAAAGTATTTTTAAAAGCTGCTGAATACGCTCCGTTGTGTTCGGCAAACGAAATAATGATTAAATCGGCGGTTCCAAGTTTATTAAAAAAATTGTGAGCCAAAGTTGGAATTCCGTTAGCTTTTTCTTTATCAACAGAAAATAACGGTAATTCATAATCGTTTAAATCGAGAACTTCCACCGAACAATTGTCAAAAAGAGAAGCCGCATAAGAGGCCAATTGTTTGTTGATAGAAGTTGAACTTGAAGAAGCTCCAAAAGCGATAATTTTTTTCATAGTTTTTATTTGTTAAGCCAATTTCCTAATAGTTTTCGCAATAATGGAAGCAGTACATAGACCATTAGCGGAACTAAAATTCCGGTCATGATTAATGTACGTAATGGCAAAGGTAAGTTAGTTAATTGTTTTCCAATCAGTAATTGCACAAAAGTGATACTCGGATAAATGGCCGTCCAAACCATTAATGCAAATTTCCATTTAGGTGGTTGTTTCATTGTTTAAATAAAAGGTTAATGCTCCAGATGGACATTTTTTAATAGTTTCGATAATTTTTTCAGTAGATGAATTTTCGGCATGAATCCAAGGTTTTTCGCGAGGTTTAAAAACATCCGGATTATTCTTTACACATTCTGCTGCGTGACGGCACAGGGCATTTTTCCAAACGATGGTTACTTCACCATTGGTGTATTCTTTGGTTAGGTCTTTTGCATCCATGATTGTTTTTTTAAAGTTACAAAACGTCTCTAAATTCGGGGGTTTTATCAAATACACTTTTCGCAAACGGACAAAGCGGAATGATTTTAATGCCTTTTTCACGGGCTAATGCAACGGCTTTGGTTACCATTTTTTTACCAAAACCTTTGCCTTCATTTCCGGGGTTTACCTCAGTGTGATCAATGATGATTTTATCTTCTCCCGCAAACACAAAAGTCATCATGGCTTCTTGTTTGCCGTCTGCTTCAATATAAAAAGCACCGTTTTTAGTATTGAATGTTAGTTGTACTTCGTTGTTCATAATTAATAGTTGAAAGTTGAAACCTGCCTGCCGTAGGTAGGATTATTAATCTTATTGCTCCATAGGAACTTCCATTAGCAGTAGTTCGGTGTCGTCTTGTGCTTCAAATTGGATTGTTTCTATTCCGTTTTTTGCTGACCAAATCCCCAAACCGTCGCGTTGGCTTAGATGTTGTTCATCAACCAATACGCCTCCTTTGATTACAAAAACATAGAGTCCGTTGCCAGCTTTTTGAAATGTATAGCTCGCTTTTGCACCTTTTTTGAAGTTGCCCATATGGAACCAAGCATCTTGATGAATCCAAACACCCGCATCGTCCGGGTTTGGCGATAAGATTTGCTGGAATTTGCCTTCGCGATCGGCTACATTAAGGGTGATTTGTTGGTAACGAGGTGCTACATTGCGAAATTTTGGGAACACCCATATTTGGAGTAAATTGGTTCTTCTGTCGTGATTGGGATTGAATTCGCTGTGTAAAATGCCGGTACCGGCGCTCATTACCTGAACATCGCCAAATTTAATTGTTTCGGCATTATTCATACTGTCTTTGTGCGCCAAATCGCCTTCCAACGGGATGGTAATGATTTCCATATTGTCGTGTGGATGGGTTCCAAATCCCATGCCCGGGGCAACAATATCATCGTTTAGTACGCGCAAAACACCAAATTGTACGCGGTTAGGGTCGTAATAGCCGGCAAAGCTAAAAGTATGTCGGGCTTCGAGCCAGCCGTGGTTGGCATAGCCTCTGGAATCGGATTTATGAAAGGTGTATTTTTTCATTTTTTTGTTCGTATTTGTTTTACGGTACAAAGTTACTTGAACAGTGTGTGGCGGTCACTTAATGTAGATTAAGAAATAGTAAGTTGACTAAGGCGAGTTCGTTATACAAATTCTGATTATGTCATTGTAACGAACGCACTTTAAATAGTTTATGGCTTAACCGGAATTCCTTTCAACGTCATTTCGTAGCGTGCCTCGATATAATAGTAAATAGCTTGTAAATCGGTTTGGGTTAAATGAGGCGAAGAAGTCATTAGTCCCCAACCTTTTGCCCGAATTGCGGCTACAATAGGGTCTTTTTTAAAACGTGTGGCATTGGGGTTTCGGGTGTAATCATAGAGCCATTGTTGTTCCCGTTTTTTTGTGATACCGCCCAAAGGAGGAGCCGTTGCAATTTGGGTCATTTTGGCATCATGGCAGGCAATACAATTGGCTTGGTAGAGTTGTTCCCCTTTTTTAAACATTTCGTTTTGGGATTGTTGCGGCGGTTGCGCTTTTGTTTTTTGGATTTGATTTGAATTGGCGTTTAGCACAACTACTGCCAACACAATCAAGAGCAAAACACCTATAGTCGTTACAATTTTATAGTTCATGAGCGTGGTGGTGTGTGGTTTGTGTTTTTTTGGGAGGGCAAGGATTCCTTTTAAAGAGACTACAATCTGATGGTTATAGTTGTTATATCATTATTGTCCAGATTCTAAAGAACAATAGTATTATTCCTATTAGACTTACTATAATTGATAGTAATGAAAATATTTTGTTTTCTTTTCTACGAATTGCTATAATTCCTATCAGAAGAGCGACAAATAAAAAAATTCCTAAGTATAATTTAATGTCATATTGTGCAATTTCTGTGATTCCAAATAACGCCCTATTTTTACCTCCTGATTCATTATACATTACTGCTAATCTATAATTCTGAAAAATTATCCCTAAGATAGAGATTAAACTGAGAAAGATTGAAATTACATACCTCTTCATAATTTGATTAGTGATGAATTACAGATTATGGGATTGCTATTTGATCAGGCCCTTTAATTTAATGATTTATTTAAAGAATAAAATATATTCATGATATTTTCGTAATTTTTAAGTTCAGATATATAGGGGTAAAAATCAGCAAAAAATTTTGGAGATCCAAAAGAGTAGCGCCTATATCGGTTTCCAATTTTAAATTCAACCCAATACAAGCTTCCATCACCAACACCGCAACCTGATTGTTCAAATATTTGATTATCAGTGTTGAAGTATGCTTTTTCAACCTTTATTTCTTCTTGGTTAGGTAAAGAAAAAATATTATTCTTTACAAGTTTTGAAAACAGGGTGTCAAGGTTTGTTTCTAAAGCTATTTCTGTGCCTAACAATGAATCTTTTTCTTTGTCAAATTTATAATACATCGCTTTCCATTTTTTATTGAAAGTTAGCACAGTGTAATTTATGTGGTCTAAATTCCTTCCTTCAATAAACCTAATTTCTATTGCATTATTAGATTTTAAAATAGGTATTAAACCGTTTTCAATTCTCCCAATGTCAGATTTACAGCTTTCTTTATCAGAAACAACTTTACCAACTAATACTAAATTGGTCTGAGCATCTAATTTGAAAGAGAAAGTGAGTAGTAAGACAAAAGTTATTAGTTTAATTTTTTTCATAATTGTGTCTATTTTTTCATTTTCACAATTGACAACCCTACATACTATAGAGATTCTACTCAGAAAGCAGTTCAAGTGAAATAATCAAAGGTAGTTAAATAATTTTCTACTGGTGGGAGAAGGATAAAAATCAATTCAATTTACAAAACACCAATCTGGAAGAACAATAAGCCACCAAAACAACCCCTCCTAACCTCGCAAAATACTCGGTAATTAAGGCTTTTTGAGCAACTTAGCTTTCATTTTACTTAAAAACTCGGGGGTTACGCCTATATACGATGCAATTTGTTTTTGAGGTACCCGCTGGAGTAAGGTGGGATAACGGGAGCAAAATTTGGCAAAACGATCTTCGGCAGTCAGACTTAAATTGTCCATCAGGCGCTCCTGGTGACTTACCAACGCGTTTTCGGCCAAAATCCTAAAGTAGCGTTCGAGCTTTGGCACCTCGGCATACAACTGTTCCAGTTGGCTTTTGGTCAAAACCACCAGCTCAGTCTGTTCCATCACTTCGATATATAAATTCCCGGGCTTGCCCGAGATAAAACTGTACATATCGGCAATCCACCAGCCTTCGCAAGCAAAATGCAAAACGTGCTCCACGATGTTGTCCGAAATACTAAAGCTGCGCAACAAACCGGAAGTCACAAAATACAAACTGTTTGATACATCACCGGAATGGTGCAACAAGGTTTTTGGCGCTACCGAAATGGTGTTGATGTAGTTCAAAACAACTGCCTGCTCAGTAGCAGTAAGGTGTACATGTTTGGAAAAGGAGTCAAACAGCGACGTCATTTTTTTTGTGTCTCCTTTGGCGGTAGTAAACGAAATGAAGTCACCACAAAGGTGTCATTTTTTAAATAACCGGTTACTTCGGCCTCTCGGATAGCGTTACAAAATCCGTCGTGAGCATGTGCATCGCCGTGGTCGTCAATTTTGGTGCCTTCAACAAAGTAGGCTTTGCCGTCTATCCGCACAGCCAAATCACAACCTTTGCCTTTTAGCCCAAATTGGCATTGTCCGCACGAAACTTCTACCAGTTGTTTTTGCTTTTTTTCCTGTGCCAACATAAGGGGCGCTGTCAGTAGCCAAAGTACACTAAAAATCAGTTTCATTCTAAAGGCGTATTACGAAACCACTTCTTTGATTCTTCGCATGGCTTCGGTGAGCAAATCCTCACTGGTCGCATACGATAGTCGGATACAATTAGGATTCCCAAAAGCATCTCCGGTAACAGTAGCTACATTGGCTTCAGCCAAAAGACACATGGCAAAATCATTAGCATCTTTAATCAAGGTGCCGCGTAAGGTTTTACCAAAATAAAAGGACACGTCCGGAAAGAAATAAAATGCACCTTCGGGCATTGTAAGTTTAAAGCCGGGTATCTCAGAAAGTAATTGATACACTAAGGCCCTACGGTTTTTAAAAGCATCCACCATATATTGTATCGCCGATGGGTTGGCTTCTACAGCCGCTTTGGTAGCGCGTTGGGCAATAGAGTTGGCACCACTGGTAACCTGACCTTGCATTTTGGTACAGGCTTTGGCGATAAATTCAGGCGCGCCAATATAACCAATTCGCCATCCGGTCATGGCAAAGGCTTTGGCAACACCGTTAACGGTAATGGTGTTGTTTTCCATGCCGGGAATTGCACCTATGCTGCAATAATCGCCGGTATAATTGATGTGCTCGTAAATTTCGTCGGAGACCACATAAATAGCGGGGTATTTTTTCAAAACCTCTGCCAAGGCTTCCAATTCAGAACGACTGTACACCGAACCACTGGGATTACAAGGCGAACTGAACCACATCATTTTTGTTTTGGGTGTGATTGCGGCTTCCAATTGTTCGGGTGTCATTTTGAACTGGGTTTCCACCGAAGTGGGCACCTCTACCGGAACACCGCCCGAAAGTTTGATGATTTCGTAATAACTCACCCAATACGGAGCCGGTAATACCACTTCGTCACCCTCGTTAAGCATCACCTGAGCCACATTGTATAAGGCTTGTTTGGCACCTGTTGACACCACAATTTGTGAAGGTTTGTAATCCAAGTTGTTATCCCGTTTGAATTTGGTACAAATGGCTTCTTTCAAATCCACATACCCGTCTACAGGAGGGTAGGCCGAGTAATTATCATCAATAGCCTGTTTAGCCGCTTCTTTGATAAAATCAGGTGTGTTGAAATCGGGTTCACCCAAGCTAAGACTAATAATGTCTTTTCCTTGGGCTTTTAATTCTCGCGCCAAGGCGGCCATAGCCAAAGTTTGGGATACCGCTAAGTTGTTAATTCGGTCAGATAGAACAGAACTCATGTGGTGTTGTGTATTTTCCGGGTTATAAAGTGGCAATCAAATGTTAAGCAAGCTGAGGGCGTTTACCCAAGTCGCGCATGTGTTTGAAATGGGAAATTATCGCTTCGCGAGTGGAGTTAAACTCGTAATAAGGGAGGTTAAATTCGCGTGCTGTTTGCTTTACAATTTCACCTATTTTGTTGTAGTGAACATGACTGATATTCGGGAATAAATGGTGTTCTACCTGGTGATTCAAACCTCCGGTATAATAGTTTACTAACCAGTTTTTAGGAGCAAAATTAGCGGTAGTATGTAATTGGTGTATAGCCCAAGTGTTTTCAATTTCGCCCTCTTCATTCGGAACCGGATTCTCAGTTGATTCAACAACGTGTGCCAATTGGAATACCACACTTAAGATTAAACCTGCGGTGTAGTGCATTACAATAAAGCCTAATATAACTTTCCACCAGCTGATTCCCATCAACATTGGAATAACCAACCAAACTGAAAAATAAATCACTTTAGTAATTAAAAGGGTTGTCCAACGAATTGCCGGGCTTTTGAATTCACCATACGAAAGTTTGCGTTTTAAGTAACGTTTCATCTGCAGGAAATCGGTTGTAATTGCCCAGTTAAAGGTTAGCAAACCATAGAGGAAAATGGAATAAATATGCTGAAATTTATGGTGTTTGTACCATTTGGCAGTTTTGGAAAAACGCAAAATACGTCCGGCTTCTAAGTCTTCATCATGACCAATAATATTGGTATAAGTATGGTGCAATACATTGTGTTGAACCTGCCAGTTGTATACATTTCCGGCCAAAATATAGATGCTTCCGCCCATAAATTTATTGACCCAATTTTTAGAAGAATAGGCGCCGTGGTTTCCGTCGTGCATCACGTTCATGCCCACGCCGGCCATGCCGATACCAATAACTACATTAAGTAATAAATACACCCAAATGTTCATTTCCATACCAATAAGAAAAAAATAAGGGGTAAGGAATATGGAAAACATCACGATGGTTTTTAGGTGTAATTTCCAGTTTCCGGTTCGGTTGATGTTGTTTTCTTTAAAATAATCGTTAACGCGTTTGTTTAAAGTTCTAAAGAATTTAAGGTTGTCGTTTTTTGAAAAAACAGGTGATTGGATATTCATTTTTGTAAGCTGAAATTAATGAGCAAATTTAATTATTAAAATTGGTACGTCTATGACAAACATCATTTTTTATTAACCAAAAACACTATTTTTGTTGAAAAATCAAAATATGGATGAAATCCTGTCGCAATTCCCAAATCTCACTGATAATCAGGTAGTACAATTTCGAAAATTGCAGGAATTATACCATGAATGGAATGCCAAAATCAATGTTATTTCGCGCAAAGATATTGACGAACTCTACACCCGTCATGTGTTGCATTCGCTCGGAATCGCAAAAATTATAAGCTTTGAAGCCGGTACTTCGGTTATGGATGTAGGCACAGGAGGAGGGTTTCCCGGTATTCCGTTGGCTATCTTGTTCCCGGAAACGCAATTTTACCTGATTGATGTGATTGCCAAAAAGATTAAAGTGGTTAATGAAGTTGTTGCCGGATTGGGGTTGACCAATGTTAAAGCCGAGCAAAAACGTGCCGAAAATGTAACTACGTCGTTTGATTTTATTGTGAGTAGAGCGGTAACCAATATGCCCGATTTTGTTAAATGGGTGCGGCATAATGTTAAGAAAGAATCCGTGCATTCGCTCAAAAATGGCATTCTTTACCTCAAAGGTGGCGACTTAACCGAAGAGTTACAAGAATTCCCTAAAGCAACCGAATTTAACTTATCAGATTATTTTTCGGATGCCTTCTTCGAAACCAAAAAGGTAGTTCACCTACCACTCAAATACAAAGGATAAAATAAAAGGGCTGCTTTTGAGCAGCCCTTTTAATATTATTATTCTTTAATCACTTTGCGAACCGTACTTCCGGTGGCATCTGAAACGGTCAACACATACATACCCGACTGAAGCGCAACTGGTAATTGAACATTACTCGTAATGGTAATTCCGTGTGAGGCATAAACTAATTTACCCATCATATCGGTAAGTGTTACTGAAGCATTTTCCAATGGGTAATAACTGCCTAATTCGAGTTGGTCGCCCACCGGGTTTTTCACCCACAACGATTCCAATGCCGGATTTTCCTGAGTGGCCAATACCGGATTTAAAATTTCGTTTAAAATAAAAGGCAAATTTTGCGAATTCAATGTAACGTGATTTTCATTTACAGTAGGGATAGACGAGGCAGCAAATGGTGTTACGGTTGATGAAGTTATCGGAGCATACAGGTCATTGGTGTTAGAAACAGCCATTGAACTCCATGCCGGAATGAAGCAGAAATAATCGGCATTTAAATTATCAAAAAATTCGGTTAATAAAGGGTCGGTGCCAAGTCCGGCTTGTAGGGTCGTCATATCAAACCTTCCTCCGGGAGCGGTGTCCAAACCTGAAGTATATGTAGGCGATTTAGAATTAGCCAAGCTTTCGTAAACGGTAAACCATACCACAAGCCAAGCCTGTCCTCGAAAACGGCTCACCTGATTTTGTTGGTTGGCAGCCGGTGTAAAACGCAAGTTGATGATGGCACGTTGTGATGAGGATATATTGAAGGTGTGGTTCATCACTTCAAAGTCGGGTGAGTAATTCATCGTCCCGTTGCCGGCACCATTGGATATTGCTATATTTCTAACGTTGGCAGGGAAGCCCATAGCATTGAGTTCGTTTTGGAAAGCATCGCGGTAGTTGGGACTTCCGGTGGGCAATAAGGAGGCAGTAGCCGTATTAAATTCGAAAGCACTTCCCGATTGAAAATGTCCTTCCATATGGTCAATCAACATCTGACGGGCTGCCGGACTCTTAATCATGCCATCCACTAATTGTTGAACAGTGGTATTTCCAACCGGACCATAGGCCATATAGTTAAACAAATGCTGGAATCCGATAGGGACATTAGCCCCTTGGTGAGGTGAGTCAAACGAAATGTACAAGCGGGTATCGTGTGTAAGGCTGTTTTGCTCCATATAACGCAAAGCATATCGAGAGATCAAGCCACCCATACTCGGCCCTATTATAACATTTTGTTCGCTTCCTGTTTTTTGGGCATTAATTTGGTTGATTAGTTCCACCAACACAAAAGCATTGCGCTGAATAAAATCGGCACCCCCATCTACCACAGTTGTTGTAGTGGCACGCGTGTATACGGGAAAGTTTAAGATAACAATGTCGTAGCCCAATGCCCGCAAATCGCCTGCTAAGTTTTGTCCGGTGCCATAATTCAACGAGTTGTAAATAGCACTTATATTTCTGGAATCTCCGGGATCGAATCCGTCAACCAGAAATATGGGTTTGTCCAGCACACCATTCGTTGTATCCAAAAACAATTCATATTCCCCCTGACCCAAATAGGCCGCTGTTTCACCATAACCCTGATACGGAATAGTAGCAGTTATGGCATTTACTGCTTGGGGCGAATAATTGTTGTTTAAACGAGAAACAGTATTGGGTTTCTGAATAACAAAAGAACCGGTTTGTGTGGTTGCATTGTGGAACGTAATTTTATATTCCAAGCTAGATAACTGTGAGGTTTGTAGTTGGAACGGTGTATTGTATTGAACTTGGATCCATGTTCCGGTTTCATCCTGTATAAAAATTCCGCTTATGGATCGTGAGGATGTATTGAATATAAAATTTTCTTTCAAAATAAATGTAGTGCTGTTTTCGGGTAATTCCAGTGCACTCATTAACGATAAACTGTGTTGTTGAAACAGTACTTCGCCCGGAAGGGAAGAAGTAAACTGATTGTTAGACGTTTGCTGTAGGGCGCCACTTTCTAACTGCGCTGTTTTGATACTTTCGAAATCGGTCACCAATACTGATAAAGGAGTAATTTTGGTGGCTTTAGCCCGCAATGCTTCCTGAGATAACAGGCTGTAATCAGGTAAACGACGGTCAAAATCCGAACGCTGCATTTCAGAATATAACTGTTTAAAACGATTCGGGTGTAAAGGCTCATTTAGCTGTTCTGTCGCTTTACCTAAAGCAAATACACGGTCATATAAGATGTGGGTTTGCGTTTTTTCTTGGAGTAGGTCATAGCGTTTGTCCTGACTTTGTGCAGTAAGACATAGCATAATCGCAAAGAGTAGGGTAATTCTTTTATGCATAACAATACAATTTAGTTTTTTTCGAAGATACAAAAAATTCATTTTCAACCAAATAAAAAGGCTGTCTCACTTTTGAGACAGCCTTTTTCGTATAGTTTGAACACGTTATCCCAAAAACGGATAGCGATAATCTTCCGGGGTAACAAAAGTTTCTTTGATGGTTCTTGGTGAAACCCAACGCAATAAGTTTTGAGCCGAACCGGCTTTATCGTTAGTTCCCGAAGCACGAGCACCACCAAACGGTTGCATACCCACTACAGCTCCGGTTGGTTTATCGTTGATGTAGAAATTTCCGGCACTGTTTTGTAGCGCGTGGGTTGCTTGAGCAATGGCATAACGATCTTGTGAGAAAACGGCACCGGTTAGGGCATATTCGGAGGTCGAATCAATTAGTTTAAGTGTTTGTTCCCATTCGGCATCCTCATAAAGGTAAAGGGTAAGCACCGGCCCAAATAATTCGGTTTCCATGGTTTTGTACTTCGGATTGGTAGTCAAAATTACAGTAGGTTGTACAAAGTAGCCAACCGATTTATCATAACCACCTCCAAAAATAACTTCGGCATCAGCATCTTGTTTGGCTTGTTCAATGTAGGAAACCAATTTATCAAAGGAACCTTCGTGAATTACAGCGGTTACAAAATTGGAAAAATCCTCTGGCGAACCTTGTTTAAAAGTAGCCAATTCTTTAGCCATTTCATCTTTTATAGCCGGCCAAAGTGATTTTGGAAAATAAGCTCTCGAGGCTGCTGAACATTTTTGTCCCTGAAATTCAAAAGCACCTCGCAAGGTATTGGCCACCACTTGTTTCACATTGGCCGAAGGATGCGCTATTATAAAGTCTTTACCGCCGGTTTCACCCACAATGCGTGGGTAGGTTTTGTAGGTATGAATGTGTTCTCCGATTTTTTTCCAAATTTCTTTAAACACAAAAGTAGATCCTGTGTAATGTACTCCTGCAAAATCCGGACTGGATAAAATGGTTTCGGTAATCATAACAGGGTCGCCAAAAACTACATTTATCACACCATCCGGAACACCGGCTTCACGAAACACATCAATAATTATTTTGGCAGAAAATACCTGACTGTCGCTGGGTTTCCATACAACGGTATTCCCCATCAATGCGGCACTCGAAGGTAAATTTGCAGCAATAGCCGTAAAATTAAAAGGAGTAATAGCATAGATAAAACCTTCCAACGGGCGGTATTCCACACGGTTCCAAACTGCGCTGTCCGATTTAGGTTGGTCTTTATAAATCTGCGTCATGAACTCGACATTGTACCGCAAGAAGTCAATTAACTCACATGCCGCATCAATTTCAGCCTGATGTATCGTTTTGGATTGTGCAATCATGGTCGCTGCGTTAATGCGAGCTCGGTAAGGTCCTGCGATAAGTTCGGCTGCTTTTAGGAAAATAGCGGCACGTTGTTCCCATGCCAAATTGGCCCAGGCTTCGCGTGCTTCAAGTGCTGCAGCTATAGCTTGTTCTATATGTTGTTTTTCGGCTAAATGGTACGTGCCCACAATGTGTTTGTGATCATGTGGCGCCGACATGGTTCGGGTGTTTCCGGTTTTAACCTGTTGGTTGCCGATATACATTGGAACATCTATAGTTTCGTTCCACATTTTTTGATACGCTGCCAAAACCGCTTTTTTTTCGGGCGAATCCGGCGTGTAGGCTTTAACCGGTTCATTTATGGCTGTAGGAACATTGAAAAATCCTTTTAACATAGTAGTAATTTGAAAATTAGACAATTTGAAAATCAGATAATTAGGTAATTTGTCAATTTATTAATTGAAAGTTGTGTAATTATTTAATTTTGAACAAAAGTACAAAGGTTTTTTTGAAAATTTGGCAACCGATGCTACAAAACTTCGGATGAAATTGATTGCAAAAACTTGTAGTGAAAAGCTGGATTAGCGTCTAATTCAAAGCAAAAGGTGCATTAAGTTTGAATGTAGGCACAATTACTTTGAAAGATTTTGTGGTGGTAAAATTGACCATATTAAACCAACCGCGCATAGCACCGTGAGGAGAGGAAAGTAAACAACCCGAAGAATACGAATGGGTTTCGCCCGGTTTTAGAACTGGTTTTTTCCCGATAACTCCTTCGCCATCAACAATTTCGATGTCATTAAGGGAGTCGTGGATTTCCCAATGACGGGTGTTAAGTTGAACCGAATCTTTACTATGGTTTTCAATGGTAATCTCGTAGGAAAAGGCAAAATGGATTTTGTAGTTTTTGAAGTAGGTGCCTTCAAAAGCTGTTTTTACTGAAATTTTTATGCCTCTTGTAATTTGAGTAACCATTACGGTATTTTGTTTATGACAATACAAATTTAAACAAAAAAGCTTTAAAAGAGTTAAGAAATTAACACTAATTAATTATATCTGTTGAACTTGCTGCTCCTTTTCCGATTACCCTATCGAAGCGTTGGTTGTTTTCGCGGTAATATACAATCACAAAATAATTGTTTTCAGTTTGGAAAAAATTCCCGTCTATGGCATTTTCTTCATCAATTTTTCCGTTCTTATCTGTGAGCAGGTATTCAAAATTGGTGAACCCCTGTTTTACCATCATGGCTTTTTCATAGTTACCGGTTTTGGGGTTAAACTCCATTTTGTTCTCATCGGTCAAGGCATAATTATTGAACATGCCGGTGATATAAATATCTTTCTCGGTATATAAGGTTGGAGATGCTAATGAAAAATAAATCCAGGCGTAATCGGCTTCAATTTCAACATTTTGTGAGTTGAGGTTGTTGATGATAAAGTTGCCGTTTGCATCGGGCCAATAGGTATACGGTTTTGCAGCACGTGCTTCTTGCGTGTACAAATGACAGTTGTAAAGGCCGCCATTGGAATCAATGTAAGCTATACTGTTATTGGCAGCTCGAATATTCTTGTTTTCAAAAAACAAAAATTCATTTCCTGCCCAAAATTGGGTTTCTTTATCGTATTTATAAATAAGATCATTACCCACTGTATACATGGGCTTGATGTTGGTTATGGCATTGTTGAACTTCCCATTTTGCATCAGCAAAACCTTGATGTTTTTTAGCGGACTCTGAAACGTAATTACATTGGATTTTATCGCAAAATCCAAGTTGTGTTTTTTATCAAATTGTTTCAGGGTACCACGGGCTGATTTTACCTGAAGCGGAACCGAAACAATATCTTCGTAGAGGATAAACTTTCTTGAAAAAACGGGCTCACGGTCGTCATTTAGTATGGTCAGCATGTAGTTGCCACTTACTTTAAGGGAGGTAGTAAACTGGTTGGGAAAACTCAACCGGTAGTGCGAATAAATTTGCAAGGCATTGAGTGAATTGGAATAATCAATTATGCGTTGGCCGTCAAATCCGCCAAGGTATTCGTTTTTAAACAATTGAGACGGTTGCCAATCGTAATCACAATGTGTAATCTGATAGTAGTAATCGGCTTCATCGCCATGCAAATCATCAAATTGAAGTTGAAAGGAATCCCCTAAACGGAAAATCGGAATGGTATTTTGACCGTTTTGTACAAACGAAATGGTTTTAATGTGAAAAGGGGGCTGTAGCTCTTCCAATACCTGAGCTGAAAGGTGTAATGAAAGAAAGAGCGTGAGAGAGAATAGTATTCGGTTCATATAAATCAGATTACAACGCTAAAGTTACTAATTTATTTTTACCCATAAATTATGCCAAAACAGTTTTAAGTAATCTTTAAAAAAAATTGCAAAAGTTTTAACAATAAAATTCCCAAAAAGCAGTTTTCTTTGAATCAACTCCACTAAATTATTTTTTATGAAACAATTCAAACCCTTTTTGTGGGCTTTTTTATTGGCGGCTCTGCCCAGTTTAGCGCAAGATTTAAAAGCTCCGATTCCGTTCGACAAAGATGTAAGGACCGGAAAATTATCGAACGGATTAACGTATTATATCCGAAAAAATGTAAAACCTGAGAATAAAGTAGACCTGCGTTTGGTTATTAACGCCGGTTCCATTTTAGAAAATGATGACCAACAAGGTTTAGCGCATTTTATGGAGCATATGTGTTTTAACGGGACTAAACGTTTTCCGAAAAATCAGTTGGTCGATTATTTACAGAGTATTGGTGTCAAATTTGGTCAGCATTTGAATGCTTACACCAGTTTTGATGAAACGGTTTATTTTTTACCCATTCCTTCAGACAGTCCTGAAAAATTGGAAAAAGGATTTCAGATTTTGGAAGATTGGGCTTTCAATGCCAATTTAACTCCCGAAGAAATTGATAAAGAGCGAGGCGTTGTTTTGGAAGAATACCGTTTGGGGTTAGGCGCTGATAAACGCATGGAGGATCGTTATATTCCTAAAATCATGTACAATTCGCATTATGCAAATCGACTTCCGATTGGGAAAAAGGAGATTTTGGAAAATTTCACGTATGACAAAGTGATTTCGTTCTACAAGGATTGGTATCGCCCCAATTTGATGAGTGTTATTGTTGTGGGTGATATTAATGTGGATGAAATGGAACAAAAAATTAAAGATCATTTTGCCTCCTATTCAAATCCGGTGAATGAAAAACCGCGTAAAACCTTTGATGTACCCGGACACAAGCAAACACTTATTGCCATCGAAAAAGATAAAGAAGCGACTGATAATTTAGTGCAATTGATGTATAAAGATGCCGGAGCTCCTAAAGTAACGACTACGGTTG
This sequence comes from Flavobacterium sp., assembly GCA_041917555.1. Taxonomy (GTDB): domain Bacteria; phylum Bacteroidota; class Bacteroidia; order Flavobacteriales; family Flavobacteriaceae; genus Flavobacterium. The sequence continues at coordinate 115,943 of JAYRXL010000027.1, read as the reverse complement.
CCGATTACAAATACAATTTAACCGAGGGTCTTTTTACCACAATGCTCAACAACCGTTTGGATGAATTAACCAACTCCGGTAACCCGCCTTTTTCGTATGGGTATTCCTATCATGGTGGTACTTTTGCCAGAACCAAAGAAGCGTATCAGTCGTTTGCCATGACTCAGGAAAACAAACAGTTGGATGCTTTGAAAGTATTGGTTTATGAGAATGAGAGAGCCAAGAAATTTGGCTTTACACAAGGCGAATTTGAACGTGCCAAACTGGATATGATTACCCGAATGGAAAGCATGTTGAAAGAAAAAGACAAGCGAAATTCAGAACAATATGTATGGCAATACCAATCGCATTTTCTTGAAAAAGCTCCGGTACCCGGGATTGAATGGTCTGTTGATATGACCAAAAAATTACTGCCTCAAATTTCACTAAATGATGTAAATACATTTTTAAAAGAGTACATCAAAGAGGAAAATCGGGTAGTAGTGCTTACCTCTCCCGATAAGGAAAACATCAAACCGATTACAGAAAAAGAAGTGCTTGAATCACTTAAAATCAATGAAAAAGAAATCAAACCGTATGAAGATACTGCTGTTGCAGCGGGTTTACTGCGAAATAACCCAAAAGCGGGAACAGTGGTAAAAACAGAAGTTAACGAGGTTCTTGGCTCCAAAACCTTGGTTCTTTCTAATGGTGCTAAAGTAACGTTCAAGAAAACCGATTTTAAAAATGATGAGGTATTGATGGAAGCGGTTAGTTTGGGCGGCTCTAATTTATACACCGATGAGGACTTTAAAAAAACCCAATTTGCAAACGGTGGGTTGGCTGAAGCCGGTTTTTCCGGATTGAAAACCAACGATATTTCTAAGTTTATGATGGGGAAAATTGCCAATGTTACGCCTTATATTTCTTCCTTTACAGAAGGATTACGAGGCAATGCGACGCCGGGCGATTTGGAGTATATGTTCCAAATGATTCATGCTTATTTCACCGATTTGAATCAGGATAACGAAGCCTTTGAAGCTTACAAAAGTAAACAATCTGCGTTCTATGAAAATTTAGGAGCTCAGCCTAATTTTTACTTTCAACAAGAGTTATACGGCATGTTAAATAAAAACAATCCTCGTTTTAACGGAATTTTTCCGGATGCCAAAAAATGGGCTCAAACCGATTATGCCTTAGCGTATAAAAAGTACAAAGAACGTTTTGCCAATGCAGGTGATTTTGAATTTTTCTTTGTTGGGAATATTGATGAAAAAGCACTCACTGATTTCGCTGTGACCTATATTGCTTCTCTTCCGGCAACCGGCGAAAAAGAAAGTGCCAAAGATGTTGGATACCGCAATATTAAAGGCGAAATTAAAAAAATAGTAAACAAAGGAAAAGACCCCAAAAGCAATGTTCAAATTATGTTTTATGGGGAAACGGATTACACCTCCAAAGAAGCCTTGCATTTGCGGGCATTAGGCGAAGTGTTAACTATCAAATTGATAGAACAGTTGCGCGAAAGCGAAAGTGGCGTTTACGGGGTTAATGCTCGTGGTTTTATGAGCAAACTCCCTTATGGTAATTACAGTTTCAATATTACCTTTCCTTGTGGTCCGGAAAATGCGGAGAAGTTAACGGCTTCGGCTTTAAATGAATTACAAAAAATTATTGATAACGGTCCCGAAGAGAAAGATTTGGCGAAGTTTAAAGAAGCCGAACTGCTTGAATTCAAAAAGCAAATGAAAGAAAACCGTTATTGGATGTCGAATTTTACCCGTTGTTACATAAACGGATTTAACCCGAATGAGTTTTTGGAATCCGAAAAAGTACTGAATGAAATTACGTTAAAAGATGTACAAGAGGTAGCCAAAAAATACCTTACAAAAGAAAAGGTAATTGCCATCTTAATGCCCGAATAGGCACTAACAATGTTTGATTTAACTACCCCATGAATTGATGTCATGGGGTATTTTTTTGCCTTACATCATTTTTCCTTCTTTGGAATATTCTTTTCTAATGCCTTGGATTAAGTGCTCCAATTCGATGGTTGTGCTTTGACTTTCGATGGTTTTGAGGCAAGCAAATTGGATAATATTTACAATGTTAGCACCTGTAATTTCGTATTTTTTAGAAAGTTCTTTTAAGCATACATTTTCGGCAATTTTAATACCTTTAGGTAAGTTGTTTTGCCACAATTGAAAACGTTCATTGTATTTGGGTACTTCAAACTCAATAATCGAGTGGAAACGGCGTGTAAAAGCCGTATCGATATTGGCTTTAAAATTGGAGGCCAAAATGACCAAACCCGGGTGATTTTCGATGCGTTGGAGCAAATAAGACACTTCCTGATTGGCATATTTGTCGTGGGCATCTTTAACATTTGTCCGTTTTCCGAAAACCGCATCGGCTTCATCAAAAAATAAAATCCAGTCTTTGTTTATGGCTTTATCAAAAAGAGAGGAAAGGTTTTTTTCGGTTTCACCAATATACTTAGAGATAACCAGTGACAAATCGATTCGGTATACATCTTTTCCTGTGTATTTTCCCAAAAGCGAAGCCGTTAGCGTTTTACCGGTTCCGGGTGCACCATAAAACATTACCCGATATCCCGGTTTAATTTTACTTTTCATGCCCCATTCATGCATAAGAATTGCATTGAACTTAAGCCAGGTTTCGATTTCCTTAATTTGACGCAGTGTGTTGTCGTTCAGAATTAAGTCGCTCCATTCCATTTCCGTTTCGATTAACTGCGCCGGAAATTTGGCACTCAATTTTGGTTTGAGAATTTTTCCGGTCATAAAGCGTTCCACATATTCATCGTCGATCATGAGTAACCCACTTAATTGCGGTTCGCCATGGGGTACGGCATCCAGCGAAAGAATTCCTTTTTTGAACAAAAAAGAATCGTTATGGATGTAATTGTAAAAAGCAATTCGTTGTTCAAGATTGTTCCCGGCTATAAGAAATTGAGCAGTTTCGCCGGTTGGTAAAATACCGCGATGGTTTTTGGATTTAATCCCTCCAAATTCAGGGAGTTCGCCGCCATTGGGTAAGTATTCGGCAATAATTGAACTTAAAAAATCGGGTTTTAAATGAGGAATCAGCGCTAAACTTAACAGCAAAGTATCAGTTTCTGAAAGTTGGTTTTCAATGATAAATTCACTTAAAAAATCATCCATCCCATTTTGTGAAAAAATAGGTTTTTGTGTGGGTATTTCCACTTGAAAAAGCGAATCAAGTTGAAAGTTGAATTGGGTTTTGAGGTAAGTGAAAATTGATTCCATGGTAAACGTTTTATATTCCAAATTTTGATAAATCTAAGGAAACGTGGCTAAATATTTTTGGTAGAAATCGTTTCATGATTTCGTATTCTTCGGTTTTTTCTTTAAACAAATAGACCAACTGCCAGTTGTGGATGCACTTAGCTTCATAGGCCAATTGAAGGTATTCTTCTACTGAAATTTTCATATCATAAACTTGTTCGGCAGAGGTATGAATTAACCAAATGTTATCGCTAATTGATTTGGATTCTTTTTTTAGACAAGCGGTTACGTCACTTTGAATATCAAAAGGAAAAAAATCATCTTCATTTTCAACTTTATTTTTCAAAATGTAATAATAGGCTTGTTCTTTACAAAAATCCGGATTAAAGATATCGTTAGAATTTGTGATGTTAATATAACCCGTTAAAAAGTCTTTTACAACCCCCCAATCATAGTCGTTGTTCAAATATTTTTCAATTAAGTATTCATCTTCCTTGAATTGTTTTGTGTTTTTGTCCGACTCCACTAGTTCCCATACTATTTCTAATTTAGCAGTCTGTTCATAGAAATCCAAAACAGATTGAGGCAGAATTAATTCATTGTGATTCACTATTTCTAACGGTTTTAAGGCATACGTTTTGGGTGTTTTTAAATTAACACCATGGTCAAAAGCATATCCAATTTCTTCTAACATTTGAGTCAAGAATTTATTTCGTATATTAATCATATTCAAGAATATTAGTGTTTACTAAATTATTAAATTTTGTGAAAGCAGCCATAAAAGCGGTTTGATCTGTATACAAAGCTGATACAATTCTTCTAACCTCAATAATATTTTGATAGCCGCCGGATGGTCTTCCTTGTACTAATCTGTCAAAAAAGCCTGACAATCCAGTTCCATCAGAACCACCTTCGGCTAAGGCCTTGGAATTTAAAGCTCCTGATGAAGAACCATTAATTGTTACTCTGGAAGCAACATTGGGTGGGTTTTGAGTGAATGTTTTTGATATAGTAGCCGCTTCAGGTGAATTGGTTTCAACATTATAAGGGCCAAACCGCATAGATACTACTGTTGGGATGTCTTCGAAAACACCGGTGTTACCATACGAAACATCCACATTATAGTAAATCACTTGGTTATTATCCCACACCGCTTCTTTAGCAAAATGTTCCACTTGGTTTTCCATATCTCTCAAATTCATATCTCGGGTACCTGGGAAAAGGTTGTTTGCTGTTCCTGGTCCATGAAGTCTGTGATTCAATAAGTGGGCTCTTACCCAAGAACCACTACTTCTCAAATTCACCGGTATTAATGACCACCCTTGAGGGTCTTGTGTTGGGGTAGAACCTCTAGTGTTACCCGGTATTTTTGACAGTGGAGCGGCTCTTAAAATATAAGCCCTTCCTTTACTGTCTAATTCAAAAGAAACATGCGAAACCGGGAGTTCAATTCGATGTTCAGTAACACCAATTATGACAAGATCGGCAGATATGTTTGTTAAATTTGTTTGGATAAGGTTATAAGCATTCCTTACAGGTTCGTTTCCATGGCCTGGTTCATAAGCATTGTCTACGGCTCTTTTATAGGCTCCAATGTTTGTTCCTAATACTCTTTTTTCAGTAAATAAATTTTCGATAGATCTTGATTTTGTTTCATAATTACTATCAGATTCTCTATTGTCATGAATTTCTTGTCGTTTTCTGTTAAGTAAACTATTTAATGATTCCGGAGTGCTGTAAACATTGATTTCAACTCTATCGAGTGTGCCTTCAATTTTTAAAATGTGTCCACCATCAATGGTAATACTTTTTTCTAAACCAATTATACTTGGTATATCGGCATTGGTATTTCCGGCTTCCGTATCTGTGGTTAATGCAGCACCTTTTACCACAATTGGATTACTTCTGTTATTGATGTTTGGCATTTCAGCTTCAATATTCCAATCCTGACCACTTCTTCTTGCGTTAAGACGTGTGAAGTGATTTCTTGTTCTGATGAGTCCCAGTTGGGTATTAATTTGTTCTTGATTGAACGGATTGTTTTCAGATTCAGCAGCTAAAGCTCTCAGAGCTTCTAAACCTTGTCCCCATTGCGCTAACACTTCGGGTGTTGGTGGATGAGCAGGTTCTTCAGCTCCCGGAGGAGTTCCGGTTTCACCGGCATTAGGGTTTCCGGTAGAATCGGTCACTTGAGGTGTTTCACTTCCATCACCTCCTGTTGTTCCTTCTTGAAATTCGGCGGCTTGTTCTGTATCTGTAGATTGTGCTGGTGGCACGTGATCGTTCATTAAATCGGTCATGAATTTGTCGGAGTTAAAATCTACAGGTGCAAATTCTACCTCAGGTAATTCATCAGAGCCAAGTACGTAATCCACATCGGCACCAATACCAAATTCGCCAGGAAGAGGATATTCTAACTCGCCCAAAGGCCAAGTCCACTTATCATCCGGAGCCGGAGACCACCATGGGCTATCTAACTCCACAAACAAATCACCACCTAATGCTAAGAAAGGTTGTGCAGCCATTTCAGCATGCCCGTTAATAAAGAATTCTCCTTGTCTTCCCGCTTCCGGTGAGGCTGTTTCTCTGTAACCAATTGTAGGTGTAGCATCAACATAACCTCTAATTCCGGCCAAAGCATTAACACCAACACCCACTTTTATATCGTGGCCTAATAGTTCAACACCTAAGCCGCCTTCGGCACGCAATCGCAAACCGGCAAACATTGACATGTTGAAAGATGCAGAGAGGCTAAAATCATTAAATACTGCGGGATCGGTAGAATAGGTTCCCACAGCTCGAATATTATAAATTTTGGCGGGGCCAATTTTAGCTAATGCTTCAAGTCCAATGTTGGCAAATAGGAAGACATTACCAACTAAAGGAACGCCATACATTGTTCGAACTTCGATAGTAAATATTTCTCTAATGTAATCGCGTTGTGCAAATAATTCAACTTCGGCAGGTGGCGTGATTTCTCCGTGAATAGTAACATGACCTTCATTGTCTATTATTACCATTGCACGACCTGTCATCCATTCGGTAAAACTAAAATCAACCTCACCCCACCCGGCCATGGCTCTTGGTCCCGGAGTAGGTGCAGAGTTGGCTTCAGGGATTCCATTTGTTGCTCTGGCACTTTCATCAATTTGTGAAGGGTCTAATTGACTCACGGCAACATTTCTGGCAGTTGCGGCATCGGTAACCAATAACGTTACTTGTCCGCTAATTTTTTCTGTTTGATAACCAACTGTTCCCCGAATATCAAACGTTCCATTTATAAAGGCAGCGTGGATACTACCATTAAAATTGGCAATACTGACAGCCAAGTCTATTTCGCCGGCTATATTCCCTTCTGCATTTCGTTCAATGGTTATTTGCGTTGGACTTAAATTTGGCACCTCTATTGTCCCATTGGCTCTAAAAGTGATCGCTTCACCTTGAATACCAAAATCAAGTGAACCATTAACAAATCCACCCATTTGGACCGGTATTCCATTGGCAATTAATGTAAGATTTCCGCCATCAATACTGTTTTGAATGTTCGGCACACTTGTTACATCAATTCCAACCCAGCCAAAAGCTTGACTATTGTCTTTAATTGCATTAATAAGCCCTGCCGGATTACCTACTAATCTCTCCCCTGTTTTTACGGTGATATAACCCGTTATAGCATTGTTTTCGATTTGAATTGCCAACACCGGAGTGATGTTTAATGCCTGTAAAGGACTTAAATAGCCAATAGTAAGGTTTATACTTTGTCTGCTGTCTTTTGTGTTATAGGTGTTATCTCTGTTTTTTTTCACTTTAATTACACCCGATGCCCATTGGCCAAAAGTGACATTAACATCGGCGCCTCTACTTCCGGCAGATTCAATTTGAGAAGCTACACTTTCGGATGGAGTAAAAGTGGGTGTTTGTAAAGAAATACTTTCTCCTGAGTTTAAAGCAGGTGAAGGCGCAGTAGGAGTAGTAGCTGTTTTCTGAATCATTTTTGTTTGAACTGCAGCACCCTGTTGCACGGTATGGGTCAGTTCATGTGCCAACAAATGTTTACCATCCTTCGAGTTGGGGTTGTATTTGCCCTCATTAAAATAGATGTCGTTCCCATTGGCGAAGGCCTGAGCACCCAAATCCTTATTCATTTGTACCGCATTGGAATCGTTGTGAATGCGTACCTTACTGAAATCGGCTCCAAATCCACTTTCCATTTCGCTTTGGGTAGATTTTGGCAGGCCGCTGCCTTTCCCTTTTGAGGCGTTAAGTCGCGATTCTAAATTGTTGTTTTCATCTGGAGGAATAGCATCGCCGCTTAATTGTATTTTTTGAATTTCTTCATCTCCCGATTGTTTTTCATCCTCTGTTTTGTCCTGCTTAAGTTCTTCGGGTTTTTGTTGAATCGGAGCCGGTTTTAGAGCAGGTTCAGCGGTTGCTGTATTTTCTTTTAGCGAAACAGCGGTACCATTTTCAACTTCGTTTTTTTGAACGGTTTCCGGTTCCTTTTTTTCGTCTGTAGCCGGACTTTCGGCTTTTTTATGTAGTACCGGAGCAGGGGCGAAAAAAGTAGTGTTTTGATTGTCTTTTTTGCCAGCAACAACCTGATTGGCCATTTTATCCGCTTCAACCTCATATTTATCATTGGGTTTGCCAATGTTTAGTTTTGCCTGAATACCAAAAAAAGAATCTTTCTCATTTCCTTTGTTTGAGAGGTTGGGAGAGGCTTTTCCGGCTGTATTTCTTGCAAATACACTCATGTTTTAATGAAGTTGTTTATTTAATTTTCTTAATTATTGGTATTCATACTGATAGAGTATGGTCATTGTTGTGGTTCCGTCGTCTTTTTTGTGAATTTCTTCAGTTATGTCTCCATTTTCATTGTAAAAGAATTGAGTTATAATATTTCCTGAACGTACAGTTACCAACTGATTTTTTTGATTGTACTCATTTGTATAAGTTATGATTCGATTAGGCCTGCCTATATGTATTTCTTTTTGCTCTGTTAGATTATTATGTGTGTCATAGGTCAGGATGGTTTGGCTGTTGTTGATTAGATTGATGATTTTTACCAGTTTCTTATTTGGATTAAAATGCTTTATCGAAATTGTTACATCATTGGTTACTGTAGTAACCTCATATGAACTGTCTTCATTATAGTGATACGTTTGAACTGTTTTGGTATTGGGCTGTGTAGCAATGCTTTTTTGGAGTTGTTGCGAAGCATTGAAACTATTTTTGTATTTCCATTTTGATTTTACCACCAATGTATCATTTATCTCCATTGATATAAGAATCCCATTTTTAGTATACTTTTTTATAATAGTGGAGGCTATTTTGTTGTCAGCTGAAAATTCGATTTGTTTTATTTCGTTACCGAGTTGGTCATAATAAATTTCAGCAGTTTTGTTCAGTATCCCATCTTTTGATGTGAGAATGATTTTCTTAGCTATTTTTTTTTGTGGCGTCATTTGAAATTCATTAGTGTTTTTTGAAAATGCTGCTCGATGATTTAGATTCATTATTATTACAATTGTAATAAATTGTTTTAGCATAGTTTTTACTGTTGTCCGATGATACATTTTGAGCAATTTAAGGAGCACCAAGGCTTGCATGAACTCTAATTTGTTCTATTAAATCAGTATATTTTATTCTTTCTGAACCAGCAATTCTATCATTAGCTTCAACTAATTTTGCTAATAACAAATAAGCCATTGTATGTTGTCCTGAAGATAAAAAAGTATCATTAACTAATAAAGGTTCACTCGGACCATTTGCAAATTGTACAGGTTGAGTATCGTCTCTGTTAATCGCGATGTTAGTCATCCATAAAAAATCGTCCATAGCCATAAGTCGATGGTGTATTCCGGCTACAGCTGCTTGGTCTCTTTCTCGTGGTACTCTTGGTGGTGCAGTTAAACCAAAAATTGAAGAAACAAATACCATAGTGTTTTTGTAATAAGGGTAACTAACTCCACTCCAGGATCTATTTTCCCTCGCTTCTGCAATGATATCATATAATGAGCCGATTTCTGCCGTAGATTCAATAACCCATTTTTCAAGAAACGCCATTACTCTTCTAAGGTCTGTTAACTGTGATCCAGTTATTGAAGCATCGATAACATCGCGATTGGCACTACCACCGATAACAGCTCCAGGGTTGTTAATTTCATTGATAAGAGCTACATAAGTGTCGGTGTTTGTTAAGGCTATCGCAGGATCTATTAATGTAAATCCTCTTTCATTATCATAGGCTTGATCATCTGTTCCTAATCCTGGGGTTACATGAAAAGCTTCGTGGAGTAAAGTAGTAACTCGACTGTTTAAATCAGTATTATCTATAAACGGAGGGCAGAGTGTTATTATTTTACCAATTCCTGTCCCGCCGGGCATATAGGCTGAAGCTCCAGCACAAGTGCTATCACATGAGTTGTGGCATTGTACAGTATTGGCTTGATCAGCTACTTGTAGCACATGATTTCTTAAATGTTCAAGAATATCATCATAATGACTTACATCGCCAAAGAAAAAAGTAACAGCGTTTTCTATACGAGTTCTTTCAGCTCCAGTTGCAGTAGCCATGCTATGATGTGCACTTGTTGATTGAGCAAGAGCTATTGGATGTGCAGTTGTAAATGATGTACCACACGATGTGTCTTTTGGGTTAGGATTAGCCGGAGTAGGGTCACAACTTGGTTCCGAAGAATTTAAACCAGAATTACGAACTTCTACTTTTCTCATATCCCTATAGTTAATTCTTCCATTTCCTTTGGAGTAACTATTAATTGGGCGACGTCTTGCAGTTACGGCATGACCCTTCTCTATCAGCATATTTTTAACGCTATTAATTCGTTCTTCAGCAATTTGTCTATTAACCGAATTTGACCCTTCTTCACTAGCAAAGCCTTCTAAATCATAGTTTTGAGTTGTGTTTGCGGCCAATGCTTCTACTTTTGGTTCTTCGGTATTTATATCGGATGAACCCATTTCGAAAAATATAGTATTTGGCATTCTTGATGCCAAAGGAGATAAACCTGTAATTGCAAAATTTGGATCGGTAGCTTTCTGTATGGTTTGTGATTTCCCTTGCTGAACCGTATGCGTTAACTCATGTGCCAACAAGTGTTTGCCTTCTTTCGAATTGGGATTGTATTTTCCTTCATTAAAATAGATGTCGTTCCCATTGGCGAAGGCCTGTGCGCCCAACTCTTTGTTCATTTGAACAGCAGTAGAATCGGTGTGAACTTTTACATTACTAAAGTTGGTGCCAAAACCCGACTCCATCTCTGTTTTGGTTTCTTTAGATAGAGCTGAGCCACTACCTTTTGAACTGTTCAGGCGGCTTTCAAAATCAGGATGTGCAGACGTATCGGTTTCGACATCCTTATCTTCCTTTTTTTGAACACTCTCATCTTTGCAATCACATTTTTGGAGGGGTTGTGATTGAACCAAAGGAGTGATAGATTGGGCTACTGGTTTCTCTTGAATTTCACTACTATCATTTTTTTGAATTTTAGAATCTTCTTTTTTATGAATTGGTGATGTTGCGTTAAAGAAAGAATTATTTGACGCCGTTTCTTTATTATTTGAAACTATTTTATCAGCAACTCGATCCGCTTCAACCTCATATTTATCATTGGGTTTGCCAATGTTTAGTTTTGCCTGAACGCCAAAAAAAGAATCCTGCCCCTTGTTGTAAGAGGTATGAGAAGCACTGCTTTGGGATTGTTGGCTAAAAGCTGACATAATTGAATTATTGTTTCGTTATAAGCGACAGGATAGCATCCGATTTCATTTCAACAGCTAAACTAAATGCGCTCATTCCGGATTTGTTTTCTTGGTAAGGGTTCGCTTGACCGTCTAATAATACCTTGATGGTTTCCAAGTTTTTATCCCAATGCTGAATTGCTTTTAATAATGGAGTATTTCCGTTTTTATCTCCTATATTCGGATTTGCATTGTGGTGTAAAAGGTATTTAGCGGTAAGGTAAAAATTGTTTTCAGCACAAGCGTGTAGTGGCGTATAATTATCTTCGTCACCTTCATTAGGATTAAATTCTCTTTCAATTAGATATCGTACCATAGGAAGATTATCTTCCAGCGTTGCCAAAAGAAGTAAACTTTGGTTATAAGGTTTTATTTGAAAGATGTTATTACTCTCAGAAAGTAATTTCTTAAGTTCTTTCAAATCACCTGATTTGATGCTGTAAAAAAAGTTGCTATATTTTTCCATAGTTATCGTTCTTCATTACCATGCCCCATGTTTCCTATCGGGTCTTCGGCCTGATAATTTTTCGGATTATTATATTCTTCAATAAATTTTTCCCAAGTTATTTTTCCATCTACATATTGATCAACTAACTTATTGTACTCATGACCTCTTTTGTGGCCCATGTGCCATTGGTCATATCGACTTCGACTTTTGTCCCAATGAAGTTCTTTAGAAGGATCATAAGGGTCACGAACTTTTCCATCCGGACTTTTTGAAGCTTCCCAGACTTTTTCAACCAAACCTTCTTGGTAGGCTGGTCGGTTAGCCATTAATCGACTTCGCTCTTGACTCCAACGAATTATTTTTTTCTCAGCAAACCATTCTAAAACTGTTTTTTCGCTTACGCTAAATGTAGAGCCATTTTCAAAACCTTTACGAGTGTCTTTCAAAATTCGGAACTCATACATTTTGATTTCTTCGCCATTAATTTTGACTTTTTTGATAGAAATCACATTGGCTCTTTTGGTTCCTTGATATGGAATGGTAACTTGCTCTCCAACTTGTAGTTCTCCGGGTACATCAACCCCAGGTGTATTTTTCCCTTGGGGAACATTAACACCTTCTATTTCAAGTCCGCAAACCGGAACCGAAAAGCGACACCATTTACCATCAGCAATTCGTCTTCTGTAAGTATGTTCACCAACACTTACTTCTACATCGTATTTAGTGGCTAATTCCGCATCGTTTACAGGTTTAACATTTTCAGGATTATTTACTTTTTCACGGAGTAGGTTAAATTCAGCATCCAGTTCCGGTGGATTTTTCTTAACATTAGGAGGTTCTAATTCCCCACTTCCGCCTCTTCCGTTTTTCATTCCAAATTTCACATGTTCAATAATCTCCAAGACACCTTCAGGCAAAAATTTTGCAACTTTAGACAGGACAGCACCGGCAACTTCGGCACCTAAATATGCTAAGGCGATGAGCGCCAACATAAGTCCGGTTGAAATTGAACTTTGCGCAATTCGCTCATAATAGGTGCTATTTTCAATCATTTTTTCATCATCTACCAGCATACTGTCAACATCATTTAAACTAGCAATGCTTTTCAAAATAATAGCTAAATCTACGGCTATTGTTGCAATCAGAAGCCCCTCTCCCAATGAGCCAGCGGTAGCTAAACCGGCACCAAAACCTACTGCTGCTCCAGCTAAAGTTCCTGTTCCGGCGGTTATAGCTCCGATTCCACCTGCCCCTGCAACGGTTTCAGATGCTATTATTGCTATGGCAACCCATCCATAAAACCGATTCGTTAATGCAAGAATCTCTTTGTCAATCATTAAAATATCATCAATGGCTTTGCTTAATTCCAAATCTTTTAAATTTGAAAAGGCGCCTTTAATGTGTTTCCAAATAGCGGCCAGATTTTTCCCCAATCCAACCGGTTCAGGATCCATAATTGAAGTTAATCCCTCAAATGGCCAAATTTGTTCCCAAATAGCATTTTTGATTGTTTCTTGCCAATTATCTTTAAGATGAACAAGCATAGGTAGCATGTACACATTCCAAATGATTGAAAAATGTCTCTCATCAACTATGCCCAAAATATCATGCAGCTTTTCATATACTAATTCCTGAACCGTATCTAATTTTCCTTCGATATAGCCCATTATTTCAGCAATAATCTGCTCTTTGTTTTCGATAACGTATTCGATAGCTTTAATGATTGCTAAAGCAGATTTTAGTGCTAAAAGTGCTGGAAAATAACCCGGAATTGGAATCAAGAAGGGCATAATATAGGGGTCTTCCATTTTTGAAATCAGCAATTCTAAAGCTTCCGTAGGACTTTCCGGCAAACTAATGTTTAGGTATTCTGAAATGTCTGTTACCGAAGAAAGAATATCTAACGGATTGAATTGTTGTATAACGGTAGTATCTCCCGAATTGTAATAACTATGTAAAGCGGTTGTATTTTTTTCATTTGATTTGGAAAGAGCAGTTATGTTACTTGTAAATGATGGCCCTTTTTTTTCAGTTTGTTTTCGGATGTTTTTTGAAGCACCCTGCTGAATAGTGTGCGTTAACTCATGTGCCAACAAGTGTTTGCCTGATTCTGTGTTTGGACTGAATTTACCTTGATTAAAGTAGATGTCGTTTCCGTTTGTAAATGCTTGTGAGCCCAATTGTTGATTCATCTGGACGGCATTTGAATCGGTATGAATGTTCACGTTGCTAAAGTCACTTCCGAATCCTTGATTCATTTCATGGGTAACCGATTCCGAAAGTCTGGAACCTTTTCCCTTACTCGCATTAAGAGTAGATTCTAAATTATCATTATTTGTTGGGACGTTCGATTGATCACTTGTAGTTTTTGTTTGAATTTTTTCTTTCTCTTCAGTTTCACATGCGGAACATTTTTTTTGAACCGGTAATTGTGGTGGTGTTCCGAATTCTTTTACGGATGAAACAGCGTCTGCTAATTGTTTTTCTTGAACTTCCGTTTCGGTTTCATTTTCTTTCGGAGCTTGTTGTTTACGATTCATTGTTGGTGACGAACTCAAACTGAAAAAAGGTTCCGGATTATTTTTTTTAGAACCTTTTACTACCTGATCGGCCATTTTATCCGCTTCAACCTCATATTTATCATTGGGTTTGCCAATGTTAAGTTTTGCCTGAACGCCAAAAAAAGTGTCTCGTCCATACTCATTAAGAGCCGGATTGTGATTTGAGATCGCATTACTTTTTTTGGAAAAGACGCCCATAATTTCCTGATTATAAAAGTGACGCCGAAGCTTTTACAATAGCGCTGCAACCATCAGGGACATTTAAAGTTAATCGGTGTTTTCCTATGGCGAGCTTTGAAAGGCTGATTGGTACGTTTACATCTTTAGTGGTAAGGTTGATTGTTTTGAGTAATTTTCCGTCAACAAATACATCAAGATCATTGCAACCGCCTGTATCACTATTGTCATGTAAATCTCTTGCTTTAATGAATAGTGTATTTGCACAGCCGCTTTCCGTAAAAAAGTTAGTACTAGACTGATGTGTAAATGTGTCTGAGAAAAACGGTGTTGGTTTCTTTTTACTACATTTAGGCGGCTTTTTATCTTTTTTTCCGCCTTTAGCGATGACGGCATTGTCTAATGTACCCATAGTTTCAGGGCCAACAATTCCATCAATACTGTTTAATTGCTCCTGAGATTGAAAGTCGATTACAGCCCTTCTGGTTTCGCTGCCAAAATCACCGTCTACACCAAATTTTGGTAATTCATACCCTAAATCGGTAAGCCCTTGTTGAATTTTTGCCACGCATTCGCCTTTAGACCCAGTTTGGATTAAACCTTCACCATCGTTTGTTTTTTCCAATTTATAGTCACCTTTAAAAGCTGGATTTTCCGCCTGAAGATCTTCGGGGTGCGAAGCATTTACTGCTTTTTTTTGAACTGAACCGTTGGCTTTTCCGCTGGCTCCCTGTTGTATGGTGTGGGTTAATTCATGTGCTAATAAGTGTTTGCCTTCTTTCGAATTAGGATTATATTTCCCTTTGTTAAAGTACACATCATTCCCATTAGTAAATGCTTGAGCACCTATATCTGAACTCATATTTTCTGCCTCCGAATTGGTGTGGATTTTTACGTTGGAAAAATCAGCTCCAAAACCTTGCTCCATTTCTTCTCGGGTTTTGGTATCCATTCCTGTTCCGCTTCCTTTTGTTTCATTGAGCTGTTGTTCAAAGGTGTCGTTACTGTCTTTTTGGGAAGAATTGTGTTCCCTTTTTTGCACAGGTTTATCTTTTTCTTCTTTTTTTTGTGCTTTTTCCTCTTTTTCACAAGCATCACATTTTTTCTGCACAGGTTCTTTTTCCTCTTCTTTTCCTTTTTTCTGTACAGGTTCTTTTTCTTCCTCTTTTCCTTTTTTCTGTAAAGGTTCTTTTTCTTCTTCTTTCCCTTTTTTCTGTACAGGCTCTTTATCCTCTTCTTTTCCTTTTTTCTGCGTAGGTTGTTCTTCTTTTAATTCTTGCTTTTGAACTGAACTTATTGTTTCAGCCAATGGCTTTTGTTGTATTTCTTCTTCTTTTTTAGATTGAAATACAGTGCCGGTTTGATTTTGATTCACTACCTGATCCGCCACTTGATCCGCTTCGGTTTCAAAACGATCACCCGGAGTGCCGGTTTTTAGTTTTTTTTGAATTTTAGGGTTAAAAAAAGTGCCGGATGAAGGATTACTTTTTTTACGGTGTTCAAAAGCTCTCATAGTATTCTTGTTTTTACCATTCGGTGTAAATTATTTTTTGATACCAAGGTATTTTTACCACGCTGATATTCCATGGAATGCTATCCATTAACATATCAAACGTTTTGCGTTCAATTATCAATTTTGGGTTTTGCCCAGCAGTGTCGAGCTTGCCTTCTCGTTGTAAGAATTCATGCCGCAAGAGGTCAATCGAATTACTTTTTAAACTTGTCCAATGTTGTAGAACGGCTTCCAGCATGCTCTTAACTTCGGATTTTTCATGTGTGCTTAAGGTAATTTCTCGTTCAAGGGGCATATCTAACGGAATACCGCAGATGAATTTTTCGAATCGCATATTGTATTCATAATCATGCTCCATTCCGGTTGCAGCAAAATGCAGTAGATGAGCTGCTCTTTCCGGATTAGTCAGTTGGTTTTCTGTATCCAATAAAAAGCAGTTTGCCATTATATTTTTTAGAAAAGGATGCACAATAATCAACCCTGCATTTTTTATATACTGTTGTATAATTGCCAACTCCGTTTGCTTTTTTTCTTTTGATGCAGAGCCCTTTTCTACTGCAGGAACCATTTGATTCGTATCATCGGAAGAAGCAAGAAAATTTTTAATTTTCTCTGTCAGATTAAGATGAGAATCGGCCTGACTTCCACTTAAGGCATCTTTTTGTTTTTCTGCGCTATCAGAATAGTTCTCCTGCGTTGCTTTTGAAGAAGTTGTTTTTTTTGTTATTTCAATTTCGCTTGCTTTGATGTTTTTACCTGCCTTATTCTCAGTAAGAATAATATGTAGTTTGTCAAACGTATCTTTAATTTTTCGCTGTAATGTGGCGGTTTTGAGGGACGGAATACGTAAGGTCAAATCCGCTATCCGATTTTTCATTTCCTCAAGATGCTTTTCAGTTGGGCTACCTTTAGAATCTGCTTCTAATTCATCGGATACACTTTCATAAAGAGGCCGTAAAAATTCCTGCTCCTTGTGGTTTAAAAGAAATTTGACTAATCCAATTTTGAGTTGGTGTTTTACAACGCTGTTTTGCTTTTGAAACCACTCAGGGAGGGTTGTTTGTAAAGAACTTTGATTGCTTTTGAAATCTGAAAATAACGCATTGAGCAGGGTCAGGAATTGTGCATCATTAAATTGTTTCACCAAGCGCAATTGTGCGTGTGGTTGATGCAACAACAAGCGTTCTGTTTGAAGCAAGGTTGCTTCATGATTTAAAATGGCTTGTAACCTTGATTCTGTGAAAAATGTATCGGTTTCTTCCTGATACCACCATGGCATTTCACCTTTTTCCAAAAAGTAAAGAAAGGCTTCACGGTATTTAATTTCCGGACTGCTAAATTGAATTTCTTTAGCGCCTGATTGAGAAACGGATGCCAATTTTTCTTGTATTTTTTTATGGATGGCAACAGAAATATCTGCTTGTATAGCTCGATTGTTGGTTGTAAAGTTAGTATCGGTTTTGTACAATTCTATTTCCAAGCGATCGATTTGGATGATGGTATTTTGATCAGAGGAAAAGTGAGAAAATTCTTTTTCAAGAATAGGATATAATTCATTTTTGATAAACCCATCAATATTGTCTTTTACAGCCATAGCTTTCCCCATGGAATCGGTTTCGATTTCCAGAAATACTTTTTGAATGATATGTTTATTTTTTTTCATTATTTGTTTGGCTGTAACGAATTTTTTTATATCTTTGAATTGTTCCGAGAGGAATTACTGGGTTTGTGTTCTGTTGTTTTCTGTGTTTGCGTCGTGTGGTACAGTAATGTATCTTTTAATTTGCGTCTCTTTCATTTGGTTTCAATGGTTTTCGCCCCATGGGAGCTTTAGGTCAGCTAGCTTTTTGAGACCTAAAGCTCCTCTTTTTTTATATTGGTATTTTGATAAAGTTACCATTGGTTGGTTTTTGAAAATAAAATTCAGCTTTCTTCGCATAAAAACTCATAACATTAGCTAACGAAGCCGCATTCACATTTACCAAGGTGTCTATATGAATCATATATTTACTGGTATTGGTTTCGGCATGTAATTTTCTGCGAAGCTTCACGAACAATACCAAATCATCATTAGTGTTGTTTTGATGTTGCACATAATAATCGTGCATTTTACCATTTACCCAGTTGCCGTTGGTCCAATCGCCTCCAATATAAATATTTGTAAAACGACTGTCAGCATTTTTAATGGCTGTTGCAATTTCAACCAATTCATTCATAACAGTCTTATTCGGATGGTTGGAGTGAATGTTTTCAAACTGATTAAATTCGGTAATAAATCGTTGGTAACCAAACTCCGTAATTAGCGAATGATTAATTAAGCGGCGGCGAAGAGTTTCCCATTTTCTCCAATCTTCATTGAAAGCACCATAGTCATCATCTTTATCGACCGGCGCATAATTACTGTGAATTTTTTTGTAAATACTCTCGTTATGTGAGTTTAGAATGGTACAAGTAATGGCAGATCCCATGAAATTTTTGCCATTACGTGTCACCCCTGCTTCGGTGTACTTGTACACCGGAGTATTAGTGGCCATAGTAATATCCTGGACTTCGAACTCAAATTTATCTTTTTCCAATTTCAGGATTTTTAGTTTTTTCTTAGTTTCATCAAAGTCAAATACCAAACCGGTTGGGAAACGGTTATTCAAAGCTTCAGTAATGGCATGCATTCTTCTTAAAAAAACATCTGAGTTTAGCGGAACGCGAACCACCACCGGAGCGGTAATTAAATTGACTCCATTAATACTGTATTTACGAACATTAATGGCGTAATGTGTAGGCATAGCTTTAATAAAACTTTGGGTACCCAACAAACTTCGTGATAAATTATTCAAGTATTTGAGCGTGCTAATCCAAGGGTACTGGCACTGCGAAATGGTGCAACAGCCTAAGCCCGGATCCAATTGAACAGGGTAATCTACCGCAAAATCGGTCAGTAAATTAGTGCCGTCTTTTAAGAGTAGTAATGTTCCGCCTTTTTTTACACCCGCTTTATGTTCAAAAGCCGGGTAATTGGTTAGTAAATACTTAATGGTTTCGGCGTCTTCGATGATATCCAAAACACTTATTTCAAAATCGAGTCCGTGAAGTGAACGCAGTGTTAATAACTGCTCTCTAACAGTGTCGGGATCATTTCCCAAATACCCTTCAACACGGTAAAAATCATAATTGTCTAAATTATATCGTAGCGGATTGACGATACAATCATCGCTAACCAAATTCACCGTATGGTAACTAAACGGTGTGCGGTGTTTATAGATTTTACTTTTGTCAAAATTCCAAGAATAAAGAAGCGGAAGAGTAACCGAATAATAGTAAGGAACCGCTTTTTCTCCCAAATCTCCGGCCACTTTTGAAGGAGTGATTTTTACATTGCCGGCTGGAATTACATAAGTTGAAACTAACCCAACGGCGCGTTGTACCAAATTGGCAAATTGCCCATACAGCGGATTGTTACCTTCCAAAATAGGTGAGGGGTAAAAGCCGTGACGATAGGATTTGTAGTACTCGTTTTCTTCGACCAATCCAAGCATTATATGTTTTGGGAAAGCGGCTACCGGCGGATGGCACTCAGCTTTAATCTGGATGAAGAGGTTTTTCATTTCATCATAAGTACTCAGCAAATCTTTAAGCATGTCATAACGGTAATGAATATCTGTAGGTATTGCATTCGACGCTATTGTTGTTAGGGTATTGATGCCGTTTGTAAGCAGTGTTGCTTCCGAAGCAAAACCAAAAGCAGTCATCATGTCTGTAAAACCATCTTTAAGGTCTGTTTTAAAAACGGTATCATTTACAACCGTGTAAAACAATTGTTTCACTTTTAAGGTTGTTTGTGTATTCAGATAAGTTGGGATAACTTTTTTGATGCCTAATTCAGGAACTTGGGTGTAGGTATCATATAAATTGTATTTTGAATACAAGGCATCCCGACCGATGATGGTATCGGCTACGGTTTTTGAAGCCAATAAAACCCGAAGGTTAAAAACTTCTTCCCCACCTTGATTGCTACAATCGATGGTATTACAAAGTGATGCGTCTTTGGTGTAGTGTTCCAAATACAAAAGTACCACAGCATCTTTGAGATTGGCATAATCAGTTAGTGGTAATTCACCGGCCTCTGTAGGAGCACCCGAATCCTTTTCCGGAAGCAGTTCAGACAAACTGAGCAATCCGCCGGAACCATTGTCAAAATGTGCATATTCACCTTTGTCGGTATCAAAAGGTTTAAACGTTTTGAACGTAACGTTATTTCCGGCAAAATCCAAACTGAAAAGTTTTTGCTTGAGTGCTTCGGAAACTTCATTAACAACCGGTTTTTTCAACTTCAGGATATCTCCATCCGTTGTAATAGCCGTACCTAACGAAATCACAACCCGATCGTAGTCGGCATTTGTACTGACTTTAAACCCGCAGGCAATACCGGTTCCTGTTAAAAATACATTTTGTATACGGTTTTGGTCATCAAAAAAATCAATGGTTTCGTTTAGCTGAAAATGCGTGAGAACCTGATCTTCCACATAACTGTGATAATTTCCCGTAATGGTGGTTAGCTTTGTTGCCATGACCTAAATTTTTATAGTGTTCCTAAATTTGTTCTTCCTAATACAATTTTTCCTGATAAATTTTCCGTTTCATCCTCGCAATTGTACAATTGACCTACCGGATAAATGGTGTTCAGGTTTTTGAGTACGTCAATAAAATCGGGTAAATGATCTTGATTTCCGTTGGTTTTTTCGGTTAAAAACCGTTTAAATTCTTTTTCAAAAGCAGTTAAATCGTTATTGGTTTTGGGTAAATGGTCAAACCGATGCCCAATCCAACAAATGCGCCCTAAAATATGTGAGGGAATTTCCTGACGTATCACATCTTCGGCATATTTTCTGAAATCTACATCCGAGAAACGATAGGTGTAACCCGGTAAAACCACACTGATACGGAATGAATACGGATCGATTACACAATCGGAGTCCAAACACTCTTCCGGACAAACTTTAAAAAAATGATCCGTAGTGGTTGATTCGTCATCATTTGGTAAAAGCAACAAGTGTTCGACCAAAAAGATACCTTCGTCGCTAAATTCTTCTTTAAAGAATTTCATTAAACTAAGAATCGCTTGTTCAACCTCTTCTAAGGTGAGGTAAAGTTTGTATTGTCGTGCCACAATGCGCGCCGGGTCATTGATGTCGGTAATATTAGGGTTGATGATGTGAAACGAATATTTCCCGCTGTCTGAAACAATAACTTCAACAGTGTTTATGACCGTATCGGTAAATGAAACTCCATTGGTTTGGTTGGTATAGAGTGTTTCAAAAGCCGCTGCTATTTCGTATTCTTTTGTTTGGAACAGCAAAATAATAGACGCATACATTTCTTCGGCAGCAGCACTTTCATTGAGGTAATCATCTGTGGCAGAGAGTACAATTTGGTTTGAAGAATTTCGGATTCGCCATCTGAAATTGGTTGCCGGTGTGCCGGGAGTCGGGTCGTAAATCTGAACAAAGAGTTTTGACAGATTTTTGCGTTTAATTCCTTTAGTCCCTGTAGCCGGATTGGTTTCTCCGCGTATGCCCAAAAGTCCGGCAATACGGTTTTCAAGCCCGGTTACGTTAAACGTATTCCATAAGTTGGTTACAGGTTGTTGGTAATAATTAAAACCCATACCGCGTTGACTGCTTTGGATGGCATAGGCCGATAGGAAATCGGTTTTGTTTTGTAAAACAATTTCGTCGGCAGCTTCTCCAAAAAGTGTTTTCATCAAAAAGGCATACTCACTGAAGCGTTCGGCAAAGCGTGCAATAAGATGGTCTTTTAACAGGTTGTTGCGTTTAATTGCATTATCCAAATGACCAAAAAGCGATTCGCTCAACGCATCGTCGTCTGAACTGTAATCATTCACTAATTCGCTCACACCTTCCATATCAGTGATGGCTTTAGTAAAGTATGATTTTTCGAGTGTGTTGTTGATGGAAAGTTGCTCTTTTACATTATTAAGATGTTTGAAATAGCTCACCAAAATTTGATCAAAAAACAACAAATAACCTTTCATTTGTTTAGCTTTAGCTTTTCGTTCAGTGGTGGCAGATTCAGAAAGGCCTACTTCGCCAATGCCGTATATTTCCGGAAAATGATTGGATACACTTGTATAGTAACCACTATCGGTTAATGTCCCTTCGGGCCATTCTAATTCCCGATCAAGCGCAGCTTTTTGTTGTTGAAGGATGCGTTCTTTTTTGAGTTCTTTTAGGTAATAAGCGGCTTTGGATTTGTTTACATTAACCGGGAGTACCCCTTTTGTAAAATTAATGGAGCTTTTATGACACAAAAATGGTTTTTTACCACTATCGATGCAAATATTCCAAAGATCGGTTTCGCTTTCATCTGCCCCGCAATTGTTGATGGTGATTCCTTTAATAACGCTAACACCTTCAATTTTCATGATAATTTGAATGATGTCCGACAATCGAACTTCGGTCCGCAAAGAAGAATCTTCCAATTCGGTAGTATCAATAAATCCGTTTTGCAACAGCGGACCTTCAAAAATGGCATCGCTGGTGTACCCTTTGCGCGTCATTTCGGTTAGCGAATAAAAAGTTACCCCGGGAGCAAGATAATCTTCAAGAGCCAATGTAATTTTTGCGTGTATGAGTTCTTCATCGGCTTCGGGGTCGATATCAACCTGACAACAAACCGCTATGGGTTGTTTTTCCACTTCCGAAATTTCTGCAAGGTCTTCGCATAAGTTTCTGTTTGCATGGAACACCTTCCGGATTTGCTCTTTTACAACTTCAGCATCGGTCGCATCATCAGCTTCCAAATCAACCAAAACCGAGTATAAACCTTTTATTTCAAAGCTTTTAATGTATTTATCATCGATGTCTTCAAAGTCGGTTTCATCATAGGAAATAAGCCCATCCTTACAGTTTAAATAAGCCGTTTTATTGTGCTTTTTAAGCCAACAATTTTTTATTTTCAGCGGATTACTATCGATAATCAGTTTTCTGTAGTCCGAAGCACTCACCGGTT
The DNA here is from genome assembly GCA_041917555.1 of Flavobacterium sp. Lineage (GTDB taxonomy): Bacteria > Bacteroidota > Bacteroidia > Flavobacteriales > Flavobacteriaceae > Flavobacterium. The sequence goes on along the minus strand of JAYRXL010000027.1, from coordinate 93,209 downwards.
TTACAGGCAAAATTTGAGAAGCACTAAAAAATTGGTTTGAAAGCGGATTACCGGCATTATCGTAGAGTAAATCCTCAATGGGCATACTAATACGCATTCCCAAATCGGTTATAGCATAGGAAAGAACTTCAAGAATGGTTATTCCGGGGTCGTGGGTGTTATAATCAGTCCAAAACGCACTTCCTAAGGATTCAATATAGTCGATTCCCAACTTTTTGAGGTAGTCAAAACTAAGGTCATCCTGCGTGTTAACGTTTTTTGGAATAGTAGTATGTTGTGTTACATCTGACATGTTTCTTCGGCTTCTGTACTGGTTAATGAACAAGTTTTAATATCGGTACTGATAACATGACTTTTGGCGGAAACCAAAATCGATTTTGGATTTGAAGGGACTACTTTTTTATCGCTTAATGCGCCGTCTTTAAGCAAACGAACATCTTGGAGATAATCAATATAGCCCAGTTTTTCGATGTAGTTGATGAGTGAACTGATGTGTATTTCGGCACCAAAAGAAATGGGAATAGATTTGTCTAAAGCCCACGGAGAAAGGAATTTGGTTATATCGGTATTCAGTTCGGTGCTGTAATAGTTTTCATCATAGCCGGTTTTAAATTTTACCTTAAGCGATACAGTTACTTCTTCATAAGTAGGGTTTACCACCAAGGTTGTACAATGCATGGAGTTTAATTTTTCGGCAAATGCTTTAACCTTGTTCAAGGTGGCTGTACTTACTCTGGGCTGATAAATGTCGAATACATTTTTATTAACCGTGTCCGGAATGACAACTAACGTAACGTAGCCCGGAGCCAAAAACGAAGTTTCCGAAGTGTGATTTAGGCATTTAACTTTATAGAGTTCAGGGAAATTTTGCAGTAAAATATGCTCATAATCCCACATTGAAATGCATCGGTTTTTATGGCGAAGTCGTTCGCTGATTCTCTGGTAAAATCCGCTATCAGTTTCCTCGGGTTTTCCGTCAAAACTGTTATACGGTTGGGTGACGCTTTTTACACTGCTTAGGCGTTGCGTGAGTTTACTGATGGTTCCGGCCGGCAAACCTGTAGACAAATGCGAAAGTTCGTTGTTGTTATTTTTAAACACAGCTTTTTGAACCTGACTATGAATGCCGGTAACTTTACAAACCACATCAAATTTTTTATGAATTTTGGCTTTAAGCCAAACATAATTCCCTTTAAGCAAGGTATTGTTAGCGGTTGCTTCTTTTGGGACAACAAAATTGAAAATTCCGGTTTGGAGTAAATTTCCGGTTTCGTTCAATACAATATCATCGTAACCGAGTGTTTTCCATTGGTTGCTTCCTAAAACAGACCATTCTACTTTTTGCTTACCCGAAAAAGATTCCCGCAGCGGATTTTCACTTCCTTCAAACATTTGAAACAATACTGGAACCTGTTGTCCAACCTGTGCATTTTCGAGTGCCAAATAGAGTTCACCGCCAAAGCAATATGCCGGAAGTAAATAACTGTTTGTATCGGCAACAAAACTCAATTTGGATTTGAGTGAAGTGTGTTCTTCGGCGTACCCAAAAGGATGAATCTGATACAGTTGCGCCTTGTTTTCGTTATACAAGGTATCGGCATTTTGACTTCCTACCGGTGTAAAATAACTTGTTTCTGATGCCGAATACCCAAAAGTGAGCGATTCTACTAAAGGCGTATAAGGCTCATTGGGTAGAACTACATTTTTATTTTCTGTAGCCAATGCCATAGCATAGCTTTTGGCATAAAGTTCATGTAAGAAAGAAGTGGTTAATGAGAGCTTTAACGCTCCGTTTTTAGCGGTATTATAATTGGTGTTAGTTAGCTCAAATGAAGTGGTAAAAGGCGATGAGTTGCCAAAAAACGATTTGTTCTGAAGATCAGCTACAGGCTCCCAAACATTATCGGATAAAACAGAAGTATTAAATTTGAAATAAGCATTATTCGATACAATTTGATTGGAGGTATTAAATCCTTTTTTTTCTTTAGTCATTAATCCTTCATACTGTAAGATACTTATCGAATTTTCAACCGAAGATTTATAGCCTTTGTAGTGTTCGAAAAAGCTGGATGGGGTATTTTTCCAAGCAAGTGAAATAGCTATTTTGTCCCAATTTTTACCAAAGGCTTCGTCGTATTTAATGAGAAAATTGGACCCTTTTACCGGAATGGATGTGAAAGGGAAAAACGGTTTCTTGGCATTTATAGTACTATTGTCGTTTTCTAAAGTTACATTTTTAATATTGCTGACATCCGTTTTTATGGTAAGGTTAATCAGTTTATTTTGGGCAATACTTTTATATAAATTATAACCGGAGTTGAGCGACAAATCCACATTGAATTTTGCGATTGGTAACAACGTAGAAAACTCATCCCCATAAACGGCACTGTCATAGCCGATAATCGGATCCACATCTTCGTTTAAACTAAGGGCAATTTTCATCTGATTTCCGCTAAAACCGGTGGTAAAAGTGCCTTCTTCTACCGTTATTGTTAATTCAGGAGTAGCGTTGTGCCACTCTTTTTTTGTTGTTAAAGCAGTTGAAACGGAATTGATAATATCATCGGAGGTAAGGCCTGTAATCGGATTTTGAAACGTAAACGTAAATTCAAGATTTCGTAAGCCTTCGTTCAAAGCCAGTATAGGTGAAGCGATGGCAAAACCCATGTCGGCTGTCGGTAAATCCGGATAATTAGCATCATTTACATAGCCAAATGGCCACCATTGTGTTGCGCTATCCGGGAAGTCAGTTCCCATTCCGTCATAAGAATTAGCTGTTTGAGCAGCCACAATTTTTTTAGTATCGCTATCGTGATAGCAGTTTTTGAAAGCAGCGATGGCTGTTTTTCCGGCAATAAGTTCGCTTTCAGCCAAGTAGTTTCGGGTTTTTCCGCTATTGTCTTTTCCTCCTTCAAAAGAAGTCTCAGCCGATATTTTTTCCTGAACCGCATTTTTGGCTAATTCAAAAATCAAATAAACACTGTCGGGAGTAGCTCCTTGTTTGCTGAGATTTAAAATGTCTTTATAGTAAAAATCTAAATGTCTTTTAGTAAGCCCATTGAATCGTTTTTTACTTTCCTCTAAGAGCAACAAAAAGGTTACAAAGAGGGTAAGATGTGGTGTTAAATTTTGATCAACTTTGTAGGCTTCCAGTACCGATTGGATGTTTTTTTTGATTCGTTCAAAAGCAAATGAATCTGTGTAGGAAGGTAATTCCTGGCTTGGGTTTAGTTTTTCGAAGAACGACTTCCAATTTCCTGCCGAAGTAGCATCATCTGTGGTGTTATAATAATTTACGTGACTGGCAAAGTTGTAAGCAAAAAGAATCCAATCTTCAACAGAAAAACCAATTAGGCTGGTGTTTTCAGGTTGAAGCGCATCGGCATACCGTTGTTTTTGATCGGTACCGCTTTTGGTTAAAACGCTTAAAATGGTAGTGCAATTACTCATGGATTCGTCATGTTAAATATCTGTTCCTTCACCTGTGTAAAATGGATAAACCATATTCATGCGTGAATTGGTTGCCCGTACTCTAAAATCAATTTGGACTAAAAGTTCTCCGCTTAAATCATCACCTTGACTAATATCAATTTTTTCAACATCGATGCGAGGCTCATGATACAGAATCGCTGTTTTGATTAACTCGGAGACATAGGTTTTTAAGGTTCGATTTAACGGGTTGTAAATCAATTCCTCCATATTACAACCGTATTTAGGTTGCATAATACGTTCGCCTATTTTGGTACCAAGCAAGATTTCGAGACTGCTTTTAATGTCATCTGTATTGGATAGCATGGCCACAGCATGAGTTGTAGATTTAAATTCGGGTGGGAAACTCCATCCTTTGCCTAAAAAATCTTGTTCGTTTTCCATTTTTTAACCTATTAAAACTGTAGCGCAACCAGCCACTATTGAACCCCCGTGAGCTGTTGAATCGCCCATGCGTGCTGCTGGTTTTCCTCCAATGAGAACCGTGCCCGAACCGGCAGCAATCGTATCAGGAGGTCCTGTACAAGTACACATATCACCTAATCTGGCAGCCGGCATGCCTCCAATCAAAACGGTTGGCTCTCCGGCCGGCATTACCGGGCCTCCCACATGAGGCACCGTTCCGTTTACCATCGGACAAGTATGCATATCGCCTATTCGTGCTGCTGCTCCCATATTAATTTATTTGAACAATTCCACCTTTGAGTATTGCGGTTGCACTCGAAGACATTTCTACCCCGGCGCTTCCTTCCGCTTTGAACTGGGCATTGGCTTTAATGGATACATTTGTGCCTTCTATAGATACATCGCCGGAGGCTACTAACTCTATATTTCCGGCGCTTTCCATTTTGATTCCGGCACTGTCTAACGTGATAACATTAGAGTTTTCATCCTCGATTATAATGACACCCTGATCTTCGTCGAGGGTTACTGTTTTTCCTGCGGGTGTTTCGATGGTAATTGATTTTTTATCATCGTCAAACATTAGTTTCATTTCACTTCGCGTTACGAAACCTTTTTCATTATTATCGTCTGCCGCTACAATTGGGGCCGGTTTTGCACTGCTGTGTAACATGCCTAACACTACACCGTTGTTTGGGTCTTCATTAATAAACCCTACAATCACTTCATCTTCAATCTCAGGGCGAAAGAACATGCCTCTGTTTTCACCGGCGTCTGGCGAGGCAACCCTACACCATATTCCCTGTTCTTCATTATTTATAATTGGAATTTTTACTAGGATGCGGTCTTCGCCATCCGGATCCTCTTCAAGCTGTGTTACAATACCAATATGTAACCCTTTAATGGCCGGAATAATACCGCTTGCAGCAGGTGTGTGGATATCGAATGTTTCCGAAAACCATTCAGGATTTAACCCGAATTGCACATCAACAGTCCAATTGCCTTCTGCTATTTGGTGTAAAACTCCGGTAACATAGGCTTTTCCGTTAAAGCGGTCACCCACACCTTCCAATTGGATAATAGTGTTGGGTTTTACGGCAGCAATACCTTGAAAGCGCACGCGACCTCTAACTTTTGATAACTGTTGGAACAACCATTTTGCATCGGCCCAATCTTGTAATTCGGTTTCGGTTATGTTGCCGCCATGGCGCAACTCTAAGTTTTCCAATTCAAGCACATCGGCTAAATCGGCTGAAGTTAGATTACCGTTTAAGCTCACACCCGGATCGGCAGCTTCAATTTCGACCAACTCTTGGTTTGTATAACTCCAACTGTAGGAGGATACTTTAGCCATTTGATGACGTGCATCAATTTCGGCATCAAAATCCAACATAGAGGAACCAAAGGTTACGGTTTCAATAGCTTCTGAATCTAATGTTGGTTTTTGGATTGTGATTTTCCCATTTTCCACAAAGCATAATTTTCCGTTGGCTTGTGCCCGAGACACTACAAAATCCCAATCGGATGTGTTGTATTGAACTAATTCTTTGTGTTCAAAGTTGGTGTCTTCCACCTCTGTTTCTAAGCCATAGTCACCTATTATTTCACTGAAGGCATCGCTGTCTTTGACTTCGTAGAAGTATTTACTTTTGCGCCCGATGGTCATTTTAACAGCTTTATCACGGCACTCCACCACAAGCAAAGATGAATTTTCGCGTATTTTCAAGCTATGTTTGATGATAATACCTTTGTATAAGGTTTCTTCATCCGAATGATACCCTGCTGTTATTTCAATTTCTTTTCCGGGAACCAGTAATTCTTCATTGCTAAGTTTAAAATCGCGCTCAGACGCTTCACCATCAATCAAAACGATTTGTGCTTTTGGAATTCGGTTTACTTCGTTTTGCACCACAATCGATTTGACCTGATACACTTTAGAGAGTTCTTCACCGTCTATCAGAATTTTGTGGGTTACCAAATCGGCACTTTGACTTGTTTGTATGACGCCGGAGTTGTTCATTTAGATGCTTTTTCTATAGGTGGAAAAAATATTCGTTTCCCGGGTTCAAGTTTTCTGAAATTAGTAAGGTTATTCGCTTTGGCTACTTCAAGATAATACTTGGAATCGCCATAAATGCGATAGGTCATCAACGGCAATGTATCGCCGGCTTTCACGATTCGATAATGGGTCAGGTCTGGCGACTGGTTGTTTTCTTTGGCTACGCGCAGGTTGTCTTCTACAAACCCTTGAAATTTTGCTTTCGCAAGGGCACGCACCGGAGTTCCATCGGGTTTGAATAATTTGAATTCAATATCCATTTCCGTCATGGTGCCTTTAAAAAGCAGGCTACCCCATGAAATCATCAGGTAATTGGGTTTGTGTTTTTCGCCTTCGTAGTCAAGAATCACTTTCTTGAATTTTTCCAAATCATCAATAACACCATCCTCTAAACTTTCATAGCCGCTTATTACACCGGAGCGATCAAATAAAAACTCAAGTTCAAGCTCTTCAGGAAGTTTTTTATTAAACTTGGGCGCAACAGAACTTGTTCCCGAAGCCTGATCATTATTTTGTTCCGTTTTGTAATGGTAGGTATATTTTTCCGGGTTCATCAGGGTAGCAAACTCACCATCTGCTATCTTGTTGTTGAATTCCGGGTCGCTATAGGCTACCACTTTCAATTTTTCCAATTCCCCGCTACTCATGATTACCGTTCTTTTTTCTGTTCAATGAGGTGCATTACTTCTTCAACACAAGCCTCTGCCACATCTTCCTGTTTGCCTTTTGATGCAGTTTGACTGTTTTGGGTTTTATTTTCATTCACACTGATTTTAATGTGAAGTTCTTTAATTTCGATAGGCATGTTAGGCGTTTTTTAGAGTGGTGTAATAGTTATAAGCCAGTTCCAGCGTTTCTACACTGAGTTTACTTTCTTCAGCATTAAAATCCTCTACAGCCCATTTGACAGGATAGGCATGAAACACATTCCAAGTAAGTAAAGGTTGGTGTTCTTCATTAAGCAGTTTTACGGTCAGGTTTACCGGACTGAAAGCAAAATTTTCCATGGCATCCCTACACCAGTCAATTAGTGTGGAATCGATTAGCAATCCGCGTTTGAGTACCAAATTGGGATATTTGGTTTTAACGGGAAGCTTGTGTTTAAAACGGTTTTCTCCGCCTTCGGCAATTTCTTCGGTTTCCAGATCGACAGACAATCCGGAAACCGACTGAAACTGATGGTCTTTTTCTTCTGTACCAAGACCTACAAATTCAACCAAGAAATGAAAACCGACCGGCGGATAATAATTAGCCATTGTTATTCATTTTGAATAGTTAAACCTTCGTGGACTAACTCCATGGATTCTATGGCTACTTCATTACCGTCTGCTTTTAAATCGGTCGACTGAATTTTAGTTGGCCAAGCATTTTTAACTTTCCAAGTGACCACCGGGTCATGATCTTCGTTCAAAAGCTTAATAGTAATGTCACGGCGTTCGATAGTATTGAGTTTAACCGTATTCCACCAGTTATAGTACTCATTGTCGGTTGCAAAGGTTCCGCGTTTGAGCGTGATGTTTGAAAACTTTTGCATTCCCGGCATTTTAATTTTACTGTATTCCGGACTCGCTCCTTGGCGGTATTCGATTACTTCGGTTTCAACATCAAGTCCGGAAACTTCTGTAAATCCGATTTTTGTTCCTCCCCAGTCAACCGAGAAGTGAAACTTAGATAATGGATAATTGCTCATAATGTTATTTTTAAATTGTAAAAATTAGCGTTGATTAAGATTCCTGCATTTTGTGAGAGAACTGAAGGATGATGAACTCAGCCGGACGTACAACAGCCATACCGATTTCAACAATCATTCTACCTTCTAAAATATCTAAAGAGGTCATAGTTTGACCCAAACCTACTTTAACATAAAATGCCTGTTCGGGTTTAGCTCCGGCTAATGCTCCGGCTCTCCACTGTAAGGTTAAGAAGTTTTCAATCATGGCTCTAACCCGAATCCAAGTATTGGCATCGTTAGGCTCAAAAACAAATTGTTCAGTTGCTTTTTTGATAGATTCTTCTGCCATATTGAAAAAGCGACGAACAGGAACATAACGCCATTCGTTATCGTTACCGGCTAACGTTCGAGCACCCCAAACCAAGTTACCTTTTCCTGTAAAATTGCGGATTGCATTAATTGATTTACCGGCGGTTGTGTCAACATTTAGACTGTCTTGAATTGTATTTGTAATTTTAACAGTTGGTTTAATTACATAATTCAAACTCACATTTGCAGGGGCTTTCCATACCCCTCGATTACTGTCGGTTTTAGCATAAATTCCAGCAATAGCGCCACTTGGCGGAAGTGTTATAGGAAGATTAGCAATTTCTGCCAAAATTTTGTTGTAAGTTGAGTTATCTAAATTTTCAATATCCTTCAGATAGCGACCGTTCATACTTCCGTTGTTTGTGTCTTTTGGCTTAGCAGCTGTAATTGCTGAAGAAAGTGTGGAAAGTAAGGTTGTTAGTGTACTGAATACATTGGTTGAAACAGCTAAGGTGTTGTTTGGAAAAGTTGCCGTTTTAGGCGTAAACGCAAATAACTTAGCCAATTCACTGATAACGTTTGTTGTGTTGTCTTTCATTTGCGCTTTCACCTTTGCATTGGTGTTGGCTGCATTGAGTTTTGCATACAAACTAACAAGGTTGTCATAAACACTTTCAATTTTGTTTGCTCCTTCAAACGGAGTTAAAAATGCAGTCAAAGCGTTGCCAATAGCTGTTACTGATGGTGCGTCTTCTTCAACAGAAGCTAAAGCAGAATTTGCAGCATTCTTGATAGCCTCTTTTTCGGCTATTACTTCAGCCAAATCGTCAATCACATTACTTAAGAGTGGTAAAAACGATGTGTTTTTGGTCGTTGTAAAATCACCTGATCCGCTGTTATCAAACCCACTTGATTTTTCAATAAATAACAAAGCGTCTGATAAGCTTCCTGTTAACGTGTCATTTGTTAAATCGGCATCGGCATCAGAGATTGCCACTACGGAATCAAGTAAACTCGGCATTGCTGTAACGGCATCCTGAATTTCACCCTCTGCTGTATCCATTGCATCCGGAACATCTGTATAATGATTTATGAGGATATCGTCTTCACTATATTTATAATCCAAGATAGTTTCCAAAAAAGGATAGTACGCAGCACCATATTTTATAGTGTCCTTGTCTGAGCTAATATTGCCTCGTAGATCGCTGATATTTGTATCTGTCGGGCTACTGGCATCATAGTTTAGCGTGTCAATTATAGTAAATCGATCCTGTAATTCCTGACACTGATCCAAAGCATCATTATACAAACCGTAAAAATCGGCGGCTGTAATGGAAGTCACTTGAGTTGCATCTGGGAAAAGAATTAAAGTAGGTTCGTCGTATTTAGCTAATTCGGCCAACCCCTCTTTCAATTTTGTAGTATTGGTTATAGCGGTAACTTGCGAGTCGTCGTCATCCAAATCATCGCCATAACGCCCTACCGATACGATGTAACATGGACCTCCTCCGTTAGCAAAATACATCTGAAGGGAGTAATACATCAAGAAAGGCTGTTTTGACGAAGGTTGGTTTACCATGATAGAGCGAGACAAACTACCGCTTGCATTGGTGTCATAAATATCAACACTGATTGTAGTTTCCTCTTTTGCTCCGCCAAAAAAAGTTTCGTAATCCAAAAGAGATGTGATTCGAGTTGGGACCATTTTGAGGTCACCGGTAATTTTGTTTGTAGCTTTTTCAGTGTAGCCGATAAAGGCCGGAATCGCTGTTTCTACTTGAGCGACCGATGGAGGAAACTTGGTAATTTCCTCAACATATACACCGGGTGTTTTGTACGTTGTTGCCATAATAAGATTTTTTAATTTTTAAATGAATATTTCCGAATAATAAGTACTTCCTGTGTTTTTGACCGATTTTGGTGTTGGATTGGGATAGGTATAATTTTCCACATCGGGCGTGCCTACATCAAAATCGGTTAAAGGGTCAATTTCCACAAAGCCATATTGTGTTAACGGTTTTTGATTATTTGTTTCAGCTTCAAAGCCAGCAGATGGTTTTTTGAAAATCCATGTTAGTTTTCTGTTTTTAAAATGGATTTTAAAAGTTGGAGTAGCAGCTACTAATTTACCGTTGGTGTCTAACACATCATGACTACTGTCGTCGGCTGCCATTGTTATAGCAATAACCCCAAATAAATTTCTTTTTTCGCTGTCTTCTAAATTAGCCGTGATATCAGTCGTTTGATTAACATCCAGTTTGAAGTCGTCATCGGCAAAAACCGCATCGGTTAGTAATGGAATTGGGGTGAATGGCGCAACCCAATCGGTTGGTTTTACATTTGCGAAGTAAAATAGCTGCCCACTGGATAGCGTTAAGTCGGTGTAATTTTCAAAATAGCTGTCTTTAATCCGCACCAAAAACTGCAATTGAGTACTTAGCGGCAGTGTTATGAAGGGTTCTGAGACATCACTTTCGGAAACTTTAATACCAAAGCGAAGGTTTTCTCCGGTTTTGCGGTAAACAATATTGTGGTTTCTTAATAATTTTTCGGTTTCTTCTGTGGGGGTAATCTCAATAAATTCTGAAAAATTGTATTTCAGTTTCATTTTCAATTGTTTTTGTTCTGTCATTGAATCGTATTCTTCTTCCCCGGAATTCAGAAAATAGCCATGAAGAAACGACAGTTCGAAAAGTGTTCGGTATGTTATTGAAAATCCCATTATAATTTATATGCGTTACCGTTAATTTCACTAATGATTCCACCCTCAGATTGCGTGATATTGCGTTCAATTTGAACCATACTTACTTTATATAAAGCGGATGGTAATTGTCGACCACCCAGCGTTCCCCATATAAAATTTAGTTCTTCAAATGTGGGGGTGTATAATTCAATGCTGAATTTGAAATTCTCTATATTGCTCATGGCAACATTATTCCGATTGTAAATTGTGTTGGATTGGGTGAATAAATTTTTCCCTTGGAAAAATTCGATAATTTTAGAAATATCATTCAACGAATTAATGTAACTGTTTCGATTAGCGCTGAATAGTAAATACAAGTTCAGGTTGATGATTCGGTTTTTCTTCACGGTTTTAGTGCCTTCTACACTATGGTTCGGAAAATTTTTTAGTGTGGCTTCTTCGTGAAGATTGAGTAATGTTAGCGCAACTTTATCGGCAAGGTTATCGGCGTTTTCATTTTGAGTTTCCAAAAGCGCAATATTCTCAGCAACAACAGACTGATCCAATCCGCATTCTTCCAGATAGGCATTTACTTGTTCTGTAATAATTTGAATGACTTCGAAAATCATGTGTGTTGTTTTATTTGTATCCTAACAAAGATATTGTTGAATACAAATCAAAACAAGAGGATAACTCTCTAATTTTCAAGAAGATAAATCCTTAAGAAATGCAGATTTTACCCTTAAGAGAAACAGGAAAAACACCCTTTTTTGGGAATAAAAAAACCCATCAAAAAGATGGGTTAAATTATTTAAAGCAAACAGGAATTATTTCACCCTTGGCTAAACAGTAGCGTTCTACCTCTTCGGGTTTAAGTTTGGCGGTATAATCTTCCTCCACGACCCTGAATCCGATACTGCGTAATTTATCAAAATAATCCCGTCCGTACACACGAACGTGATCGTATTGGCCAAAAATTTTAGCGCGCTCTTTGGGGTCTGTAATCGAATCGTCGGTAAAAGTTTTTTCACGGGATAAATCTTGTGGGATTTGAAAAATTCCCATTCCACCCGGTTTTAAAACCCGATATAATTCCTGCATGGCTTTGGTGTCATCCGGAATATGTTCTAACACATGATTACAAAAAATAACATCGTAGGTATTGTCAGGAAAAGGTAAATTACAAATATCAGCTTTCACATCAGCTAAGGGCGATACTAAATCGGTTGTAGTATAGTCGATGTTTTTTTGTTTTTTAAAGCGTTTATAAAACTCTTGTTCCGGAGCAAAATGCAGTATTTTTTTGATGTCTTTTGAGGTGAAAAAATCGGTTTCGTTTTGCAAAAACAACCAAAGCAAGCGGTGTCTTTCCAGGGATAATGTGCTTGGAGAGAGTACATTGTTACGTTGTGTGCCATAGCCATAAGGCAAGAACATGCGGAAACTTTTGCCGTCAATAGGATCGGTAAAACGATTGCCACGGAGGATAAAAGCTAAAACAGGACGAACTATAATGCTCAGGCGAATCAAAATAGGTCTTGGAATTGTATTTAATATAAACTTGAAAAGTTTTTTCATGGTTTTAATTCAGGTTGCGAAATTCATCTTCTTCGTTACTCACGATTCCCAATGCATCATAAATATACTTAAAGGTAGACAGTAATTCCGGTTTACCGTTAATTAGAGCAACGTTGTGCTCAAAATGGGCACTGGGTTTTCCGTCTGCAGTGAGAATAGTCCAACCGTCTTTGAGTTGTTTGATATTTTTAGTTCCCATATTAATCATAGGCTCAATAGCAACAACCATGCCTTCAACAAATAATTTCCCGCGGCCACGTTTTCCATAATTTGGCATTTCAGGATCCTCATGCATTTTTTTACCAACGCCATGCCCAACCAATTCTCGAACAACTCCATAACCGTTTGATTCACAATATTTCTGAATGGCATTGCCCACATCCTCAACGCGGTTTCCGGCTTTAAATTCCCGAATACCCACATAAAGACTTTCTTTAGTCACTTTTAGTAATTTTTTTACTTGGGGATCAACCTCACCTATTTCAAAACTATAGGCATGATCACCGTAAAAACCATTTTTAAGTACACCACAATCCACCGAAATTACATCGCCATTCTCCAACGGTTTATTGTTAGGAATACCATGAACTACTTGCGCATTTGGACTTACACAAAGTGTGTTAGGAAATCCATACAAACCCAAAAAACCGGGTTCACCACCATGATCACGAATAAATTCTTCGGCTATTTTGTCCAATTGTAGTGTAGTTACACCGGGTTTAATAATTTTGGCAATTTCGCCTAAAGTGCGGGAAACCAATAATGCGCTTTCACGCATGATTTCTATTTCTTCTCGGGTTTTGGGTATAATCATTTTCGTAAAAAATCTGCCGCAAAATTAGTCAAAAAAACCAATATACTTTTGAAATTAAAGTAAGTCTATCCTAAAGGATAATTTTTCTTTCATGAGAATTGTCATATTTTTATGCTTTATTCGGGGCTAATTTTGCTAAAAAAATAAAGGTATGAGTAAATATGTTACGGCAGCCGAGGCTGTCAAAGTAGTAAAATCAGGTGATCGTGTGTATCTTCAGGCAGCGGCAGCAGCACCCACGATATTGGCTAATGCATTAACAGAACGTGCATCAGAATTGCGAAATGTAGAAATTTGTCACCTGCATGTAGAAGGTGAAGCACGTTATGCCAATCCGGAATTAGCGGATAGTTTTCATGTTAATTCTTTCTTTATCGGAGCGAATGTACGACACACCTTAAAAGCAGGAAACGGGTCGTATACGCCGGTTTTTCTGAGTGAACTTCCAATACTTTTTCGCAAAAATGTTTTGCCTTTGGATGTCGCTTTCATTCATGTATCTCCACCCGATAAGCACGGGTATTGTTCATTAGGAGTTTCTGTTGAAGCTACAGTTGCAGCCATAGAAAACGCTAAAATTGTTATTGCTCAGGTTAATCCTCAAATGCCAAGAACCTTTGGTGACGGAATTTTACACGTTTCAGAAATTGATTATTTGGTAGAAGTAGATACTCCTATTTATGGTCACGAAGTGGTTCCTTTTACAGCAGAAGAAGAAAAGATTGGCGGTTTTATAGCTTCTTTGATTGAAGATAGAAGTACCTTGCAAATGGGAATTGGCTCTATACCAAATGCGGCATTGAGTAAGCTTAAAAACCATAAGGATTTGGGTTTGCATACCGAGATGTTTTCGGATGGTGTTATCGATTTGATTGAAGATGATGTCATCAACTGTAATTACAAAGGGACTTTGCGAGGAAGGGTTTTAGCTACTTTTTTGATGGGTTCCAAACGGCTGTATGATTTTGTGAACGATAATCCGTTTATTGAAATGAAAGAATCTTCAATGGTAAATGATACGGCTCGTATTCGTAAAAACCCTAAAATGGTCGCTATAAATTCTGCTATTGAAGTAGATGTAACAGGTCAGGTTTGTGCTGATTCTATTGGTGCAAAAATGTTTTCCGGGGTAGGAGGACAGATGGACTTTATCCGTGGAGCCTCATTAAGTACCGGTGGTAAGGCGATTATTGCATTGCCTTCTGTAACCAAAAAAGGGGATAGCCGAATAGTTCCTTATTTAAAACAAGGAGCCGGTGTAGTGACCACTCGTTCACATGTTCATCATATCATCACTGAAAACGGAATTGCTGATTTGTATGGTAAAACACTAAAACAACGTGTTGCTGAGATGGTCAAAATAGCACATCCAAATCACCAAGAATGGATTGATAAAGCCTATTATGAAATGTTAAATTCCTTATAGAACAAAAGCAATGATATGTAATTAGTAAATTCATTGGTGTTTATTTCAGAAATTATATGAATAAAAAAACCTTTCAGCTGAACTGAAAGGTTTTTTTATAGTTATTGAAAAATGAATTATTTAACCATTAGCTTTTGTACCAATTTGAATCCGTTTTGTGTTGTGATTTCAACCAAATAAACTCCGGCAGCCAAATCAGAAACGTTTACTACAGCTTCAGCATCACTTAGGTTGTTTTTTTGGATAACTACTTTTCCGGAGATATCAGTAACCGAAAGAGTTTTAAGTAGTTCTCCCGAAGAGCCTAAATTGATAACCACTTCCGCATTAGCAGGATTTGGATACATAACTACATCAGAAGCTGAAAAGTTAGGATTAGCTAACTGAGACACAAACTTGATATTAAATGTATTGGTCACAATAGCCGGGTTGGTATCAAAGAAAATAAATCCGGTATTTGGAATGATATCACCCACAGCAAAACCTGGTTTTAATTTTACTTTGAACGTGACATAACCTTTACTCATGGCATCATTAACAGAAGCCGGAGTTAACATAATATTAGTGAAGTCCCATTTAACAAAATTACCTACTCTACTCATGGTGTAATTATGACTTGCATCCACCATACGAATACTGGTCTCCTCAATTTTAGCATCCAACGTATCTTCGATACGTACAGTTAATGCATTTGCAGTTCCCAAATTTTGGAAATTAATTGTGTAGTATAAATAATCATCTACCGTAAACGAACTATGTAAAATTTTATCGCCATGTGATTCTGTTTTATTATTCGGGTCGAATGAGTTAACCACAATTTGCGTAGATGAATAGGTATTATTAGCCAGATTTATATCCCCAGAAGGTGCGCTTATAGCAGCCGAGGCAGTCAGTTGATCATTTATATTTACCGTAGGGCTCAAAGGCACCATCATGGTCACGAATATAATTCGAGTTTCACCGGGTAATAAATTGGTGAAATTGTAGGTGAAACCGGTAGCCGTTGCTGTCGTACCGGTTTGTGAAATAGTGTTTATCGTCACCGGATTTGGTTTGGTGAAAGTGAGTGTTCCATCCGTTGAAGCTACACCTAAATTTGTGTAAATAATTTTATTAGTATAGCCCATACCCGGTCTTGGCGGTGTAATAGGCACAATAGATACGGATACATCATTAAACGGCTGTGATAGTGTTACAGGGAAATAAAAAATCTGAGTCCCACTGCCAACAGGTATATTTACGTCATTAACTGAGAATGTTGTTCCGCTGTAATACGGCTGATATTCCGGTAAAATTTCATACGATGCATCGTAGGTATTTGCCGGATTTGTATCATAAATAGCATATCGACCGGTTGGAGAAAAAACAGTTGTATTGGTACCGGAATTATTTTGTTGTACAATAAAATTACCATGCCCAAACGCAGGCTCACCGGCATCATAAGTACCATTAGTATTGCTATCAACAAAGGCAGATAAAAGGATTTTATCGGCATCAGGAGTACAAGTTACATTGGCTACCCATCCTGCTCTGCTAACAGAAGTATCACTTCGAAAACGGAATGTCAAGCAACCGTCAGGACTCGAGGATGTAAACGGACCCGGTAGTGTTGTACCCCAAAAACCACCCGGTAATCCACCCGGAACATTTGCAGCTGCATTGTTACTGGCAATTTGCGGAGATGATAGCGATGGGCCGTCAAATACATATAAAGCATCCCAATTGGTTTCTGTATCAAAAGAGGTGAATGTTACTGTAACCAAATCACCGGGATTGGTTGGACAAATCGTGTATGTATTATCGGAACTATTGGCATAATTCGCATTAGGTCCACCATTATCTGTGAATAAACCACCACAAGCAGGTGGAGCAATCAGTGTAGTAATATTTGTTGGGCTTGACCAAGCACTTACATCAGTAGCGCTACACAAAGCCCGTACGTAAATAGAATAGCAAGTCGAAGAAAGTAAATTTTCAATTGTGAATGGATTATTACTTGTTACGATTCCGGTACTGGAAGCAGTTGGACTTGTTCCGCAAGGGAGTGCCAATATTTCCCAACTGGTTTCGTTATTATTAGCTACCCAAGCAACTGTTGCCGTTGATGCAGTAATGTTACTAACTACCGGTGATGAAGTTGCTAAACATGTCGGAGCCGGTTCACAGGTTACATTAGCTAACCAACCCGCTTTTGTAACAGAACCATCACTTCGGAATACAAACGTTAAGCATCCGTCAGGATTAGACGAAGTGAAAGGGCCAGGTAGGGTTGTGCCCCAAAACCCACCGGGTATTCCTCCGGGCACATTGTTTGCCGGATTACCACTGGAGATTTGTGGAGCTGCTGATGAATTACCATTGTACACATACAGTGCATCCCAATTGACTTCAGTATCAAAAGAAGTAAATGTAACTGTAACGACATCGCCAGGGTTTGTCGGACAAATCGTTACAGTAGAATTACTATTATTTAAATAATTTGCGCTAATTCCACCATTATCAACAAAGTTGCCGCCACAAACCGGAGGCGCTGCAGCAGTTGTAATAGTCATTGGTCCAGCCCAAGCACTCATTTCGGTTGACCCGCACAAGGAACGTACATAAAAACTATAACAAGTGGCAGCGTTTAAGCCTGTAAATGTGTAAGGACTTGATGAAGTAGTAATACCAACAGAGGAGGCTGTAGGAGCAGGAGCTCCACAAGGGACAGCTAAAACTTCCCATGCTGTTGCACTGGTGCCTGAAACCCAAGCGAAAAGTGCAGTAGTTGAAGTTATTCCGGTAACTCCAAGTCCTGATGGAGGTAAACAAGGAGGTGTAGCACTACATTGAACAGTAGCTGTCCATCCTGCTTTTGTTACTACGTTATCGCTACGAAAACGAAAAGTTAAACAACCATCGGGGCTTGTTGATGTAAATGGACCGGGAATTGCTGTTCCCCAAAAGCCACCAGCTAAACCACCGGGTACACTTCCGGCGCCATTGGTACTGGAAATTTGAGGAGAGGCTACAGAATTACCGTTAAATACATACAAGGCATCCCAAGTCGCTTCAACATCAAAAGCTGAAAAAGTAACAGTTACGATATCTCCCGGGTTTTGCGAGCAAATAGTATAGGTGTTATCCGCATTATTAGTATAATTGGCGTTCGCACCGCCATTGTCATAAAAATTTTCGCCACAAGCAGGTGATGCTATCGGATCTTGTAAGGTTTGGAAATAAGTTCCTGATGACCAAGGCATTGCAACGCCATCGCAATATGCTCGTATAAAGAAATTATATTGTGTATTTCCGGTAAGACCTGTTGCTGTAAATGGACTTGATGTTACCATTGTTCCTGAAGTTGATGTTATAGGTAGTCCTGCACTCTGTGTAAGAACTACAATCTCCCATTGGGTAGGAGAACCTTGAGGAGTCCAATTAAATGTAGCAGCATTATTGGTTATATTGTTTACAGAGAAATTCGTAGGAGGTAAACAATTCGAAACAGTTCCAACTGTAAACAGTTCCGGCTGCGACCAATCACTAAATGCATTACCATTGCAATTGGATTGTACAAAAACAGCATAGTCACCCGGAGCTAATCCTGAAAACGAATAAGATGGCTCAAGTACGGTTTGAACCGGTGTACTGGCATCCGGAAAAGTACCCGCCGGCACAATGGCAACTTCATATAAAAATACTAATGATGAATTCGGATTAACCCATGTTATAGTGCCTGATCCTGTGGTATTATCCGGAACCGGATTTATAAAAGGCGGAAGGCAGGGCAATTGTATGCACTCTAGGGTTGCTAACCATCCAGCAGCATTTCCGGAGTTGGTTGATATAAACTCAAATGTGACACATTGCTCAAAGGTCAAAGCGGTTGGTTCCGACGAACTAGTCAACGTCATCATCGGATTACCCGTTGGTGAAGGAGACATGTAAATATTAATTACATCATTGTCAGCCAATTCGAGTTGCGAGAAATTAACAATAAAAATCTCACCCGGATTTGCGCAGTAGGTCACAACTTCGTTGGCATTATCCGGATAATTGCCACTAGTTCCACCCGAATCTGTGTACACTTGTCCACAGGGTGAATTTTGAGCGTTTACTAAAAAGAAGGGGGCAAAAAACAATGCAAAAAATGCAAAAAGTAATTGTTTTTTCATAAAAGGTTGGTTTGATTTGTAACCAAATATAATCTGATTTTTAATATATTAGTAAAAATCAGCTCACTTTTTTTGCACAAATCGCCTCAGCTATAATAAAACCGCCAGTCCACGCATTTTGAAAATTAAAACCTCCTGTTATGGCATCAATATTTAAAACTTCGCCGGCAAAATAAAGATTTGGCATTAATTTGCTTTCCATGGTTTTAAAATTAACTTCCTTTAGATCCACGCCACCGGCTGTTACAAACTCTTCTTTAAAAGTACTTTTTCCATTCACCTGAAATGTACAAGCGGTAAGTTGTTGCGTCAGGTTTTGAAGTTGTTTATTGGTTACATCCGCCCATTTTACATCTTTTTCTATTAAAGAGGCCAAAACTAACTTTTCCCAAAGGCGAGAGGGTAAGAAAAAAGCAGAATGCGTGCTACTTGTTTTTTTTGGATTTTCACTACGATTTTTTTTCAATGCATCGAAAACACTTTCAGAAGTTTGATTTGGCAACCAATTAACATCAATTTGGAATTGGTATTTTTTGTCATAAAGTTCTCTCGCTCCCCATGACGATAGGCGTAAAATACCCGGACCGCTCATTCCCCAGTGGGTTATAAGCAAGGGGCCGGATGCTTCTAAACTGCTGTTTTTAACTTTAACAGTAGCTTCTGAGGAGATACCCATCAAGTCTTTTATTCGGTTGTCTTTTATGTTAAAAGTAAATAATGAAGGAACCGGCGGGATGATGTTATGACCATGTGTTTCGAGGAGTTCCCATATTTTAGGATTACTTCCGGTTGTCATCACTAAATTTTCGCAAGCAAATGCCGTTTGTTGTGTTTCAACTTTCCATTTATTTTCACTTTTGAAAATAGATTTTACACTGTGGCCGGTAAGAATTGCAATTTTATATTTTTGGGATAACCCGATAAAACAATCAATGATACTTTGTGACGAATTGCTTTCCGGAAACATTCTGCCGTCATCTTCTGTTTTTAAAGCGACCCCTCTTTTTTCAAACCACGCAACGGTATCGCCGGTACAAAAACGATTGAAGGGACCTTTGAGCTCTTTTTCACCTCTTGGGTAAAAACCCACCAGTTCATTGGGAATAAAGCAAGCATGCGTAACATTGCATCTTCCGCCACCGGAAATTCTGACTTTAGATAATACTTCTGCGCCGCGTTCTATTATGGCTATAGAGAGTTTAGGCCTTTGTTCAGCCAAATTGATGGCTGTAAAAAAACCGGCAGCACCACCGCCCACTATAATTACATCGTACTGTTTCATTAAATTCGATCCGGATAATCGGATATTATTCCCGTTACACCAAAACGTTTCATTTGCGCAATGCTATCAGATTCGTTAACGGTCCAAGGAAAAATATCAAATCCTTTTGTTTTCAGCAAAGTTACATTTTCCTGATGTAGTAATGAAAAATGTGGATTGACAGCTGCTGCGCCACAATGTTCAGCAAAATCGATTGCTTCATTCAGATTCGTTTCTGTTAAAACTCCCAAATAAAGTTTTGGGTTATGGTGCTTTATCTTTTTTAGAACTGACCAATCAAAGGACGAGATTTGAAAGCGCGAATGCCACTTGAATTGCTCTACGATGGCTACAATCAATGAGGCTGCATCAGGGTTTTTAATCTCAATATTGATAAAAATAGTATCGGGAATTATTTCTAAAACATCCAGAAAAGTGGGTATACCAAGTTGCTGTAAAGCTACGGCTGAAAAATCAGAAACCGAGCCTTTTGCCGATGAGGTTCTGTTTACTGTAGCATCATGAATAACAACCGGAATAGCATCGTTACTCAATTGAATATCCAATTCTACACCGTCAACGCCTAATTCGATTGCTTTTTGAAATGAATCCAGGGTATTTTCCGCTGCATAACCTTTGGCTCCTCGGTGTCCTATGCGAAGCATGTTACATTTTTTCGATTAACACAATATCGTAAGGTGTGTCTAAAACAATTTTACCATTGGTTACTTTTGTTATGGTTCCGGAATAGGCATCTCTAACTTTATCACCAACAGCAAAAACAGCACCTACAAAGAGCTCTTTTTTCCCTTTAGGAAGATCAAGAGCAATTAAAACTTTATCATTATAACCATTTTCAGTATACTCCCTACTAAAAATATACGGCGAAGCCGAAACCATTTTGTGCACACCGGCTCCAACAGCAGGGTGGTTGTTGCGGAATTGACCTAATTTTTGCCAATGTAGGAGTATTTCTTGAGTTTTAGCATCGTTTTGAATAGCATCCCAATTCATCATAGAACGAAGGTTTGCATCGCCTTGAGCGCCTTCGACTTCGAGTTTACGAGCCGATTCATCGCCATAATACACTTGTGCTATACCCGGTGCCAGTAAGAGTTTGTTGGCCGATTCAAATGGTTTTTCTCTTTTTTTGTCAAATGGCCAACCGTCATCATGTGAAGAGATGTAGTTCATAACGCCATGGCCTTTTAGTTCGTTTTGTAAAATACTATTATGGTAAGAAAATAATTCTTCATAGGTTTTGTTCGCATCTCCTTTAAAATCGAAATTAATCAGATATCCAAAGCCGTTTTGATAGTAGTTGACAGATTTATCGCCGTAGTCATAAAATTGTTTTCCGTGTAAACCATAACCATATACTTCACCCACAGTAAAGAAAGGTGCATTATCTAATACATTCGATGGGTTTTTTGATTTATATTCGGCGAAAGCCGCATCGCAAATTTTCCCAAAATCGCTCCATACATTTTCATAGGTATGTTTTACGGTATCGGCACGGTAGCCATCAATTCCAAAATCGAGTATATAATCGGCCAGCCATTTCATGATGTAATAACGAGGCGCTCTAGGGTATCCTGTTTTGGTAAAAAAAGCATTGAGTTCTGCAACCTCTTGTTCATAGCGCCCTTCCTGTTTCCACTTTTCAATTAACATCGGAGGGAGTTCAACCGCTTCATTGCTTTCGGTTTTAACATCAAAAAGCCCCGGTACGAGGGTGCAATTGATGTTCGAATCGTAGGAGTTGTATTTACAGTTGGGCTCGGAGCGAACCCAATCATCAGGGTATTTTGGGTCCAATTCGGTTGCGTGACCTGTGTGATTAATAACGGCATCTAAAACAATGCGAATGCCACGTGCATGTGCTTTGTCAACCAATTCTTTTAAGTCGGAACGCGTCCCAAAACTCGGATCGAGTGCCGTCCAATCTTTTGTCCAATAGCCATGAAACCCATAGGTGTTTCCGGTTCCTTCGTCTACACAACCATGAATTTGCTCCACAACAGGTGTAATCCAAATCGCATTAATCCCTAATTTTGTGAAATAACCCTCATCTAATTTTTGAATAATACCACGAATATCACCTCCTTCAAATCCACGAAGTGTAGCTGTAGGTTTATTGCGATTAATGATGTTGTCATTTTGCGGGTTGCCATTCACAAACCGATCGGTGACTATAAAGTAGATATTGGCACCACTCCAAACAAAGTCTTTTTTATCTTCCGGTTTTGATTGCGTAGGTGACACTCCTGTATTTTTTGTTGATCCACAGGAACTCAACAGAGCCAGTATGATGACGTGTAAAAAGATTATTTTTTTCATCAGTTATTCTTGTGTTAATTGATAACGATTTTTAGTTGCAACAAAATAAGCAAATTTAAATGGTGCGCTACGATTAAAACGTTAAAACAGTAATGCGGTTGTTACATAATTGCTTTCCTGAGTTCCTGTTACGGTAACAGTTTTATTTTTTATATCGTAGGCAAAATTCACCGTTTTGCCATTTACCAACACCGATTTGGGTTTGGTGGTAATATTGTGAACAATAAAGGTAATGGTTTTTGTAACAGGTTGGTATTGGGAACCCGAATTATGATAGGCCGTTAGAGCTAAACTTACTTTACTGGAAGAACTTTTAAAATGTAAAATGCTATAGGCTTCTTTCAAATTTGCATTGGGGGTTTTTCCATCATCTTCATACATGAAGCTCTCTGTTGACACGCCGGTTTCATGATAATAGTGAAGCTCAATTTTGCCGTAGTTACTACTTTCAGTATTCATTGCGGCATCGTACATCGGAATAAAACTTCCGCCTCGCACAAAAGTAGGAATATAATCTGCTGCAACGGCTACAGTAGCAGTAGTTCCGGCATTGTATTTTTTGCCTGTATAAAAATCATACCAGTTTGCAGTTTTTGGAAAATAAACCGAAGTTGTTTTAATTCCGGGCTCTGTGATGGGTTTTACCAATATGTTTTTGCCCCACAAATAAGTGTCGCTTACATTGCGTAAATTTTCGTTCGTTGGTTCTTCAAAAAGGAGCGGACGCATCAGCGGTGTTCCTTTGATTGAATTTTCGTAGGCTAAGGTGTAATTGTAGGGTAACATGCGGTAACGAAGGGTAACCGATTTTTGGGCTTTTTGCAGCGTTACAATATCTTTGCGAGCAATTTCACTGGCCACATCTTCCTGCGCGTGTGGGCGAAATAGTGGGTTAAAAACTCCGTATTGCAGCCAACGTAAGTAAAGTTCATTATCGTGATAATCGCCTGCAAATCCGCCCAAGTCACTATGCATATAGCCCAGCCCTTGCATGCCCATTTCGAGCGAAATTTCAGTTTGACTTTTCAAGCCACCCCACGAGCGATTCACATCACCACTCCATGGAATCATGCCGTATTTTTGACTTCCGGAGTAACCGGCGCGCATGAGTATAAAAGGACGTTGATTGGGGAAGTCTTTTTTATATCCATCGGCGATCATTTTGGCCCAAATATGACCGTATATATTGTGTACTTCGTCGGCGGAGCCACCAGCGGTTTGAGCAAAAGACGGAAAAACTTCAGGTTCGCCCAGATCACCCCAAACACCGGCTACCCCTTGTTGTCCTAATTTTTTGTAAATCGACCAAAACCATTCCCTGGCTTCCGGTTTAAACACATCGACCAACCCTGTGTTTCCAAAATAGAAATCCCAGGTGCAGGGTTTACCTTCTTTATTTTTAACCAAAACATCGTTAGCAACTGCTTCATTCCATTTGGAAGAAGAAGTTAGGATGAAAGGTTCGGTAATGAGGACTGTTTGGACATTTTTACGTTTAAAATCGCCTATCATTTTTTCGGGATCCGGAAAGGTTTCTTTATCCCAATCCAAATTACCCATAGTTCCTTTAATGGTTTTTCCAAACCAATATAAATCTAAAATAAGTGCATCAACAGGCGTTTTTGTTTCTTCAAATTT
This sequence comes from Flavobacterium sp., assembly GCA_041917555.1. Taxonomy (GTDB): domain Bacteria; phylum Bacteroidota; class Bacteroidia; order Flavobacteriales; family Flavobacteriaceae; genus Flavobacterium. The sequence goes on along the minus strand of JAYRXL010000027.1, from coordinate 69,381 downwards.
ACGTACAGTGGCTTCGGCTGATTCTTGGGAGCGATAACCAAATCGGCTTGCAAAATTTCCAAAAGCCCAACGTGGAGGCAAGGGTTGTTTTCCGGTTAAATTGGTATAGGTGTCGATGAGGTTTTCCCAAGTAACTCCCACCATGACCTGATAGGTTTTACGCCCGGAAATGGTTTCATATTCTAAAGTATTGTTCTTTTGACTGTCTAAATCCAAATACCCAACCGCCGGATTGTCGAAATGCACTGCATATAAATTGGAAGAGAGCACAAGCGGAATACAAAAATTCATCAACTCAGCTCGGGTTTCATAACCATAATGCGCTCTGTTATATAGTGCGAGTTTATTTCCTCTTCGATTCATGCCTACCACACGGGCGCCTCCACCATAAAGCGCTTCATTCGGAGAAATGCTGAATTGTAAAACTTCGGTAGAATCAGCTATAATATTTCCTTTTACAAGCTCAAGAGGAACGTGTTTGCGTTTAAAATAACCTGCTTTTTCAGCTAAAAAAGGCTTGTTATTGTGCGTGTAGGTTATGGAGAAAGGTAACTTTTCGATACGAAGGCCAATATTTGTTGATTCTTTGATTAAAGTCGAGTTGTTTTCGCTGGTTGAAACAGTAACATCAACACGTATTTCTTTATCACAATGCGAACGGGTATCTAATTGTTCGCCCGTAGGAACAAAATGCGTTTCGATACAGTTTTGGTTCAAAAAGCGGATGTAATACACGCCGTCTGAAACCACTATTTTCTCAAAACCATTTTCAGAAGTGTGTGAAACGAATTTTCGTTCTTTGGTCTGAGCCCAAGAGATAGTACTTATTACAAGGAAAAAAATAATCTTTTTCATAGTGCGATGCGAAGCTTTTTTAATTTAATTCCAAAATTAAAGCCGATTTCCCTTCCAGGGTTATTTCGGTACCTAACTTGAAAGTTGTACCTGAAATTACATCAGTTCCGGTAGATTTGTTTTGGATAGTTTCTTTAAAGCGGTTTAGAGTCACCGTTTTGTTTTCGTTACTGTTGTTAATGAGCACCATTACAGTTTCATTTTCGTTATAACGAAAATACACATATACATTATTTTCAGGGATATATTGAGTAGTTTTTCCGGTATGAATGACATTTTTTGTTTTACGCCAATTCAATAAACGGCTTGTGAAATCGTGAAATTGTTGTTGCTCGGCTGTGCGTCCTGATTTTGAAAAGGCATTAGCGGTGTCGCCGTTCCAACCGCCCGGAAAATCCCTGCGAATGTCGCCGTCGCCCACATTTTTGTCGCCGGCCATCCCAATTTCGGAGCCATAATAAATTTGAGGAATACCTCGAATTGTGGCAATCAAGCTAAGCGCCATTTTGTATTTTTTGAAATCGTTTTGATAAATTTGATTGAACCGATTGGTGTCGTGATTTTCAATAAAAACCAATAAATTGTCAATGTTAGGGTAGAGGTAATCGTTAACGAAGTTTTCATACACTTTTACTATTCCTTTATCCCAAGAGGCAGAATCTTCATTAAATACCCCTTGTACAATTGCGTCGTGTAATGTAAAATCCATTACTGAAGGTAAATGTGAATTGTAACTTTGAATAGCACCAATTTTACTGTCTTTTTGCCAATAGGCCATTTGGGATTGGTCGTGGTACCATACTTCTCCTACAATGTTAAAGTTAGGGTATTCATCGGTTATAGCTTTTGTCCATTTCGCAATACCTTCTTTATCGTTGTAAGAATAAGTATCTACACGAAAACCATCAACACCTGCATATTCTATCCACCATATTGCATTTTGAATCAAATAATTAAGCACTAACGGATTCGATTGGTTTAAGTCGGGCATTGATTTCACAAACCAACCATCCATACAGTTTTTAGCATCTGTTTGAGAAGTATTTGGGTCGAACTGTGTGGTCATTCGGTAATTAGTTTGGCTATAACCGGGGAATTGATGAAGCCATTCATACGTAGGTAAATCATTCATCATCCAGTGCATATACCCCCAATGGTTTGTAACATAATCCAATATAAGTTTCATGTCACGTTTATGCAATTCATTTCCCAAGCGAACATAATCTTCGTTTGTTCCATATCGGGCATCAATTGAATAAACATCCGATTGTCCATAGGTATGGTAAGAACCTCTTTCATCATTATCCTCGCAGAGCGGCGTGGGCCAAAGGGCTGTTGCGCCTAAGTCTTTGATATAATCCAAATGCTGAATGATGCCTTCAATATCACCGCCATGGCGACCATCTTTGTTTGTTCGATTTGCTTTTTCAATAAGGTTCGGATTGTTATCATTTTCTGTATTTCCATTGGCAAACCTATCCGGCATTAGTAAATAAATTACATCAGAACTGTCAAAACTTTTTCGGAATCTCGAATTCTCACTTCGTTTTTTTAACGAATACTTTTGCGTAACGGATTTGTTTTTGCCGGAAAATGTAAAAGTTACTTCTTGCGGAGCCGCATTTTGTGTGTCGAGAGTCACAAAAATATAATTGGGATTTTCCGTTTTCTGAATTCCGGTTATACGTACATCACCTTTGACTGAAACCTCATTTTGAGCAATATTTTTCCCATAAAACATAATTTGAACTTTTGGGTTTTGCATATTGCTCCACCAAAAAGGAGGTTCAACTCGTTCAATTTGGGCAAAAGAGAATGCTGAAATCAGCAGGAAGAAGTATATTTTTTTCATTGCATTTTTATTTAAAAACCCTTTCAAAGTTGAATACTCTGAAAGGGTCATTATTATTGGTAGAAATTTTAAACCGTTACTAAGCTGTTCGGTTCAACCATCACTTCTTTTCCAAAAACAAATACCCGAATCGGCATATCACCCTCGAGTGAGAATTTGGTTTCGTTTTGATGTACCGAAATGGTAAGTATTTGGTTTCTGAAATTTATTTTGAAGGTATAACCTTGCCATTGAGACGGAATTCGAGGTTCAAAATGAAGTGTGTCATTTTTTACACGCATGCCGCCAAATCCTTCTACAATACTCATCCAAGTACCGGCCATAGAAGTAATGTGCAAGCCTTCTTCTACTTCTTTATTATAGTCATCTAAATCCAAACGAGAGGTGCGAAGGTAAAAGGTATAGGCCTGTTCCATTCTGCCTAAAGCGGCTGCCTGAATTGAGTGTACGCATGGTGAAAGCGAACTTTCATGAACGGTATAAGGCTCATAAAAGTCGAAATGTTTTTCAAGTTGTTCCCGTGTGAAATGGTCTTCAAAGAAGTAAAAACCTTGTAATGTGTCGGCTTGTTTGATATAAGGCGAACGCAAAATTCGATCCCACGACCATTTTTGATTGATAGGGCGTTGGTTTCGATCTAAATCGGAAACCTTCACCAGGTCTTTATCGAGGAAGCCATCTTGTTGTAAATAAACGCCATACTGTTCCGAATACGGGAAATACATATTATCAGCCACGGCTTTCCAGTGTGCTAATTCGGCGTTATCCAAGTTGGTTTTGCTCATAATTCGCGCATAGTCAGCTGGGTATTCCTGCTGCACTTTTTCAATTTGCGCCATGGCATAATCTATACACCATTTGGCGATATAGTTGGTATACCAGTTATTGTTAACGTTATTTTCGTATTCATTTGGTCCGGTAACACCTAAGATAACATATTGATTTCGGTGAGTGGAATAACTGGCGCGTTGCTGCCAAAAACGAGCAATACCAATAAGAACTTCAAGGCCTTTTTCCGGAATATAGGAATAGTCACCGGTGAAGCGGTAGTAGTTAAAAATGGCAAAAGCAATAGCGCCATTACGGTGAATTTCTTCGAAAGTAATTTCCCATTCATTATGGCATTCTTCTCCGTTCATTGTTACCATAGGGTAGAGAGCAGCACCATTTTTGAATCCTAATTTTTGTGCATTTTCTATAGCTTTATCCAATTGATTGTAACGATAGGCTAATAAATTACGAGCCACTTGTTGATCTTTGGTTGCCATGTAGAAAGGAATACAATATGCTTCGGTATCCCAATAGGTTGATCCTCCGTATTTTTCGCCGGTGAATCCTTTTGGGCCAATATTTAAGCGTGAATCTTTTCCCAAATAGGTTTGATTGAGTTGGAAAATATTGAAACGGATTCCCTGTTGGGCTTTTACATCACCTTCAATCGTGATGTCGCTCATTTCCCAAATGCGACTCCATGCCAGCTTTTGAGCTTCTAATAAGGAGCTATATCCTTGCTGTAAGGCTTTAGCAATCACATTTTCGGCAGCTTTTTGAGTATCTTGATGATTCATGGAAACGGTGTAACCTCCCATTTTTTGGATTGCTGCAGTTTGACCGGCTAAGACACTAACCTTGTAATTAAAGGTAATTTTTTCTTGCGTAGTTTCGATATTCGGTACAAGATTTTGTTCGTTATCATTTACCAATATCAGGTTATGCATGAATGTTGTTGCCGTAAAATGGGTTTTAAACGTGCGCGCTGTTACAAAGCCGCTATTGCCATTATGAGAAACCGAAAGCGGTTCCCAGAATTTTTCTTCCCAATTGGCATCTTCGTTGTGTACGCCGGCATCTAAATACGGTTTGAACACAATGGAGGCATCTTGGTTTATAGCCTTAACTTCGTAATTAATACAACCGACTTCGTCTAAATCTAAGGAAAGAAAACGACTGACACGAACTTGAATTTCGGTGTTATTTTCAAGCACGGCTCTGAATGAACGGTAGTAAATTCCTTCCTTCATGTTCAATTCACGACGAAAATCGGAAACCGATTTGCAGGTTGCTAAATCAAAATTCTCACCGTTAATTTCGATACCAATTCCAATCCAATTAGGGGCATTGAGTACTTTGGCGAAATATTCAGGATATCCGTTTTTCCACCAACCCACTTTTGTTTTGTCGGGGTAATAAATGCCGGCAATGTAGCTCCCTTGGAATGTTTCGCCTGAGTAATATTCTTCAAAGTTGGCACGTTGCCCCATGGCACCGTTACCGATACTGAATAAACTTTCTGAGGATTTTACTCGTTCTGCATCAAATCCTTCTTCAATAATTGACCAGTTGTCTGGTTGTATATAATCCTGATTCATTGTTTGTTAAGATTTAAAAATTTAAGAAAGGAACCGGCAAAAAATAGTGCCAATTCAATTTCCCAAATCACTACTATTAGTTAATTAACGCATCTATAAACGAAACATCGATAAAGGTAAAATCGTTAAAGATGAATTTAGCCTCGTGTAAAATAGTTTTGTCTCCAATTCCCACACTAATCATGTTGGCGCTGTTTGCGGCTTGAATGCCGGCTACAGAATCTTCAAAAACGATAGCATTTTCGTTGGCCGTATTAAGTTTTTTGGCTGCTTGCAAAAAAACTTCCGGATCGGGCTTAGCGTTCGATACATCATTGCCATCTACTATGGCATCAAACAGCGGCAAAATGCCTGTTTTTTCTAAAATAGGTTTTGCGTTTTTACTGGCAGAACCTAAGGCAATCAACTGTTTTTTGTCTTTGAGATGGTATAAAACAGGTAAAACTCCCGGTAAAATTTCACTTTCGTCTATATGGACCAAATAGGATAGGTAATCTTCGTTTTTTTGAACCAACCATTTATTCTTATCCTCTTGCGTAGCCTGAATTCCGCCAAGATCTAAAATGATATCCAACGAACGAACACGGCTAACACCTTTAAGTTGTTCATTGTGCTCGGGAGTAAATTCGATGCCTAATTCTTGCGCTAATTTTTGCCAAGCCAAAAAATGGTATTTTGCAGTATCGACAATTACACCGTCGAGGTCGAATATGAATGCTTTTTTTGACATAGTTTATCCTGAAATGGCTTTTTTATCGGTTATTAAAAAGTTCGATATTCCGGCAAGAATTAAAGACATTCCGGCAAGAATCATGGCGTTGATATGCGCATCACCTATAAGTTTGTACAAAAAGTTAATTCCACCCAAAGCCGCAATAATTTGTGGAATTACAATAAACATATTGAATAATCCCATCATTAATCCCATTTTTTCAGGATTTACAGAGCTGGAAAGCATAGCATAAGGCATGGAGAGGATACTCCCCCAAGAAATACCAATTAGAATAAAGGACAAAAATAAGGTTGAAGGACCGGCCCAAAACATAAATAGAAAGCCAAGTCCTCCTGCAATTAACGAAGCCATATGAATGTACTTTCGGTTAATGTGGTTTCTTGATGTGTAAAATGTCAATAAAAGCGCAAATGCCATTGATGACAATCCATAAACTCCGGTAGCAGACCCGACTGCGTCGGCTGCACTATTGTAAGCTTTGTCTTTGGTTTGGTAGGTTTGTTCGTGTGCTTCATCAAGAAAGATTACTTTTCCGAGTTTGTCTTTTAACTCTTCTCCTTTTGAGTCGAGTTGGGCGTATTTTTTCACATCCGGTTTAGGCGCATTAAAAACATGTTCTGTGAGTGCCGGAGTAGAAAGACTCCACATGGTGAAGAAGGCAAACCAACTAAAGAACTGAATTAGCCCTAGTTTTTTCATAGTTGAAGGCATCTCTTTGTAGCCTTGAAGCAAGTCCTCAAAAAATCGGGCTTCTTTTTTTTGAGCGCGGAATTTTTCCAAATCGTGAGGCGGATCTTCTTTTGTGGTAATTATGGTATATAAAATGGTTGCAAGAAATACCAAGGCACCAATACCAAAAGCAATTTTTACGGATAAAGGCACTATTCCAGGAGGTGCCTCATTAGAAATCCCCAGTTTGGTAACTAACCAAGGCAGGTTACTGGCAATCCACGTTCCAATACCTATAATTAAGGTTTGAACCACAAATCCATAAGAACGCTGTGATTCGGGTAATTTGTCAGCGACAAGTGCCCGAAAAGGCTCCATGCTGATGTTTATTGAAGAATCCAAAACCCATAGAGCTCCTGCTGCCACCCACAAAGCAGGCGAATAGGGCATAAAAAGCAAAGTTAAAGAGGCTAATATTGCGCCTATCAAAAAATACGGTTTTCTTCGTCCGAATTTAGGACTCCAAGTATTATCTGACATATAACCGATTATGGGTTGTACAATCAGACCGGTTAACGGAGCGGCAACCCAAAGTCCGGGTATGCTGTCTACACTTGCTCCAAGTGTTTGAAAAATTCGGGACATAAAGCCGCCCTGAAGGGCAAAACCAAACTGTATTCCTAAGAATCCAAAACTCATGTTCCAGATTTCCCAGAAACCTAACTTACGCTTTTCCATTATCGTAATGTGTTGATTAATACTACGATAAGCGCGTTATGTGCTTATCAAAACTTATGGGTCGAAGTAAAATACAAGCTTTGATAATGGGTGTAAATATAAAGAAGATTTTGGATAATTGTGAAGAATTAGCTTCAAAATAAATATTCTTATCTACGAAAACGTTTTTTTGTTAATAAGTTACCTAGTTGATTCTCTGATGACTAATTCGGTTTCGATGACTTCAGTTTTGTAGTGTTCTTCGTATTCTTCTTCTTCGTTTTCAAGACGTTCAATAAGCATTTTAGCGGCTTTTTCACCCATTTTTACGCCGTTTTGACTCACTGTAGTGATGGATGGAGAAGAATATTTTGAAATGATTCCGTCTGTAAAACCAATAACCGACAGTTGTTCAGGTACTTTAATTCCTAAACGACCGGCCACTTTGATGGCAGTTACGGCAAAAAGTTCATTCACGGCAAAAATAGCGTCTACCGGATTGTTTTGAAGGAGATTTTCAATTTCATGTTCAAAATTGGCTGTGTCTTCGATTTTGAGAATCAGGTTTTCGTTTATTTTTAAGTCGTTTGTTTTCATGGCTTTGATGTAGCCATCCGTTCGGAGTTTTCCCACGCTCACATAATCGATAGTGGATACAAGTGCAATATTTTTAAATCCTTTTTCAATCAAAAATTGGGTAGCCGTAAAGGCGGCTTGGTTGTCGTCAATAATCACTTTGTCGCAAAGAATATCGTTGGTTACCCGATCAAACATCACAACCGGCATCCCTTGATTTATTACCTCGCTAATGTGGTGGAAATCTCTTTTTTTCTGAGTTTCTTTGGATAAAGACATGATAAACCCATCAATACTTCCACTGGCCAGCATTTCCATATTGATTACTTCTTTATCAAAGGATTCATCCGAAAGGCAAACCAAAACATTATAGCCGTTTTCATTCGCCACATGTTCAATACCGCTAATAACAGTAGCAAAAAAATGATGTATAATTTCGGGGATAATGATGCAAATAGTCTTTGTTTTTTTGTTTTTCAGACTTAAGGCAATATTATTGGGTTTGTAATTATAGAGCTTGGCAAAAGCCTGCACTTTTTGACGGGTGTCTTCACTGATTTCCGGACTGTCTCGAAGCGATTTTGATACCGTTGAAATGGATACATCAAGTTCTTTTGCAATTTGTTTTAAAGTGACTTTTCGTTTCATTTTTTAGCTTGATTTTTCAGATTGAAAAAAATGTCTTGGGTTCAAATGTAGCACCTAAAAAATTAATATGGAAAAATCCGGAATATTAATTTTTGAATAAACGCCCTTCTTAATTTTTAGTATGGTAATTTTGAAGGTCTTTTATTGTTTATTTAGGAAAGTTTTCAACACGAAAACGTTTTCGGCACTCCATTAACAGGTGTTTATTTTTTTATACCAAAATTTTAAGTAAATTTAACATTCGAAGTTAAATACAAGCTAACAAAAATTAATTATTAACCTAAACAAAATGTATGAAAACAATTTATAAAAAGTTGTTATTTTTATTACTCTTGTTGCCTTTTGGAGCTTTTGCCCAAAATACAGTTGAAGGTGTGGTTACGGATGCGAAAACCAACCAACCTTTAGCAGGGGTAAACATTGTAATTCAAGGGACTTCTACCGGAGTCTCTACCGATTTGGATGGTAAATTTAAAATCGGAAACCTGAAAAACGGAAACGTATTGGTGTTCTCGTTTATCGGGTATAAAAATGAAACAGTTACCTACAACGGACAAAAAAACCTTTCGGTTTCTATGTCTGAGGAAGCCAACACACTACAAGAAGTTGTAGTTCAGGTGGGTTACGGTGCTGTTAAGAAAAAAGACGCAACCGGTTCTGTTGCTGTTTTGACTACCAAAGATTTTAACAAAGGTTCAATTACCAATGCAACTAACCTTTTGAATGGTAGAGTTGCCGGGGTTACTGTGAATGCCGGGGGTGGTGCTCCGGGTTCAGGGACTCAAATCAGAATACGTGGAGGTTCTTCTCTTTTTGGGAACAATGACCCTCTTGTTGTTGTGGATGGATTCCCGATTAATGACGAAACGGCTAAAGGTTCTACTTCTGCTTTAGCATCAATCAACCCTAATGACATTGAAACATTTTCTGTGCTTAAAGATGCGTCAGCAACGGCTATTTACGGTGCTCGTGCTGCTAATGGGGTGATTTTGATTACAACCAAAAAAGGAAGTAAAAAATTGGCTGTTGATTACAACTTCCAATACGGTTCAGGTAGCGCCTTTAACAAAGTTGATGTGTTTAGTGCTGATGATTTCAGAGCACTTGTAGCACAACGCTTACCGGGATTAGTTTCTCAGTTGGGAACGGCTAATACAGATTGGCAGGATGAAATTTACAGAAGAACTGATTTTGTAGATAATAACATTTCTATCCGAGGAAATCTTTTTAAAGCTATTCCGGCTCGTTTATCATTAGGTAACACGTATGAAGAAGGTTTGCGTTTAACAAATGCTTTTACGCGTACTACTGCATCGACAACCTTAAATCCGTCTTTCTTTGATAACCATTTGAAATTCAGATTAACAGCTAATTACACTAACGAAAGAAACCGTTTTGCTGAAGGTGTAGAAGGTTCTGCCATTCGTTTTAACCCAACGCAACCGGTTTATGACCCAACATCACCATTTGGAGGGTTTTATGAATATAGAAATGGTTCGACTTTAGCCGATCTTACACCAAATTCAACACGCAACCCTGTAGCTCAATTATTAATGATGAACGATCGTGGTATTTCAGATCGTTTCTTCGGAAGTTTTGAAACCGACTATAAATTCCATTTCTTCCCTGCATTGCGTGCTGTAGTTAACGTTGGTTTTGATGAAACCAATGGTAAACGCACTAAATTAATGTCGCCAACTGCCGGTGTTTCTCCTCGTAATGGTAATACACCTTTTGGTAGAGACGAATATGAATTTGGTAACTATAAAACAAAATTGTTGGATACCTATTTAGCGTATAAAAAAGATTTTGGTAAACTTAATTTAGAGGCTACTGCAGGTTATTCCTATCAAAAATTTGAAGAAGTTACGTTCAACTCAGGAAATATCAACGACCCGAACTTGCCGACTAACTTCCCTGAAACAACTACTGAAACAGATTTGGTATTAATTGGTTTCTTCGGAAGAGCGGTTTTCAATTACAGCAATAAATACATCCTAACAGCTAACTTCAGACGTGATGGTTCATCCCGTTTCCCTTCTGAAGATAAATGGTTAAACACACCGGGTCTTGCTTTTGCATGGAAAATTAAAGAGGATTTCTTTAAAGATTCTCAAACGCTTTCTGATTTGAAATTACGTCTTGGATACGGGGTTTCTGGTCAGCAAAAACTTGATAAACGTTTCAATAATGTTTATTTACAGCAATATACTGTTGGTGGAAGTGCTTCTCAGTATTATTTTGGATCATTACCGGTAGCTATAGCTATTTCAAGACCTACCAACCCATCCTTACGTTGGGAGGAAACTACAACCTACAATGCCGGTTTGGATTACGGTTTATTCAACAACAGAATTACAGGTGCTATTGATGCCTTCTATAAATTATCAGATGATTTGTTTACAGAAGCAGCAATTCCTGATGGTGCTAATTTCTCAAACCGAATCATTCAAAATATTGGTAGTTTCTCTACAAAAGGGCTTGAGTTCTCACTTAGCGCTGATGTTGTGAAAAAAGATGATTTCAACTGGAATGTTACGTTTAATGCGACTAAATTTGAAAGAAGAATTGAAGAGTTAGCTCTAAATTCTGATATCTTATTAGGTGATTTGAATGTAGGTACAGGTGGAACTGTTCAGGTTCACAGAGAAGGGTTCACTCCTTACTCATTTTATTTATACAAACAATTGTATGACACAGCAGGTAACCCTATCGAAGGTGCCTATGCCGACTTAAACGGCGACGGAATTATTAACGGTGATGACCGTTATATCTACAAAAATCCGGATCCTGATGCTACCTTTGGTTTTGCTTCAACCATGAACTACAAAAACCTTGACTTTTCTTTCAACTTAAGAGCCAGTGTAGGAAATCGCATTTTTAACATCGTTGATGCCGGTAGAGCACAGTATGACCAATTACGTGACGGAACTGTATTAGCAAACATGCCTACATCTGTATTGAACACTAACTTTAATACTACTTCGGATGTTATTTTGTCAGATTTATATGTTGAAAACGGATCTTTCTTACGAATGGATAACGTTACAGTAGGGTATACCTTCCCTAAATGGTTAGATAGTAAGGCATCTCTACGTTTGTTTGCCGGTGTTCAAAATGCATTTATAATCACTAAGTATTCTGGTTTGGATCCTGAGATTACGAATGATGGTCGTGATAATACAATTTACCCGAGACAGCGTCAGATTTTGTTCGGAGCAAATGTTAAATTTTAATATAAATTACTATGAAAAAAATAATGTTTAAATCAATGTTCATTTTAGGTCTTGCAGCCGTATTGTACTCCTGTACGGACGACCTAAATGTGGTTCCGGAAGACGACGATGTGTTCCTGTCTGAACAGTTTTTTGCACAACCCGGAGCCTATAAAAGCGCTTTGGCCGGTGTATATGGTAATCTGTCTTTAACCGGAGCTGACGGAGCAGGTTCTTCTTTCCTACAAGGAGTTGATGCCGGTACCAGTCAGTATGGAAGATGTTTGTGGTACCTTCAGGATTTGACCACAGACGAAGTTATATGGAGTTATGAAAATGACCCGGGGACCAAAGAGCTTCAGCGTAATATTTGGACTTCTGACAACCCTATATTATTAGGAATGTTCAGTAGAGCTATGGCCGAAGTAGCTTTGGCTAATGAATTCCTTCGTCAAACAACACCTGAGAAATTAAGTTCACGCGGTGTTACGGATGCGACACTTTTAAATGATATTACTTTGTATCGTAAAGAGGTACGTGTATTACGCGCTCTAGCGTATTATCATTTGATGGATTTGTTTGGTAAAGCACCTTTCATTACAGAAAATGATCCGTTGAATTTCACCGGACCTGAGTATGACAGAGCAGAATTATTCGCATTTTTGGAAACAGAATTGAATGCTTTAATTCCGGATTTGAAAGCACCACGTACCAATGAATATGGTAGAGTAGATCAAGCTGTTGCTCGTATGATCTTAGCAAAAATGTATTTGAATGCTGATGTTTACATTGGTCAAAACAAATATTCGGAGTGTGTTACGCAGTGTAATGCAATCATAGCAGGTGGTTATACTTTAAATTCAAACTACTTGAATAATTTTAAAGCGGATAACCAAACTTCTCCCGAAATGATTTTCACACTTCAGTCGGATGGTATTGCAACCCAAAATTACGGCCCTACAACAGTTATGATTAACGGTCAGGTAGGTTCTATTGAGCAAAACGGAACATCACTCGGAGTTGGTTCCGGAGGTTGGGGAGGCGCATTACGTCTTCGTAAGCAGTTTGTTCAAAAATTCGATGGTGATGCGTTTACATCTGATACACGTAAAACAATCATCTCTGGAGCACGCCCAATTGATATTGCTGATGTTGCTAACCGCGATCAAGGTTATATCTTAGCGAAATACTCTAACAGAACAGCTGCTGGCGTTGCCGGTCCTAATGCTACATTTGTTGACACAGATTTTCCTCTATTCCGACTTGCAGATGTGTACCTAATGTATGCTGAATGTGCCGCAAGAGGAGCTTCAGGAGCTACAATGGCTCAAGCTGTAACCTATGTAAATGCATTGAGAGAACGTGCTAACAGTGGTTCTACTGCACACAATATTTCTCAATCTGATTTAACCTTAGATTTTATCTTGGATGAAAGAGCCAGAGAATTACACTGGGAATCTCACAGAAGACAAGATTTAATTCGCTTTGGAAAATATACCGGTGGTGCATACAACTGGGCATGGAAAGGTAATGGTTCAAATGGTATCGCTATTGGTGCGCATTTGAAATTATTCCCGTTGCCAACTCAAAGTATTGCTGCTAATCCTAATTTAACTCAAAATACTGGTTACTAATCAACTAAGTCTAATACAAAAATTAACAAAAATGAAAAATATATTAAAATCAATTCTTGCTTTAGCAATTGTTACAGGTTTTACTTCCTGTGAAGACGAACAGGATTTGTTATTCACACAACCACCTGCCTCATTTGCCATTTTATCACCAGTATCAGGAGATGCTGTTGTACTTGATCCTGCTACACCTACTAATCCGGGTCTTTCTTTAACATGGAAAGCTGCTGATTATGGAACTCCAACCGAAGTTACCTATACCGTTCAGGTAGATAAAGCCGGTGATGAATTTGACTCTCCAATCGATGTAGTAAGTACTACAAATACATTTGCAACTATTATTTCTGAAACTTTGAACGGAGCTTCTGTTGCTGCAGGGTTAACACCATTTTCTCAAGGTGGATTGGACGTTCGAATTCGTTCAACTGTTGGAACAACAGGTAGCCAGCCATTATATTCATCAGTGATTACCTATTTGGTAACTCCTTATTCTACAGAATTACCTAAATTAGCTGTACCGGGTAACCACCAAGGTTGGAATCCTTCAACAGCTCCAAGAATCGCAGCTTCTGGTTTTGGTGAAACCGATTATGAAGGTTATGTTTGGTTAGACGGTGGATTTAAATTTGTAGCTCCTGATAATGCCGGTAACTTTAACTGGGGTAATACAGATTGGGGTGATGACGGAACTTTTTCTGGTCTTTTAGCTGAATCAGGTGAATCAGATTGTACTGCAACTGCAGGTTACTACAGAGTTAAAGCAAATACGACGTCATTGGCATATTCAGTTGAACCTACTTCTTGGGGAATTGTTGGTGCTGCTACAGCTGGTGGTTGGGATAACAGTACTGCCCTTACCTATAACCAAACTACTAAAAAATGGGAAGGAACAGTGACCTTAACGGCTGGTGAATTTAAATTCAGAGCAAACAATGCTTGGTCTATTAACTTAGGAGGTGACTCTGATGAAGATGGTTCAATGAACTATGATGGTCCAAATTTAAGTGTAGCCGCCGGCGGAACTTATACTGTAGTTTTGGATTTGTCAAATCCTAGACAATATACTTACTCAGTTACTTTAAACTAAAACTTACTCTTAATCCAGGGTTTATTTATTAAGCCCTGGATTTTTTATTTACACAAAAAATGATGAAAAAGATTTACGCGTTAATACTGGTTTCCCTAATCTCATTTAGCACATTTGCCCAAGTTACTTGGCAAGGAGGAAGTAATCCAGATGCAACAGCATCGGCAACTATTCTTTTTGATAAGACCGGAACGGGTTTGGCAACCTATTCGGGTACCATTTATGCTCACACTGGTGTTACTGTAAATGGAGTGCCTTGGCAAAACGTAATCGGGTCTTGGGGTAATAATACGACACAACCAGCCTTGACACTCGTTTCAGGGAATATTTATAAACTTGATTTAACCCCAACAATAAATAGTTTTTACAGTATTTCCAGTGGTGCTGTTACCAAAATTAATATGGTTTTCAGAAATGCAGCGGGAAATGCACAAACTGTAGATTTAGAGTTAAATGTAGGAGCTTTTCAAACTACGCTTGTAACACCTGCCGAAGGAAGTACAACTATAATTAACAGTGGACAAAGTATTGCCATTACAGCCAATAATACAAATGGCACTGCTAATTATAATTTATTAGCCAATGGCGTGAGTATTAATACGTATTCAGGCTCTAGTTTTTCTTTTACAGATACAAACATTACAGTTAATAAAACCTATGATCTCCAAATTACACAAGGTACCACTTTCTTTTCTAAAAAATTTGGTGTTATTGTAAACGCAGGGACACAATCTCAGGCTATGGCCTCCGGATTAGAAGACGGAATCAATTATAATAGTTCTGACCCTACCAAAGCAACACTGGTTTTAACTGCTCCCGGAAAAGATTTTGTTTATGTTGCAGGGAGTTTTAATAATTGGGTTCCGGGAACGGACTACCTAATGAAAAGAGATCCTGTTAGTCAGAAATTTTGGCTTGAATTAACAAATTTAACACCCGGACAGCAGTATAATTACCAATATTGGGTTGTAGACCAAACACCTACAACCAATTCTCCGGCAGTTGTAAAAACAGCCGATCCCTATTCATACTTAGTTTTGTCTCCTTTTGATGACCCTTATATTCCGGCAGCCAGTTATCCAAATATTCCGGTCTATCCACAAGGACAAGAACGCGAAGTAACAGTATTGCAAACAGCACAAACACCTTACAATTGGAGTTCGGCAACTACTGGTTTTGTAAAACCAAATAAAGATAATTTGGTGGTTTATGAAGTACTTATTCGTGATTTTGATGCGAATAGAAATTTTCAGGATTTGATAAACCGAATCGATTATTTCAAAAACCTGAAAGTAAATGCTATTCAGCTTATGCCGGTTATGGAATATGAAGGTAACGAATCATGGGGGTATAATACGTCATTTCATTTAGCTCTTGATAAATTTTACGGAACAGAAAATAAATTAAAAGAATTTATTGATTTGTGCCACCAAAACGGAATAGCCGTGATTCTTGATGTAGCTTTAAATCATGCTTTCGGAAGAAACCCAATGGTTCGCATGTGGATGAAAGATGCTGACGGAAATGGTTGGGGTGACCCTGCATCCGATAATCCGTACTTTAATGAGTTTGCGCGCCATAGTTATGGGGTTGGAGCCGACTTTAATCACTCGTCTGCCTTAACAAAATATTATACAAAACGTGTAATTAAAAGATGGGTGCAGGATTTTAAAATTGATGGTTTCCGTTGGGATTTAACAAAAGGGTTTACCCAAGCTTGTTCCTCGGGAGATGATGCATGTACGAATGCATACCAGCAAGATAGAGTTGACATTATGAAAGAATATGTAGATTACTCTTGGTCATTGGATCCGGATCATATAGCGATTTTTGAACATTTAGGTGGCGATTCTGAAGAACAACAGTGGGCTAACTACCGTTTAGGTGAAGGTAAAGGCGTACTTATGTGGGGCGAGATGCATTATGCCTACTCGCAACTCGAAATGGGCTTTTCAACCAATTCTGATATTACCCGAATGGGACATGTGAGCAGAGGTTTTACCGGTAAAAGACTTATTGGTTATCCTGAAAGCCACGATAAAGAGCGAATTGTATACGAAGGCGTAACCTTTGGTAATGGTGCAGGTGCTTTTCCGGTAGGCGGAAACCTAACCAATGCTATCAAACGTATGTCTGCAATTGGCGCAATTAGTTTATTAGTTCCAGGACCTAAGATGATATGGCACTTTGGTGAACTGGGAATGAATAACTCAATCTTTACGTGTAATAATGGTACTGTTAATACAGATTATGACACCAGTACAGGCGATTGTAAATTGGATACAAAGCCTCAGCCACAATGGACTAACAACTGGCCTGCAGATGCCAACCGAAGCGTAGTCTATAATAATTGGGCAAAAATGATAGACCTGAAAAAAAACAATTCGGTATTTAATGCCAGCTATTCCATAAGTGCGCCCGGCGGAAACAATAACAATGTTCGCCAACGAATTTATCTTTATGGCGGCACAGGATCTCTTACTAATGTTGTTATTTTAGCGAATTTCTCTGTAGCAAATCTGGATGTTGTAGCCGATTTTCCTTTTGCCGGAACTTGGTACAACCTCATGGATAACTCAGCTTTTGCCGTTTCAAATACTGCCATGAACATCAATATTGAATCTGGAGGTTTCAGAATCTATGGAAATTCCCAGGCGTTAAGTAGCGAAGATTTTTCACCAGCGCATTTTGTAGAATTAATCCCTAATCCGGCAACCGATTATTTTGCCATAAATATTAATGCCAAAAAAGCAGAAATTTATTCGTTAACTGGACAATTGGTAAAAACAGTTGAAGATGTTGCTGAAAATATGGAATACAGTATAAGTGATTTAAACAGTGGTATTTATCTGGTTAAAATAACTGATTACGACAACCGTGATAAAACCATCAAATTGGTCAAACAATAATGAGTTAGTTTTTCATTATAAATTTTGTTTAAGTAAAGCCTTCCCTCTCGGAAGGCTTTTTTAGTTTTTAAACGTGTGGCGACTTGCTGAAGTGGTTACTTCGTTAGTTATTTATTTCAAGCTTAGATACAATTTCTTGCGAAAGGTGAACGTAAATTTTGCACTTTTCTCGCAATAGCGCAAAACGGCAGTTAGCAGTTCGGCATTATTTTATGTTTTTCAAATTCTGTTTTCAATAACTTTTCCATTTCATCAAAGTTATATCTCAAGCTGTTTGAAGTTATTGACAATGGAGTTCCGTACATTTTCATGTTGGTTTTCAGAAGTGAAGCTTTAAACTTCGAACTCTTTTGAATAAACTTTTCTGGGTTTAAAACATCAATTAAAATAAATTTGGTTGACATTACTTGTTGACTTCTGATTCCAATTATCTCTGACCATTCAATTAATCCTACACTTGAAAAATTTGAATTGTCTGTTATTCCGTTTCCATTAACTATTAATCCGGGTTTTTTGTCAGATGCTTTATACAAAATATAAATTAAACACAGACCAAAAAAGATTACGGAAGCATATCCAACTATAGCTATTAATTCAGGGCTTCTCATTAAAGGCGAAACATATTTTTCTGGCTTTAAAATAAATTCTCTTCCAATCAAAATGAAAATTGCAGAGCCAATAAATGCAAAAATTAATTTTGTTTTACTCAGTGGAATTTTGATTTCATTCATTTGTTTCTCTTTTTATAGAATTTTGCTGACGCTGACCGCTAACTATTGATTATCAGAAACCCAAATATAAAATCTATTTTTGAAGGAGAGAATACGATGTAAAGAAAATAGTTCAAGGCGAATAGTTATAAATAAAAAAACCCAAACGCTAGTTTGGGTTTTCTGTGGTACCTCCAGTCCCGAAACATCGGGAGAACCAGGGACAGATTACCATTTGTTACGGTCAACAATTTCGTTGAGGATTTTTGGGTTTTCAATGATTTTAGCAATGAAGGCCTTGCTCTTCATTTTTTTAATAAAGGCTTCAAGTTTGAGGGCTTGGTTTTTTGAAGAAGATTCAAAGGTTAGTTTTAGTTCCCAATCATTAGCAATTTTAGTAAATCCACTTTTGTAAAAATGACTATTGTGAAGCGAAAGTCGAAAATCAGGATTGTGAGAAACCCCAATATAAAATCTATTTTTTGAAGGAGAGAATACGATGTAAAGAAAATAGTTCAAGGCGAATAGTTATAAATAAAAAAACCCAAACTAGCGTTTGGGTTTTCTGTGGTACCTCCAGGAATCGAACCAGGGACACACGGATTTTCAGTCCGTTGCTCTACCAACTGAGCTAAGGTACCGTTGATTGAGGGTGCAAATATAGAATGATTTTTAATTTATGCAAAACAAAAATCAAAAAAAATCTATTTGTACCTTTGCCCCATTGATGCTTTAAAAATGAATCTTGTAATCGATTGCGGAAATACTAAAATTAAACTGGCTGTTTTTGAAGAAGATAAGTTGTCGGATGTGCATATTCTTTCTTATGAGGATTGGAAAAACAATCTTGTAAACTTCATAAAAAATAAACCCAACATTAGTTCAGTTACTGTTTGTAGTGTGTCCAAACTAACTTCAAACGACTTCGAATTTCTCAATCAAAAGGTTCCGGTATACTTTTTAACGCCAACCGATGCCTATCCTTTTACCAATCGCTATGCAACGCCAACCACTTTAGGTATGGACAGAAGAGTGCTGGTTTCAGGTGCTGTTTTATTGTTTCCCGAAAAAAACCGCCTCATCATTGATGCAGGAACATGCATCACCTACGATTTTGTTGATAGCCAAAACCAATACTGGGGAGGCGCTATTTCGCCCGGTATTCGATTGCGGTATGAGGCGCTTCATCAGTATACCGCCAAATTACCGCTACTAACCCGTGAGCACCCTGAACATGAAATCGG
Source organism: Flavobacterium sp. (assembly GCA_041917555.1). GTDB lineage: Bacteria > Bacteroidota > Bacteroidia > Flavobacteriales > Flavobacteriaceae > Flavobacterium. Next base: position 50,166 of record JAYRXL010000027.1, on the reverse strand, counting down.
AAATTCGACAGCACAATCCATCCATTCCGGCGTGGTTAACGGTATTTTGCATGAAATCAATGGTTTCATTAACAGTTATTCAGAAAAGCACGAAAACTTTATCATAATTTTAACTGGCGGGGATGCAGAATTTTTGTCTAAACGATTAAAAAATACCATATTTGCCAATTCAAATTTCCTGTTGGAAAGTTTGAACCAACTTTATCAATTTTCAAAATATGCTTAAACGATTTTTTCTCTGCCTGCTTTTTGTAGTGTCCTTTGTTGCAATTGCCCAAGAGGGTTCTTCTTCTATTTATTCTTTTTATGGAATTGGCGATATAAAATACAGGGGGAATATTGAAACCCGTTCTATGGGACAACTCACCGTGATTCCTGATAGTATCCATCTTAATTTGGAAAACCCGGCTTTAATGTCGCATACCAAATTAACTACTTTTGGCATTTCCGGTACATTTTCACCTACAGTCTTAAAAGACGGACAAAACAGTCAGAAAGCGCAGCGTACCTCACTCGATTATTTATCAGTGGTTTTACCGGCTAAGAAATTCGCAGTAGGTTTTGGCGTATTGCCTTATTCGTATGTAGGTTATCGTATTTATAACAGTATTCCGTCTATAGACCGCGTTAATACTAATTTTGGATCCGGGGGTGTGAACAGAGTTTATACTTCTTTTAGCTATAGTTTGCCAAAAGGGTTTAGTCTTGGCGCTGAAGTTAATTTCAATTTTGGTGAAATAGAAACAACCAGCACTTCGGCTACGACCATCGAATCCTCTGCCCGCGAACGTAATACATCGTCTCTTAGTGGTTTTGGTTTTAATTTCGGCTTATCACATCAAACCAAAATTACATCCAAATTGCATATGTTTACGGGTGTAACCTATCAACCTGAAATTAATCTTACTTCAGAAAATGAACGAAATATAGCCGTTTTAACCTATACAGGTAGCGGACAAGAAATTGTTGCTGATGATGTTGATATCGTGATACCCGACTCAAAATTGAAAATTCCGTCACGTCTTACTTTCGGTACAGGTGTTGGTGAAATGAAAAAGTGGGCCGTTGGGGTGCAATATTCCATGCAGGATGAGGGCGCCTATGCATCACGATATCCGGTTTCGGTAAATGCTGGTTCCGAAAAAGCGTCTCGCTTTTCAATAGGGGGTTACTATATTCCAAAATATACGTCTTTTACCAGCTATTTTAGTCGTATCACCTACAGAGGCGGATTCCGCTATGAAACCACTGGATTGGTTATAAACAATGTTTCAATTTTAGACAGAGCCGTTACTTTTGGTTTTGGATTCCCGTTAGGTGGAACTTTTTCTAATTTGAATGCCGGTTTTGAATTTGGTAAAAAAGGCACCAAAAACGCCGGTTTGATCGAAGAAAATTATTACAATATCAGTTTGGCACTTTCGTTTAACGACCGTTGGTTCCAAAAACGTAAATTTGATTAATACGTTTTCTTTTGGAAATCAGAATAGTATTGATTAGTTTTAAAGATTCTAATACTATATAATGAAGAAACTCTTTTCAATAATAAGTGTGCTGTTTTTGGTGCAAGTTCATGCGCAACAGCAGGTAAAATGCCCGTCTGAATTGGAAACATTAAAAAAAATGGTTTCCGAAGCGAAGTACAATGAGGCAATTCCCACTATGAAATTATTGCTTCAAAAATGCCCTTCTGTAGACGAGTCGCTTTATCCCGCCGCTATTTCGGTATTGCAATACAAAGTTGAGATGGCTGCCAATGATGATAAAATCGACTTTGGCAAAGAACTTATCAAAGTATATGAGGCTTATGACGCCTACTTTCCGGCAAACAAAAACGGAAATGGTGTGAACAAAGCTATGTTAATGTACGATTTACAATTGGTTGATGATGCTGAGGTTTTAAAAACGTTTCAGCAGGCTTTTGAAAAAGATAAATACCAATTTACCAATCCTACGGCCTTGTATACTTTTTTTAGGTTTTATTTGGAGCGTTACAAAGCGTCAGAGAATCCGGATTTTGATGCTTTGATGGATACCTACACCGGTGTGCTGGCTGTAGTAAATAAATATGGAGCGCCCGGTGCTGAAAATGAATTGGCTTTTGCCAATGTAAAGTTGGCAGCAGATTCTGTGTTGAAAAATTATGTAACAGCAAATTATTTGGCTACTTATGCTGAGCGCAATTTGATAAAAAATAAAACCAATACTGAGTGGTTGGAACCTATGGTTTCTTTAATGTTGCCGTTATGTCCCGAAAAAACAGCTTTTGGGAATGTAGCCCTAAACCTGTATAACGAAAAACCGTCTACGCTGTCTGCGTTCGCATTGGGTTTATATAACATTCGTAATAATAACACAGAAAAAGGCGTTGAGTATTTGGAAAAGGCTGCGCAATTAGCACCAAATCCTACTGCAAAAGCTAAAGTGTATTATGATAATGCGCTGCTCTTTTTTACTTTTGATAAAAAGAAAGCCAAATCAAGTGCTTATGCGGCCATTGAAAACGACAAAACAAATGGCGATTATTATATCTTTTTAGCCAATTTATACGCCAGTGGTGTTTATGATTGTGCTCCTTCTGAAAAAGAAAAGAAAGCCGTGTTGTATTTGGCCACACGTTTTGCCCAAAAAGGAGCCGAAGTTCAGCCTAGCCTAAAACCAACTTCAGATGCGCTTGCTGCGGAGTTTGGTAAAAATGGGTTTTCAGATAAAGAAATTGATAAGCTAAAAAAAGAAAAGGTCTCCATAACCATCGAGTGTTGGATTAATGAAACAATCGAGTTTTAACTATTTTTGTCGACTTTCCGCTGTAGCAATAGCTTTCATCGGAATGACTTCCTGTGAGAGTAACTTCAGAGAAGTACAACGTTCTGTAATGTCTGAGTTTAGTCCCAGCGGCGAGGCCGATTCCATCAATCTCAAATATACCGATTCCGGAAAAATACAGGCCGTCTTGGTGAGCCCGCGAATGCTGGATTTTGCTACGGTTAAATTTCCCTTTACCGAATTCCCAAAAGGAATCAGCTTAACGATTTATGATGGAAATGGGAAACGTACTTTTGTAACGTCCAACCATGCGGTCAGCTACAAACTTACCGGTATAATTGATTTGCAAGGTAATGTGAAGATCAGTAATGAAAGCAATCAAATTTTAGAAACCGATCAAATTTTTTACGACCAAAAAAACGAATGGTTTTATACGGAAAAGCAATATAAGTTTTCGGATCCAAAAGGAATTTCTTTTGGAGAAGGAATCGATTTTAGTAAAGATTTTAAAATTATTAACTCACAACGTATTTCAGGCCAAGTGTTTGAAAACCCATAATTATGCAATACCTCAATTATACAAAATACATTTACTTAGCCATTGGTTTTATCATGGTATATGATGCTGTTTCAAAATGGAATCAGGAGCCAAAACCATGGTTGAGCGTAGTTTTAGCCGGAGCCGCTTTTTTTACTTTTTTCTTTCGGGCCCGATTTGCTAAACGTTTTGAAGAACGCAAAAAAAACAACCCGGGTCCAAACGCCTAAAACATGTTTCCAACGGTCGTTATAGTGTCGCTTCTTTTTCTGGCATTCTTTACAGGTGTAGAAACGGCCTATGCCTCTTCCAATAAAATTTACCTGGAAATACGAAAAAAACGTACTGGTTTTTTAGCTGTAATCATCACCCGCTTAACACTCGATCCCTCACGGTTTCTTGCAACAATGTTGGTTGGAAAGGCTTTGGCACTCGTGGTTTTTGTAGGGTATAGTTATCGCTTTTTTACCGCCTTGTACGGATTTCAATTGGGGCAAATCCTTCTTGCTGTTACATTGGTGTTTTTAATCTTAGTGGTTGTAAACGAAATCGTCATCAAAAATTTTTCCCGCATTTATGCCAATGAAATAATTCGGTATTTGGCGTTGCCTGCCTATGTTATGTATTGGTTTTTAGGTTATTTTTCGGCTTTTGTCATTTGGTTTTCAGATGCTATACTCAAAGGTTTTTTTAATACACGTTTTAATACAGGGCAAACACTTTTTAGTAAGCTGGATCTCGAAAAGTATGTGACAGAACAAGTTAGTGCAATTGAAAATGAAGAAGAAATGGATTCTGAAATTCAGATTTTTCAAAATGCACTCGAGTTTTCCAGTTTAAAAGCACGCGATATTATGACGCCCAGAACAGAACTTATCGCCGTTGAAATCCACAATTCGGTTGCCGTTTTGCGCGAAAAGTTTATCGAAACAGGCTACTCAAAAATTATTGTTTATCAAAACACATTCGATACCATTTTGGGTTATGTGCATTCCTTCGATTTGTTTAAAAAACCCCGCACCATAAAAGCGGTTATGATTCCGGTTGAGTTTGTTCCGGAAACTATTTTAATCAAAGAGGTGCTTAGTTTACTCACCAAAAGGCGTAAAAGTATGGCCGTAGTTTTGGATGAATATGGTGGAACATCAGGAATTATAACGGTTGAAGATATAGTGGAAGAGCTTTTTGGAGAAATTGAAGATGAGCATGATGAAGATGAAGAATTGACCGAAACCCAACTGTCTTCGCACTCCTATTTACTTTCAACGCGCTTCGATGTGGCTTATTTAAATGAAAAATACGCATTCAAAATTCCGGAATCAGATTCCTATAGTACTTTAGGCGGTTATATTGTTAATAGCCTCAAAGAAATTCCACGCGAAGGCGATACTTTTGTAATAGATTCCTTTACTTTCTCTGTTGAAAAAGCAACTTTTACCAAAATTGAATTGGTAAAAATGACAATTGTACTCTAGTTTGTGAAAAAAAATTATATTTTACGGATAATTTTGGATTCAGATTATAATAATTTCACAGATAATTGTATTTTCGCAAACTGAATTAAAAAACACATATTAAAAATGGCAGTTTTACAAAAAATAAGAAACCGTTCCGGATTGCTAATCGGTGTGATAGCATTGGCTTTATTGCTTTTTATCATTCAGGAATTTTTTTCCAGAGGATTCAAGGGCGTTTCACATGAAGTAGGAAGCATTAACGGAAAAGATATCATTTTTGAAGATTTTCGGGTTAAAGTTGATGAGCTTGAAAAAAGCCGTCAGGGAACAACAAATATCCAGGCTGTTAACCAAGTTTGGGAACAAGAGGTAGCTGTTGCACTTTTGACAGAGGAGTTCGACAAATTAGGTATCAGAGCTGGTGAAAACCACATCATAGAAAGTTTCAAAAACAATCCGCAAATCGGACAAAATCCAACATTCCAAAATGAAGCCGGTAAATTTGATTTGAAAAAATTCAGAGCTTTTTTTCAAACTAATCCGGATCAACAAAAAGTTCTTGAGAAGCAAGAGAAAGATGCTATGTTGAGCTCAAAATATCAAATTTACGCTAACCTGATCAAAGGTGGACTTTTCACTACAGATGCGGAAGGGAAGTTCAAATACCAAATGGAAACCAACAAAGTTAGCTTTGACTATGTAGCCGTTCCGTATTCTTCTATAAAAGACAGCGATGTTAAAGTAACAGATGAAGACTATATTGCCTACATGAACAAACATCAGAAACGATTTAAATCGGATGGTACTCGCGAAATAGAGTACGCTGTTGTTGAAAGCAAACCTTCTGCTGATGATGAAAGAGCCATCAAAGATAAAGTAAACTCTTTTCTTGCTCCACAAGTTGTTTACAATGAAACAACAAAACAAAACGATACCGTTCCTGCATTTAAAGATGTAAAAAACATGTCCGAATTTATTGGTACTAATTCTGATGTGCCGTTTGATTCGATTTACAAATCAAAACAAGATTTACCTGCGGAAGTTGCTGAGCAATTATTTGCGCTTCCTGTAGGTGAAATTTACGGACCTTATATGAATGGTAAGTATTACAGTGTTTCTAAAATGATGGGAAGAAAGCCGGGCGCTAAAGCCAAGGCAAGTCATATCCTTATCAGTTGGGAAGACATTAAGCAAGTTAATAAAAAAGAAAAACGTACCAAAGAACAAGCCAAAGCCAAAGCGGAAAGCTTATTAGCTCAAGCACAGGCTAATCCGGGGAATTTCTTTATGTTGGCGATGACAAATTCTGATGATTCTTCTGCACAACAAGGTGGTGATTTGGGTTATTTTGGTCCGGATCAAATGGTTAAGCCTTTTAATGATTTCGTGTTTAACAATCCGGTTGGTAAAATAGGTTTGGTTGAATCGGAATTTGGTTACCACGTGATTAATGTAACCGATAAGCAGGATGCGGTACTATTGGCTACCTTAGCAAAACGCGTTGACCCGTCTGAAAAAACATCAGATGGTATTTACGAAAAAGCAACGAAGTTAGAAGTAGACTTAGCCAACAAAGATTTTGAAGCTACTGTAAAAGCAGCTGGTTTAACTGTCAATCCTTCGGTAAAAGCAAAACCACTGGATGAATACTTTGGGACTGTAGGGAACCAACGTCAAATTGTGAAATGGGCTTATTTGGATGAAACCAATGTAGGCGATGTGAAACGATTTGAAATCGCTAATGTGGGTCATGTTATTGTTAAGCTTAAAAAGATTAATGAAAAAGGATTAATGTCGGTTGAAGAAGCCAAACCAATGATCGAAATGATTGTTAAAAATGAGAAAAAAGCTGAGATGATAAAAGCCAAGATGAAAGGCGCTTCTTTAGAGGCTATTGCTTCTGCTAATAAAGTTACGGTTCAAACGGCTGCCGATTTAACTGTAGAAAATGCCATGATACCAAATGTGGGAATGGAACAAAAAGTGGTAGGTACTGCTATGGGATCTGCTCCAAATAAACTTTCGGCTCCAATTGATGGTAACATGGGTGTTTTCATAGTGAAAACAAAATCGGTTACCAAAGCGCCAAAATTGGCCAAACACGATGCTTATGTTAATAAGTTGAAACCAATGGCACAACAAGGAGTAGGGCGAGTTGTTCCTGCTTTGAAAGAAAAAGCAAAAATCGAAGATAACCGATTGGAATTCTTCTAATTTCTTTATAGAGGTTGATAAAAAAGTCCCGCATTCGTGCGGGACTTTTTTTATAAAATCATTTCGCGATAGGGGATTACTGTTTCAAATCCTTTTGAATGAAAATAAGCCGTTGGATTTTCTTTGGCAATCGCTAAAACAAAATCGCCACCCCAAGCTCCTAAGCTTTTTATTACACCTCGAAAATCGTCAAAAATGGCCTCCTGTATGGTTTGCATTTCCAAAACGGCACTCATTTCTATTTCATGGTCTCGTAGAGCCAAAGCAAAAGTTTTTGGGTCAGAGGCGTGAATTACAGTTGAGGTTAGGGAATCGATGGTAGTGATAGTATTGGCAATATCTCCTTGTTTGTCTAAGTAATTTTTGATAGCAGCTTTACTGTTTTGTTTTCGGTTCAGGTAAACAAAATGAATCTTATCCGTAAAATCAGGGTTAAAAAGAACTGGTTCTACAATCGGTTTTTCATGCTCCAAACGGTAAATTATAGCCGAATCATTTTGCGCACAGGCTACATCATAACCACTACCGCCAAAACTTCTTTTCAGTAGTTCGAAGGCATCAATTTCCGCCCATTGCGCAATATTGTTAATGAGTGTGGAAGAAGTGCCTAAACCCCAGTTTTTGGGAAAAGTGAGCTCGCTTATCAGCGTTAATCCTTCGCATTTTTCAATAAAACCGGGACGCATTTGAGCCGCTTCATGCAAAATTTCTAAAAGGGTGTTCCGTACAGATTGCGCTTCGTAGACCTGTTTTTCTACAATTTCCTGTATAGTAATGTTTGTTTCAAACCAGCTGCTTCCGTCTACATCGCGACTTAACCAGTGTATCGTTTTGCCTGAGTTGGATTGTATTGAAAGTTTTTGTCCGTAGCGCGTGGGTAATGCAAAAGCTTTTGCACCATCTAAAACCACATATTCGCCGGTTATCAGTAATTTTCCGTTACTGTAAAAAGTTTGTTTCATCTTTGTGTTAAAAGAAAAGCGCTCTAAGATCTTAATTTCTCCAACAAATCAACCACCGAAGCATGCGATACGGTTTTGTCTTGAAAATAAGCAGCTACGGCTTTGCGCTCTTCAGGTGTAGCTTTAAACTGATTCAGAATGTTGTTAAGATGCATCTTCATGTGACCTTCCTGTATACCTGTGGTCGTTAACGACCGAAGGGCGGCAAAATTCTGAGCCAATCCGGTTGCCGCAACAATTTGCATCAACATTTCAGATGAAGGTTTTCCTAAAATTTCATGCGCGATTTTCACCATGGGGTGTAACGAGGTTAAACCGCCTACAGTTCCCAGTGCCAATGGAATTTCCATCCAAAAAGTAAAAATACCGTTTTTTAGAGTTGCATGCGACAAACTCGTATATTTTCCATCTTTGGCGGCGAAGGCATGAACACCGGCTTCAACGGCTCTAAAATCATTTCCGGTAGCCAAAACCACGGCATCAACGCCGTTCATAATGCCTTTGTTGTGCGTTACAGCCCTAAAAGTTTCGGTTTCGGCAATTGCTACAGCTTGAACCATTTTTTCGGCAAAAAGGAGCGGATTTTCAATTTTTTTCTCGGCCAATTCTTCAATTTTGCAAGATACTTCAGCACGCACAATACAATTAGGAACATAATTAGAGAGTATACTCATAATTACGTTGATAGCTTTTTCCTCTTCGGTAAACGTTTCATCAACTTGAGATTCGGCAATTAGTGTTTTTGCAAATTGTTCCAAGCAAGAATTGATAAAATTCGCACCCATGCTGTCTTTGGTGTTAAAGGTGGCATGTAGCTGAAAATAGTGCTCCAGTTCATTGGTCTTGTTGCGCAATTCTACATCCAAAATCCCTCCGCCACGCTTTTGCATATTTTGAGTGATGGACTCAGTATCTTCAAAAAAACGATGTTTTATTTTGGCAAAAAAGGCCTGAAGTTTTTCCACATCCCCACGATACAAAAAATGTACCTGACCTATTTTTTCTGAGGCAATAACGGTGGTTTTAAATCCACCTCGTGTACTCCAAAATTTAGCCGATTTAGCCGCGGCAGCCACAACAGAGCTTTCTTCTATAACCATCGGAACACTGTAATACTTTCCGTTGATGAGAAAATTAGGGGCAATCCCCATGGGTAGGTAAAAGTTTGTAATGGTATTTTCGATAAACTCGTCATGCAATTGTTGCAATTTGGTGTCCGAATTCCAATACTGCCGAATAGTCTTTACGGCTTCATCCGGGTTGGAAAAGTAGCTTTTTGCAATCCAATTGATTTTTTCTTCTTTCGTTAATTTTGAAAATCCCGAAACAGCCTCATTCATGGTGTATTTTTTTGACAAAGATAGGAAATCGGTATTTTGAATTGGGTAAACAAAACCAAACAAATTGTTATTGTGCCCCTTATTTTTATAATTGAATTCACTTGTTTGCTGCTTTTAACACAAAATTCTAATTCTGTTTCCAAAATTTTCACTAAAATTGGGAAATTTTAAGATACAAATGAAACAGATTACTTTTTCACTCCTGTTTTTGTTCACGGCATTCAGCACGTTTTCACAACAAAAAATTACTATTGAAGAAATTTATACGGGTGCCTTTCGCGCCAAAGGCATGGATGAACTCCAAGCGATGAAAAATACCAATCAATATACTGTGTTGAATACTGATCGTGCTTCTCGGTCACAACAAATTGATTTGTATGACTATGCTACGCTTCAAAAAACAGCTACTTTACTTGATACCAAAGATTTTAAAGAACTTTCCGACGGAATAGATAGTTATAGTTTTAGCAAAGACGAGAAAAAAATTCTTATCGCCAATAATTCTACGCCTATTTTCAGGCATTCATTTACAGCGGATTATTATGTTTACGATTGCGTGACTAAAAAATTAGTTAAGATTCTGGAGCAGGCTCAGGAGCCTATTTTTTCTCCTGACGGATCAAAAGTTGCCTATGCCAAACAAAATAATGTATACATCTATGACTTGAGTACGGGCAACAACACAGCCGTTACAACGGATGGTGCTAAAAATAGTATCATCAACGGAATTACGGATTGGGTATATGAAGAAGAGTTTGCGTTTGTGCGCGCATTCGACTGGAGTGCAGACGGGAAGTATTTGGCATACATTCGTTTTGATGAATCAAAAGTGCCGGACTTTACTATGAATGTGTTCAAAAAAGATTTATATCCATCGGTGGAAACATTCAAATACCCTAAAGCGGGTGAAAAAAATTCGGATGTTTCATTACATATCTATACAGTTTCCGCTAAATCTACTAAAAATGTACTTTTAATGGGGTATTCGGATTTCTACATTGCGCGTCTCAAATGGACTAACGATGCAGCTGTATTGAGTGCGCAGGTGTTAAACCGTCATCAAAACGAATTGGATTTAGTTTTTGTTGATGCTTCAACTGCCCAAGCTAAAGTTGTGCTGAAAGAAACAGACAAAGCCTATGTGGATGTTACGGATAATCTGACCTTTCTTTCGGATAACAGTTTTATATGGACTTCCGAAAAAGACGGCTGGAACCATATTTATTTATACGACAAAAACGGAAAACTGAAAAACCAGCTAACCAAAGGGAATTGGGAAGTAACAGCTTATTATGGCTTGGATGAAAAAAACAAAACCGTGTACTATCAATCGGTTGAAAACGGATCTACCGTTCGAGATGTCTATAAAATTAGTTTAGATGGTAAAAAGAAAGTACGCCTTTCCTCAAAAACAGGAACCAATGCCGCTACTTTCAGTCCCAATTACAGCTATTTTATCAATAGCTACTCGTCGTCATCGGTGGCGCCAATTTATACTTTGAACAGTGCCAAAGACGGAAAAGAAATCCAAAAAATAGTTGATAATACGGCTTTAACAGATAAATTAAAAAAATACGATTTGCCCGGTAAAGAGTTTTTTGAACTTACAACGGACAAAGGACACCAACTTAATGCGTGGATGATAAAACCAAAAAACTTCGATCCAAGCAAAAAATACCCGGTATTTATGTACCAGTATTCCGGACCGGGTTCACAGCAGGTTGCCAACGATTGGTTAGATGCCAACGATTATTGGTTTATGATGCTCTCGCAAGAGGGGTATATTACCGTTTGCGTGGATGGTCGCGGTACCGGTTTTAAAGGAGCGGCTTTTAAAAAGTGTACTCAAAATCAATTGGGTAAATTTGAAGTAGAAGACCAAATAGATGCTGCGCGTGTTATTGGCAACTATCCTTATGTAGATAAAGACAGAATTGGTATATTTGGCTGGTCGTATGGTGGGTTTATGAGTAGTAATTGCCTTTTCAAAGGTGCCGATGTGTTTAAAATGGCTATTGCAGTGGCTCCGGTTACCAACTGGCGTTTTTATGATTCCATTTACACTGAGCGCTACATGACTACCCCGCAAGAAAATGCCTCAGGGTATGATGATAATTCGCCAATTAACCACGTGAGTAAATTGAAAGGTAATTTCTTATTAATTCATGGTACGGCTGATGATAATGTTCATGTACAAAATTCAATGCAAATGATAGAAGCTTTGGTTCAGGCAAACAAACAATTTGATTGGGCTATCTATCCGGATAAAAATCACGGAATTTACGGGGGTAAAACCCGAATTCAGTTATTTACTAAAATGACCAATTTTATTAAAGAAAATCTATAAAAACAACTAAATAAACTAAAACAAAAATTATGAGTGAAACAGCTGTAAAAACCGGACATCCTAAAGGTTTATGGGTATTGTTTGGGACTGAGATGTGGGAAAGGTTCAACTTCTACGGAATGCGGGCTCTGTTAACCCTTTTCATGGTAAATTCGTTGCGTTATCTGGAGTCTGATTCTTCTATTTTCTACGGAGGATTTTTGGCTCTTTGTTATCTTACCCCAATGTTGGGTGGGTTTATTGCAGACCGTTACCTTGGAAACAGAAATTGTATTCTGATTGGTGGAACATTAATGGGTATAGGACAATTATTCCTGTTTTTTAGTGCTACTATTTTCAGTACCAACTTGGATTTGGCCAAAACCATGATGTGGATTGGTTTGTTTATAATCATTTTTGGGAATGGTTTCTTCAAACCAAATATTTCATCAATGGTGGGTAGTTTGTACCCAAAACAAGAAAAATCGAAACTCGACACAGCCTTCACTATTTTTTACATGGGGATTAACTTGGGTGCCTTTTTAGGACAGTTTATTTGTCCAATAGTAGGTGATGTGAAAGTGAATAATGTTCAAGATCCTTTTGCTTTTAAATGGGGATTCTTAGCAGCCGCATTAGCGATGTTTACCGGAACACTTTTGTTTTTGTTTTTGAAAAATAAATATGTTGTTACCCCTGAAGGAAGACCTATCGGAGGATTGCCAAAGCATAATACAGCTGACGATTTTGAAGAAGGTGAGGCCCAAACAGCTAATTTCAAAAAATCATCATTGATGATGACAATCGGAATTTTTGCAGTTTTGTTTTTTGTATTCCGTTTTTTACTGGTAGGCGAATTTGGCTTCAGCACTTTTGATATGGGAACATTGGTAAAAGGGTTAATATATCCTTTTATTTACGCTGCCGGAATCGCTTTAGCAGTACTTATTGTTACAGATACATCCATCACTAAAATTGAACGAGACCGCATTTTTGTAGTATATATTGTTTCTTTCTTTGTGATTTTCTTTTGGGCTGCTTTTGAACAAGCAGGCTCTTCACTAACTTTTATTGCTTCTAATCAAACAGACAGAAATTTCTTCGGATGGGAAATGCCAGCCTCTATGGTTCAAATTTTCAATGGTTTATTTGTTGTAATTATGGCTGTTCCTTTTAGTATACTGTGGGATAAACTTCGAGCAAAAGGAAAAGAACCTGTATCACCTTTTAAACAAGCAATTGGTTTGTTTTTAATAGCGTTAAGTTATTTTATCATAGCTCACAATGTAAAAGATCTGGGTAACTCTGGATTGTTGGCGGTAAAATGGCTTATTTTACTTTATTTAATTCAAACATGTGGCGAATTGTGTCTGTCACCAATCGGACTTTCATTAGTAGGTAAATTAGCTCCTAAACGATTTGCTTCGCTACTTTATGGTGTGTTTTTTATAGCCAATGCCGCAGGATATGCTCTTGCAGGAACATTGGGAGCTATTATGCCGGCTACCGGAGATAAATTTGTTCAGGCTAAAGAAATTGGTGTTGATTTGCAAGCTATTTTGGATAAAAAGCAAGCGGCTTCCGGAAAAGAATTATTCTTGTTGGCACAATCAAATATCGCTGAACGTAAGTATACCGATGATAAGGCTATGAGTAAAGAGTTCGATAAATTGTTTGAAGAAAATGCCAAAATTATTGCCGAAAAGAAAAAGGCTGCTGGTGATACAAAGGATTTTGCTGTGGATCAAACACTTTTGAAATACCCTTCTGCTGAAGTGTTACAAAAAATTGAAGACAACAAATTGATTGAATGCAAAAATAAAGCCTTTGCCGGTTTTGAAATTCATAACCTATTTGAGTTTTTTATGGTGTTCGTTGTCCTGTGTGGAATTGCAGGTGCTTTGTTGGCTTTAATTTCACCTATCTTGAAAAAAATGATGCATGGTGTTCATTAAAAGTAACTTATTTTAATAACATGGTTTCGATGTAAGTATGCAGTCAAAATTCTAGTATCGAAATCATGTTAAAAAAATTTTATATCTTTCAAACCTACAGAAAACTGTAGGTTTTTAAATTTTGTATTATGTGGAAAAATCATCCTAAAGCTTTGCCTTTTCTTTTTTTGTCCGAAATGTGGGAACGTTTTGGCTATTATTTAATGATCGGAATTTTTACGCTTTACCTCAAAGATGTTGAAGCCGGTTTTGCCATGACCGAAAAGGAAGCCTCCGACTTATACGGAACTTTTATCGCTTTGGTATTCCTAACACCTTTTATTGGCGGTTTGGTTGCTGATCGTTATTTTGGTTACAAAAAATCGATTGTAGTAGGGGGCTTGATGATGGGCGCAGGCTATTTTATGATGGGGTTTCATAGTCTGCCAATGCTATATTTAGCGATGACGCTTGTCATCGTGGGAAATGGTTTTTTTAAGCCTAATATTTCAACGCTACTCGGTAATTTTTATAACGAAGATCAGTATAAAGACAAGAAAGACGAGGGCTACAATATTTTCTATATGGGGATTAATGTGGGCGCCTTTATATGCAATTTTTTTGGTGCTGCCTTCAAAATATTATTTGGCTGGAAATATGCTTTTATGGCTGCCGGCGTAGGAATGTTTATCGGTGTGGTTGTTTTTTTATTGGGAGCCAAACACTATGGAGATAAAACCGAAAAAAAAGGAGTCCAACCCGGAGATATGCCTTTCTATAAAATTGTTCTTTTTATTTTGGTGCCTTCTGTACTGTTTGGGATTATTGGTTGGTTACTCAAAGGCGTAGCATCAGATGCCAATCCGAATAGTTATATTTTTGGTTCTGATAGTACCGATGCTTTTATCTTCGCTTGTATTCCGGTTATATTTTTTTACGGCAGTTTGTACTTTAAGGCACGAGCCGATGAAAAACGCCCTATTGGTGCGCTACTGGCCATCTTTGCCGTAGTTATTTTGTTTTGGGCTGTCTTTAAATTAAATGGTTCAGCACTAAACAATTGGGGCGATAAATACACGGATCGTGAACTTACAGGAACTGCACAAACGATAGGTTCTAAACTGATTCTTGTTGATACCTTACACTACAGTAAAGATAGTGTGGCATTGTATGATAGCTCATTTCGGATTCAGAAAAAAAACGGCGAAGTTGTAAAAGTTGTGGATTACCCGCTTTATTTCAGAAATGTAGCTAAAGAAAAATTACCCGCAGACGGGACAGAAGTATACACATGGTCTTCCAATCTTTCGCAATCCATTAACCCGGGTTGGGTTATTTTATTAACGCCTTTGGTGGTGGCTTTCTTTACCTACCTTCGGCACAGAAAAAAAGAACCGGGAACACCCACAAAAATTGCATTTGGTTTGTTGCTGTCGGCTTTATCTGTGCTGGTAATGGTTGCTGCCGTTCATGCCGGAAATAACGGTGCCGAAAAAGTATCGGTTTGGTGGCTGGTGGCCAATTATGGTGTAATTACCATTGGAGAACTTTTTTTAAGCCCAATGGGTTTATCAGTAGTTTCAAAGCTTAGCCCTAAAAATATTACCTCACTCATGATGGGAGGATGGTTTCTGTCAACTTCTATCGGAAATAAATTGAGTGGTGTATTGGCAAGCATGTGGGATTCATACGACAATAAAGCAGACTTCTTTTGGGTAAATTTTGGACTCTTACTCTTTGCAACTTTATTAATGTTTGCACTCTTAAAACAATTAAATAAAGTCATGAACGAAAAAGGAATAAAATAGTTATGGAACCTAAACTGACCTTAGAAGAAATTCAAAATTTTAAAGGAAAATACCCTAAACAGCTTTGGTATCTTTTCTTTAGTGAAATGTGGGAACGATTTAGTTTCTACGGTATGCGTGGTATGCTGTATGTTTTTATGACACAGCAACTTTTGATGAAAGATACCGTAGCCAATTTGCAGTATGGAGCTACTCAGGCTTGGGTATATGCCTTTACATTCATTGGTGGTTTGTTTGCCGATAAAATATTTGGTTTCAGAAAATCCTTGTTTTGGGGTGGCCTACTCATGATTTTAGGGAGCATTATTTTGGCCGTCAATCCGCAGGAATATTTTTTTACAGGAGTAAGTTTTACTATAGTTGGGACTGGTTTTTTTAAGCCCAATATCTCCTCAATGGTTGGTAAATTATACCGTGATAACGACAATCGAAGGGATGCAGGTTTCTCCCTTTTTTATGCCGGGGTAAATTTGGGCGCTTTAATAGGAGGCTATATTTGTATAGCTGTTGCAAATGGCAATCTGTGGGCCGACTATGTGCCGGTAAATCTTCGATGGAACTATGCTTTTGGTTTTGCTTCTGTTGTGATGATTATCAGTTTGCTTACTTTTACACAAACCCAAAAAAGCCTCGGAGAAATTGGCCTCTCTCCTTTAGCCCATCTCAATGCCAAAACGCGTAAAATACTTGAATATTCTACTTATTTGGGTTCCATTTTAATTGTTCCTGTTATTATTATAATGGTTTCTAATACGCGTTACACAGATTATTTTATGTACTTAATAGGACCAGCTTCTTTATTGTATCTCGGGTTTGAAATGACCAAGTTTACAGCAAAAGAAAATATGAAATTGATTGCGGCAGTTATTTTTATGCTCTTTTCAATAGTATTTTGGGCTTTCTTTGAACAAAGCGGAGGTTCGCTTAGTGCTTTTGCCGTAAACAACCTTCACAATACTATTTTTGGCATTAAGTTAGACCCAAATGGGGTTAATAATGCGGCTAATTCTTTATTTGTGATTGCTTTTGCGGCATTAATAGGAATTGTATGGCTTTGGCTTGCTAAACGTAGAAAAGAACCTAATACCGTTGTAAAATTTGGTCTGGGATTTTTGTTCCTGGCCGGCGGTTTTTGGGTGTTCTATTATACGGGTCAATTTGCAACTCCAGATGGTAAAACATCATTAGGATTATTTACTTTTGGTTGGTTTGTCATCACATTTGGTGAATTGTGTTTATCTCCTATCGGAATGAGTGTGATGACCAAACTTTCTCCAGCCAGAACACAGGCCGTTATAATGGGAATGTGGTTTTTAGCCAGTGCCTACGGACAGTATTTTGCCGGTATTTTAGGCAAAAATATTGCTGAAGCTTCAGAAAAGGCAAGCAATTACCAAAAATTGCAAACCTATGCTGCCGGTTATGAACAGTTAGCACTTTATGCGTTAATTGCCGGAGTTGTTATGATTATCATCTCTCCATTTGTTCGAAGACTAATGCAAGATGTAAAATAATATCTCGGTATGTTTTTTGTTATATTTGTGAAAAATAAGAAATTATGAAGAAAGTATTTTTATTATTGTTTGTTGTTTTTTCCTTAAACACTTATGCTCAGGAACAGTTAACTTGGCATCGCGATATCAATAAAGCCATTGAAATTTCCAAAAAAGAAAACAAACCTATGATGTTGTTCTTTACTGGAAGCGATTGGTGCGGTTGGTGTATGAAACTTCAAAAAGAGGTTTTTAAAACCGATGAATTTATACAATGGGCTAAAACCAATGTGGTTTTGGTTGAACTTGATTTTCCACGAAGATCAGCACAACCCGACTCCGAAAAAACACAAAATATGAACCTGCAACAAATGTTTGGCGTGCGTGGCTACCCAACCGTTTTCTTTGTAAAAGCCGGAGAAATCATCAACGGCCAACAAAACTATGAACAATTAGGAAACACCGGTTACGTTGCCGGAGGGCCAAAAGCATGGTTGGCAGTGGCAGATCCAATGGTGAAAAAGTTTACGGCTTATCTAAAAACAAAAACGAAAGCGAAAGCAAAGACCAAAAAAGCGAAATCCAAATCCTAAATCGTCTTCAACTCACGTTATTTAACGTGAGTTCGACATAATAATAAAGTCAGAATTCTTAAAAGTGCTTGGCTATAAGGCAAATTTTCGAGAGATAACCGGTTATCTTGAGGAAATTTAACGAAATAGACGAGTGCTTTTTAGGATAGCTTTTTTAATATTTACACTTTAGAGAAGCAATCTACTTCGCCTTACATCATTGAAATAGCCCGCTATTACTGCCTATGTAAGGCTCGTATCTCACTCCTCTAAAGCGTTCTGACAAAATTCT
This sequence comes from Flavobacterium sp., assembly GCA_041917555.1. Taxonomy (GTDB): domain Bacteria; phylum Bacteroidota; class Bacteroidia; order Flavobacteriales; family Flavobacteriaceae; genus Flavobacterium. The sequence continues at coordinate 32,464 of JAYRXL010000027.1, read as the reverse complement.
TATGTCGAACTCACGTTATTTATATCGAATAGAATCCCTTTTCGCGTGTGTCGTGGAAAGGGATTTTTAATTTCTCACAACTGGTCTTCCATCTTTTCCTTAGCGTATTGCTGTTGGAACCATCTACTACTACTATTTTGGGCCTGCATGAGCGCAAAAGGCGTTCCATATTGAGTTTAGGCGAACCCGTTACAATCAAAATGTCCGGTTTTAATGCGCTCCAATTCCGTTGGGTTGAATCTATAACTAAAATTTTCCGGTGCTTAAAGTAATAGCGGTTTTTTAGTTTTTCTTTCGCTTTTGTACTGCAATGCATCCCTGTTTGATAGGGCGTAATTACATCCGTAGGCAACTCCGAAGCATCTGTAATCACGGTTAACGATAAACCATTTTTTTGAGTAATGACTGTTTTTTTAGGGCAATGAAATACAATCATTTCGCTCGACGAAGCGGAAGCTATAGTATCTTGTAAAAGAAGTGTTTGAAAAGCCAATAGCCAAACCGTAGCGCCAATCAATTGTGCAAACCTTGGCTTTTTGCAAAACAGCACACTACAAATTATAAATAAATACAAGCAAATCAGCATGAATTTGGTCATGGGGATATCTTGTAATACAAATGTTTCATACGAAGCGATTTTGCCAATAATGCCATTCATTCCTCGTATTAATGCTGTTAAAAGTGTTGTAATCCAAAAAGGGATAGAACCGGATAAACTCCATACCAAAGCAAACAAAGCTAAAAACATGATTACGCCAACTAACGGAAGCACAACAAGATTTGTTACGAAAAACAATCCCGGAAATTGATGAAAATAATAAAGACTCAGCGGTAATGTTCCAAGTTGGGCCGCAACAGAAACCGTTATAATTTCCCAAAAATAAATTGCAACTCGATTTTTGGGTTTCCAAACAGCACTCAAAATGGGGTGGAGCCATACTATAAAAAATAAGGCCAAATAACTCAGCTGAAAGCCTACATCAAAAAGAAACTCTGGTGATACAAATAAAATGAGTAAGGCAGAAACTAGTAGGGTATGGTAAAAATTTACACTTCGTTTTAGGTGGATTCCTATGGCAACAAAACTAAACATGGTTACCGAACGAACCACCGAAGGGGCTAAACCGGCTACAATTCCAAATAACCATAAAACAGCCAAAGAAAGCAATAATTTGATAAACTTACCTTTGCCTTTATTGGGAAATGGTTTCAGAATTCGGTTGGTAAAAACCATCACCAAGCCAACATGTAAGCCCGAAACCGACAAGATATGAACAGCACCCGCCAACTGATAGTCTTTAACAATATCCGGATTTAAATCCTGTTGCTGACCTAAAAGTAAAGCGTTTATAAACTGTAATTCCGAATTTGGAATCCCGCTTTTTTGGTAAACATCGCTTATCGTATTACGAATTCCTGCCGCCCAAGTTCGAATCGTAGAAACCGTATGTTTTTGTTTGTGAATATGACTTGAATCGGCAAAAACAGTGGCATAAATTTCTTTATTCTGCAAGTAGCTGCCATAGTCAAATTGAAACGGATTGCGTGGTTTTGTATTTAGATAAAAAGTTCCGTCAACAAAAACAACCGAGCCCTCTTTAAGGTTATTTTTTTCTGTCTTTTGTCGAATGGTTAAAACCACTTTTCCAAAGCATGAATGGGATTCAATGGATTGAATCTCGGCAATATAACGCTTTGATGATGTGCTGCTTTTTAAGCGTTCTTTGATAACAAAAATACCTTGTATTTTAGGGTTGTGATCTGGAAGATGCCTTGTAAAATGATTGGAGTATAAGCTTTCTGTGTGTACCGAATTAATCAGAAAGCCAAATGTAATACAGGTTAACGCTGTTGAAACAGCAAATGCCAGCTTGCGCTTTTGGTGATGATAAAAGTACAGTACTCCTAACAATACTAAGGTCGTCGGAAAAAAGTAAAATGAAGTAATTGAAAAATACCGGGAAATCCAAAGTCCCATACAAAAAAACAGGGCAACTTTGGCTAACGGGAAACGTAGCGTTTTCATGGCGTATACTTAATTTAAGGCGTGTAACTATTCTTCTGAATCTAAAGATTCAAGTACGAATATAGTAAAATTAAATGAATTACGTGGTAGAATTTTTGGCAGAAGACTACAAAAGAATGTGGTAAAGAATGTGGTAAAGAATTAATTTCTGCCAGTTATTCGGTTCGCCTTTTATTTTTTACCAAAAGTGAACAGAGTAATTTTAGCCAACTGTAAAACAAAATTTACTCAACAATAACCCGTCTTACCGAAGCAAAAGCTTTGGCATAATAGGCTTCTTTGGTAGAAGATACAATAACACCGCGTTGCACTGAGGAATGTACAAATTTTATCTCATCGCCATTCACTTCAACCACCAAACCTACATGGTTAATATGCCCGCGACCATTGGTTTTAAAGAAAATTAAATCACCTTTTTTGGCATTGCCTGACGAAACCGAACTGCCTAAATTCGACATTTCTCCCGAAGTGCGCGGCAATACAATGTCGTATAATTTGAATGTGGCATACATGAGACCGGAACAATCAAAACCCGATTTTGTTGTGCCTCCCGTGCGGTAAGGTGAGCCAATGTTATCCATGGCTGCATAGATAAGTTGGTCAATAAGATAATTTGAGTCGTCACAGGTAATGTATATATCAGCATCATCCCCATCTTTAAGGACAACAGGTTCTTGTTTTTTACCTGTTTCTTTGGGTGGGTCCTGTTTTTTTGAATCTGTGGTAACAACCGGTTTGGTATCGGTATTTTTTTTGTCGGTTGTTTTAACTACACGAATGTTGAGGTTTCCGTCATACTGATTTTTTTTAATGGCTTCTTTTTTGGATGTAATAATGGCCGGTTGAGCCGATTTACAAGAGGTGAACAGCAGTACTAAAAATAACAGATAAATAACGGATTTTGGCATAACGAAAAAATTTAGGCAAAAATACTATTCCCTAAGCGCAGAAACAATCAATTTAGCAGTTTTTTTAGAAGCACCTTCTCCGCCTAATTTTTCTTCGAGTGCCGCATAATCAGCTAAAATGCGAGCTCTGCCGGCAGGTTCAATGATTTTACGTAGTTCTTTTTCAAGATTATTGACCTGCAAGTCATCCTGTATCAGTTCGGTCACAACCTCTCTGTCCATGATTAAATTCACTAACGAAATGTATTTGAGGGTAATAATGCGTTTCGCAATTTGATAGGAAATCCAATTCCCTTTATAGCAAACTACTTCAGGGACTTTAAACAATGCGGTTTCCAATGTGGCCGTTCCGGATGTAACCAATGCTGCCTGGGCAATACTTAAAAGGTCGTAGGTTTTATTCGAAATAAACCTAACATTGGTATGCGTTAAAAACTGTTGGTAAAACGAATATTCCTGCGACGGCGCTCCGGCGATAACAAAAGTATACTCCGGAAAATAATCGGTTACACCAAGCATAACAGAAAGCATTTTAGAAATTTCCTGTTTTCGACTACCCGGAAGTAAGGCAATGATGGGTTTTTCTCCCAAGTTATTTTCGTTGCGGAAAGTTATTGCATCCGTTGGTTTTCGATTATGAATGGCATCAATCAACGGATGACCCACAAAAGTGACAGGAAAGTGGTGCTTGTTTTCGTAGAAATCTTTTTCAAACGGCAGGATAACATACAGTTTATCAAAGTCGCGCTTTATGGCTTTAATGCGATTTTCTTTCCATGCCCAAATTTGAGGCGAAATGTAATAATGTGTCGGAATGCCTTTTTCTTTCGCCCATTTGGCAATGCGCATATTAAAACCCGGATAATCAATAAATATAAGCGCATCGGGTTTAAATTGCAGAATATCTTCTTTACAAAAACGAATGTTCGTCAGAATGGTTTTTAGGTTCATCACCACTTCGGCAAAACCCATAAATGCTAAATCGCGGTAATGCTTTACAAGAGTTCCACCGGCCAACTCCATCAAATCGCCTCCCCAAAACCGAATTTCTGCTTTCGGGTCTTCGTCCAAAAGGGCTTTTATGAGGTTCGATCCGTGTAAATCTCCCGAGGCTTCTCCCGCTATGATATAGTATTTCATCCGTACACAATAGTTTAAATTAAGGAAGACACAATGCCCATTTCATGAGTCTTAAGCAGGTTTACAATTTTTGATAACGGGTATTTCATAATCAAATAAAAAAGGTGATACAACCCAGTACTAAGGTTGCGGCCAGAATTCCTTTGGCAAAGGCATCACGTTTGGTGTAAAAAAACAGTGAGAAAACAGCTAAATTGAGCAATGCACCCAAGGTTAATACTTTACTCAACATCCCAAATTGACTCAATTGGTTGTAATCGCGAAAGAGATTCATATCTGAAAATAGTTCCAAAAAAGCGTAAGCACCAACAACCGGTAATACTAAACCAATCAGAAAACCGATGATTATTTTTTTTGTTTCCATATTATAAATAACGATCATTTAATAGTTGAACAGCATGATGGGCGGTCATGTCATATTGCACCGGAACAATCGATACATAACCATTAGCCAAAGCCCACTCATCAGTATCTTCACCCTTGTCTAAGTTCACGAATTCGCCGGTGAGCCAATAGTAATTTTTACCCATCGGACTTTGGCGTTTATCAAATTTTTCCTGCCAAAAGGCTTTCGCCTGACGACAAATGCGAATACCTTTTATTTCATTTTGCGGTAATTTTGGAAAATTTACATTCAGAATAACGCCATCTGGTAATTTGTTTTCAAGGACTTCCGAAGCAATTTTATGTACAAAATCTTTTACCGGTTCAAAATCAGCATTCCAATTGTAATCCAATAATGAGAATCCAATGGCCGGTATTCCTTCTATTCCTGCTTCTACAGCGGCACTCATGGTACCGGAGTAAATTACATTAACCGAAGAATTAGACCCGTGATTTATACCTGAAACGCATAAATCGGGTTTTTGTTTCAATAGTTCATTTACGGCAATTTTTACACAATCTACCGGAGTGCCTGAACAACTGTATTCCTCAGTAACAGCATCTTCGGGTGAAAGTTTGTTGACATACAACGTACTGTTGATGGTTATAGCATGCCCCATGGCACTTTGCGGACTATCAGGAGCCACTACGACTACACGTCCTAATTTTTCCATCACTGAAATCAGGGTTCGGATACCGGGAGCGTTAACTCCGTCATCATTGGTTACTAAAATCAGAGGGCGTTTATTCATGGCGGAAAGGGATATGTTAAATTTGTAACAAAAATACTCAAATTCAGACTTACTGACGTTACAATTTTAATAACTTTGATTTTCAGTATAATCAGAAAAGAAATCGAAGAAATAAACCTGTTTTTCCTTTTCTGGCACAATTTTAGAGCTTAAGTGAGCAAGTAATGAAAGCAATACTCGCATTTATGAAAAAGAATTATAAAATACTTTTAGTTGTTGTTGCCCTCTGTGTAGGGTTATGGAGTTTTATGCCCAAATCGGATCCGGACAATCCGGAAAAAGATAAACTCTTGCTGGAACTGTTATCCTATGTTTTGGAAAAAGGGCACTATAGTCCAAAAACATTTGATGATACTTTTTCAAAAGGGGTTTACAAAGATTATATCGACGCTCTTGATCCGTCTAAACGCTATTTTTTACAGTCGGATATTGATGAATTTGCCAAATACGAAACTAAAATTGACGATCAGATTTTAAACAAAGACCTTACTTTTTTTGACCTCACTTACAACAGGTTAATCCAACGTATGAAAGAGAGTCAAGATATATATGAAGAGATACTCTCCAAACCTTTTGATTTTACGGCAGACGAATCTATCAACACTGATTATGAAAAATTGCCTTATGCGAAATCGAATACCGAATTGGCTGAGCGTTGGCGAAAACAACTCAAACTTACCGTGCTTTCAAAGTTGGCAGACGATCTTAAAATGCAGGAAGATTTAAAAAAAGGAATCAAACCCGAAGACAAGAAAAAAAATACGGATAAATATGCTGAGGAGTTGTTAGCCAAATCCTATGAGGAACTGGAAGAAGATGCACGAGAAAGCAACTTAAAATCGCTAAACGAGTATTTTGACTTTATAATGAAGGAATTGGAGCGCAAAGATTGGTTCTCGGTTTATATTAATTCGATTACTTCTCGATTTGATCCGCATACTACTTATTTTGCTCCTGAAGAAAAAGAAAAATTTGATACCAGTATGAGCGGTAAGTTGGAGGGAATCGGAGCCCGACTTCAAAAGAAAAATGATTATACCGAAATTAGCGAGCTCATTACCGGTGGACCGGCTTGGAGAGGAAAAGAACTCGAGGCAGGCGATATTGTACTAAAAGTAGCACAAGGGGAAAATGAACCGGTTGAAGTGGTTGGAATGCGTTTGGATGATGTGGTGAAAAAAATTAAAGGACCAAAAGGGACAGAAGTACGACTAACCGTAAAAAAAACCGACGGTACCATTAAGGTTATAACCATTATCCGCGATGAGGTGGAAATCGAAGAAACCTATGCCAAATCCTGTATAATTGAACGCAATGGCGCAAAATATGGCATCATTTACTTGCCAAAATTCTACATCGATTTTGAAAATAAAGACAGCCGTGATGCAGCCAAAGATGTGGCCATCGAAGTAGAGCGTCTCAAAAGCGAAGGGGTACAAGGGATTGTAATGGATGTTCGTGACAATGGTGGCGGTTCTCTTAAAACGGTTGTAGATATTGCCGGTTTGTTTATTGACCAAGGACCGGTTGTTCAGGTTCAGTCGGCTGCCGGAAAAAAAGAAGTATTGTACGACCGCGACCCTAAAATACAATGGGATGGGCCTTTGGTGATTATGCAAAACAGTTTTTCTGCCTCGGCTTCCGAAATTTTAGCCGCTGCCATGCAGGATTATAAACGCGCCGTGGTTATTGGTAGTAAGCATTCCTACGGAAAAGGAACGGTTCAAAATGTAATCGATTTAAATCAATTCATACGCGGAAGCGAATATGGTGATTTAGGAGCACTTAAAACTACCACGCAGAAGTTTTACCGAATCAATGGTGGTTCAACGCAACTGGAAGGTGTTTCGAGTGATGTTGTATTGCCGGATCAATATGCGTATTTAAAAATGGGTGAGCGCGATGTGGAGAATGCCATGCCTTGGGATAAAATAGATGCGGCTAATTTTCAGCCTTGGACAAAGTCAACTAATTTTGATGCGGCCGTTACTAATAGTAAAATTCGTATTCAAAATAATCCGCAATTTAAATTAATCGACGAATACGCTAAATGGAGCGATACCCGACGTAATCAATACGTTTACAGCTTGCAGCTTTCTAAATTCCGTGAGGAGCAGAAAAAAATAGATGAGGCAACTAAAAGATTCAAATCACTTAAAGACTATTCCAATCAGTTTGTTTTCGAACCGTTGCAATATGAAAATGAACAAATGAAGAAAGATCCTTCTTTGAAAGAGAAACGTGAAGATTGGTTTAAATCCCTTTCGGGTGATATTTACATTGAAGAAGCCATTCATATTTTAGATGATATGCAACCCAATGGAGCTAAAAAGGGGATTACCTCTAAAGATACAAAAGCGAAACCGTTTAAATCGTAATAAAAACCACCGAGAGGTGGTTTTTTTATTGAAACAAGGAAGGATTTGTAATTCGGGTGCGGTATAATTCCACTTTTTGTTTTGCTTTACTGAAAAACAGCATTCTGTCTTTTATTCCGGACTGATTTAATGATTTGGAGTGTTGCACCTGATTCAAAAAATAATGAGTAGCACTTTGAACCGTTTTGAAATCTTCGGTAATAAAATAGCCAATCATAGTATGCGGAACAAATAGCTTGGAAACATCTTCCGAACACAGTAACACATTGTTACTCAAAATAAGCAGTTCATTGTAATAGAGCTTGAAATGATCTTCATTTTGACTGCATTTTTGCTCAACCTCCTCTATAATTTGTGTAACATCGTCTAAGAGTAATAGCGCCGATTTAGTGGATACCAAACCCGATTCAAAAAAGTAATGAATCTGTTGTATAGTACTGTTTATGGTTGTGTCATTCCAAATTTCAATTACGTTAGCTTGTTTGTACACATGCAGTAATTGCGAGGAATAATCCAATAGGCCTGTATCCGGAACAAATCGTTCAAAAGGCAATAATTTTTCCTCAGGATTCAACAATTGTAGCCATACAAATAACTTGAATTTTGACAGTAAGCTTCCTCCAATAGTGTAAAATAACGGAATGTCTTTGGCCGAATAATATAAGTTCGTTTCCTTATCTAAAAATGCATTAACATGTTCAGCCGAATCCTTAAAGTAGCCAATTAAGTCACTTAACGAGTTTACTTCTTTGGTTTTATGACATACGATGGCTTCTTTATGACTGAATAATTGATCTAACGAAAGATTGAAATGCCTGCACAACGCAACAGTTTCATCCAACGTGAGTTTGCTTTTTCCGGAAACTCTTCGATGGGCTGCATCATAACTGATGTTTAAAACAGTTGCCAAAACGTCATTTAATGAACTTCCTTTTCCGGTCTTACGGCGTATTTCTTTGAGTAAGATTTCTTGCATATTGCGATTTTCACAAATATAACAACCTTAGTAATTGTTTGGCTTGAAAAAATGCATTTTTTGCAAAGAGTTAAAACATCCGGATGTAACGTGTTTTTACATCAGATGCATTTTTATCAACGAGTTGTATTTCTGCTGTGCTAAAATTAAAACATTTTGCTTGGGTCATAGTTCCCTCGGATGATGTCCAATATTTATCGGTTCCGAAATTGAGTAAACCGGTAGGAAGTAACGTATCGTACAGCGATTGAAATTCATCTGCCGAAGGGATAAACCAATCATGGTAAATTTGATCAAAGCCCAGCGCACTTTTTGCACACACACTTCCATTATTTAAACTATTACAAGTAGCCGGCATGATATAATACCCTGTTAAACTATCGTGTTTATTGCCTATAGCAATGGTATTTTGATAACCGCTACCCAAAACGGTTCGTTGTGCATTTTCAACCGATGTACTTAAACAACCCCATTCTTCGATTACCGGGACATCAGTAGTGAGCATCTCTAAATAGCGCCATCCATCTGAGAAATAGGTTTTATCAAACACCACAATGCCACCACCCGGACCGGTGTCACCTATACTGTATTCAATTTCTGTTTCGGAGTGTAATTCCAAAAACCGAGGGGAACCATTGTACGAAAACTCCATAAAATCGGGCGTCATTGTAACCACACGGTAATTATGATTCCAAAAGTCGGCTACACTCGAATTACCTTCAATAAAAATATTAATATGCAATACACCATTAACATACAAAATTGAACGGGCTCCGTTGTAAGTTTCACCTAAGTGATTCATGGTTATGGTTCCCAATGCATCAATCGTAAGTGTGGCGCCGGCAAGGGTATTATCAATGTCTTCTAGGTAAGGCACCATCCAAACCGAATTATTTTTAGTGGTTGAAATACCATTGCAATAACCAATAATTTGTTCAGGGGTGCAGGAATTTAAGGCAATTAACAGTTCGTCGTTGTTATTGATGCTTATTACTGTTCCATCCGGAAAGCTCACCTCAATAGGATAACTTATACTAATTGAAATGGTGGGCGGTAGCGTACTTAAAAATGAACTAAACTGAGCATCGCTGTATAAAACTACGTTACCTTCGGGTAGGTTTTCCTGATTGTATTTGTAAAGTCGAAACGGGTAGATAAAGTTCACACAAACACGATCTTCGATAGAATTTCCGGATGCATTAACAACATCGTCTAACAACTGAAATAGTTCCGAATTCTGTGGGATGACTACTCGGGTCAAATCTACGGGTTCATTTTTATCAAGTTCGTTGCAACTACTCAATAAATAGAGTACAAAAAGGGTAAGTCCTACCAAATACTTTTTTTTCATTTGTTGGTTGTTTAGTTAAAGCAGCTGCCCAAACAGGTTCAATTCAATACGCGCTGTAAGTTGAGTTGTTTTATGTTTTATAGATAAGATTAAGTGGGTTATAAAAGGTTGCCTTTACTATTTTAAATAATAATAATATTTGCGAAAATCACAAATAAATAATTTATAAAAATAATATTCACAATTTTATTTGTGATAATCGAAGTAGTTTTGGTGTGTAAAATAAAACACTATGAAGACTACATTCGAAAGAACAGATTATTTAGAGGGATTTACCGGGAGCGAACTTTTACAGTACTCTTTACGAATCAACAAGTTGTATATCAAGCGATTTGCCGGATTGCTTTTTGTCATGATGTTTTGCTCTTGCAGTCCAATGGCATTTTATAAAATGCCACACGAACATTACCAAAAAATGCCAAAAACATGGAGCGGTAATTTTGAACCCAAAGTTACGCTTCGAGATACGTTGCCCCTAACCTGTGAACTTTGGGAACGAGAACATTATTTAAACCGTATTTTAACTTTAACCGCCGGCGACTCAATTACTAAAATGGAATTGGTGCGAAACACTTTGTTTGTTACCTATACAACAGATGACAAAAAATCGGTTTGTAAGGTGATTCAAGGTAAAAGAAAGGCTTACTATTTTGTTTTTGATACCCATTATGAAACGTGGTTGGCGCCTCCTTTTGTAGATTATATCAGTCGGGAACGCGTGTATTTGGCTTTCCCCAAAAACAATAACCTCGAAATTATTCTTCGCGGTTGCAATTTTGGTAACCTTCTGATTTTTTCAGCAGGAACAGATTCTGATGATGAACATATCCAATTTAAACCCCTTTAATATGAAAAATATCGTTTTTATTTTCCTTTTGGTCACAGCCGCGTTGCAAGCACAAGACACAATTCACTATAAAAATCCGGATAATTTCAGAAGGGTTTACCTTGAAGTTTTTCATGAAATTCCGCAGGAAGAATTGAGTAATAAGTATGAAAATGCATGGCATGTGGCTGTTTGGTTCAGAAACCGCATAACAGACGCTCATTTTATTGATTACGGAGCCGATTTAGGATTTATTGAAAATCCACGGTCAATACGTTACAACAACAACGGTACTATAATTCCGTTGGAGTCGGATAAATTAAATTTCAAGATTGGCCTTCGCTACGCTTATATTTTATTTGGACGTGACCGGTATCGTGGATTTCGAACCGAACTAAACGGTAGTTTGGGATATTCTTGTTTGTATTATGGTGTTTCAGACTACGATGAACAATTGCGTGAATCGTTTGATGAAAGTGGTAATCTAAATACCGTTTTTCTGTCAGGTCAAGTCAAAGTAACATGGGGAAGAGTAGGAATTATAGGGGGTTACAGCTTTACACCTCACAGGTTATTTAGCAAAAGTGTTGAAACAGATTTTGGTTCTAAAAGTGTCCACTTTGGATTGAGTTATGCTTTTTGAGGTTAATTATCGAACTCCGTTATTTAACGTGAGTTCGATATAAGAATTTTGTCAGAACGCTTTAGAGGAGTGAGATACGAGCCTTACATAGGCAGTAATAGCGGGCTATTTCAATGATTTAAGGCGAAGTAGATTGCTTCTCAAAAGTGTTACTTTTAGAAAAGCTATCCTAAAAAGCACTCGTCTATTTCGTTAAATTTCCTCAAGATAACCGGTTATCTCTCGAAAATTTGCCTTATAGCCAAGCACTTTTAAGAATTCTGACTGTATTATTATATCGAACTCACGTTATTTAGTTTTTAACCTCAAAAAGTGATTTTACGGAAATGGTTTGAACTGCCGTGGAAAGCGTAATTTCTCTTGTTTCACCCGGCAATAAGTCGAAATAATTATCACTAAAATGTGTGTTTTCCAAACTACTTAAACAAACACCTTTTGTTAGGGTGTCAGTTGTGAGTTGAATGGTGTTGGGATCAGTAAATTTCCATTGTATATTGGGTTTGTTAAGGAGTAATTCTTTTGGTTTAACCCAATAAAAAAAAGTTTGATCTGTATATTTTTCTGAAGAAAGGGAGGCATGTAAAACAGTTTTATTTTTAAGGCTATCATCCACATCCGGAATGGTTATATAGTCAGACGATGAGTTTGGCGTAATCGTAATTGATTTTGTATACTCACGAATAACTGCACCGTTAAAATCGAAAATTCGGATGGTCAGAAAAGCAATAATGGTTTCATCAGTATCATTGATTGCATATATTTTTGCCGTTCCATTTTCATTTTTTACCGAAAGAATGACCGGTTTATAACTCCTTTTGACTTGATATTGGAGCGCTTTCCAATCGCCATAATAGTCGGTCGAACTCCATGAGGTAACCGGCCAACAATCGTTTAATTGCCAATACAATGTACCCATACAATATGGTTTTGCCCGGCGGTGAGCCTCGATTGCTTTTTTAATGCCTTCAGCTTGGAGTAATTGTGAAACATAAGCAAAATCATAAAAATTTGTGGGCACCGGAAAATCACGTTCCATATAGGTGCGTATCGTTTCAAATCCGGTTTTGTGTTTTTGATGTGTTTTTAGTATATCCGAATTAAAATCCAATGGTTCACCATCAGCCATTTTAGCCAAAGTGGCCGGTGACGGTATTCCCTGAAAGCCGTATTCGCTCATAAAGCGCCCTATTTTTTCTTCGTATTTTTCGAATGGCTCCATACCCCACCAAACGCCCCAATAATGCGAGTCGCCACGAAGTAAACTCTCTTTTCGACCCCAACCTATCGAAGGAGATGAAGGCCAATAGCGGTATTCATTTTTTGGAAGTATTTTTTGTAAAGTACCCGGAATCAGTTGGTGAAATAATTTTTTGTAATTGTTCCAAATAGCAGCAGAATCAGCTGTTGAGTACTTATACTGTTTTTGCCAACCCCAATTATGCCAACCTTCATCACTCTCATTATTACCACACCAAAGGGCAATTGACGGGTGATTTTGCAGGCGTTTGACTTGGTCTGTCACTTCATTTTTAACCGATTCTAAAAAGGCTTCATCACCGGGATACATGCCGCAAGCAAACATAAAATCCTGCCAAACCAAAATACCTTTTTCATCACAGGCGTTGTAAAAAGCATCGTCAGCATAAACACCGCCACCCCAAACCCGAAGCATGTTCATGTTTGAGTTTGCGGCTAAATCGGCTAAGTTTACCCAAGCAGCCTCTCCAATACGCGGCACAAAACTATCGGGTGGAATCATGTTTGCGCCTTTAATGAAAACCGGTTTACCGTTTAGTTTGAAATAGAAACGTTGCCCTTTTTCATCATTTTCCTGAACCAGTTCAAGGGTGCGTAAACCAATTTGTAAGGTTTTAGTATCAATTAAAAGATTGTTCTTTCGCAGTTCAAAAGTAAACGGATAAAGGTGTGGGGAACCCATGCCATTGCACCACCATAAGATTGGATTTTGGATTTCAAGGGGTATTTTTACTTCATTTTTCCCTTTAGAGAGTTGAAATGAATAAGGTTGCTGATTGAGTATTATTTGGTAATTTCCGGCTACGGCCGCATCGATTGCTAATTTAAAGTCCAGTTTCGCTGTAGTTTCCGAGAGCTCCTTTTGTTCATAACTGAGGTTTTCCATGATGGCCGAATTCCACAAGCGAAGTTGGATATTTTTCCAAATACCGCAAGTTACCAATCTCGGACCCCAATCCCAACCAAATTGGTACGGGGCCTTTCGTAGGTGTACTCTTTCATCATCGGGAAGTTTGTAATTTAGTTTTGCCGCTTTTTCTTTTGCTTTTTGAACAGCGGAATGGAAAATAATTTTGAGTGAATTTTCATTTTTCAACTTTCCGTTTACAGGAACTTTCCACACCCGAAACATGTTATCTGCTTCAAGAATCTTGGTGCCATTCCAGTACACCGTCGCAAAAGTATCAAGGCCTTCAAAAACAAGTTCTGCATTTTTGGAGTTACATTCGGCAACCGATAACGAAAAGGTGGTTTCATAAACCCAATCTTCATTTTCAACCCATTGCACCTCTTTTTCATGGGTAGTAAGAAAAGGATCTGAAATTAAATTGTGATGTAGTAAATCGGTATGAATAGTTCCCGGTACTTGGGCGGTATACGTTTGTGTTTTCCCTAATTGATAAAAAATCCAGTTGGTACCTGTTACATTTTTTGTCAGATTTTGCGAAAGCAAAAACGGCGCGAAAAACAAGAGGATATAACTAATTTTTTTCATGCAATTTGTTTTTTTAGCGCTTGAATTTCCTCTGCATTAGCTAGGGTTGTGTTTTCGAGTATAGCCGAAGAATGCACAAACGTTACCCCTGTTTCATTGATAATTTCTGCTACATTGGAGGAGCGCAAACCACCGCCCGGCATAATTGTAATGCGTCCGTTTGCTTTTGCATTGAGCATTTTTAGAATTTGTAGTCCCTCTTTAACCGAGGGCTTAGTTCCTGAGGTAAGAATTGTCGAAAAGCCACAGGAAATTATAGCTTCGAGTGCGTTTTCCCAATTTAAAACTTCGTCAAAAGCCCTGTGAAATGTGCAGGGGAGTGGGTGAGCTAATTCAACTAACTCCTTGCATTTTGAAGTGTTTACAGTTTTATTTTCGTTTAAAATTCCGAATACAAAACCATGAACACCGATTTGTTTTAGGGCAGTTAGCGATGTTTTTAATGTGGTAATTTCATCTTCGGTGTAGCAAAAGTCGCCTCCTCTGTGGCGTATCATCACGTATACGGGAATCGAAACGTGTTGCATTACACGGGTAACAATTTCTATTGAAGGAGTTGTACCGCCTACCTCAAAACCATCACACAGTTCAATCCGGTCTGCCCCGTTACGAAAAGCAATCAGAGCGGATTCATAAGTAAAGCAGGCTATTTCAAGTTGCGCTTTCATTTGAGATAAAAGTCGGAATCTACTAACCGATTTCCGTTTTTGTCGTTTACGGCAAAATTAAATCCTCCTTGTACACAATAGGCACCATATTCACCTTTTTTATTCAATGCAATAAAGCCCACCTGAATATCTTTAAGGTTTTTAATGCGAAGTTGTGTTAGTTTAACAATGCGCAAAACGGCTTCTTCACAGGCTTTTTGGGGCGATTTTCCCTGACGCATTAATTCGGTTACCAAATGACAGCCGGCGATTCGGATAACTTCCTCCCCATGACCGGTTGCAGTTGCAGCCCCCACTTCATTATCTACATACAAACCCGCACCAATAATGGGTGAATCACCAACACGTCCGTGCATTTTAAAAGCCATTCCGCTGGTTGTACACGCTCCCGATAGATTTCCATTGGCATCCAAAGCAATCATACCGATGGTGTCGTGGTTTTCAATATTTACTTTTGGTTTATATTCACTTTTTTTAAGCCATTCTTGCCACTCTTTTTCCGATGCCTCCACTAATAGGTTTTCTTTTTGAAAACCTTGCGAAAGGGCAAAGTCCAAAGCGCCATCACCCACCAGCATCACATGAGGGGTTTTTTCCATCACCGCACGGGCTACCGAAATGGGGTGTTTGATATGTTCCAAACAGGCTACAGCCCCAATATTTGAAAATTCATCCATGATGCAGGCATCTAACGTTACTTTTCCATCGCGGTCAGGTCGGCCTCCATAGCCAACACTCCGCTCATTAGGATCCCCTTCAGGAATTCGCACTCCGGCTTCAACAGCATCAAGCGCGCGTCCTCCATTTTCTAAAATAGACCAAGCAGCACCGTTAGCCTGAACCCCAAAATTCCAAGTTGAAAGCACGATGGGTTTATTTATTTTTCCGGTTTCCGGTTGAAAATTTTCGGTTGCGATAGCTATTTTGGGTAATCCCATCGCAAGTGTTCCGGCGGTTGCGGTTTTTAAAAACGTTCTTCGTGTAGCCATAAGTTAGTCAATTACGATTTCATCTGCAAAAAGCCAGGCATCATTTCCGGCACCGGCTTTACCATCGGGAATTTTACCATAGTTTTCTGCGGTTATTTTTACAAATTGGATGTTATTTTGATTGCAGTCAACCGTTAATTCTCCATTGGTATGCTGGATGTCGGTTGCCGTGAAGGTTTTGATTGGGATAAATGTAATGCCGTCAGCAGAAACCGAAAATACAACTTTTTTAGGGAAGTAAATCCAAGCCGCATTATTTTCGAGTGTCCCTAAACTAATGCGATTGATTTTTTGTTTTTTGCCCAAATCAACCAACGCATTTAAATCGTCACCGGCAAAGCCAAGCCAGTCTCTTCCAAAACGTTTTGGGTCTCCTTTTACACCATTTACCAATGCAAAGGATCCCCCTTTTGCATAATTGCGATGCGGTTGTTTTTCGAGAGTTACCAGGCAACTAACACCTTTATGGATGATAAATTCCTGTTCAATAGCGCTACTTTTTTGCACATTCAAATCAAAATAGGCTGCTTTAACGGTTTGAGAATTTTTAATTTCCAGCGGGTTAGTATAGCTTTTTGAGATTGCAGCCGGTGAGTTACCATCAGTTGTATAACGAATACCATTTGGATTCATGTCTGATTTAAGCAAGAACAATACACCATTTCCGCCCGGGCGAGGCATAATATCAGTAGTAACTTGATATACAGCTTTGCTGTAATTTATTTTTTGCCTTTCCAAAGCAGTAAATTGCATTTGAACCCGTTTAAAAAAATTACTATAATCGGCAGGATTTGCTGTACCCCATAGCACTTCAGATAGGGCTAAGATTCTCGGGAAAATCATATATTCTACATGTTCAGGCGTTGCGATATATTCTGTCCACACATTGGCCTGCGCTCCCAAGATGTATTTTCCTTCTTCATCGCTAAGTTCGGATGGGATAGGGTTAAAGCCATATACTTTTTCTAAGGTAGTATATCCCCCAATAGCCAGGGGTTCGTTTTTCGGTTCCCCTTGGTAATGGTCAAAATAGCAATGCGAACCCGGCGACATCACAACATAATGTTTTTGTCGGGCTGCCGCAATTCCGCCTTCGGTTCCCCTCCAACTCATCACAGCTGCATTAGGAGCAAGTCCTCCTTCTAAAATTTCGTCCCAACCTATAATTTTTTTCCCTTTATGGTTGAGGTATTTTTCTATGCGTTGGATAAAATAGCTTTGCAGTTCATGTTCGTCTTTCAAGTGATTGTCCTTCATACGCTGTTGGCATTTTGGGCAAGCTTTCCAACGGGTTTTAGGGCATTCATCCCCGCCAATGTGAATATAAGAAGAAGGAAAAAGGGCAACTACTTCATCTAAAATGCCTTCCAAGAAAGTAAACGTTTCCTCGGTGGGGCAGAAAACATCCTCCAATACACCCCATTCTTTGGCAACTTCAAAAGGGCCACCTGTGCACGAGTATTGAGGGTAGGCCGCCAAAGCAGCGCGGGCGTGTCCCGGCATTTCAATTTCGGGAACAATGGTAATATGTCTTTTTTGGGCATAAGCCACAACCTCTTTAATTTCTTCTTGTGTATAATAGCCGCCATAGCGCACGGAGTCAAACGTTTGATCGTTGTAATGTCCTATCATAGAGCCATTTCGCCAAGCACCTGTTTCTGTTAGTTTTGGGTATTTTTTGATTTCGATGCGCCAACCTTGGTCATCTGTTAAGTGCCAATGAAAGGTGTTGAATTTATACGTAGCTAAATAATCGATATATTTTTTTACAAAGCTTACCGGAAAAAAATGGCGCGCAACATCCAAGTGCATTCCGCGCCAAGCAAATTTTGGTGTGTCATCCACGGCAAGACAGGGAATTGAAACAGAGGATGATTGTTGTTCAGGGAGCAATTGGAGCAATGTTTGAGTTCCGTAGAACAAGCCTTTGGCATTATTGGAGCGTATAGCCACTACGTTAGGGGTAATTAAAAGAGAGTACGCATCTTCGTTTTGTGATTGTGTATAGCCAGCCAAACCGCTTAAACTTATTTTTGAGGAAGCTGTCGAAACAGGCATAATTTGCAACTGCAATCCTGTTTTTTGTTGTAAGCACTGTTGTAGGTATTGTGCTTCAAAAGCATTTGGGTCGGCTTGTATTATGGTTTGAGCAGTAATTTTAAAATAGCCGTCGTTTTGTTGAATAACGGAAGGTTTAGGAATAAGAGGTAAAGTTTGCTGCGCCAATGCAGTAGTACTAAGCAGTAACAGAAATAGTATTTTTTTACACATTTTTAATGTAGTTTGAATTGTAAATATAAAAAAAAGCCTCACGATTAGGTGAGGCTTTTTATATTTTAAGTGGGAAGGGTTATTTTCGTAACGCTTCAACTTTAGCTTTTACTTCATCTTCGGTTCCTTCAAAAGTTTCGGTGGTTACCTTACCGTTATCGTCGGTGGTCACTGTAGCTTTTGATTTTCCATTTTCATTATTGATGCTAATTGTTACGTTTTTAGAAGAAACTTCTTTTTTTCCAACATATTTTCCGTTGGCATCATATTGCGACATACATTCTTCTTTACAAGCGTCAGAGCATCCGTTTTCTTCACACATTTTTGCACATTCGTCTTTGGTCATAGTAGCACATTTAGACAAATCACACTTACCATCTTTACACATCATTTCTGTTTTGGCACCCTCAGCACAACAAGATTCTTTTTTAGAAGAGCCTGTTCCATGGCCACCACCAATAACAGGAGCAATAACTAAACCTACCAAACAAGTTAATTTAATCAAGATGTTCATTGAAGGTCCGGATGTATCTTTAAATGGATCACCCACCGTATCACCTGTTACAGCCGCTTTGTGAGCATCAGAACCTTTGTAAGTCATTTCACCATTAATCATAACACCGGCTTCGAACGACTTTTTAGCGTTGTCCCAAGCACCACCGGCGTTGTTTTGGAAAATTGCCCAAAGCACACCAGACACACATACACCGGCCATATAACCACCAAGTGCTTCAGGTCCCATGAAAATACCAACTAAGATAGGCACAGTGATTGTAATAGCACCTGGTAGCATCATTTCACGTAGAGCGGCTTTAGTGGAAATATCCACACATTTTCCGTATTCCGGTTTTCCGGTACCGTCCATAATTCCGGGGATTTCACGGAATTGGCGACGCACTTCCTGAACCATATCCATAGCTGCTTTACCCACCGATTGCATAGCAAGTGCAGAGAAAATTACAGGAATCATACCTCCTATAAATAAAGCTGCTAATACGTCGGCTTTGAAAATGTTAATACCGTCAATTCCGGTGAATGTTACATACGCAGCGAATAATGCCAACGCTGTTAATGCAGCCGAAGCAATTGCAAAACCTTTACCAACAGCAGCGGTTGTATTACCTACAGAGTCCAAAACGTCTGTTCTTTGGCGAACTTCTTTAGGTAATTCACTCATCTCAGCGACACCACCAGCGTTATCGGCAATAGGTCCGAAAGCATCAATAGCCAATTGCATTGCGGTGGTTGCCATCATAGCAGAAGCAGCGATAGCTACACCATAGAAACCGGCAAGTGAATAGGCTCCCCAAATAGCAGCAGCGAAAAGAATAACTGAACCAAAAGTTGATTTCATACCCGTTGCCAAACCGGCAATGATGTTGGTTGCAGCACCTGTAGAAGAATTTTGTACAATATTTAACACCGGTTTTTTACCAAGCGCAGTAAAGTATTCTGTAATAGCAGAAATTAATAGTCCCACACCAAGACCAACTAAAGTAGACCAAAATACATTGATACGTGCTACTTCTTTCACACCTTCACCGAAGAAATTCATGTTGATTTTTTCAGGAAGCATCATATCGATAAGGAACCAACAAGCTACAACTGTAAGTGCTAATGAAATATAGTTTCCTAAATTTAGAGCACCTTGCACTTGAGCTTCTTTTGCGTCATTATCTTTAATTTTCACAAAGAAAGTTCCGATGATGGACGCTAAAATTCCTACTCCGGCAATTGCCAAAGGAAGAACAATCGGGCCCATGTTACCAAAAGCATCTTCGAATTGTTTTCCGGCTGCTTCGGTCATGTCTTTAATAATGTAATTACCCAATACCATTGAGGCCAAAACGGTAGCAACATACGAACCAAAAAGGTCAGCACCCATACCGGCAACGTCACCAACATTGTCACCCACGTTATCAGCAATTGTAGCCGGGTTACGAGGATCGTCTTCCGGAATTCCGGCTTCAACTTTTCCTACCAAGTCAGCTCCAACGTCGGCAGCTTTGGTGTAAATACCACCACCCACACGAGCAAAAAGAGCAATGGATTCAGCTCCCAGTGAGAAACCGGCAAGCGTTTCCAATACCATCGACATATTATCGTAGAATGATTTACCTTCAATTCCCATGAATTGGTTAAGGAAAAGCAGGAAGAAGATGCTTAATCCCAATACAGCCAAACCGGCAACACCCAATCCCATAACGGTTCCTCCTGAGAAAGACACCTTAAGGGCTTGTGGTAAACTGGTTTTAGCAGCCTGAGTAGTTCTTACATTCGATTTTGTGGCGATTCGCATACCAATATTCCCGGCTAAAGCAGAGAAAATAGCACCGAAAATAAAAGCGACCACAATCATCCAGTGAGAAACACCTGAAATTTGAGATACGGCAAACAAAGCTACTGAAGCAATTACCACAAATACAGCAAGTATTCTGTACTCGGCTTTTAGGAAAGCCATTGCACCTTCTTGAATACTTTTGGCTATGCTTTGCATTTTGTCTTCACCGGCATCCTGTTTGTTAATCCATGAGGCTTTGATTCCCATGAACACAAGTCCTAAAACTGCCATTACTATAGGCAAGTAAATCATAAAGTTATCCATTTTTGTTGTTTTAAAAATCGGGCAAAAATAACAAAAAATTAAGAAACCAAATAATTTATGGTAATTAAAGGGAAAACAAATGTGCTAAATTCCTATAGTTACAGGTAAAATTCGTTTTAAACTATAATAGTGCAAAGCTTTTTTAGTGTAGTAATACGGTTTTTGTGTCAAAAAACAGTTTGGAAAACGGATTTATTTTTTCCACACGAATTTCCTACAATCGGTTTCGTTTACCCAGATAATGATGCCATAGGATAAAAGAGGCCAAACTTCGATGAGGTGCCCAGTTTTGAGCTAAGATTTCCATTTCGTTCGGATCGTGAATTTGGTATAATTCTATAATCGTGTTTCGTAGGGCAATATCGCCTATCGGAATTATGTCGGGATGTTGTAAGCAAAACATCAGGTAGACTTCAACAGTCCAATTCCCGACGCCTTTTATGGCTAATAATTCGTTTCGTATCTCAACTTCGTTTTTACTTGCTAATGACTCAAAGTCGAGCTCATTGCGAAGAACTTTTTCAGCCAAATCACGAATGTAAATGGTTTTTTGTCGGGAAACACCACAGGAGCGCAAAGTTTCATCGGTGGTTTGAGAAATGGTTTCGGGCGTAATCGTTCCTAATGCACTTTGTATTTTCAGGTAGCAGGCTTTGGCCGATGCAATAGAAACTTGTTGTTCAAGTATGATATGGACCATGGCATCAAAACCTTGGTTTCGTTTTTGGACAACAGGTTTACCGTAAGTCTCGATAATTTTCCCCAAAACAGCATCTTTGGTTATGAGAAATTCTATAGCCTGTTCCATACTTAAATTTTTGTGTTTAGCTTAGAAATAAAAGCCAAAAGAGCCTTTGATGGTAAAATTCTGAGCGTCGGGTAAATCGCGGTAATTTCCACGCCAGCCGAAATCTACTCGAAATACTTTAAAAATATTTCCGATACCAAAGCTGTATTCCCAATACGGTTTTTCGGGCGCTAAATAGGTTAACCCGGAGGCATTTATCAGTCGGTTTTCGTCTGAAATTGTTCCGTAAACACCTTTGATGCCAATTATTTCGCGTAAGTTAAGTTTGCGTATATACGGAATTCGTGCAAATATCTTTCCGTTAAAATTATGAATCCATTGTAGGGTAACGTATTCATCGGTTACAAACTCATAAAAATTAAGGTTGTTAAATGTGTTGTCGATACTGAAATAGGTTTGATTTCCGGGCACCACGCTCATTAAACCCAACGGAATTGTGCCAAAAGTTTTTCCTATTTCGGTGATAAAATTACTGCGCCCAATAGGACCTATAACGAGCGGTTGTCGGTAATATAATTGTATTTTCCGGTAATCGAAATCGCTATTAAAAACACCTTTGAAACCTTGACTGTAATTGACAAAAACTTGTGTATAAGGGCTGTCTACCTGAAGTCGTTCCACACCATATCCCACGGTTTTTCGCTTTGGAGTATATTCCACAAAAAGGTTAACCTCGCTTTGGCGGACTTCACTTCGGGTTGTGGTGTAGGTGTTGTCGGTAAAATAATCCAACTTAAAGGTGTCAGAGGCAGATTCTAAAGTTCTAAATGAAAATCCGGTTTGAAATACCAGGTTTTTTACCGGTTCGATTTCACATGAAATAGTGGATAGATTAATGTTGGTTAGTTTCCCGTTACTGCCAGTTGTAAAGAGTGCTGATGAAGCATAACTTCGTCCCAACACATCATTAGTGGTGGTTAAACTGGCACCAATTTGTTCCACATCCCGTCGATTTCCTCCCGAAAGTATGATGCGGTTTTTTTTATCTACCATCCATTTTCCGGAAACACCATATTTGAACTTGTTATCGTCAAATCCATAGGCTGTATACACTTGAATGCGCCATGGATCATTAGGGCCAAAATAAGTTCGACCTCCAACGCGCACCCGAATGCCTTCCACATCATTAATCCCGAAAGTAGAATAGATAGGACCATAATCAAAATTCTTAAATTCAATATAGCCGCTTCCCAAAATTGAGACGAGGTTATACATTTTTTTGAATTTTTTCACGGTTTTAAGTGTGTCGAGCATTTTGTAAACCCCTAATTCATCTTTGTTTAACTTTTCAAATCGGTTTTCATTCCAATAGGAATCCGATTTGGTATAAACCGAGTTATCAATATAATTAACCTCTTCACGGTAAAATTTTTCCGGTTTTGGGTCATCAAATTTATGGTTTTTAAATAGGGTAGTCCTTTTTCCGTAAACGCCTTTGGCTTCATCTTTCTTGGTGATAGAAAAATCAGACATCATATAATCTCTTGATAATAAAAAAACAGAATCGTTCAGCACCTCAAAATCTTGTTCAATATAAATGTCTTTGACCCAGTTAATATTCGCACTTTTGGTTACAGCCATGTCTATTTTTTTTATGGCGAAAGTGGAATCGTTTACCCAAAAATTTCCTTTAAATGTCAGTTCACTTTTACGGCGTGGATAAAAATTAATTTTGAAACACCATTTATCTTCTATAAAAGCGCTGTCGGCAAGCACATAGTTGTAAACATCAATTCCGGTGCGAGATAAGGGTGAAGTGAAGCTTTTGTCGAAAAAATAGATGTAATTGTCGTAAATATTTATGTCGTTGTAAAGGTCTTTGATAAAGGTATTTACGCCGTCACCGTTTCCTAAACCGGAATTTTTATTGGCCTTTAAAACTTCTTTGGATTTACCGGAAACATTATCGCCATATACTTCGGAGATGGCTTCATTGATGAAAATAGGAAGGTATGTTTTGCCGGTAACATTGGAGGTGTCAATTTGTTTGAAAACAAATTCCATCCCTTTAAAAATTTTATTTTGTGTGAACGAGGAATCTATATTGTTTAAATCGAATTCCACTTTTTCATACTTGTCATATTGGTATTGTTTGAACATGCGTAAACCATTCTTGCGTTTGCGCTCCCATATTTTACGCAGTATGTCCAGAGCAGGATTGTTTTTTTTTGAAGTTTTTCCGGTGTAAATAACTACCTCTTTCAGGTTTTCGGATTCGGAAAGTTGAATTTTGAGGTTATACATAACACTTTTTTCAAGCGTTATCTCTTTGTTAATGTAGCCCGGAAATGAAATTTCTAAAACAGTGTGATTTTTTGGAGACTCCAAGTAAAATTTACCGAATTCGTCACAAACAACCCCTTCGGTAGTGCCTTGAAAAACAACATTAGCAAAAGGAACGGGTTCATTTTTTTTATCAATAACAACACCCTCTACTTTGGTTTGAGAAAAAAGCGGAGTAGCAAGCAGTAGCAGTAACAGGCAAAAATATCTTTTCATAGTAAAAAAAAACCATCCGCTTGGCGGATGGCTTCAAATATAAATAGTTTTCTTATTTATAAAGTACTTTTTTAACGGCTTTAACAACATCGCCGGCATTAGGTAACCAATCTTTTAAAAGATTTGGCGCAAAAGGAGCCGGAGTATCTGCTGTTGTGATGCGTTGTATCGGAGCGTCTAAATAATCGAAAGCCCGTTCCTGAACCATATAGGTAATTTCAGAAGCAACAGAGGCAAAAGGCCACGCTTCTTCTAATATCACCAAACGATTTGTTTTTTTAACCGAATTGATAATGCAATCGTAATCCATCGGACGAACGGTTCTTAAATCGATAACTTCACAAGAAATTCCTTCTTTAGCCAAATCATCAGCAGCCAAAAGAGCTTCTTTAATGATTTTACCAAAAGAAACAATAGTTACCTGAGTTCCTTCACGTTTGATGTCAGCTACACCTAACGGAATAGTGTATTCGCCTTCAGGCACTTCTCCTTTATCACCATACATTTGTTCGGATTCCATAAAAATAACCGGATCATTGTCGCGTATAGCCGATTTTAGTAATCCTTTCGCATCATAAGGTGTTGAAGGTACCACTACTTTTAAGCCCGGGCAATTGGCATACCAGTTTTCAAAAGCTTGTGAATGGGTTGCCGCAAGTTGGCCTGCAGAAGCAGTTGGACCACGAAAAACCATAGGCATCGGGAATTGTCCGGCCGACATTTGGCGCATTTTCGCAGCATTGTTGATAATTTGGTCAATACCCACCAAAGAGAAATTAAATGTCATAAACTCTACGATGGGACGACAACCATTCATGGCAGAACCTACAGCAATTCCCGCAAAACCTAATTCGGCTATAGGGGTGTCGATCACGCGTTTAGGGCCAAATTCATCCAACATGCCTTTGGATGCTTTGTAAGCACCATTGTATTCGGCAACTTCTTCTCCCATTAAATAAACCGCCTCGTCGCGTCGCATTTCTTCGCTCATGGCTTCGGCAACTGCCTCTCTGAATTGTATTGTTCTCATATAGATGAATTAACCTTATTGAAATCGAAACGCAAAATTATAAAAATTAAACCGACTTTTAAAATAAAACCAAGCAATATAACCCCGTTTTAGTACAGTTTTTTCTCAAAAATTCCCACGAAATCGATTGAATACTGAAAAAAATACTATGCACGCATATAAATTTAAAATATATTTCATACTTTTACGCCAGAAATTTTTAAACCACAATATAATGAAAATATTAGTTTGTATCAGTCATGTGCCTGATACCACATCTAAAATCAATTTCGTAAACGGCGATTCGGAATTCGATACGAATGGTGTGCAATACGTAATCAATCCTAACGATGAATTTGGTTTGACCCGGGCAATTTGGTTTCAGGAACAACAAGGAGCGAAAGTAACTGTTGTTAATGTAGGTGGTCCGGATACCGAACCGACTTTGCGTAAAGCTTTGGCTATTGGTGCTGATGACGCCATTCGAGTTAATGCTGCGCCAACTGATGGTTTTTTTGTAGCCAAACAATTGGCTTCGGTTGCGCAAAACGGAGGTTATGATTTGATTATTTGCGGAAAAGAATCGTTGGACTATAACGGTGGTATGGTTCCGGGTATTTTGGCCGGTTTACTGGGGTATAACTTTGTAAATTCGTGTACAGAACTTAATGTAGAAGGTTCCGGAGCTAAAGCAGCGCGTGAAATCGACGGTGGAAAAGAAATTATTGCCGCCGGATTACCTCTTGTTGTAGGTGGGCAAAAAGGAATTGTGGAAGAAAAAGACCTTCGAATTCCAAATATGCGAGGCATTATGACCGCTCGTACCAAACCGCTTACTGTGGTTGAACCAGTTGGGGCTGATCATACTACGAAAGCAGTTAAATTTGAAAAACCGGCCCCTAAATCGGCTGTAAAATTGGTTGCTGCCGATAACTTGGATGAATTAATCAGTTTGCTTCACAACGAAGCGAAAGTAATCTAATGAATAACGTTAAGAAATAAGATCATGTCTGTACTTATATATACCGAATTTTCGGATGGAAAATTTAAAAAAGTAGCCCTTGAATTAGCTTCTTATGCACGCAAAGTTGCTGATGCCATGGGAACAACTGTAACGGCTTTAACCGTTAATGCCTCTGATGTTTCAGAATTAGGTAAATACGGTGTGCACAAAGTTTTGAAAGTCAACGATTCGAAATTGGAAGGTTTTAACGCCAAAGCTTATGCCGATGTTGTTGCGCAAGCCGCCCAAAAAGAAGGCAGTAAAGTAGTTGTATTATCCTCAACTACCGATAGCTTGTATTTAGCACCTCTGGTTACCGTGGGCTTACAAGCCGGGTATGCCTCAAATGTTGTTGCTTTGCCTTTAAGTACTTCGCCGTTTCAGGTAAAACGCAATGCCTTTTCTAACAAAGCTTTTGTTGTTACCGAAATCAGCACTGATGTAAAAGTACTTTCCATTGCTAAAAATGCATTCGGACTTTTTGAAAACGCTACGTCAATGACCGAGGAAGCGTTTACTCCGTCTTTAAATGACGCCGATTTTTCGGTTAAAGTGGAGTCGGTTGAAAAAGCGACCGGAAAAGTTACCATAGCCGATGCCGATATTGTTGTTTCGGGCGGTCGAGGATTAAAAGGCCCTGAAAACTGGCATATTTTAGAAGATTTAGCTGCCACTTTAGGTGCTGCAACAGCGTGTTCCAAACCGGTGTCCGATATCGGTTGGAGACCTCACAGCGAACACGTTGGACAAACCGGAAAACCCGTGGCGTCTAACTTGTATATTGCTGTCGGAATCTCAGGCGCAATTCAGCATATAGCAGGGATTAATGCCTCTAAAGTAAAAGTGGTTATTAATACGGATCCGGAAGCGCCATTCTTTAAAGTGGCCGATTATGGAATTGTAGGCGATGCCTTAGATGTAGTGCCTCGTCTTACCCAAAAATTGAAAGAATTTAAGGCGCAGAACAGTTAATCGGCGCCTGAATTTGAATAACTAACTCACGTTAACTAACTCAAACCGAAATAAGCTGCCACTTGTGGTGGCTTATTTTTTTATGCAAAACACTATCGTTTTGTTTTTAGTAGCGAATCTTTTTTGTTACTTTGCAGTCCGTATTCCTGCTTTCGCCTTTATTCCCGATAAATCGGGAGATACCGGCTCAATCAGGGCTACTGGATAAACTGATAGCTTTTTTGGCGACTTTCCGCCTATTCGAAACCATAAAAAAATGAGTTTAGTAAAACTAACCATAAAAGGAATTTCTTACAGCCAGACCCAAAACGGGGCTTATGCGCTCATCTTGAATGAAGTAGATGGTGAACGAAAGTTGCCTATTGTAATTGGCGCCTTTGAAGCCCAGTCGATTGCAATAGCATTGGAAAAAGAAATCAAACCTCCGCGACCTTTAACGCACGATTTGTTCAAGAGTTTTGCCGATCGTTTTGATATCGTTGTCAAACAGGTGATTATTCATAAATTGGTTGACGGTGTTTTTTACTCCAGTATCATTTGTGAGCGCGATAAAATTGAAGAAATTATCGATGCGCGTACGTCAGATGCCATCGCTTTGGCCCTGCGATTTAATGCTCCTATATTTACCTATAAAAACATACTCGACAAAGCCGGAATTTACCTTAATCCCGGAAATCAAGGCGATGAAAATGCACCTGAGGATGATGGGGTATTATCCAAACCGGAAACCTTTGGCATGGATGATGAAGCTACTACAACTGAAGGGAGCTATACCCATTACAGTCTGTCCGAATTACACGAATTGCTCGAAGGTGCTGTTCAGGATGAAGATTATGAAAAAGCGGCCAAAATCAGAGACGAAATTTCAAAAAGAGAATCATAAAAGCAACACGCCTTTAGCAATCGGCTAATGGCTAAAAGCAAAAGCTATAAAAATGAAACAATACCACGATTTAGTCAAACATGTGTTGGATAATGGTGTGCTAAAAGGCGACCGAACCGGAACAGGTACCAAAAGTGTTTTTGGATACCAAATGCGATTTGACTTGAGTGAAGGTTTTCCGATGGTAACTACAAAAAAACTCCACCTAAAGTCGATTATTTATGAACTTTTGTGGTTTTTGAAAGGGGATACCAATATTGCTTATTTGAAAGAAAACGGTGTGCGAATATGGGACGAATGGGCTGACGACAACGGAGATTTAGGTCCGGTATACGGACATCAATGGCGCAACTGGAACAGTGAAGAAATTGATCAAATTACCGAACTAATAGATACGTTAAAAACCAATCCAAACAGCCGACGTATGTTGGTTTCAGCTTGGAATCCCTCGGTTTTACCGGACACATCAAAATCGTTTGCTGAAAATGTAGCCAACGGAAAAGCAGCGCTACCACCTTGTCATGCGTTTTTTCAGTTTTATGTTGCGGAAGGCAAATTGAGCTGTCAATTGTACCAGCGAAGTGCTGATATTTTTCTGGGAGTTCCTTTTAATATAGCTTCGTATGCGTTATTCACGTTGATGATTGCGCAAGTATGCGGACTGGAACCGGGAGAGTTTATACATACTTTTGGAGATGCTCATATCTACACGAACCATTTTGAGCAGCTTGCCTTACAACTTTCGCGCGAGCCACGACCTTTACCCAAAATGATTTTGAATCCAGAAATTACAAACATCTTCGATTTCACTTTTGACGATTTTACCTTAGTGGGTTACGATCCGCATCCGCATATTAAAGGAGAAGTGGCGGTTTAAGTTGGTGCGTGGTTAGTAAGCCGGTTGTAAAATCAGAAGCCAAATAGTACGTAAGCGCCACGAATATTAGTTTACTACAAGTTTTACATAAAAGAGAAGGTTGTGCTTTAGGTATACGATGCAGCCCGGGGCGAAGTAAAAGCCCGGTTGTAAAGCAGGTTTGGGTTACAGTTGCCACAGAGCGACCTTGTGAAGCTCCTGTGGCAACTTGTAGGAAATGCGTTGGCAACCCAACCGGGTTGCAGCCGGCTTGGAACGGAGCACCGGAAGTGCTGCCCACAAAAAACCTAAAAATTAAGCTTTCGTTTGCAGTTTCAAAAAATAAGGTTACCTTTGCAACCGAATTGGGAAAGTCCCAGTTGTACATAATAATCATTTAAACAATATTAGCATGTATTTGACTAAAGAAGTTAAAGAAGAAATCTTCGCAAAACACGGTGGTGCTGCAACCAACACCGGTTCGACCGAAGGACAAATTGCGTTATTTACGCATCGTATTAATCACCTTACCGAGCACCTTAAAAAAAATCGTCATGATTATAATACTGAGCGTGCGTTGGTGAAACTTGTAGGTAAAAGAAGAAGTCACCTTGACTATCTGAAAAGAAAAGATATCAACAAGTATCGTGAGCTTATTAAAGTATTAGGTATTAGAAAATAATACGAAAAAAGAGGTGCCTGCGCGCCTCTTTTTGTTTACAAAAAAGAAAGTTACAGTTTTTCATTGGGTTACTACAACAACTACACACAACAACACAACTAACCTATTGTTTAACAGTATTACAATTATTTATGATTCCAAAAGTAACCCAAGAAGTTATTGATTTAGGTGATGGAAGAACCATCACCATCGAGACCGGGAAATTGGCTAAACAAGCCGATGGTTCTGTAGTTGTGCGAATGGGCGATGCCATGTTATTGGCCACCGCTGTTTCTGCGCGTACTGCTAACCCGGGAGTGGATTTTCTGCCGCTTACCGTAGATTACAGAGAAAAATTTGCTGCAGCCGGTCGTTTTCCGGGTGGATTCTTCAAAAGAGAAGCCCGTCCCAGCGATGCTGAAGTATTAACCATGCGTTTGGTAGACCGCGTGTTACGTCCGCTTTTCCCGGATGATTATCATGCCGAAACCCAAATCATGATTCAGTTGATGTCGCACGATGACACTATTATGCCCGATGCATTGCCCGGATTGGCGGCTTCTGCCTGTTTAGCGGTTTCAGACATTCCGTTTTACAATTTGATTTCGGAAGTGCGTGTGGGTCGTGTTGACGGACAATTCGTGATTAATCCGAGTCGTGAGCAATTGGAAGTTTCTGATATTGATATGATGATTGGTGCTTCTAAAGATTCGGTTTGTATGGTGGAAGGAGAGATGAAAGAAATCTCCGAAAAAGAAATGGTTGAAGCCATTAAGTTTGCGCATGAAGCCATTAAAGTTCAAATTGAAGCACAAGAGCGTTTACGAGCGGCTGTAGGTTCGCCGGCTTACCGTGAGTACGAAGCGGAAAAGAGCGACGAAGCCGTTTACGAAAAAGTTAAAGCGTTCAGCTACGATAAATATTATGCTATTGCTCAGGAAGCATCTTCTAAACAAGAACGTGGCGAAAAATTTGCTGCCGTAAAAGAAGAAGTTGTTGCTTTATTTTCAGAGGAAGAATTTGCCGAAAATCCGGATTTGTCTGAATTGGTCGGAAAATACATTTATAAAACCCAAAAAACAGCTGTTCGAAATGTGATTCTTGAAAAAGGTATCCGTTTGGATGGTCGTAAAACTACCGAAATTCGCCCTATTTGGTGTGAGGTAGATTATTTGCCTTCTACCCATGGTTCTGCCATTTTTACCCGTGGGGAAACCCAAGCTTTGGCAACAGTTACTTTGGGTACTTCACGTGAAGCCAATATCATCGATTTGCCTTCTGAACAAGGTGAAGAAAAATTCTATTTGCATTATAATTTTCCGCCATTTTCTACGGGTGAAGCCAAACCATTGCGCGGTACTTCGCGTCGTGAGGTGGGACACGGAAATTTGGCGCAACGTGCACTTAAAAATATGATTCCGGCCGATTGTCCTTACACCGTTCGTGTGGTTTCTGAGGTATTAGAATCCAATGGATCTTCGTCTATGGCAACGGTTTGTTCCGGTACCCTTGCATTATTGGATGCCGGTATTCAAATGGTTAAACCGGTTTCCGGTATTGCCATGGGATTAATAACCGATGGGGAACGTTTTGCCGTTCTTTCGGATATTTTAGGTGATGAGGATCATTTAGGTGATATGGATTTCAAAGTAACCGGAACGGCTGATGGTATAACAGCCTGTCAGATGGATATTAAGATTGACGGGTTACGTTATGATATTATGGAGCAAGCCTTGGATCAGGCAAAAGAAGGACGTATGCATATTTTAGGAAAACTGACCGATACTTTGGCACAGCCAAGACCATCAGTGAAACCGCATGCTCCGAAAATTATTACAACTACTATTCCGGGTAACTTTATTGGTGCGTTAATCGGACCAGGCGGAAAAGTAATCCAAGAACTTCAAAAAGCTTCACAAACGACCATCGTTATTAATGAAGAAAACGAAATGGGAATTGTTGAAATATTGGGAACTAACCAAGCCGGAATTGATATGGTATTGGCAAAAATTGATTCCCTAACCTTCAAACCTGAGGTAGGTGAAACCTATGAAGTTAAAGTTATAAAAATGCTTGATTTTGGTGCCGTGGTAGAATATACCAAAGCCCCCGGAAATGAGGTGTTACTTCACGTTTCGGAATTGGCTTGGGAACGTACTGAAAAACCTTCGGATGTGGTTAATATGGGAGATGTGTTTGAAGTAAAATATTTAGGTATTGATCCAAAAACCAGAAAAGAAAAGGTTTCCCGTAAACAATTATTACCAAGACCTCCTCGTGATGAGAACAAAAAACCTTTCCATAAAGGGGAGCATAAACCTCGTCCTCAACAGGAAGGAGAAGCACAAAAGGATGCTACGCAAGAATAAATAACGTGAGTTCGATATAATAATAAAGTCAGAATTCTTAAAAGTGCTTGGCTATAAGGCAAATTTTCGAGAGATAACCGGTTATCTTGAGGAAATTTAACACCATAGGCGAGTGCTTTTCAGGATAGTTTTTTTTAAAGTTGCACTTTAGAGAAGCCATCTACTTCGCCTTACATCATTGAAATAGCCCGCTATTACTGCCTATGTAAGGCTCGTATCTCACTCCTCTAAAGCGTTCTGACAAAATTCTTATATCGAACTCACGTTAAATAAAACTAGATTTCAAAAAAAAGGCCGTCAGTTACTGACGGCCTTTTTTAGTAATGTATTATTAGATTATTTTTTAATGACTTTAACTGTTTTTTGTTTGTCGTTAGCAGTTACGGTCACAAGATACGTTTCTTGCGGAAGTGCTGCTAAGTCGACTTGTACTTCGTTTGCGTTGGTTTTTTGAACGATAAGTGTTTGTCCTAAAAAGTTAATCACTTTTACTTCGGTAATGTTTTCCGTATAGGATATATTTAAAATTCCCGAAGTTGGGTTCGGAGCAAAAGTAAAATTCATATCGTTAAACTCTTCGTTTCCGAGTGTCACCGTCACGGTCACGGCAAACGGGTCACTAGGACAAGGACCACTTAGATCAACGGCATAATAAGTAGAACCGGTTGTTATAACGGTTCCTGCCGGAATTGCATTGGTTCCTGCTTGCGCATCAGCTAAAGACGGATACCATAC
>JAYRXL010000026.1:0-2905 GCA_041917555.1 Flavobacterium sp. | reverse complement strand
AGTCCAAAATTTTGGTTTTACTTGTGTCTTGAATAGGAGAATTTGTCTTTCTATTTTCGCATGAAATTAAACATAAAATTGCCAAAAATAAGGTTGTCGCTTTATACATTGTTTCTATTTTGGTAAAATCACCGCTAACGTTTTGCAGCTTGGCGAAGTGGCGGTTTTAGAAGCACTTACTTTCATTTTAGCACTAATGTTTATTTGAAAACTGAATGTTTAAATTAGCACTGAACCCGCCATTTTGCCAAACTGCTGTTACCTGCTGCCCTTATTCTTGCTTAATTAATTTCACATTTGTTGTTTTCAATTTTTGGTTTAACCAATTTCTGATTTTTTCTGTATCTACATTTTCCTTTTTATTGTCAATTTGATAAAGAACAACTGTTAGAACTTTTGCACTATCAGTATTTTGATTTATTGAATGTCTACCAAACGATACATTTTTAAGTTCTGGAAATAATATTTTTAATTCTTTCTGAATGTCAGAATTATCAAATTTATAATCACCAAGTTCATTTTGAAGATTATTTATTAAAATATCTTTTTCAGATAAATTTTTGTTTTGATTATTTAATTCGTCTAATATTTCACTTTTTAAATCTTTTACGTCTTGTTTGATTTCTAATTTTGTATTGCTAATATCGTATTGAACTAACTTTTGATTTAACACTTTTATTTCTTCAGCATTAAATTTTTTGGTTAAAAATGCGACTTCAATTTTTTTAGGATTTGAATTAAATTTTGTGTTTTTATAAATAATTGTGTAACCATTATTTGTAAACTCATTTGAGATAAACTGTTCAACTTTTTGAGCGTACTTTTTTTCATTGAGTAGATTATATGCTAAATAAAAACTTGGAATTATCATAATCAAAATTAAAGAAGTGATGCCGTACCTAATTTGTTTTTCAAATTTAGGATTCAAACTTCTAACAGGTTCATATTTTAGATATTTAACAATCAAAAAAGTAGATATACATATAAAAAAGCAATTAATTGAATATAAATAAAAAGCACCAAAAAAATATGAAAAATTCCCTATTGCCAAACCATAACCTGCTGTACAAAGTGGAGGCATTAAAGCCGTGGCGATAGCCACGCCTGGAATTGGATTCCCTTTTTCTACTCTTGTTAGAGCAATTACACCTACTAAACCTCCAAAAAAAGCGATAAGAACATCATAAATATTTGGAGATGTTCTTGCTAATAATTCTGATTGAGTTTCTTTAAAAGGACTTATGAAAAAATAAATTGAAGCGACTACTAAACTTACAATAGTTGCTATTAAAAGGTTTTTTCCTGATTTTTTTAGTAATTCGAAATCATAAATTGCCAAGGCAAATCCTGCTCCAACTATTGGACTCATTAATGGAGAAATAAGCATTGCACCAATGATGACTGCTGTTGAATTTACATTTAAACCAACTGATGCAATTACGATTGCACAAGCCAAAATCCATAAGTTAGAACCACGAAAAGAAATATTGGATTTTATATTTTCTAAAACTTTTTTTTGCTCCTCTTCACCATTATGAAGATTAATAAAATCAAACACTTTATTGCTCATCGTCTATATATGTTTTGTTTAAAATCCCGTTCAAAACAAAAAAACCTAAAAGTCCTGCTATTAATGAAGAAATTAAGATTATTAATTTTGAGTTATTTATTATTGTTTCGTTGTCAAAAGCAAGTAAGGTTACAAAAATAGACATTGTAAAACCTATTCCTGCCAAAAGTCCTACACCAAAAATTGACTTCCAATTTAAATCTGATGGTAGTTTGCAAAGTCCAAAAGTGACTGCTAAAAGTGCGAAAAGAAAAATACCCAAAGGTTTGCCAACTATTAGACCAAGTGCTATTCCTAAGCTGTTATTTTCTGTCAATGTTTGTGAAATGTCGCCACTAAAAACTATTGCTGTATTGGCTAACGCAAATATTGGTAAAATTATAAAAGCAACTGGTTTGTGTAGAAAATGTTGCAAAATATACGAAGTTGATTTTTCGCCTCCATTACCAAATGGAATGGCAAATGCCAACAAAACACCCGTAATAGTGGCGTGAACGCCTGAATGAAGCATAAAATACCACATTGCAACTCCACCTATTAAGTAGGGAATTAAATTTCTCACATTTAGTTTTCCGATGATAAATAACAAAAGCCAAATTCCTAATGCGATAAATAGGTTTGTCCAAAGTAAAGTTTTGGTGTAGAAAATGGCAATAATAATTATTGCTCCTAAATCGTCAATAACTGCTAATGCTGTCAAAAATATTTTTAGAGAAGTTGGTACTCGATTGCCTAACAGTGATAAAATTCCCAAAGCAAAAGCAATATCTGTCGCCATTGGAATACCTGCACCTGATTGCGTTGCAGTTCCATAATTGAATAACAAAAATATTCCTGCTGGAATCAGCATTCCACCCAATGCTCCAAAAATTGGTAATAAAGCGTCTTTGATATTTGAAAGTTCGCCTTGATAAATTTCTCTTTCTAATTCCAATCCAATGAGCAAAAAGAAAATAGTCATTAATCCATCATTAATCCAATGCTCAAAACTGTGTCCTGCAAGTTGACTTTGGAAAAAGTCGTGATAACTTGCTCCAAAATTTGAGTTAGCAAGTGTCAATGATAAAATTGTGCAAGCAATTAAAACAAGACCACCTGCTTTTTCGCTGTTAAAAAAATCTGTAAATATTTTAGTTGCTTTCATTTATTTTGTCTCTCGGTTGATTGTTTATGCGTTCTGTCATAGGGTTGCAGGTAACGTGTGGCGGCTTGCTGAAGTGGCGACTTCGTAACCGCTAATTTTCTACTAAAATACAATTTCTTGCGAAAAGTGAATGTGAATTTAAAGAAAATTTCGCCATTTTAGCAAACCGCTGTTATAGGCAGGCAAAGCTT
>JAYRXL010000025.1:0-1289 GCA_041917555.1 Flavobacterium sp. | reverse complement strand
GGTTCTCCATGAATCATAATGGGTAATTAAAATTAAGTTTACCAGCGATAAATAAAATCATAGATTTGAAATTATGGTTATTACGATAGCCTCTGGCTCTTTTTTTAGCGAGTTGAATTTTAGAATTAATGCCTTCGAGAATACCATTAGATATTTTCGATTGAATAAAATTAATAATACCCGACCAATGTGCTTTGATAGTGTTAGCGGCTTTAATTAGGGGTTGAATTTTAGAATTGATGACTTGTGAGCACCAATCGGTTAAAAAGGCTTCAGCTTTAGCCACGTCATCCATTGTCCAGAATTCACGAAAGAGTTCTTTAAGCCGATAGGCTTCGCCAATAGTCGGATAAAGTTTAATAAGGTCTTGCAGTTCGGCTCTTTTTTTATCGTTTAGTGATTGCGGGTTTTTCAAAAAAGTATATTTATGCCCTTTAAGTTCTTTGGCTTCTTTGCGTTCTATTTTACGGACTTCATCAAGTGCTTTATTGACTTCTTTGGTGACATGAAAATGGTCAAAAGTCAAGGCGGCATTGGCAAAAGTATCTGTACAGCCTTTGATGAAAGCCGGTGACATATCAATAGAAACTTGTGTCACATCTGACTTAGGAGAACCATTTTGGTCTAAAAATTCGCCTAAACGTTCAACACAGGTACTGTCTTTACCCGTTTGGACATCAAAAACACGGCGTTTTTCTAAATCAACACCCACTGTCACGTAATCATGTCCTCGCTTGCGGCTCGTTTCATCAATGCCCACTTCTTTAATATTTGTGTAATCTGTATGGGCTTGAGCAATCGCTATATGATGATGAAAAATGGACCATATTCGTTGGTCGTATTCATCAACTAACTTAGCAACATTCGATACGGGCATTTCTAATTCTATCAGACTCATAACGTATGCCTCAAATAACAATGTAAAGCCTTGATTTGTCCGTGCCCAAGGCACTTGAAAACGGACTATCGAGCCTTCTTTATTGGTTATGCGTGGCACGTGTGCATGTAGATAGCATTCATGTTCAAAAAAATTCAAATGCCGCCATGTCCGTATTGCCGTATCGTAGGCTTTACTCGTATGACCAGTGATGTCTGTAAATACACTTCCAGAAACAAAATTTAAGGTAAGATGTAATTCTTTCTTCCCGCTTGGCGCAGTCTTAAATTCTATGGTCTCTATGTACCAAGGTTTTATTTCCCCTAACGCTATTTCAAATATTTGTTTGCTATTCATGCTCAAAGATATACAATTGGTTTTTTTATACCCATTACAAGTCACGAAGAACCAT
>JAYRXL010000024.1:0-1124 GCA_041917555.1 Flavobacterium sp. | reverse complement strand
TTAGGCATCAAATCAGAACGGTCGACAAAGGCCGAATATTCGTGTGTTTTACTTTTATTTGTTCCGCTGTGCATTTCATAGGTTAAATCAGAATTCTGCTACTAAATAAAGCGCTAAAAACCTTACCGCACCACCCGACAATTAATGTTTTGGGCCCATGGATGTGGCATTGCCTTCCAGTTGAAAAGCAAAATCTCCAAATTTACGCTTATTTTTTGTATTGGCTGAGTTCTTGGTGTTTAATTTCGATGTGCGCTAATTGCGTCGAAAGCACTTGCCGCGATTTATTATTTCTGAATTTTTGGAAATGTCCGGCATGGTTGAAAAATATCCAAACCCGCTCTTGTATGAACTGTCATCCAATTTGGTAATCATGCCGGTATATTTGTTGTCATGATAAAGCGTGATTAAGCCGGCACTGGTGCTTAAATCGCATTGCTTGTCATTAAAGTTGGATTTAGGCGAAATTCCGCAAGATAGTTGCGGCGAAGAGTGTGCGGATTCATAAACAATCATCCAAGAAGTCGGTGCCTCGCCAATTACTTTCCAATCAATTATTTTGTTCATATCGAGTTGTAACGAGAAATCAAAATAATGTGTTTGCTGCCAAGTACCGTAGTCAGAAGTTCCCTTACAAGAATAATAAACGGTCTCATTCGAACCGGAATCTGCGGCATAAGATTGTTGTGGCTCAAGGCTGAATAGTAATATTATCAAAATTATGGCGTTGGTTCTCGTCATAAGTTATTTAATTGCCCGCTATCATTGTTTATGTTTTGCTGTCTAATACCCTTAAAGTTGAGGCGGTCAAGTCAACCGAAGGGTAACTTGGAAATAATTTTTCGAGCCTCAGAAATCAATTCATATTTGAAACTCGTTTGATGAATTTTGACCATTTATTGTGCGGTTTTCAGGCTGAACTTGACTCGGTAAACTTAAAAATTTGACGTTGATTCGAAGGCGATTTCGCGAAGCTGCTTTTTGAATAGGTTTTGCTTTTGGTTTTTTTGACAAGTGTTAACCTATTCAAAACCAAAATAGGCCATAATCCGCTGAATGTTTTTAATTTTTGGCGGGGCATAAATTGATTCAACGTGACATGGCACAAGCAGTCGCGGTCATAT
>JAYRXL010000023.1:0-31913 GCA_041917555.1 Flavobacterium sp. | reverse complement strand
TAGAGAAATAAAGGAAGATTTTCGTCATTATATTTTGTTTGATTTGTTTACCAAAGAGCAATTTGAGGAATATAAATCCCATTTCTATGTCTTTAATGATAAAAAATATTGTGCATTAATGCATATAGATCACGACCGAGACATTATGGACAAAGTAGGCGAATTTGTATTGCTTTTAGCCAAGCATTACCCCGACATTGTAATGACTGAAGATTCATATACTGATTTTTATACTATGGAGCGCATAGCCAAAGAAGGTATGCCTTGGGTAATACCACCTGAAAGTTGGGATATATATTAAAATAAAAGCTATCTACAAAGCTAGTCATGGTCGGAAGATTTTCCCAGCTCCGCAAAGTGTTCCTACAAAAAGCGCCGTACCCGAGCAAAGCGAACTGACGAAGTAAATGTCTCACAACTTTAGCTCCGCTCAGTTCGGCTTGCAGCCTCGAGAGCGGAATTTTTTTATTTTAGCGCAAAGTCTCCTGACTTTGCGCAGCGGACTTTCGCGGAACTATCATAAAGCCAGTTCTTAACCAGAACTGTTTTTGCTTTTAAATGAAAACTACAAAAGTAATCTGCGCATTTACATAAATTGAAAATAATCTTCATGTTTATTTGAAATTAAAAGATTATTTTCTTATATTTGTTCATCGTTAAAAACATCAAATTATGGACAAATATACTGCAACTCGAATCCAACAATTACACCCCGCCGTTCGCGCCGAAATGCACCAAATTATTTCCGAATGTGATCTGGCACTAAACGGAAAAGCCAAAATCAGAATCACACAAGGCTTGCGAACCCTCCAAGAGCAGAACAATTTGTATGCGCTCGGTCGCACGCTCCCTGGACAAAAAGTAACCAATGCCAAAGGCGGACAGTCGGTACATAATTATGGCTTTGCCGTCGATATTTGCTTAGTCATCGACGGGAAAACAGCCTCGTGGGATACCGTTAAAGATTGGGACAACGACCAAATTGCCGATTGGTATGAATGTGTGAAAATTTTCGCTAAATACGGCTGGGATTGGGGCGGAAACTGGAAAAAATTTAAAGATCTTCCTCATTTCGATAAACGAGGCTATAATGATTGGAAAACATTGTCAAAACGACAACGCGACCAAAATGGCTATGTTATCCTGTAAATTTCCTTTGCCATGAGTAAAAAAATCAGAATTCTCAGTCTGGATGGCGGTGGCATACGCGGAATTATAACCTGCGTCATCTTGCGCTATATCGAAGAACAACTCCAAAAAATGGACCATCCAAACGCCCGTATAGGCGATTATTTCGATCTGGTTGCCGGCAGTAGCACAGGTGGCTTGCTTACCGCATTGTTGCTCTTCCCGGACAATACCGGAAAAGCCCGCTACTCGATACACGAAGCATTAGACTTGTATGCAAAAACCGGTGATGCTATTTTTAACGTCGGGTTTTGGGAAACGCTTCTTAATCCGTTTGGCTTGTTCAACGAAAAAATCTCATGTAAAAATTTGGAAAACAAGCTACAGGAAGTTTTTGGCGACTTAGCGCTCCAATCACTTATCAAACCGTGTTTGATAACTTCTTATGATATCAGCAACCGCAGGGCGAAACTTTTTGCCTCGCATGAAGCGGAAAAAGCCGCTTTGGAAAATTTTTATGTGCGCGATGTGTGCCGAGCTACCGCAGCGGCTCCAACTTTTTTTGAGCCGGCACGCATCAGGTCGTTCTATGGCCAGGAATTTACCTTAATCGACGGGGGTGTTTTTGCCAATAATCCTGCGCTTTGTGCCTACGCCGAAGCACGCAAAATTGCGTTTGGAAAACGTTTCCAAGACCCCGAAAAATGCGATTATCCTTCGGTGAAAGACATGATAATGGTCTCTGTAGGCACAGGAACGGTGTTGAAACCTTATCATTTTAAACAATTTGAAAATGCCGGAAAAATCAAATGGATTAGTCCGTTGATTGATATATTACTTTCGGCCAATGCAGAAACTGTGGATTATAATCTGCACAAAATGTTCGAAACCCTTGGGCCACGGAGTCGGCAAAACTACTATCGATTAACGCCTTCACTCAAAAATGCTTCTCCCGAAATGGATGATACTTCTCCCAAAAACATCCAAGCATTAATTCAAGCAGGATTAATTTATGTGGAAGAAAACCAAAACCTGCTCAATACCATTGCTAAAAAGCTAATTAAACATAATTAACGTGCGTTTGTTATACGAAAAAAACTAAAGAAACGTTGTAGTAAAAAGCCTTGCGGATTGTTTCACTTCAAATGGTAAAACTTCCGAAATGTGTATAACGAATATTTCTTTTTAGTAATCAAACCTTTTATTCCGATGAAAAAAATACTGTGTTTTCTTGCGGCAATTTCCTTGAGTTCGTGTACTAATCTTGCCGAGAATAGCGCTATGGCTGCTTCTGAACCCAGAGCAAGTGAAGCTGCTGCTGCTGTAGATTCGGCTTATGTTGCCGTTGAGGCATCAGAGATGAATATTCCAACTAAAGATAAAGGAGTTGCTATTCCTGACCATTTTGATCCGCAAATCATCAAGTCGGCCGACCTGAGTTTTGAAACCGAAAACATGGATGAAACCTACAATCGTATTATAACTACAGTTAAAAAATATAGTGCTGTTGTGCAAGATGATACCGAAGGCACTGATGAGAGTGCTATGTACCGTCGGATGCAGATTAGGGTGCCAAGCAAAAATTTTGATGCGTTCGTAGCAGGAATTGGCAATGGGGTGAGCTATTTTGAACGAAAACAAATTTCGGCAGAAGATGTTACCGAAGAATACATTGATGTACAAGCCCGAATCAAAGCAAAAAAAGCACTTGAAGAGCGTTACTTACAATTGTTGCAAAAGGCCGGAAAGGTTTCGGAAATGTTAGAAGTAGAACAACAATTGTCGCAAATCCGCGAGGAAATAGAAGCCAAAGAAGCCCGATTAAATTTCATCAAAACGCGGGTGGCAATGAGTTCGGTTTTGGTGGAATTTCACAAACCATTTGCCCAAAAACGTGAAGCGACGGTGTCCTTTGGGCGTAAAATCATCAATGCTTTCGGCACCGGCTTCAACACTATTTCTTACTTTTTTATTCGCATATTGGAAGATTGGCCTTTTTGGACTGTAGTTACTTTACTGTTACTTTGGCTGCGCAGACGCATCAAAACCGGAAAATCCATTTGGCCGTTTGGCAAAAAACAAAACACCACATCCGACGAAACATAAGCAACAAATTAGATTGCTACTAAAATTTATTCAAATAGAACAAAAAAGCCCAACGCAGAATCTTGGGCTTTTTGATTTTTTGAAGAATGTGAAGCGTTGCACAAAAACTGCATTTTTACAGTAAGTTCACTTCGGTGATTTCGTTGTAAATGCGGTATTCTTTTTTGACCGGATCAAAAAACGATTGCTCGCGATAGTAAACTTCTATTTTATCACCTTTTACAATTTTTCCTTTGATAAAAAGCGAATCGCCTTCAAACGGAAACAACCAAATAAATTCTCTTCGATTTCCGGCTTCATCGGTCAAAACCACCGTGTTGAATTCGGTTCCGGCAAACATCTCAAAAGTTCCTTTCGTTGAGGAATCAACAACTTCTTCTTTCATCGTATCCTCTTCAACCGCAACAACCTCATCCTCGTCCGACAGCAACTCAGGGTTATTTTCAAACATATCTATAAACAAATTAGGACAAATAGTCGCCATTTCCATGCCTACATCTTCGGCTATTTTTTCGATCGAACCTGCTTTGTCTTTGGTGTTGTAACCTATTACTTTTTTTTCTTTATCACTAAGTTTGTTTAGCGAGCTAAGAATACAAAGGCCTAAATCCATTTCGGTTACTTTTTGTTTGCCTTTTGCCGAAACACAATCGCATGTTGTTTCTGCTAATTTTCTGTTTACCTCTTCCTTCTTTTGCGCCGTCATTAAAAACGGGAAGAGCAGAACTACGAGTAATTTTTTCATAAAAGTGGGTATTTGATGCGAATATAAAAATATACTGTTGATAATCGTGGTGAATAACTGTTTTTTAACGTCCTTTTTTTATGGAATAGAATTTGTAGATTTACCCAAAAATAATCCGATATGAAGTTATTTCGTATACTGTTTATCAGCATAACACTATTTGTTTTCTCACAATCCGCTAAGGCACAAACACTTCGGTTTCGAACCAGCAGTGTGAGTGTAACCGAAAAAAATGAAAAAGGGAAATGGCGCGAATGGACTGATTTTGTGAAAGCCGATTTGGTCATCACTATCGATGGCAAAAAAAACAGAATTGTAGTAAATTCTCCCGAAATTCAGGTTTTTACCATCACGGCTTATGGTGAAAAAACAGAATCAGAAACCACAACGACTGTTCCGTTTGAATGCGTAGACAACAATGGTTCTAAATGCACCATTTTGGTGATGACCCGAAAAAATGAGAACAACCGCATGCAGTTTTACATCAACTATGCTGAGGTAAAATTTGTATATAACATTTATAACCAATAGTTCGCTGATTATGGCCTTCACGTATCCGAAAGCCGTTAAGCTGAAAAGCAAAAAAACAATTGACCAACTGTTTTCAGAAGGAAAATCGGTTGCTCGATTTCCGCTACGCTTGGTTTATTTGGCGGTTGATGCGGATGATGAACCGAGTAAGATGGGGGTTTCGGTATCAAAAAAATATTTTAAAAAAGCGGTTGACCGCAACTATTACAAACGTGTTTTACGGGAATGTTATCGGTTAAATCAATCCCTTTTAACACAAAACGAATCGAACAAAAAATATGTTATGATGCTCTTATACCAATCGGCGGAACGATTGTCTTATCAAGAGGTCGACCAAAAAACAAAAGAATTGTTTCAAAAGTTTGTGTTGGCTGAATCGAAAACGAAATAAGACTTTCAAACCAACGTTATATCATAAGAGTTTGCTAAATTTTGACCGAATTCCACGTAAAAAACTAAATTTGAATTGGTAGTTTAACCTTGAAGACGAGGTGCTAACCATAAAACAAGTAGCTGATTTCATGAAAAAATACTTTACAAAACGTTATCTTTTAACCGCTGCAGCGGGACTTTTTTTGTTTGTTGGGGTGAGTTTTAAAGAAGATTTCTTTGAAATTGCCAAACAAATTGAAATATTCACTTCGGTGTTTAAAACCGTTAATCAAAACTATGTTGACGAAGTTACGCCGGCCGATTTAATGGATAAAGCGATAAAAAATATGTTGGCCGACTTGGATCCTTATACCAACTATTTTAACGAACAGGATGTTTTGCGTTATAAAATAAATAATACCGGCGAATATACCGGAATTGGAGCGATGATAACCCGCAAAGAAGACAAGCTGATTGTTCGTGAACCGTATAAAGGATATGCCGCAGATAAAGCCGGACTCAAAGCCGGGGATGAAATCATCCAAATTGGTGATGTTCTTTTAGCCGATTATAAAGAAGATGCGTCTCAGTTATTAAAAGGGGCTAAAAATACTAAAGTTGATCTTACGTTTTTGCGTCAGGGTAAAACCATGAAAACCCAACTCCTGTTGGATGAAGTAGACATAAAAGCGGTTCCTTTTTTTGCCAAAATAGACGACAAAACAGGTTACATTGTGTTGTCAAAATTTAACAACAAAACCACAAAAGAAACCAAAGAAGCACTCGAAAAACTTAAAGCTGAAGGCGCCACCCAAATCATTCTCGATTTACGCGGTAATCCGGGTGGTTTGCTTAATGAAGCTATCAATGTGTGTAATCTTTTTGTGCCAAAAGGCGAGGTTATTGTAACCACAAAGTCAAAAAATGAAAAGCATAATAATGTTTATAAAACAACCCGAGAACCCATTGATACCGAAATTCCGTTAGCCATTATTGTTGACGGAAAAAGTGCCTCTGCTTCTGAAATTGTATCCGGTGCACTTCAGGATTTGGATCGCGCCGTTATTTTGGGAAGCCGCAGTTTTGGAAAAGGCTTAGTACAACGTCCGTTCGATTTGACCTATGGCACACAAGTAAAAGTGACTATTTCTCGATATTACACACCTTCCGGTCGTTGTATTCAGGCGTTGGATTATTCTAAAAAAGATGCCGACGGAAAAGCCATCCGTACCGATGCGTCTAAGTTTAATGCCTTTAAAACCAAAAAAGGACGCACGGTTTATGATGGTGGCGGCATTCAGCCGGATATTGAAATTGCGGAAACCAAACTCAGCTCCATCGCCGAAGCACTGCAACGCAATGACGGAATCTTTCGTTTTGCCACGCAATTGTATTACAAAAATCCTAATTTAGGTGATAAAATTCCGGTTATTTCCGATGCGGATTACAACGAATTTAAAGCGTTTTTGAAAAAGGAAAACATTAGTTTTGATACGGAGTCGGAAGTGGCTTTGAAAAACATGTTAGAAAAAGCCAAAAAAGAAAATATTGATCAAACCATTGCTGCCGAATACCAACAGTTATTGGCCGCCGTTAAAAAAAGTGAAGAGGTTTTATTGGATAAAAACAAGAAAGAAATTTCTAAACTTATTCAGGATGAA
This sequence comes from Flavobacterium sp., assembly GCA_041917555.1. GTDB lineage: Bacteria > Bacteroidota > Bacteroidia > Flavobacteriales > Flavobacteriaceae > Flavobacterium. Next base: position 25,370 of record JAYRXL010000023.1, on the reverse strand, counting down.
CTGATAAAACGCTACCAATATCAAGAAGGTTTATATCAGTATTACACCAAAAGCAATACTGAAATTTCGCGCGCAATGGCGCTTTTTGCCAACATGTCTGAATACAATAAAATTTTAAAAAAATAGTGCTGTTTTTCACTGTTTTTTGAATTCAACATTATGAAAAAACTGCTACAGATTATTCCGTTTTTCATTGTCTCGCTGCTTTACGCTCAAGAAGAGATTGTGTATTCTGTTTATTTCGATTTTGATAAATTTTCACTCGATGAAAAACAAGGACAGGAAGTCATCGAGTTTATACGCAAAAACGATTCTACCCGTATTGAATCGATTCAAATTTTTGGGTACACGGATGATGTTGGTAAAGAGGATTACAATTTTAAACTTTCCACCAACCGTGCAAATACAATACAAAGTAAACTTGTGGAGGGCGGAATTAAAAATAAAATTATTGTCACCATTGAAGGCAAAGGCCGCATTTTGATTGATGACGATATAGTTGAAAATTTGCCCGAAAAACGTTCCAAAAACCGTCGTGTAGATGTGGTTTTGAACTTAAAACCATTGCCTAAAATTCAGATTCCGGGATTTTACGATACGGTCCAAAAAAACCATGTGGTGGGCGATCATATTTATCTGAACAACATTCTTTTTGAAAAAGGAAGCAGTAAATTGACTACCAAATCCAAAAACGAGTTGGATAAAATTGCTTTGTTACTCCATCGCTATAAAAACATAGAGTTTGAAATACAAGGACATGTGTGTTGTACCCCTCCTTATCAAAAAGAAGCCATCGACAAAGACACCAAAAAAAGACAACTCTCTACCAACCGAGCCATGGCCGTATACAAATACTTGGCATTTCGCAGAGTGCCTAAAACGCGGATGAGTTTTAAAGGCTACGGAAACACTGTGCCACTCAACAAAGGCCCTGAATACGACCGCCGCGTTGAATTAGTAATTACTAAAATTTAATCATAAGCTGTTTGCTCAAAAACCAAGCAAAAATGAATATTTTAAGATTATCAGCAACATTTTTTTTACTAACAATTATTTCTTGCAATACAAAAAGTGAAAACGTAAAAAAAGCTGATTCGATGGTGGAAAAAACAGACTTTTCCGTTTTAACTGAAAAAATATCCCAAAAAAATTTACCAAAAGAAATAGGTTTCGAGGGAAAACTCAAAGAAATAATCAAGTTTAATGATTCCGAGGGAGAACATATAATTCTGTTGACCGAAACCGGAGAAATTCCGAGCAAAAAAATAATAAATATTGACGATGAAACCGATTTTAAAATTTTTGCTTACAGTTACCTGCTTGATAAAACTGACAATCAATACAAACTAAACTGGAAAATACAAGATTTTGTTTCGAATTGTGAATTTGATTTACTCATGGGGTTTTTAAAAAACACGTTTAAAATAACCGACTTAGACAAAAACGGCAAAGCTGAGGTTTGGACGATGTATCAAATGGGTTGTGTATCAGACGTAAGTCCTATCGAAATGAAAATAATAATGCATCAGGGAAAGCAAAAGTTTGCTTTAAGAGGGAATAGCGTGGTAAATCCGGGAACTGGAACAATAGGCGGGGCGTATAAACTTGATGAAAATTTATCCACAGGACCTAATGAATTTAAAGAATTTGCCTTGAAAATGTGGAGAGAAAACAACATTCAGAAATACGAATAAAAATCGTTGGCCATAATAGTTTATCTCTAACAGAAAGTGCGAGGTTTGCTTGTTACGCCAATATCTAAAAACTGCCAAAAAACTTATATCCGTTTCATTCGTATGTGAGGAATATCATCCTCAAGATATGGCTCCCCTTCGATTACAAAACCATGGGTTTCATAAAAACGCTGTAAATAAAGTTGCGCTGAAATTGTAATCGTTGTTCCGTTCATTTGCGTCTCAACCACACCAATAGCCTCGCGCATCAACTCGTGTCCGGCTGCTTGTTTCCGGATATCGCTTTTTACGACTACCCGTCCGATAGAAGCCTCCTCAAAATAATCGCCCGGATAAAAAATACGCGCATACGCAAGTACTTTGCCTTCTTTTTCGCCAAGTAAATGAATTGCTTTCGCATCTTTTCCGTCAATATCGAGGTAAACACAGTTTTGCTCCACCACAAACACCTCACTGCGCAATTGTAGTAAATTATATAGTTCGGTAGTAGAAAGTTCGTCAAATCGCTTTATTTTCCACAATAGGGACATACTGTTACAGTTTGATGGTTTTTATTATCGCTTCCAATTCGAGCATTAAATCGCGTTTCCCCTTAAAAGGAGCATAACAAAAGCCTTCCAGAATAAGAATTCGATTGTGTTTAGAATCAATTAGGGCATAATTTACAAATGGCCCCGACATGAATTCGTTTTTTAAATCCCAGGTGCCTTTGGTTTCGTAGGCTGTAACATCAGAAATGCTAATTTTATTCAGATAAGGCGTAAATGCTGGCTCCGTAATCATACGGGTTCTTTTTTTGGTGCCGTGAATATAGCGCGCACCTATAGAATCTCGAATTTTACTGATTGAATTAACAATGGTTAGGGTGTCTTTGAGCCTATTAAAAGGCACTTTGTACGCAATAATACTCATGTTTCCACCGGTAATTTCTTTTTTTAACCAAAGAAACTTATTGCCCTTAAGCACGGTTTTGTATTTTGGAGGAATAGCCATTTCAACATCAAACAACGCATCAATATCGTTTGTTTTTTTGGCGCTTTTGCGGATTTTTGTTTGCAGCTCCCTGATTTCAGAATTTCGAATTACATTGGCAACCTTAGGCGCATTTACTTCGATGGAATCGATAAGCGATCGCACGGTTCTTCCGGAAAAACGAACCAAAATTTTTGGGGTAGCACTTTCATTCTCGATGAGACTAAAACCGGCTTTACTGTCTTTTTTTACCACAATAATATTGCGACTTTTGGTTAAAAATCCGTCCAAAAGTTTTACCGGATATTGATTAAGCACAAAAAGTGGTTCTTCGTCCTGTAGTCCTAAAACCGGTGCTGCAAATTTATTGCGCAACGAATCCCCTACTTCACCATTCCAAAGTTCGTCATCAATTATAACCGAAACAGAGTTGATTTTTTCAAGCGTTTCAAAAGCATCACTCTTCTTTTCCTCCATACAGGAAAAGAGCAACAAAAAAATGGGAAATAAAAAAAGGGTTTTATTCATGTTGAAATAAAACCCAAATTTATAGAAGATTTTTCGTTTATCCACCAATTTTCAATTTCATCCCCGGTTTGATGCTTTCATCTTTAATGTTATTCCATTTTTTGATGTCGGCTATGGTAACACCCGGGAATTTTTGAGATATACTGTAGAGCGAATCGCCGCGTTTTACGTAGTATAATTTTTCCTTTTGAGCGGCAGCATTCTCTTTTCTGGTTTTTGCGGCTTTTGTTTCAGCTACACTCACCTCTGTTTTCGAAACAACCAACTTCATCCCTAATTGAATGTTATTGTTGTTTAAGTTATTCCATTCTTTCAGTTTTTCAACTGTGGTGTTGTGCTTTTTGGCAATTGTACCCAAGTTATCCCCTTTGGCAACCGTGTATTCGGTTGTTTTAGTTTCAACTGCAATAGGTTTTACCTCAGCAATTGGTTTGTTAGATACAATAATTTGAGTTCCCGCTTTTACCGTATTGTCAAAAATGTTATTCCACTCTTTAATTTGTTGAACGGTTACTCCGTGTTTACGAGCAATTGAACTTAAATTATCGCCTTTTTCAACTACATAATAGCCTTCGTGTGTTTCCTCTTTGGTTTCGGTAGTTGTATTGACTTGGTTTTGTGATTTCTCGTTTTTGTGGGTTTTAACCTCCGCAACAGAAGTGTCCGTGTTTGCTGAAAGTTTGGCTTCTTTTCGCACTGTAGTGACCACTTTTTCGTTTTTAACAATCTTTAAGCTCTTGCCGGCCACAAGATTATTTCCGGAAATTTTGTTCCATTTTTTAATATCCGAAATTGAAACATCGTACGCATTTGCGATAGTAGTAAGATTGTCACCGCGTTTTACTTTATGGTATTTGGTCACATCTTTATAACTCACTACTTTTTCGGTTGTGTAAGCTGTTTCTTTTTTCGGTTCGGCTACTTTAGGCTCCTTAATCGCAACAACCTGAGTGTCCTTTTTAACCGGTTTTTCGGTTTTAATTTCGGCAACCGCTGTTGAATCATTTGCCGCTGCGGTTTCTACGCGTTCAAACGAATAAATTTTAAGGTTTCGGCCCAAAGGAGCGCTATTACTACGTAGACCATTCCATTTTTTGAGATCGTCTACGGTAACATTGTATTTTTTAGAAATCGCTGTCAAATTATCGCCTCGGCGAATTTTATGGTATTTTACCTTCGACTTCAAGTCGGTTCCCGCCACCAACGTAGAATCATTTGGACGAACAAACGGCGTTTCTACAAAGGGTTTTTCACGTTGTTTCTCAATATAATCTACATAGGCATATACTTTTTCTTCATTCGAGGCAAAAATGGCTATTTTATCTTTGGGCAATTTCAAGAAATTGGTTGGCCCTCCGGTTACAAACGGAATCTCATTGCGTTTATACGAAGGATTAAAAAATTGAATTTCGGCTACAGACATATCAAATAATTCCGAAATCTGCTTAAATGTAATGTGCTTTTTAATCGCTATGGTATCCGTGGCAAAATGGTTTGCAATTGCTTTGTTCGGCACAATACCATGTTCTTTGTGGTATTCAAAAATATACATGGTGGCCAAGAAAGCAGGTACATAACCTTGTGTTTCGCGAGGCAAGTATTTTTTGATGTTCCAAAAGTTTTGTTTTCCACCAGAGCGACGAATGGCTTTAGACACATTTCCGGGTCCCGAGTTGTAAGAGGCTAACACCAAGTCCCAATCGCCAAACATGCGGTACATATTGGTCATGTATTCGGAGGCCGCCTGACTCGATCGATACGGATCACTTCGCTCATCTACATACGAATCGATGTTGAGGTTGTATTGTTTTCCGGTATGGTACATAAATTGCCATAAGCCCGTAGCACCAACACGAGAAACCGCTTTTGGATTCAGTGCCGATTCAACAATGGCAAGGTATTTTATCTCCAACGGAATATTGTTTTTGGCCAATTCTTCTTCAAAAATCGGGAAGTAAAACTGCGACATTCCCATCAATCGTTCAAAACTTTTCTTACGGTTTTTCAAAAACGATTTAATCAGGTTCTCAAGTCCCGGATTGTATTCAATATTAAACGGCGACTTTTCATCCAAACGCTTTAATCGCTCTTTGAGCAATTCCGTTGGTAGTTCATAATCGACCGGCGTATCCATATCTACATTTTTGATATCGGAAATCATACAGTCGTACAAATCGAGAGAGGTAAGTTCTTTCATCCATAAACTATCGATGCAAGCTGCCATCTCATCTTTGACAAATGTTGCCTTTATGGAATCCAGAAAAGAAATCTTAACCTCTTTCTTACTAATCGAATCCTGAACCGGAGTCGAAACTGGCTGTGTTTCTTGGGCAAATACAGCCCCTGAAGCCAAAATGAGTAAAGAAGTAAGTTTGTTTTTTATTGTCATATTGATTGCTCAATTATTTAGTTGTCAGTAAATTATGCGATTTTGCAAAATTAATACTTAAAACGTAAAAAAGACCTTAATTATTGTTAAAATCGAATTGTTATTCTAAGATTGCTGCGATTCCCGGAAGAATTTTACCCTCAAGCATCTCTAACATGGCTCCGCCTCCTGTGGAAACATAGCTCATTTTGTCTTCCAGTCCAAACTGTTTTACCGCAGCTACCGAGTCGCCTCCGCCCACTAATGAAAACGCTCCGTTGGACGTTGCTTCGGCTATATATTCACCCAATTGGATGGTGCCTTTGGCGAAATTTTCCATTTCAAAAACACCTAATGGACCGTTCCAAAGAATGGTTTTGGAGTTCATAATAACCGATTTGAAATTTTCGAGCGATTTAGGTCCGGCATCCAGTCCTTGCCATCCATCAGGGATTTCGCGTACATCCACTACCATGGTATCTGCATCGTTGGAAAATGAATTTGCGGCAACCACATCAACCGGAATGTGAATATGTACATTTTTTTCCTTGGCTTTGTGTAAAATTTCGAGTGCCAAATCTAATTTATCGTTCTCACAAATAGAGTCCCCTGTTTTACCGCCTAAGGCTTTTATGAAAGTAAATGTCATTCCGCCGCCAATAATCATGTGATTGACTTTATCCAAAATGTTTTCGATAACTGTAATTTTGGAAGACACTTTTGATCCGCCCAACACTGCCGTTACAGGTTGTACCGAATTATTTAATACGCGGTTAAGGCTTTCTATTTCTTTGGCTAAAAGATACCCAAAACATTTATTCTCAGGGAAGAACTGTGCTATGATTGTGGTGGATGCATGTGCTCTATGAGCCGTTCCAAAGGCATCATTAACATAAATATCTCCCAGTTCCGACAATTCTTGTGCAAACGAAACATCGCCTGCTTCCTCTTCGGCATAAAAACGAAGGTTTTCCAACAAAAGTACTTCTCCCGGCTTTAAATCGGATGCCGCTTTTTGGGCAACAACACCTCTACAGTCGTCAGCAAATATAACCGGAACGCCCAGTACTTCACTGGTTTTGTCTATGATATGGCGAAGCGAGTATTTGTCCTCTTTGCCTTTTGGGCGGCCTAAGTGCGACATCAAAATGACGCTGCCTCCATCGGCTAAAATTTTAGAAATAGTGGGTTTTGCCGCCTCAATTCGGTTAGCATCTGTTACCTGGAAATGCTCGTCGAGAGGCACATTGAAATCTACACGGATTAAGGCTTTTTTATCTTTAAAGTTAAAGTTGTCGATTGTTTTCATGCTTTTGTCGTTACTTTTTTAACCGCTGCAAAGGTAAGGCTTTCTGTTGGGCAAAAAAAATGACAAAACTCATAGACCAAAATTTGGCACTAATCTACATCCGAAATACCCGTAATAACATTATTAACCGAAACCAAATACAACGGATCCTCAAATCCGATTTGCGCCTTATTGGTGTAAAATGCAACCGCCTCATCTAGGGTGTCGAACCGTTTTAAGTAAATAAAGGTGTAGTTGTTAATTTTATTTACAAACGTTTGATTGTCAAATCCTTTTAAACTCAAAAGGGTAGAATATTGTTTCGCACTGTGTGGCACTGTAAAAGCGTTAGTAACCACATAAAATCCCTTTTCCTGACTTGAAATTTTCATTTCCATGACTTCAATAACCGGTTTGGACTGTACCGCTTTATTGGAAAAAGTACTATTCTTTTTTGATAAATTTTTAGACGATGTCGTGGTTTGATTTGCATCAGCAAACATTTCGGCAATCATTTGCACCTTTTTAATTTCGTAGGCATCGGTACCTGATGCGACAGCCGTTTTCGGAATAACTTTATCGGCCACAGTTTCATCGGCAGCGAAAGCAGCAAAAAACAAATAGCATTTATCGCTGGTAGACTCTACTTTAAGCTGTGCTTCGGTAGCATTATTGGGTAATAATGTGTTGGCTGTGTTGGCTAATGAAAACACAGCGGTATCATAACCCAAGGTATTTTTACTGTCCGGAAAACGTGTAGCAAAATGTTTATTCTCAACGGTAATGGCGCTGCTAAAGAAATTTTCGGCCTTACGTTGTTGTGTAAAAAGCGGTTTAAAATCTTTTACGCCTCCCGGTTTAAACAAAACCCGATCTCCTGACACTGTAAAATCGCCTTCTAAAGCTCCTAAAACTATTTTGGCTTTCACCTCTCCGGATGAAACGGTTTGAAAACCCGAAAATGTAAATGTTTGCGGAGCAGACGAAATTTCGGTAAAGCCATCATAAGTAGTGATTGATTTTGTCGGTTTAGCGGCGTCTTCATAGACAATGAATAAAGTCCATCCGGCTGCAGAACCTCCTTTAAGCGTTCCTCTTGTGGCTCGAATATTGGCTAATGTATATACGCCATTTGGATTGGCTAGTCCCTTAAGTTTGTCAGTAACATCAGCATATACAACATAAGGCGCCGTTTCACTCATTTCGGTTTGCAGTCCGTCGTAGAGTATCGTTCCTGTGAGTGACTCATATTGGTTGCTGTCTGGATATTTTATTTTAATGCTGTTAACGGCCTGTCGTCCTGGGTCTACCGCGGCATATTTATCTTCTTTCTTTTGGACACCACTATTGTATTTGTAAGTCCCTGCCCAGTAAAGTCCGGCGTAAATTATACGTCGGGAAGACGGGTTTTCAAAAAAGAGTTCCGCACTACTGGATGAAAAAGTAGAAGGATCATCATCAATATCGATATAATCCATTTGGAAATCGTCGTTAAGCGGCGAACCGGAGGAATAATTATAATAGGCCACATTTGGGGTATTACTATAATCTACCCTATTGAGAATGTTGTTGGCCAAAATGGCAATATCGCCTTTTATTTTTTGTTGAAATCTGGGGTTAAACCCATTTTTTTGCTGTGCATTTGCCTGAAAAAGAGCAGCTAAGCTAAAGACTGTGATTAGGTGTTTGGGGCTCATCTTGGGGTAATTTGGGGTTATTCGTCTGAGGTAATTACTTGTTCATTCCTGTTGTTTACTGAAAGGATCCAGATTTTATCGTTGTAGGTACGATTAACTCCGGTTGTAAAAAGCCTCACGGCTTCTTCTTTGTTGGTGGTTTTAGCCAAGTATACATAGTTATACCGGTTGTTCGGGTTGTAAAACGAATTGGCTTCCACATTTTTATTTTTCAGATTGGTAAGGAAATTTTGTAAGTAATAGGGTTGTTCAAAAACATTGGCAATGATATAATAACCTGCCGGAGCATTTTCAATTTCGATATATTTAATATCGGTGAGATCCTCTGTCAGTAACCCATACGTTACAACCGCCTTCGACTCTAAGCCAAATTCATCTGTAGAAACCGTTGTTTGTGTAGGTTCTTGGGCGGGATTTTCGGCTAACTGATTTTTTGTCGTTGGAAAAGGAAAATCGTGTTCTGAAACTTCCACATTGAAGGCAGAAAAAAACATATAGAATCGATCACCAACAGATTTTAGTCGGAGTGTGGCCGAGGTTGAATTATTGGCTACAACCGAATTATTAGGATTGGCAATTTGAATGATTCCGGTATCATAGCCTAACGTGTTTTGGCTGGCAGGAAATCGATGGATAACTTCTCCTGATTCATTGTTAATTGTGCTGTTAAAGAAATTTGTCGGTTTTCGTAATGTGTTTTGCAGGTTAATAAATTTAGCATCATCGCCGGTTCGAAATAATAGTTGATCACCCGACATAGCGGTATCGCCTTCCAAGGCTGCAAAAGCTAAGGTAGCACTAATATCTCCCTCAGAAACCGTTTTAAAACCACCTATTTCAATATCGGTTGAGCGATCGGTCACCCCTGCAAAACCATCAAATGAGGTAATAAATTTACCGCTCATGGTCTGGTCTTCATATACTAAAAACAGCGTCCAACCCGAAGCTACGCCTCCACTAATTTTACCTTGTGCAGCTCGGATATCGGCTACAGTATATTCGCCAAACGGATTCTTTAATGCCGTTACCAATGAAGTTATATCTGCATAAACCGCATAAGGAGCACAGTCCTTAAAGTCCTTTTTTTCAAAACCATCAAATAAAATCTCACCGGTGAGGGGTGTATACGTTTGCGCCCCGGGCAGTTTTATTTTAATTTGATTGATGTTTTCCCGATTTTCGTCTAAGCTAATAAACTTACCCTCTTTTTTCATGTCTCCTGCATTATAGGGGTAGGTAGCCGACCAATACAATCCGGCATAAATTACTTTTTTCTGCGCCGGGTTTGAAGGTAAAAAGCGAGCCGAACTCGATGAAAATGTAGTTTCATCAGTATCAATATCGATGTATTTTATTGTAAACTCATCATTGTGCAAGGCACTTTTGTCCAAGTTATTGTATTCTGAGCTTGTTGACCCGGAACGATCTACGCGATTGGTAATAGTGTTCGCAATTACTGCCATATCACCTTTTACAAAAGACTCGAAGCGTTTTTTGAAAGGAACAGCCAACTGAGCCTGTACCGATATGCCCAAGAGAAGCATCGGAAAAAGGGTGTGCAATCGTTTAAGTTGTGTCATAAACGAGTTAATTAGGGTTTGTCTGACAAAAATACATCTTTGTTCGATAAAATACGCATTTGTTCGACAACGCGTCGTAATTTGTTTGTTTTTAAAGTGTTTTATTACAAATACTGGTGTTTTAACTATTACTTTTTTGGAGATTAGGGCATTACTAAAGTTGTATAAACGAATTGTTCCCCATGAGTATTTGATTACATTTGTCAAAAAATGTACCTTCGCTGTCTATGCTATTTTCAGAAATTCCGGGACAAGATCATTTAAAAAATCACCTTATCAACACAGCTAAAAAAGGCCGTATACCTCATGCGCAATTATTTTATGGCCCTGAGGGTAGCGGTACATTGGCCATGGCAATTGCTTATGCGCAATACATTATTTGCCAAAACTCGGGTGATGATAATGCCGGTGAGAATGAAAGTTGCAACCTAAAATTTAGTCATTTTAACCACCCTGATTTGCATTTTGTTTACCCAACCATTACGACAGAAGAGGTAAAATCGAAGCCTAAAAGTTTGGATTTTATTCAAGAATGGCGCGAGTTTCTGAAAGAAAATCCGTATGGCAGTTTGTTTGACTGGTACAAAGCTTTAGGGGTTCAAAATAAACAAGGAGAAATACGCGTAGAAGACGCTACAGAAATCGTAAAATCGCTCTCTTTAAAGTCGCATGAAGGCGGATATAAAGTAATGATAATTTGGATGGCGGATAAGATGAATATTCCTGCTTCAAATAAGCTTTTAAAACTTTTGGAAGAGCCTACCGATAAGACCGTTTTTATTTTGGTGACGGAGCATATCGAAGACATTTTACAAACCATTTCTTCGCGCTGTCAGGCGCTAGGATTTGGCGCTTTGCCTGAAAAAGTAATACAGCAAGCGCTTGTTTCACGATTGGCCGTTGAAGAAAAAAGGGCACAACGTATTGCACATCAGGCACAGGGTAATTATAATCGCGCATTGCAGTTAGTTCAGGGAGATACCGATGAATCAGTTTTTGAAGCCTGGTTTGTAACTTGGGTTCGAGCCGCTTTTCGTGCCAAAGGAAAGCCCGAAGTGATACAGGATTTAATTGAATGGAGCGAGCAAATTGCCGGCATGGGTCGTGAAACGCAAAAGAAATTTCTGAACTATTGTATTAACCTCTTCAGACAGGCTTTACTGCTTAATTATCAAGCAGATACATTAGTTTATTTTGAACCTACCGTTGACAAATTTCGAATTGAAAACTTTGCTCCGTTTGTGTCCGGTGCTAACATAGTGGCAATTTACAAGGAACTTTCCGATGCAATTTACCACATTGAACGCAATGGAAATGCGAAAATTATATTGACTGATTTGTCTATAAAACTTACCCGACTTATACATCAAAAATAAAAAAAGCGAACCCAACTGAGTCCGCTTTTGAAATAGAAATAGGTAATTTATTTCTTTTTATCTTCCTTTTTTGCTTCGGTTTTATCTTCGCCTGATTTGTATTTTTCATTTACTAAGTCAATGATTTCCTGTGTGATATCGTAATTGTCTTTAGCATACAACACGGTTGCCGATTCACCTGTGCCATAAATATAATCGTAGCCTTTTTCTTTCCCGTAGTCTTTAAAAACTTGTTTGTATTTTTTGACTAAAGCCTCCATTTCATTACCACTCTCTTCTTGTAGCTGACGCAACATGCCTTGTTGTTTGTATTGTAACATTTGATCACGTTGCTGTAGTTCACCGTATTTTTGTTGGGCCCAAGCTTGACCATTTTTTTGTGCGTTGGAAGAGAAATTACGTTGTTCATTCTCTAACTGAGTGGCTTCATTTTTGATTTTTCCGTCAAATTCGGCCGCTTTAGCTTTGTATTTTTCTTTGATGTCTTTCGCCTCAGTGCTTTCATCCAAAAGTTTGGCTGTGTCTATGTAGGCTGTTTTAAAGTTTTTTGCTTCTGGTGCTTTTGAATCGTTACAAGACATCAAACTAACACTTGCAGCAAGAAGTAAAATTATTTTTTTCATACTATTTTGAATTTGGTGACAAAAGTAAAAAATAAAATTGGGTTACTTTCTTTTTTATCTTTTGATAGGTTTTTTTGGTTTATAATTTTTATTTATACTTATTTTTATACCTATAACTATAGGTTATTGAAATTGACTTTACTAAATCGCTCCTAAGAAACGATTGCTTTTTAGCCGGATAAATTAATGTGTGTGTATAAAAACAGGTCTAAAATCGCTTTATTTTGCGTTTTGTTTGTTTTTTAGGATGTAAATGTGGGAAGAATATTCACTTTTGGAACTTCCATACCAGTTAGACCGTAAACCAATCCAAAACGCTTTGATAAAATTCATTTTTCCGGTTTTGTATTTTTCTGAGAGAAGACTCACATAAAAACTATCAAATTTCATTGGTACTACTTTTTCTAAAACAAAATCTGATTTAGCAAATAGTTTTGAAATTGCTTTTTTGGAAAAATGCCACAAGTGAATAGGAACATCGTAGGCAGCCCAAAATTTTCCGTAATGTTGGGCATCGAACGATTTGAAGTTGGGCACAGCTATAATTAATGTTCCTTCCGGTTTAAGTAACCGTTTTAATTCTTGAATTTGTTCTTCTAAATTAGGAACATGTTCTAATACATGCCACATGGTTATAACGTCGAAAAAATGATTTTCCAGGGCTGAAAGCTCTTCCGAATAGTGGACTCCTTTTGATTTTCCGATTGATTTGGCTTTATCGCTTGGCTCTATCCCTGTCACATTCCAACCCTCTTTTTTGGCAGTAAACAAAAAATCCCCGGTTCCGGCACCAATGTCTAATAGATTTCCTTTGTGTGTAGACCAATCTTGTATAAGTTTTGCTTTTCGTTGCAACGCAATGCGTTTAACAATATGGTACATCTGTTCAAAAAGAGAACGCTTTGCATCGGTATGCGATATATAATCATCGCTTTCGTAGTAGGAAGGCAGTTTTTCCAATGACGGTTGCGGATGTGTAATCAGCATATCCAATTCTTCATCATGCAGTAAGTCGAAGTGCTCTTTTGAAACAGAATAATCGGTAACGGTTAAAAAATGTTTTGTTTTGGAAATATCCATGAAAGCTTAGTTGTAAAGGGTTTTGAGCGTTTGTTTCACGTGGAACATTGTATTATCTTCCTAAATGTATCAGTAAAATAGAAATATCGGAAGGCGAGACGCCACTAATTCGTGACGCTTGCGAAATGGTTACCGGTCGGATAGCCGATAACTTTTGACGGGCTTCAATTGACATCGATTTGACCTGATGGTAATCAAAATCGTGCGGGATTTTTAAATTTTCCAATCGGGTCAGCTTCTCGGCATTGGCTTTTTCTTTTTCAATATAACCTGAATATTTTACTTGAATCCCGGCTTGTTCAACAATTTCATCATCAAGCTTATGTTCTTCAATGTAGTTTTTAACCTTTTCAAAAAGTGTGAAATCCTCCAAATCAATTTGAGGTCGTGTCAGTATTTTAAATATCTTTTCGGAATGCACAATCGGACTTGTTCCTTTTACTTCTAAAATAGGATTAGCTTCAGAAACCGTTAAATTGGTTTCTTTAAAAAAAGTAACCATAGCATCACTTTTGGCAAACTTTTCTTCCATACGACGCAGTCGTTTTTCGGAAGCCAAGCCTATAGCATACGCTTTGGGTGTGAGTCGGAAATCGGCATTATCCTGTCGTAAAAGGGTTCTAAATTCGGCTCGCGACGTAAACATGCGATACGGCTCTTCAGTGCCTTTTGTTATTAAATCATCAATTAAAACACCAATATAAGCTTCGTCGCGGCGAAGGATAAAAGGTTCTTTGTCGGACACCTTAAGGTGTGCATTTATTCCCGCCATTAAGCCTTGAGAGGCTGCTTCTTCATACCCTGTAGTACCGTTTATTTGCCCGGCAAAATACAAACCTTCAACTAATTTCGTCTCGAGGGTGTGTTGCAATTGTGTGGGTGGAAAATAATCATATTCAATCGCGTAACCCGGGCGGAAGAATTTAACCTTTTCAAAACCGGCAACAGAGCGCAGGGCTTTGTATTGAATATCTTCGGGGAGCGATGTTGAAAATCCGTTTACATAGACTTCCACCGTATTCCATCCTTCAGGCTCAATAAACAACTGATGTCTGTCTTTATCGGCAAAACGATTAATTTTATCTTCAATCGAGGGACAATAGCGCGGTCCTAAGCTTTGAATTCGGCCATTAAACATGGGGGAGCGATCAAAACCTTCGCGTAAAATAGAGTGAACCTCATCCGAAGTATACGTCATGTGACATAACTTTTGATGACTTAAGGGTTTTGTTTCGTCTGAATAGGAAAATTTATCCGGATGTGAATCGCCGGGTTCTTCGCGCATTTTTGAATAATCCAACGAGCGACCATCAACGCGGGGTGGTGTTCCGGTTTTCATGCGTCCGGCTTCAAAACCCAACTGAACCAAATCTTCAGTAATACCAAAAGCGGCACTCTCGCCTGCTCTACCGCCACCGAATTGTTTTTCTCCAATATGAATCAATCCATTCAAAAAAGTGCCATTGGTTAACACAACCGATTTCGCCTTTATGGTTAAACCAAGAGCCGTTTTAACTCCGGTTATTCTTCCATTAGAGACAACAAGTCCGGTAACCATCTCTTGGTAAAAATCGAGGTTTGGAGTTCGTTCAAGCATCAAGCGCCATTCTTCAGAAAACCGCATCCGATCCGATTGCACACGGGGCGACCACATGGCAGGACCTTTTGATTTATTCAACATTTTAAACTGAATCGCTGTTTTATCAGAAACAATCCCAGAGTAACCTCCGAGCGCATCAATTTCGCGCACAATTTGTCCTTTTGCAATCCCGCCAACAGCAGGATTACACGACATTTGGGCGATGTTTTGCAAGCTCATGGTAACCAAGAGTGTTTTTGACCCCAAATTGGCAGCAGCAGCAGCGGCCTCACAGCCTGCATGTCCTGCGCCTACAATAACAACATCGTATGATTCAAACATAGTAATTTGTAATGTTCCACGTGGAACATATTATTATCTTAGTAAACTTACTGTTCCACGTGGAACAATTTAATTTTTTCATCTTCCTTCAAACGCATAAGCGTAGCGTCAGAATCTGATTTATCCTTATAACCACAGTAGTGTAGAATGCCGTGAGCCATAACGCGAAGTAATTCTTCCGAAAAGGAAACCTTAAAATCTGCTGCGTTTTCAGCAACACGCTGTGTCGAAATAAAAATATCGCCGTGTAATTCATTTCCTACAGTGTAGTCAAAAGAAATAATATCCGTATAGGTGTCGTGATTCAAATACTTTTGATTCATATCGAGCAGATAATCATCGTCACAAAAAATATAATTAATCTCTCCTTCCTCCTTGCCTTCTGATTGAATTATGCTGGAAACCCAATTTCCATAACGGTCTTCATTCTCTAAATTAAAATCATTTTCGTAATTAAAGCTTATCATTTCCCTTAAAATATTCCTGAACCTTACGGTTATAATTTGGGCGCAAAGGTAAGGTTTGTCTGTTTAAAATTTCAACACTATTTAAATATTCCTGTAACCTTTGGGGTAACGCATTGGCAGAATTCGTAAATTCTTTTGTGTTGGTTTCAGATTGACGTTTCTTTTCTTCGCCTTGTTGTTGTGTTGCCTTTTCCAATTTTAGCAACTCATACTTTAAATTAAGCATCTTTTGAAGCACCTCATTATTAAAACCTTTATTCAACAATTGCTTTTCTATTTGCTTCATTTGTGACAAGGCATTTTGGCCATTAGGGCCTAACCCTTGTTTATTCAACTCTTTTTCTAAGGCCTCACGAAGCTGTTGTTGTTCCTTGTAGATTTCCATTATTTGCTCTGCATTTCCTTCGCCGTCTTCACCCTTTTCACCTTCCTTTTCATCCCCTTGACCGCTTCCGCCTTGGCTACCTGATTTACCGCTTTTACCTTGACCTTGTTTACCTCCTTCTTTGTCGCCTTTTTGACCTTCGCTGCCTTCACCGGGCTTTTCTCCAGGCTTTTGGCCGGGTTTCATTCCGTTCTTCATTTTTTCACTCAATCCTTCCTGTTTCTTAATAATGTCAGGGAGTTGCATTCCGGAACCGCCTTGACCCGGTTTTGGTTTGCCACTTCCAGAACCCGACATGGATAGCGACATTTGCATATTATTGAGTGCGTCGGCCAACATATCGGCCAACTTATTCGCGGAGGAAACAGCAAATTGTTGGTGTGAAGTACCTTTACCAATGTTAGCGTCGGCTAAGGTTTCGATAGCCTTGTCTACATTATACTGCACTTCTCCTATCTCTTTGGTTACCTTTTCGCCAATCTTAGGATTTCGAAGCGACATGGCAAATAAACTATCGTCTACATGTTTAAATTGTTGCTTTAAATCTTGTTGCTTTTTAAGGTTTTTTATAAACGCCGGAGAACCTCGTTTCAATCCCTTAAATTGTTTCATAACCTCTTCCTGAGAGAAGGAATACGCCAATAAATTATCCAAGATTTGTCGTAGCATTTCAACATCTTCTTCCAATTGCTCTTGTTCACCCTGCTGCAGGCTCTCCTGCATTTCCTGGCTCATTTGCTTCATCTTTTTAGAAGCACTTTTTTGTTTAGGTTTCGCTTTGTCTTTTTGCTCTTTTTGAAGCTGGTCTTTGGCATTATTTAAATCTTCATCAATACTTTTTTCATTGGAATCCGTATTAGGTAATTCCATTGGATTCTTTAATTCCTTGTTTTCTTTTTCGAGCTCATTTAACTCCTGCTGGATTGCGTCAAACTCTTTATTTATTTCATCTTGTTTTTGGGAATTGTTCTCTTTATCCGATTCCGAAAGCTTATTTTGCTTCTCAGCTAATTTTTCAAGCTTTTCTGCAATTTGTTCCGCCTTCTTTTCTACATAATACTTTTTGGTGAGTTCAACCAATTGCTCTAAACTGCGCTGTTGGTTTTTGGATTGCTGTTTATATTTATCCATTTTTTCAAAAAGCTCTTCCTTCTGGATTTTTTCATTCAGTTTTTCCAACTCTTCCAAAAGCTTTTGGTTCTTTTCAAAATCTTTATCAACCTTATCCAATCGCTCTTTGAGCAGTTCTTTCATTTCATCCTTTTTCTCAGATTTTTCTTTGTCAAGATTCTCTTTCATTTTTTCAGCAAACTCTTTCATCAATTCATCTTGCTGCTTTTGACGCTGGATAAAATCATTCACTTTTTGCTGTTCGCGGTATTCTAACGACTCTTTTTCTTTGCCCATTTTTTGCAACTTATCCATTTCATTAAGTTGCTTTTCTTGGGTTTTTAATGATTTTTCAAGTGAATTGATATTGTCATTTTGTTGTTGTAATAACTCATCTTGCTTTTCGGTTTCTGTTAATTCACGATGCGAAAAAACCATTGATTTTGCACTTTTGAAATTATGTAAGGCATCATTATCAAAAACCTCAAAATAAAATTCATAATTAACCCCGGGCTCAACCGGTAAATTAGAAGGGAAAACAAAAACAAACTGATCATAAACATCTTTATTAACCGGTAAAACACCTCGTTTCGCTAAGTTGGGTTTGTCTTTAGGATAATAAATAATTTGAAGTTTGGATAAACCATAATCGTCCGATACACGCCCTAATATGTAATTCTTAGCCACCTTTAAACTATCCGGTGCATTTCCGGCATCAATCGTTGGATATTGGTCTTTTACAACGGCTATTTGGTAATTCAGTTTTTCGTAATCTTTAATTTTTGCATTAGAAGTAATAATCTGATAATCTGTGTTTTGAACAATACTTTTAGCCAATTGAAAAAGATTCTCGCTCTTGCTGAAAGGAGAAACAGAGCCTCCGCTAATCCAATTTACTTGTTGGGTAGCCAACGTAGTCATGCGCCACGTGACACGCGTTCCTTCAGGAATAACCGCATTGCCGGTTCCTTTAATTGTTTCGGCCTTTTTATTGAGATACGTCGGATAGTTTAAAACCATCTCAAAATTAGAAATGGAAGGCACAGTCACCACCTGTAATTGGTAATCTTTTGACGAAACCTCATTCGCTTCTATATGAAAATCCAAGTTCGTTTTTGGTTTCGTAATCAGAAACTCAAATTGCCCCGGACCTGTGTTTTCCATAAAATAACTTTCATCGCCCAAATAAATCATGGCGTTTTCAGGAACCACATTGCCCACCGTGCGAACCTTTACAATAAAATCTTTGTTTTGTTCTGTTTGTAAACTTTTATTCAGTACTTCAAAAGCAAAAGGTGCCGGAGGTAAAAACTGCTCTTTATAATTGACAACACGGGTAAAACTTTGGCTGATAATATTTCCATTACCCGTAAGGTAAAAAAGAGCAAAAAACAAAAGGGGTATAACGGCTAATGGCACATATTTTAAATTCGTTTTAAAATTAACCGCATTGGAAAAAGGGATGGGCTGAAGTGAAGCCGCTTTTTGATCAATTGAGGCTAAAAGCAATTCCGACTTATGGCTGTCGCGAGACAACTGCAAGAAATTGGTTAACTTATCACCTACTTCACTAAAATGATTCCCTATGATTTTGGAAGCCTCTTCGTAATTGATTCCCTTGCGCAATTTGACTAATTTGAAAAGCGGGAAAACAATAAATCGAAGCAACAGAAACAGCTCAACCGTTATGAAAACCCAAAACAAAACCGTTCTGGCTCCGGGTTTTAACCAAAGGAAATACTCCACAAAAAGGGTAAATAAAAAATACAATAAACCCAACCCGGTGAAAAAAATAATCCCACGCAGGAGTTCATTCGTGTAAAACTTCCTGATAAAACCTTCCAGTTTGGTATAAATAATACTTGCTTTATCCACGGTTGTCAATAGCTTGTTAATAACCGCTAAAAATAGTAATTTTTAGAAAATCAAACGTTAAAAGTTTGGTAAAGGTGTTACTAACACAAGAGGTTGAAAAAAAGTTAAGTTCTCATTATCTTTGCCTAAAATTTCAAACCATGTCAAAACCCGTTCGCGTTCGTTTTGCACCCAGTCCAACAGGACCACTACATATTGGTGGGGTGCGTACCGCTTTGTTTAATTATTTGTTTGCCAAAAAACACAACGGTACGTTTTACCTTCGTGTAGAAGATACCGACCAAAATCGGTTTGTTCCCGGTGCCGAAGCCTATATTTTTGAAGCGTTAGAATGGCTTGGAATTTCGCCGTCGGAAACGGTTGGTAAAAACGAAAAATTTGGTCCGTATCGTCAATCCGAACGGAAACATTTATACAAACAATATGCCGATATCCTTTTGGAAAAAGGTTGGGCTTACTATGCTTTTGACACTGCTGAAGCATTAGAAACCCATCGAAAACAACATGAAGCCGAAGGAAAAACCTTTATCTATAATTGGCACAACCGTGAAAAATTAGACACCTCGTTAGTACTAAGCAAAGCGGAAACCGAAAAACGAATTGCGGCCGGTGAGGCTTACGTGGTTCGTTTTAAAACTCCGGTAAACGAAACATTACAACTGCACGATATTATTCGTGGTGCGATTCAATTTGAAACGAATTTATTAGACGATAAAGTTCTGTTTAAAAGCGACGGAATGCCAACCTACCATTTAGCCAACATTGTAGATGATCATCTTATGGAAACATCGCATGTGATTCGCGGCGAAGAATGGTTGCCTTCCCTCCCGCTTCATATTTTGCTTTACAGGGCCTTTGAATGGGAAGCACCCGCCTTTGCTCACCTTCCTTTGATTTTAAAACCTATAGGAAATGGTAAACTTTCCAAACGCGATGGCGATAAAATGGGCTTTCCGGTATTTCCGTTGGATTGGACAGATCCGGTAACGGGTGAAACCTCGTCAGGCTACCGCGAAAAAGGATTTTTCCCGGAAGCCGTGGTTAACTTTTTGGCTTTGCTGGGTTGGAATGATGGAACCGATCAGGAATTATTTTCTTTGGAAGAATTAGCACTAAAATTCGATTTAAACAGGGTTCATAAAGCCGGAGCAAAATTTGATCCGGAAAAAAACAAATGGTTCAATCACCATTATTTGCAAAAGCAAAGCGATGAGAGTTTGGCGTTGAGTTTCAAAACAACTGTAGAAGAAAAAATTGGAGATTCCTTCACTGCGTTCGGAATGACAAAGTTGGTAAAGATTGTTTCATTGATAAAAGAGCGTGCGAATTTTGTGTCTGATTTTTGGGAATTAGCCGATTACTTTTTTATTGCACCTTCTTCCTATGATGAAAAGGCCGCTAAAAACTGGAAAGAAGAAACACCGCAGTTAATGCGTCAGGTTATTGATCAATTAAAGGGAATCAATGACTTTACTTCAGCACCAATTGAAACGGCGTTAAAAGATTGGATGACACAACATGAAATCGGAATGGGAAAAGTAATGCAACCCTTGCGGTTGAGCTTAGTGGGCGCTTTAAAAGGGCCTCATTTGTTCGATATTATGGAATTAATTGGTAAAGACAAAACGATTCAACGGATTGAAAAAGCGATTGAAACATTAGGATAATAAAAACCCCGGAAAAGACTCCGGGGTTTATTTTTTACAAATTAAATAAAATCTGTCCGTTTATCGTACCTAAATTGGCTTCAAATTTCTGGTTGCCGTTCAAGGCCTGAAGCCCTTCCTGGCTGTTGAGTTTGTTGAGTAAATTGGTAAAACCGTATTGGTAAAAAACAACCGCTCGTATGCGGCGAGTCCCGGCCGAAATTCCAACATAACCTGCCCCGTGAAATTTTCCAATATCGCTGATTTGTACTGCCTTTAATGAAGTCCCTTCAATAAAACGATTTTCGTCTTCACTGGCTGTTTTAAGCTTATCATTGATTTGTAACACCGGACCAAAATCGAATGAAATGTGGTTTTTAATGATGTTGTAACTCAACAACAAGCGGACTTGTGCTCCGGAGATATTAAATTGGGTTTCTCGGTTTGGTGAAGCGGCCGTGTAGGTATTCATGATAAAATTAGAACGAAAAAACTGCATTCCATAAATCATACTCCAATTGTTATAATAATTCCCACGAACCGACAACCCGCCTGCAAAACCCATATCCGGTTTTGTTGTAAAATTACTGTTTAAGAGTGTCGATTGGTTTAAACCAAAAGCAATACCAATGCGGTTACCATCTTTGTTTTGGTATTGCGAAAAAGCGAACATACCAACATATAAAACGGAAAGGGTTAAAAATATTTTCTTCATTTTCGTGGGTTTAAGTTGTAACAAACATACACTATTCTCGTATAACTAACGTATTAATCCTAAAACTATTTGAATTCATGGATCCTATTTTTTTTATCATTGGCTTTCTAGGTTTGTTTATCTTCTTCGCCTCGTTTTTTACGGTCAAACAGCAAACTGCTGTCGTTATTGAACGATTCGGGAAATTTCACAGTATTCGCAACTCCGGATTGCAACTCAAAATTCCGATTATCGATCGCATTTCCGGGCGCGTTAACCTACGCATCCAACAATTGGACGTTATTATCGAAACACAAACCAAAGACAACGTATTCGTGAAAATGAAAGTTTCGGTGCAGTTCAAAGTGATTCAGGATAAAGTTTACGAAGCATTTTACAAACTCGAATACCCTCATGATCAAATTACTGCTTATGTTTTTGACGTTGTTCGTGCCGAAGTTCCAAAATTAATTTTAGACGATGTATTTGTACGTAAAGACGATATTGCTATTGCCGTAAAACGTGAACTCAACGAGGCAATGCTTGCCTATGGGTATGACATCATCAATACATTGGTGACCGATATTGATCCGGATGCTCAGGTAAAAAATGCCATGAACCGTATCAACGCTGCTGAGCGTGAAAAAACGGCAGCCATGTTCGAATCGGAAGCCCAACGCATCCGAATTGTAGCCAAAGCGAAAGCCGAAGCCGAAAGTAAAAAATTACAAGGTCAAGGTATTGCAGACCAACGCAGGGAAATTGCGCGTGGTTTGGTAGAAAGTGTGGAAGTGTTAAACAACGTAGGCATTAATTCGCAAGAAGCCTCGGCACTAATTGTGGTGACGCAGCACTACGATACCCTACAAGCTGTGGGAGCTGATACTAACAGTAATTTAATCCTGTTACCCAACTCGCCCCAAGCCGCTACCGATATGTTAAACAACATGGTGGCCAGTTTTGCAGCCAGCAACCAAATTGGAGAGCAAATGAAAAAACAACCTAAACGCCAAAAGCATCAGGACGACAAAACTTCGCTCGATTACAATCCGAAAGATACTTCCAATCCAACGGAACCCCAACCATAAAAACAGAAGCCTGCTCCATGAGCAGGTTTTTCTTTTTTAGGGCGAGCCCCTCTCTTTTCGATCGGGTCGGTCTGCGGGTCGTCGCCGCGAATGATCGGGGCTCCAACAATACCCTCCGCCCTCTCGCATTATTTCAGCCCCGGCGGAAGCAGTCTACCACCGCAGAAGCAAACCGTATTTTTTGCCGTTGGGTGGCGGCGACAGCAGAAGCCCGCCTAACAACGTTGCAAAAAGCGGTTGTGCTTTGAGGATGTAGCGCAAACGACGGGAATAAGCTGCAAAAGACAAAAAAATAAAAATAAGGCTCTTTCCTGCACGATTAAACCGATAGTTATGTGTTTGGTTTTCGCTTTTAAAAAACAGCGGTAAAAAGCTTCAAAATAAGCTGTTTTTAATTGGTTTTATTGATGTTTCTTGCTTTACATATAAAGCGAAACAATACTAAAAAAACCCACTATAAAAGCGGGTTTTCAATAGGTTTTACTTATAGTGTATTATTCCTTGTTTTCGATTTTAGCCCAAGTGTCTCGAAGACCAACGGTTTTGTTAAAAACAATTTTTTCGGGAGTCGAATCGCTGTCAACACAAAAATATCCCAAACGTTGAAACTGGTATTGTGTTCCGGGTGTGGCTTGTTGCAAGCTGGGTTCCATATAGCCGGTTATGACCTCGAGTGAATTAGGGTTGAGGTATTCCATAAAATCCACTTCCTTATCACCATCCGGATTTTCGTGTGTAAACAAACGATCGTACACGCGAACTTCGGCCGGGATAGCATGTGTGGTAGAAACCCAATGAATGGTTCCTTTTACTTTGCGCATACTGGCTTCGGTACCGCTGCCGGAACGACTGTCTTCGTCGTAAGTACAATGAATTTCTGTAATGTTGCCATTGGCATCTTTCAGAACGCTTTCACCTTTAATGATGTACGCGTTTTTAAGTCGGACTTCAGTACCCAGGGTTAAACGGAAAAACTTCTTGTCGGCTTCTTCTTTAAAGTCGTCACGCTCGATGTAAATCACTTTGGAAAACGGCACCTTACGGTAGGTCATTACCGCCTCTTCCGGGTTGTTTTCGGCATCCAACCATTCCTCTTTGCCTTCCGGATAGTTGGTTATAACCAATTTTACCGGGTTAAGTACAGCCATGACACGAGGCGCTGTTTTATTGAGTTCCTCACGCACACAAAACTCAAGCAACGACACATCAATCAGGTTTGTACGTTTGGCGATTCCGATGGTTTTAGCAAAATTACGAATAGCCATGGGCGGATAACCGCGACGGCGCATACCAGAAATGGTGCTCATCCGTGGGTCGTCCCAACCGGTTACGTGATTATCTTGAACTAATTTTAATAATTTTCGTTTGGAAACCACCGTGTGCGATAAATTGCGTCGTGCAAATTCACGTTGTTTTGGACGAACAGGACGTTGAGAATCTGAAACGAGTTCAGATTGAATTTGATCTAAAAACCAATCGTATAATTCACGGTGCGGTAAAAACTCGAGTGTACATAAGGAATGTGATATTTGTTCTAAATAATCACTTTCGCCGTGAGCCCAGTCATACATAGGATAAATACACCATTGGTCACCGGTGCGGTGGTGGTGTTTGTGTAAGATACGGTACATCAACGGGTCGCGCATGAGCATATTGGGCGATGCCATATCAATTTTAGCACGCAAAACATGAGTGCCTTCGGGGAATTCGCCGTTTTTCATACGGGTAAATAGATCCAGGTTTTCGGCTACACTGCGGTCACGATAAGGCGATGGTACGCCTGGTGTTGTTGGTGTTCCTTTTTGTTTGGCCATTTCCTCAGAAGACTGACTGTCTACATAGGCTTTTCCGTTTTTAATAAACGCAACAGCCCAATCGTATAATTCCTGGAAATAATCGGAAGCATAGCATTCGCGGTCCCACGAATAACCAAGCCATTCCACATCGCGTTTGATGGCATCCACATATTCCTGCTCTTCTTTAGCCGGATTGGTATCATCAAAACGCAAATTAACCGGCGCATTGTAATCCAAACCTAAACCAAAATTCAGGCAGATGGCACTGGCATGACCAACATGCAGGTACCCGTTAGGTTCCGGTGGGAAGCGAAAACGAAGTTTTGAGCTTGGAAGTCCGTTTTTTAAATCCTCCTCGATAATCTGTTCAATAAAATTCAGCGATTTTTCCTCTGTAGACATTGTATTTTTTGTAATTTTAGCAAAGATATAAAAGTTTATAGTTTATCGTTTATGGTTTTGAATTCGTTTGTCCATAAACCGCCAATTATAAACAATAAACATAAGAATGGGAACAATTAAATTACAAAACATCCGTACTTTTTCGTTTCACGGATGCATGGAAGAAGAAGCTAAAATTGGTAGTGATTACCGTATTGATTTGGAAGTGAAAACCGATTTACGGAAGTCGGCTTTATCGGATGAATTAGCTGATACGGTGGATTATGTACATTTAAATCGCATTGTAAAAGAAGAAATGGCAATTCGTTCCAAGCTTTTAGAACATGTGGCGCAGCGGATTATTAAACGGGTTTTTGATGAATTACCGGCCGTTGCACGCATAACTTTGGCTGTATCCAAACTCAATCCGCCCATTGGTGGTGATGTGGAAGCAGTAACCATAGAAATGGAGGAATACCGTAATTAAAATTCCAAATAACAAAAAACAAATTCCAAACCTCTTAACAAGTATTTTAGTTGAATTGAGAATGGCGATTTGTTTTTTGTGTTTTTTTTGTTTTATATTTGCTCTCCAGAAAAAAGGCGTCGTGGCCGAGCGGCTAGGCACCGGTCTGCAAAACCGTCTACTCCGGTTCGAATCCGGACGATGCCTCTAAAGAGTTACAGAAATGTAGCTCTTTTTTTTATTCTAAATTTTTAGAAAAAATTAATTAAAAGCTAATGCAAAACCGGCTACTCCGGTTATCCCGATAGCTATCGGGACGAACGATGCCTCAAAAG
>JAYRXL010000022.1:0-2496 GCA_041917555.1 Flavobacterium sp. | reverse complement strand
AAAGCTTTGCCTGCCTATAACAGCGGTTTGCTAAAATGGCGAATTTTTCCTTAAATTCACGTTCAATTTTCGCAAGAAATTGTATTTTAGTAGAAAATTAGCGGTTACGAAGTCGTCACTTCAGCAAGCCGCCACACGTTATGTGCCATTTTTGAATGACAATGCGAATAGATACAGACAAACAAATGAATTTACTTAGTGATAAGAACGTTGCAATAATTGGTGGTGGACCCGTTGGACTGACTATGGCAAAATTATTACAGCAAAACGGCATAGACGTTTCAGTTTACGAAAGAGACAACGACCGAGAGGCAAGAATTTTTGGTGGAACCCTTGACCTACACAAAGGTTCAGGTCAGGAAGCAATGAAAAAAGCGGGATTGTTACAAACTTATTATGACTTAGCCTTACCAATGGGTGTAAATATTGCTGATGAAAAAGGCAATATTTTATCCACAAAAAATGTAAAGCCCGAAAATCGATTTGACAATCCTGAAATAAACAGAAATGACTTAAGGGCTATCTTGTTGAATAGTTTAGAAAACGACACGGTTATTTGGGATAGAAAACTTGTTATGCTTGAACCTGGTAAGAAGAAGTGGACACTAACTTTTGAGAATAAACCGAGTGAAACAGCAGATTTGGTTATTCTTGCCAATGGCGGGATGTCCAAGGTAAGAAAATTTGTTACCGACACGGAAGTTGAAGAAACAGGTACTTTCAATATACAAGCCGATATTCATCAACCAGAGATAAACTGTCCTGGATTTTTTCAGCTATGCAATGGAAACCGGCTAATGGCATCTCACCAAGGTAATTTATTATTTGCTAACCCCAATAATAATGGTGCATTGCATTTTGGAATAAGTTTTAAAACACCTGATGAATGGAAAAACCAAACGCAGGTAGATTTTCAAAACAGAAATAGTGTCGTTGATTTTCTTCTGAAAGAATTTTCCGATTGGGACGAACGCTACAAAGAATTGATTCATACGACGTTGTCATTTGTAGGATTGGCTACACGGATATTTCCTTTAGAAAAGCCTTGGAAAAGCAAGCGCCCATTACCCATAACAATGATTGGGGATGCCGCACATTTGATGCCGCCTTTTGCAGGGCAGGGAGTAAATAGTGGGTTGGTGGATGCCTTGATATTGTCTGATAATCTAGCCGATGGAAAATTTAATAGCATTGAAGAGGCTGTTAAAAATTATGAACAGCAAATGTTTATCTATGGCAAAGAAGCACAAGAAGAATCAACTCAAAACGAAATTGAAATGTTTAAACCCGACTTTACGTTTCAGCAATTGTTAAATGTATAAAATGGAATAAAACGGCACATAACAAACAAATTGGCAATAGAGCCGGTGAAGTACTTCTATTGAACTTTTGTGCAATGTTGAAGATTAGTAATTCTATTCAACATTTGTGCTAAAAGTCGGCTCCATCGCCAATTTGCCAAACGTTAGCCGTCAGTTTAGCGAACCGCAGAAAAAACAACTATAAATTATGACAGATAAAGAAATACTAAACTTAATTGTAGAAAGAAATTACATAGAAGTTGAGAATCTAATTAAAAATGGTTTTGATGTAAACAAACCAATCGATAATGGAACATTAGAATTTGACACAACGGGAATTGAATGGAGTTCTTATGGAAAAGACATAAGAATGATGGAAATATTTTGGAAAAATGGAGCTAAAACCGAAAATGAGTTTATTAATGAAATAATTGCGGAATTTGAAAAAGGAAAAACTTATTTAAATTTTGAAGATGAAAACGAAAACATAAACGATTATGTTGATTTGACGCAAAAATTTTCTGTTACTAAATTAGAATTTCTTAAAGGTAGCATTCTAAAAAACGAAGAAGAAAATCATTACACAATATTTTTACCAATTTCAAAATTTGTTCTTGATAAAGAGATTGTTGATACTTCAATTAGATTAGATTTTATAGTATTACAAAATAATTTAGAAACATACATTGGAAAATCAATCAATTTTCCAATAAATCCAGTTGAAGGTTATATAGATGGTTCGGTTTATATCAGAAATGCTCATAATCCTGTTGATGTAACTGAAATAAAAATTATAAATATTGAGAATAACAAATTAACTGCTGAAATTACTATGTCTTTTGATTTTGAATTTGAGGAGATAGGTTTTAAAAATGAGAAAATAATACAAAAAGTAGAATTGGAAATACATTAAACAAGAAAACCGAACGGCTAACAGCAGTTACAAGAAATTGCTAGGCTTGGGATTTATCAGAATTGGTAATTGTTGAATCAAAGTTTTGTCTATATTTGTAATTGACAGTGAATGAAGTACGCAACTTCTTGTAGCTGCGAAACGTTAGCAGTAATGCCAAAAAAAAAACGTAGAAAAAACATGAAATTTAATTTTTTAAAGCCTACAATTATTTTTAGCATAATTGGAATTTTTATTCCTGGTTTTACGGCAATAATATTTTTTTTGTTTCAAACTTTCTTT
>JAYRXL010000021.1:0-1156 GCA_041917555.1 Flavobacterium sp. | reverse complement strand
TTTCAAGTCCACACATTTTCCACAAAGTTTTTCTCATTCCAATTTTCCACAAAACTTTTCAAGATTCTGTTTGTAAAAAACAACTTAATTTATTTAAATTCAATGATTTGTGTTCCGTTTAGAATTGCTTGCCTATAACGTTTTGGCGCTTGGCGCAGTGGCGGATTACGGAGCACAAAATTGTCAATACACCACAAAAGTTGATTCGAGGTAGAGTGTTCAATTAACCACGTCACCCGCCATTGAGCCAAACGCCTGTTAGTGGCTGGCATTCTATTCTGATGTTCGTTGGTTTGCATAATGGTCAATTCGTTTATTTCGTGCATTTATGAAGTCTGTTGCTTTTTTCTTATAAACTAAATATTTGTCAACGTCTGTAAATGTCGGCTTTGTTTTAAAGTTGTCAAATGGTAAGTAAAACCGAATATTTTCACTCTCGTCAACAAGGTCATTCAGTAAAAAGAAGTCAATGTAACCTTTAAAATTCTCAAACAAGTCGAAGAAGTTTTTATATCTTAAAAATGTGTCGTAAAGTGGACTTTGTTGTCCTACGTAAAAAAGTCTGATACATTCCAAAGTCAAGTCAAACCTGTCGTCAATTAAGCTGTTTACTCCACGAGCTTGATTGATTGTAAACTTGTTGTCTATTTTATTTTTCGGAAAAAGTGTGTAGGCACCAATTGTCGAACCAATGTCAAAAAGTTCGTTTACTTCGTTTGGAATTTGCTTTATCAACCATTGTTTTCTCGTCTGATTTCTGTACGAGTGAGTTATTGCATCACTTCCCAAATTGAATTCTCCAAGTTCCGATTTGTGATATAAATACATTCCGCTTTTTTTGTTGTCCAATTCAAATGTTTGTCCGTTTGATAATGGTTTACTCCATAATATTTTATGATATGAGCGAAGTGTCGGACTTGTGCTGTCTGGGTCGCCTCCATTTGCGTCTGCATAAACATTAAACGTTATATCTATTCTCATTTTTTCTGTCGTTTTACTCTTAACGTAGCAGTCGTTGTCACGTCCTAAAATACGTTGACCTTTTTTTGGTTATTAATTGATTCAAATTTACTCAAATGTAATTGGAACATTGATAAGTTTTTTTAAAAAATTCCCTTCGGGTTTTAAAAAACTTGCCAACATTCCTACGCAGCTT
>JAYRXL010000020.1:0-1014 GCA_041917555.1 Flavobacterium sp. | reverse complement strand
TTTTGAAGCAGCAGGCTTTTTACTCGCCATTATTCCCTCTCAAACTTTAGTCGAACATGATAATGTGCATATACCGCCACGTCTAGCCAGATTAACACCTCCATTTTGCGATATGTGCTATGCTAAAACTGTGAGCATAAAATCTTTTTCGGATTTATTTTTCGCCCCGAATCGGCAAACCAATCCTTTTGCCTAATTATTGACATTTTTGCTTAGCAATAGTCATATTAAAAATTGAAGTTAATTGGGAAACGAAAATAAATGACAATCAAATATAAAAAGACTTTGTCGAAGTTTTGCGCCGGCCTTCCGATTGCGATAACCGCATTTAGTTCCATAGCACATTCGGAAACTTCTCAGAATCTCATTTCAAAATTGTCTAGTACCGATTGCAAATACATATATAAAAACCCTGATTGCGAGCGATTTATGGGAATGTCGCGCGAAAAAATTCGTCAATTGCTTGGCAAGGGCGAAACAGATTCGTCTGATGATTTATTTTTGAGACACGGCGTTGAGTTTGAATATTCTGACGAGCCCCGTTTGGTGGAAGGAATTTTCTTCTTCGGCATTAAATGGGATTCTTACGGCGATGTTTTTAAGCCGTATAAAGGTCAACCGGCGGAAGGCATTAAATGGGGAGCATCAACGGAACAATTAATCGCAAAAATTGGATCCCCTGACAGTTCCGAAACCCGCAATACTTACAAAGCCCTGTATTATGGCCCCTATAAATTCACATTCCGTGACAATAAATTAGAAATCCTCTCCACAAGAAATAGTGAGACATTTGCAAAATATTGGTCGTCACCATCTAAAAAAGAGGCAAAACCTGTTACGCTAGAAGACGAAATGGTAGCGGATTTCAAAGCTCTCGATGACCGAGTTGGTAATATTGTTAATGTTACCAACAATACAATCGCCGAATATGATAGCATGAAATTCTATTACCAAAACGGTCAGTTTTTGAGTGATAAAAAATCTAAAGAAGACAAAGTTCGCCGCCTTCAGGGC
>JAYRXL010000019.1:0-22123 GCA_041917555.1 Flavobacterium sp. | reverse complement strand
TACTGGGTTAAACCCCTGAAATCAAACGGATTGTGTGCGCAATCCGTTTTTTTATGTCTCAAATTTTGATATTTTTACAAAGAGTACACGAAAACGTACACGTTTTTGCTATGAAAGCCGAAGAAGTTTTTGCTATCGCGAGCTATTTATCCGTTTCCGAACGGAGAAGGTTGTATGATTTATTGGCAAAAGAATTTAAGCCGGCTCTTCCTTTGAAAAAGAAAAAGCTAATCCCATCTGATGAAGAGATACAAGCCTTTTTGATTAAAAGGTGTTTTTCGGGGAAAAGGAAAAAGTAAGCTAGCGTTAGTCGCTTTAGTTTGCCTACAAAAACTACTTTTTTTAACATTGCGAGCTATCCGTTGCAACCTCCCTGCCGGTAGCAGGTCTGGGCTAGGGTGCCCTCGCTAAATCAGTATTTTACTAATCAAAATCGATAAACTTTTTTAGTAAAATAAAAAACCACCCGAAGGTGGTTTTGGTTTATAAATTCCGCACTCGAGGCTGCAAGCCGAACTGAGCGGAGCTAAAGTCAGGAGACTGTTGCGGAGCTTTTTTATAGGAACTCTTTGCGGAGCTGGGGTGCTGTCTTCCACGCCTTATAGCAGGTATTCATTCCCATTACCCATATTAACCAATTCAATATGTTTCCTGCTTAACTTTTTAATTCTAAAATTAATTGCTCTGACTGCTATATGACCATTGCTATTAACCATCAGAAATTTAACAAAAAAGTTATCCTCTCCCTTAATTTTCTTTGGGTTGATATATGGCTGCAAGGCATAATCATTTTTAGTTAGAGAAGCTTCTTTCGTATCATAATCAAAAACAAAAATAACTGTTGCATCTTGACCAATAGTCTGTCTAAATTCTTTCAAATGTTCGCTAACAATTTTATTAATGTCCTGATTTAATGTTTGTGAAAAGGTTACGGTAAAACTTCCTAAAATCAGTAATAAACTTAATATCTTTTTCATCTTTATTTTTTAGGTATTACAAAATATTTCATTGGCAATGTTGCTAGAACTCCTGTATTAGTGTTATAGATATAAACTATTTTTTCTTTCATTGCGAAAACATAATTTGTCATTGGAGCGTTGCCTTTACTAACATCAAAACCTTTTCCTGTACTTGGAGCTTTGGTGGCATAGTGCATAAAATGAACACTTCGCAGAGCGAGGGTACATTTATAATGTAAATTTACAATTCTTCACAGATGGGTTCATCAAAAGTTAAAATATCTACAATATCATTTGTTGTAACTATAAAAAAATGCAAAATATTACCTTTTTGTTGAAACCCATTACTTTCCAAAACTACCCAGTCAATAAATTCCGAATCATTCGAGATAAATAAACACCAATTCTTGCCATTATCAGGAAACTTAGGTATAGACTTTAGCCTATACGATTCATCAAAATTTCTATATCCTAAATAATTATCAAATGAAAGTTTAAAAACGCGATCAGGATTATAACCCTTTATAATAATTCTAAATCCTTCGTAATCATCATGTATACCTTCAATACTTATAGCCTTTGGAAAGTTATCAATATTACTGTCCCATTTTCTAATATTGTTCATAAAACCTGTATTTAGTTCTCTTTTTATTTAGATGAATTATTTCTGTCGATGGATGTATAGCGGCTTAAATTCTCCCGACTTTGATTTAATCTTGGCTCACTTCGTTCAAGTGCGGAGTTTTTGTGCTACACTTTTGCGGAGTTGGGTTTTTATTTCTCTATTATTTCAATACTATTGTCAGTAAATAAAATAGTGTAACTTATTGCTTTAGTCTCAATTAAAAAGTAATATTCTAAATAATTATTATCTTTTTTGTTAAGTCTTGTTTCGTTATAACCTGCTGAAATTGGTAAAGCTTCCTTTTTGGGTACTTTTAATTTTACCCAAATTCCGTCCAAATAAACTATTTTGAATGTTGTTATATGCTGCGCTAAATTTTCCTTAAATCTATAAAGATTATCACACTGTCTAATCATATCTATTGTTGGAACTATTTTTTGATTAAGATTAATTTTAGTTTCTGCATTTATAAACTTCTTTATATAAAAATTTAGTTCAAATAAGTCGTTGTCATCATAAAAATAGGGTGTTGGAATATATAAATCATTATAGTTAGGCTGGTTATTTTTTGTATAAGATAAATCTATCCTTTCTTCCATATTTTCTAAAGGGATAAATAGAAATTTAGTTGGAATATCACTTAATTTTTCTGATTCATCCGTTCCGATTAATAAATACCCTTGTTTTCTTACAGTATCTAATTCACTTGTTTTTACTTCCTGTGAATAAACAGAAAAGTTAAAAACAAAAAGCATAATAAAAAAGTTTGTTTTCATAGTAATTTGCTGATTTAATTATATCCAGTTGTGCAAATTCTCCCCGCTACCGCGCGAATCCCTTCGCGTGGCATTATAATTTAAAATACTGAAAAACACAAACTTTATCTAACAATCCTTTTTCTCCAGCGTAATCAGATGCACTGCTGTATTTATAATCTTCTGGTCTATAAACTATTCCTTCTTCAACTGGATTGTTGTGAATATAATCTATTTTTTGTTGGATAACTTCATTACTCCATAATTCAATTGGTTTATTATCATGTCTCCAAAATTGATAGTTTGTTGTGTTTGAACTTTTTTCTGCTTCTTTTTTAAAATATTCTAATAAAAACTCTTTTCTACTTTCCCTAGGATTTTCTTGTATGGCTTTTATAATGTTTTTACTTGTAAACCTTTTAAAATCTCCTAATAATAATTCAGGTTTTTGATTTTCTATACTTCTAAAAATTAAATGAACATGATTGGTCATAATGCACCAAGCATGAATTTCCATTCCTTTTTTTTGCTGACAAAATTCTAAACTTTCTAAAAGTAAATCTTTATACTCATTTCTTGTGAAAACACCTGCCTGCCGGCAGGCAGGTCTAACCAACCTACCACAGCAAAACTAACAAAATATAGTCCTTCTGGATTGTGGAATTTATAATTTCTACTCATGTATGGTTTTTATTAAATATATTAAAATCATTTTGAATTTAAAACCACACGAAAGGATTCGTGCGGTAGCGGGGGGTCTGTATGGATTTGCCAGCTACGTAAATTGCCCGATTTATCGGGGCGTAAATATGATGAAAAAACAGTTGGTAGACAATGGCAATGACAATAGCAATAGCAATGGCAATGACGATAACAATGACAGTACGATATATGATTGACGATATACGATGTACATTATACGATTTACGATTTATGTAGTTTTTAGTAATAATTACAAACAACCTGCCTTCGGCAGGCAGGCAGGCAACAACAAACCGTCAGTCCGAGTATCCCGATTTGTCGGGATGTATCGAGGACCCGTCAGTCCGAGTATCCCGATTTATCGGGATGTATCGAGGACCCGTCACTTCGAGTGCCGAGATGCAATCGAGGTGTAACGAGCGTCACTTCGAGTGCCAAGATGAAATCGAGGTGTAACGAGCGTCACTTCGAGTATCCCGATTTATCGGGATGTAACGAGAAGATCACTCCACCTTCAAATCATAATCATTGCCCTTTTCGTCGGTTGCTTTTAACAGGCCATAGCCCACCCATTCGGCTTCCACTACCACTTCAAAACCCGCAGCCGTCCGAATCGTTCCCGTGCCGTATTGATCTTCCATGGTCACATTACCCGTTACAGCTTGTCCCGCAGCATCATGACCCAAAACATCATAATTGTATTCATAGTCACCCGGCGTTCCGGTTCGGTATTCATAGGCACACGAGGTATCGGTATGATAAGTAGCCGAGTCGATTGCCGTTGTGGCTTCAGCAAACGGTAGGGGTGGGGTCGTGGGCGCCACGGCTTCTTGCTTACAGCCACATACTAAACACCCGAAACAGCATAGTATTATTTTTTGCATGGAGGTTAATGCTAAAGAGGTACATCACATACAAAACTAAATCATTAAGTAGCGTATTCCTTACGGGAAACCGTAATCAACGAAAGTCAAATGAAAAGGTAATTGGAATGTGATCGGATATTTCTCGAGCCGCTTCCATCGAGTTGAAATCGGTATAGAAGTGTATAGCTTTGCATTCAACGAGAGTTAATAAATCATGTCTATACCAAATGTTGTCAAATTCACTTGCCAAACAGTCATCTTCATGGCATTTTTTTTTGAGAGACGTTTTTTGACCTTCAAATACATTTTTATACCCCATTTTTCGTAATGGGTTGAATACGGTGTGCGACGCTGAGCAGTTAAAATCACCTGTAAAAATTAAATTTAACGAGGGATATTCTTGAGGTAAAAATTTAAAATACTTGATTTCAGTTTCAGGTTGTTTATCTTTGGTTATAGCATGAAAGTTTACAATAGTAAATTGTTTTCCTTTAGATGAAAAAGTGCAAAAGTAAGGCTCCCTATCAATTTCCAAATGATATTTTTTTTCTAACCAGGCTTCACCAGTTTTAGTGATTTTTGCAGTTTTCCATAAAAAAGCATAACGTTCAGTTTTGTAGGCACTACTACTGGTTGGGTCACTTATCACATAATCCCATTTTGAACCGGTTCTATTAAGTTGATCTGCTAAACGAGCTACCGCTTGTGCGCCGCCATAGCCGGCTACTACTTCTTGTAGAGCAATTATATCGTAACTTTTTACGGTATTCGCAATAAAGGCAATATCCTCGGCCGATTTACTACTTCCCATATTCTCGACGTTCCAAGAAAGTAGTTTTACTTGGGAGAAGGTGATGTTGAGAAATAGTAAACAGAAAAGGAGGTGTTTCATGGGGTTAATACTAAAATATAAGAAAGTAAATAACTTTTGGAAACAGGAGATATTTTGCATTATTGAATAAGCGCAAAGTCAGGAGACTTTTAGCAACTGGTCTATTTAGTTCAATTGATATAATTATTGCGCTCATAATTTTTAATTTAAAAGTTTAGTTAAAACATATCCTATTTCACCTGTTTCTACAACTTGAATTCTCGACCATTCACCTTCCTTTTGGAGATACACTACAACGTCGCCATAAGATAATTGTTTTATCACTTTTGATTTGATTGAAGGCAATTCTCTTACATTTATCAATTTGGAATAGATAGTAATGGTCTCGTTTTCATAATACATTTTAGATTCCGATGGAGCACTATAATAATTAGGATTGTTTGATTTATATTTTCTTTTTGGTTTTGAAGAATAGAGATTATTTGATGAACCACTACATACTCCACAACTACCGCCATTTGAACAATGTGCGCATCTTGAGCAATTGCTACAAACTGAGCACGATGAAGAGCCAGTACATCGGCCATCCTTTTCAATTGTTGAACAGCTATAGTTCGATGAAATTTTTGTTTTTTTAATTTCACTATTAAAATTAATTGCTAATAGTATAATTACTAATGTAATTGTTTTCATAGTTTAAATGATTAATTTTTGAATTAATATTATTGATATTGAAATAATTATTAGTAATAAACAACCTCTTGACTTAAACTTTTTTTGATAGGTTAGTCCAGGAACACCAGTTTTAACTGAAAACCCTTTGCTACTAACTGAACCTGATTTAGTTCTCAAGCTTGGAGTTATACCTGATTTACTTATATTAAATCCTAAACCTTTTCCGAGGTTTACTCTTTTAGAAAATCTTAGTCCCATAATTATTCATTTTTTACTCCTCATACAACCCCACCGTCTCCAACAACTCTTTTTCAAACAAATAAATATCGTCTATGGTTTCGATGGGTTGACGGTTTTCGTTTTTGTCGTTGTTAAATAGTCCGATGTATTTTTTGCCTCCATTGAGGTGTAATCGGCAGAGTGGTTTTCGGTTGTTGTCGTCTAAAAGAATCCCGAAATACGATTGTGTATCACGATGAACAATTCGGTTTACGGGTAATTTACGACGTAAAATAGCAACTACAATTCGGTAGGCTTCTAACTCTTCGTCAGTAGTCGTCACACGAGTTTGCTCAACATCGTCTATTTGGTCTTTCTCTTGAATAATGACTTCTTTGTCTAACGCCAATTGCAAACGATCGTTTATTTTTTCACCAATTAATTGACCAAAGGCTTTTTGTACCAAATCTTTAAATTCCTCCATTACCTTTTCTGTCAATCGACCGTTATAGACTTTATTGGCAAAAAGTTTGACAAACTCGGGCGACGGATTCACAATTTCAGTATCAATTAATTTTCGAATTTCTTTGATGAACTTTAAGGCGCTTGCATTGTCCAAAATCTTGTTTACATCAAAGTTGGACTTATGGAATTTCGTTATTTCGTGTATTGTATTATCTTTCAAGTTGGTGATGTCAAATTCTAAAAATGGTTTTTGATCCATTTTATTTTTTTCATCCAAGTCGGTAAAGAATTGATAGGTAATTCCGTTGGTAAGCAAGGCAAAACGCGTCTTAGACACATGAAAATAACGAAACAACTGCGAGCCATGCACCGAAAGGTTTTCTTTCCAGTTTTTACATTCTATAATAAGAATTGGCTCGTTGTTTTGAATAATGGCATAATCCACTTTTTCGCCTTTTTTCAAACCAATGTCTGCTGTGAACTCGGGCACTACTTCGGTTGGATTGAACGTATCGTAGCCCAAAATATTGATGAATGGCAACACAAAAGCGTGCTTTGTTGATTCTTCTGTTTCAATTTTTTCTTTCAATTGATGAATTTTATCAGCCAATGCTTTTAAAGCGTTCAGTAATTCCATAAACTGTATTTTTAATTATTATTTCTTTATAATCTACTTTTTAGTTATTCTTCCCCACGAACTTCCTCCTCCGGCATCAACCGATCTAATTTTCGCGAAATCCGACCCAATAACCTGTTGGTTTCCCGTTGTTGCCGCACCAATACATTCACTTTCCAATACCATAAAGCCACATTTCGCAACAGTAAAATCAGCAAGCCAATTCCCAATATCCCGCCCAGCATAACTGCATAATCCATACTCATGAGGGTTTTGAAGTGAATCGACTGAAAAGTTCTTTTGTCTCGCTCTCCATCATGCGGTTTACCTCACGTACAGCCACTTTTCGCAGCTCTTTTTGAAACGCAACACAACAGGTACTTAATTTTACCGCCGCATTGGATATCTTAACTTCAGGGTGCAGTTGATGCTCATGGCATTGCATGGCTTCTAATTGTTTTTTTAGATGGTCTAAATCAATCATAAACAGCTAACTTTGACCCAAACCTATAACCAAAAAAGCGGCTTTCCTT
Source organism: Flavobacterium sp. (assembly GCA_041917555.1). GTDB lineage: Bacteria > Bacteroidota > Bacteroidia > Flavobacteriales > Flavobacteriaceae > Flavobacterium. Next base: position 14,876 of record JAYRXL010000019.1, on the reverse strand, counting down.
ACGGGAAACCGTAAAAATGAAAAAATAATGAGGAAGAGCAGTTATACAATTCCCAAATCCTTAGCAATAGCCACTAAATGCACGGTATTGCGTGCCTCAAAATAAATCTTTAAACGATTAATTCGCTTTTCAATCGTGCTTTTACTGTTGGGAAAAATGCCCAACTCGCTTAATTTGGCATCCATTTTTTCCTGCGCTATGCCGGAGTCCAATTGCCGTATGAGTTGAACATCATAGTCGTCTATTTCGTGCATTAACTTGTCGCGTAGTATATGCTCTAAATCGGGCGAAATATAGCGTTCCCCTAAAGCCAACTCCTCCAGGGCTTTTTGTAACTCGGGTAGTGTTTTCCGACTCTTGTGTACAAAGGCATTGATTTTATAATGCGTGAATAAGTTTTTTATGCGGTAACTCTTGTCCTCGATGGAGCAAACCAATATCGGGAGATCCGGTTGTAAAATGCGGATGCTCATAATTAAATCTTCACCCGATTGTAATAAAACCTCCCGGTGATCGGGCTCAAAAGACAAATCGGTAAGAACCAAATCAAACGGTTCTCCGTCAGCAAGGGATTTCTTGAGTAACAATAAGGCATCATCGCAATACTTGGCATGATGCACCGTACAACCCAACTGCTCTAAAGTGGTACGGATGGCGATATTCATCATATCGATGTCTTCGGCAAATAAAATTTTCTTGAACATGGCTTACATTATTTAGGAATGATTATTTCTGCTTGGAAGCCTTTTTGGACTTCTGTGTCAAATGTAATACGACCTTTAATAGCATCCATACGGTTTTCCGCATTTTGTAAACCTTTTTTCGATTTTAACAGTTCTGCCCCTACACCGTTGTCTTTATACACAACCAAAAGTTGGTTTTTTTGCATCTCAAAAGTCAATGCCACAAAACTACAACGGCTGTGTTTTTTCATGTTTACCATAAGCTCCTGTAACACCCTGTACAAGGCTATTTTGGATTCTTTTTTAATGACATCCCAGTCCACCGACGAAAAATTTTTCAAAATCACCCGAACCGTATCGCTTTGATATTGTAGCAGTAATTCTGATAATTGTGCGGCAAATCGCGCATCGGTATGAATTTCACTGTTTTCCTGCGAGATGTTGCGGGTACGGTGGTAAATGGTATCCAATGTATCCAACAAGGTTTCCTTTTTATCGTGCTCATTCAAATTTTGCGATTCGGCATAGGTCAATGCATTAAAAACATCATTGGCCAATTCGTCATGAATTTTTTTGGCAATTCGGGTTTCGGTTTCATACGAAATGGTCTTAATCTTTTCGCGGTTCCGTCTTCGTATGGCTACAATCAGTAAAGATGCCATGCCTCCTATCAAAAGCATAAAAGTAATGTAAAGGTAGTTTTTGGTTCGGGCCAATTCGTATTTTTGAAGGTAGGATTTGTAATAATATTTTCTGTTTGCAAATTGGTTTTTAGTTATTTGACGCACTGTGTTTATACTGTCGTTAGTGTGGTGGTAAAGTGCAAAATAGTATTTCAAACTGTCGGCTTGGTTTGTGTGTGTAATTACATGGTTCAGTGCTTCCAATTGGTCATCACCACTTCCGGTAACTGTGGCCGCTTTGTAGGCTTTTAAGGCATATTTTTTTGAAACCAAAGGATCCGATTGGTACACTTCGGCAAAATGCATATACGAAGCGGTTAACTCGTAACCTCTGTTTTCGGTCTCCCGCAGCGTAAGCGCTTTTTTTAAATACGGCATTCCCAAAATAGAATCACCGTTTTTGTATAAGGCATAGCCCAAATTATCATATACTTTGGCCACTAATTCAAGACTGTCTTTGGGTACTTTGGCCGCTAAAGATTGAAACAACTTAATTGCTTTTGCATATTTTTTTTGTTCCAAATAAACAACACCAATATTGTTTTTTATGGTTAAGCGGGCAATAGAATCTTTAGCAATCGATAAGCATTTTTGGTATTCAGAAATTGCTTGGTTGTATTGCTTTGATTCTTCCGCGCAAATGCCCAAAACGTTCCAAATCGCTACTTTGTAAATGGGGTCTTTACAACCGTCAAAATAGGGTAGAGCTTCTGTTGAAGTTTCTTCAGCTCCAATAAAATCTGATTGTTCTTGTTGCAAATTGGCCATTTCACCTAAAACATAAATTATTCGATCGTTTTCGTTTTCCCTACAATAGGAACGGGCTTTACTGTAATGGTAAAATGCTTTGGTATATTCCTGATTCTTTTCGGCTATCATTCCGGATTTATTCCATAATGTATACTGATCGTTCTCATTGGCGTGTGTACAGGCAAACAGGCTAAAGAGAACAAACACAAACGGGGAAAGTTTTCTGTTGAAAATCATTCCCCGAAGGTACCAAATTTATTTTGAATTCGGTAGTACTTATTACAAATTACGGGCCGGGTGGCGGTGGCGGTTTAATGCCTCCATTCTGACCACCGGTGTCATCCTGTGTGGTTTGCGGTATTTGTAATTCGTCTGCCGTATCATTCGTGCAGGAGGTCATGGCAAGCGTAGCCACAACAATAAGCGATAGAAAAATAAACTTTTTCATAATCTTAAGGTTTAAATTCGACAAAAAATTTCTACACCGCTGAACAACAGCGGTAAGGAGCCAATTCAATGGCTTTGGGCTTTCGGAGTACTCGAAATTTTTTGGGAAGTGAAGCGCGCTGTAGTGGAACCTCCTGATTATACTTCCCCGATAAAAAATTGGTTCCGTACAGCGTCACTTTTCAGAATCTGTTTTGTACATTTGTTCCTATCGCGATGGGAACGGAAACAGATTCCAAGGGCAAAGTAAATGTGCTTTGACCCTACGTGTGGCATGGGTTTCCGATTTTTCCTTGTTTTTACGGAAGTTTACTTTTTTTACGCAAAATGCCTTCACAAATGCAAACAATTACCTTTGATGTGTATAGCCGAGAAGTGGCAAAACACATACAAAAAATTAAAGAGGAAGAGTCTGTCACGGTCTTTTCTAAACCTACCCGAAAACAATTGCTAAACGGTATTATGGCGTTGGAAAAAACCGCCATTTCGCCTCAAGATCGATCGGTATTGTTGGCTTTTTTTCGCCCCAAAACGGAAGACCTACTTTGGCAAACCATAGCCAATTATGACTTGGATAAATTGCGCTCATTGGAACGTTTTATAAAAGGGCTAAATGTTTCTGATAATCTCTACGTAATAGAACTTGCCGCACTGCTGTCAGATTTTAAAGACCGACCTTGGAGCTTATTCAGAAATCAAAAACAAAGTGTAGAAAATGAGATGTTACATGACGATAGTGTAGATATACCACAAGCTGCGCAGGGTTTTATTCAGCTGACGCCAAAAAATGAAAATAGGCAACCGGTTGGTCTTAACAAAAGAGGAAGTGCATTAACGAAACGAATTGGAGGTTTAGTGTTGGGAATAATTGGATTGAGCGGCGTTACCTATACAGTCAAAAATATACTAATGCCCGAGAAACAATGTATGGAATGGGTGGGCGATCACTATGAACTAACCGACTGTGTGCAGGAAGATAAAAACAAACTGATTGTACCTTATGATGACTATCTTTTCGATTTGCGAAAAATAACGTTTTGCGATACTATGGCCTATCAAAAAAACGGCAAACCGCTGGTGTGGTATTCCCGAAAAAATAACCAATACGAGTTTTTTAATAAAGACGGTACGCATCCCGTGCACGGCGGCGAACTGCGAAAAGTAACACCCACCATCTACCGAAAGCATGTGCCAAGCTGCAAATAAACCGTCAACCAAAATCATTTCTTCTTCAACTACTGAGTAAAATTAAAATTGGCTAACAACTCACAACGAGCATCAATTATTCCTGATGTTTGACTACCTTTGCCAAAAAATAAAAATAATGCATAAAGCCGGATTCGTAAACATCATCGGAAATCCAAATGTGGGAAAGTCAACATTAATGAATGCGTTTGTAGGCGAACGACTCTCGATTATTACTTCTAAAGCGCAAACTACCCGACACCGGATATTGGGTATTGTTAATGGAGAGGATTTTCAGCTTGTGTTTTCGGATACTCCGGGTATTATTAAACCGGCCTACGAGCTCCAAAATGCGATGATGGACTTTGTGAAATCGGCATTCGAAGATGCCGATATATTGGTCTATATGGTCGAAACCGGCGAAAAAGAACTCAAAGACGAAGCTTTTTTCAATAAGATTATCCATGCCAAAATTCCGGTATTGCTGTTGTTAAACAAGATTGACAAAACTACGCAGGAGCAACTCGAAGAGCAAGTGATGCATTGGAAAGCACGGGTGCCCAACGCCGAGATATACCCCATCTCTGCCTTAGAAAATTTTCAGGTTAAAGAGGTGTTTGAACGGATAGTTGCACTTTTACCGGAATCACCTCCTTATTACCCTAAGGATGCATTGACAGATAAACCGGAACGCTTTTTTGTCAATGAGACTATCCGTGAAAAAATTCTCCTTAATTACGACAAAGAAATTCCGTATGCTGTCGAAATTGAAACAGAAGAGTTTAAAGAAGATGACAACATCATCCGCATCAAAGCCCTCATTATGGTGGAAAGAGAAACCCAAAAAGGGATTATTATCGGGCATAAAGGAGCAGCCCTTAAAAAAGTGGGTGTCCAAGCTCGTGAAGATTTAGAGAAGTTTTTTGGCAAACAAATCCACCTCGAAATGTTCGTCAAAGTGAATAAAGATTGGCGAAGCAGTGCCTACCAATTACGTCGTTTTGGTTACAATCAAAAGAAATAAGCTAAACCGGGCTGAATTCGGCAAGCAGGCTTGAAACCGCCTTCAAAACAAACCTATTCAATCAAACGATTCATTAAGCCTTCTAACTTATGCATCTGGGGCATACATTTTTTTCGGTTGATGCGAGCCTGAAAATAAAGCACAAACCAAAGCACAACCATGATACCCATGATGGTAAAATCCAGCCAAACCGATTGTTTTAACATCCAATCCGAATAGGCAAACATGGCAAAAACCAAAAAGATGCCTGCTATAATAAAATGCAAAAACATAAACATGGTCCAAACCGTTTGATCCGGGCCAAATAAACCTTTAACTATGGTCGTTTTGTCTGCTTCTTCTGTGAGTTCCACATGAAGATGTGGTGAATAATACTTGCGTTTGGCAAGGGTAATAAAAAAGAAAATATGATGATCGGATATTTTAACGCGATAGTCCTCTTTAACTTCTTCTTTAAGCTTTTTGGCATCTTCTAAAATGGTCTCCATAGGCTTGGAAACATGCTTTTCAAATCGGGGACGAAGAATAATAGTATTTTCTTCCATAGTGTTGAAATTTAGTTGGTTTGGTTATACTAAATTAAAAAAAACAAAATAGCCTCCTATATCCACTTCCAACTTTATTACCTTTGCACCATTATTTTAGAATGAGTATGAATAACATTGTCGCAATAGTAGGTCGACCCAATGTAGGGAAATCCACATTTTTTAACCGCCTGATTCAGCGCCGTGAAGCCATTGTAGATTCGGTTAGTGGGGTGACCCGCGACCGTAATTATGGTAAAAGCGAATGGAACGGAAAAGAATTCTCAGTCATCGATACCGGAGGTTATGTTAAAGGGTCTGATGATATTTTTGAGGGTGAAATCCGCAAACAGGTTGAATTGGCCATAGATGAAGCCGATGCAATTATTTTTGTGGTAGATGTGGAAGAAGGAATTACCCCCATGGATGAAGAAGTGGCTAAATTATTGCGCAAGGTAACCAAACCGGTGCTGCTGGCTGTCAATAAAGTGGATAATGCCATGCGCGAAAAAGAGGCTATAGAATTTTATAACCTGGGCTTAGGTGATTATTATACTATTGCCGGTATCAGCGGAAGCGGAACAGGTGAACTGTTGGATAAATTGGTTGAGGTTTTACCCCAATTACCTGAATCCAATGAGGAAGAAGAAGCCCTCCCGCGATTTTGTGTTGTGGGACGTCCCAATGCCGGTAAATCGTCATTTATTAATGCACTAATAGGAGAAGATCGCTACATTGTTACCGATATTGCCGGTACTACCCGCGACGCTATCGATACACGATACAATCGTTTTGGCTTCGACTTTAACTTAGTAGATACAGCCGGAATCCGACGAAAAGCGAAGGTGAAAGAAGACTTAGAGTTTTATTCGGTTATGCGTTCTGTACGCGCCATCGAGCACAGCGATGTGTGTGTTCTAATGATTGACGCTACCCGAGGTTTTGAAAGTCAGGATCAAAATATTTTTTGGTTGGCCGAAAAAAACCGAAAGGGTGTAGTGATATTAGTGAATAAATGGGATTTAGTAGAAAAAGATACTATGTCTACACGTGATTATGAGCTAAAAATCAGAAAGGAAATAGAACCGTTTACCGATGTGCCTATCTTGTTTGTTTCGGCTTTGACCAAACAACGATTACTCAAAGCCTTGGAAACTACGGTACGCGTTTATGAAAACCGTAAACAACGCATTGCTACTTCCAAGTTCAATGAACACATGCTTAAAATTATTGAGAATTTCCCGCCACCGGCCATCAAAGGGAAATACATCAAAATTAAATATTGTATGCAATTGCCTACACCCATGCCACAGTTTGTGTTTTTTGCCAACTTGCCGCAATATGTAAAAGAACCTTACAAACGTTTTCTGGAAAATAAAATTCGCGAACAATGGGATTTTAACGGTGTGCCAATTGACATCTACATTCGTGAAAAATAAGTTCAGGATTAACTAAAAGAACAAACAAAACCAGTCTGCGACCGGCAAGCTTGAAACCTGAAACATGAAACTTGAAACCCAAATATTAGTTGACAAAGGGGAATTACTCCCACTCATGGAAGAGTTTTACACCATCCAAGGAGAGGGTGCTCACACAGGAACAGCGGCTTATTTTATTCGAATTGGCGGTTGTGATGTGGGTTGCCATTGGTGCGACGTAAAAGAAAGTTGGAATGCCGAGTTGCATCCGCCAACGCCCATAGCAGTGATTGTTGATCATGCAGTTCAGTATGCAGAAACCGTTGTGGTAACCGGGGGCGAACCACTTACATGGGATATGGAACCCTTAACGCAATTGCTTAAAAATAAAAACCTTAAAGTACATATTGAAACTTCGGGAGCCTATCCTGTAACAGGGCAATGGGATTGGTTTTGCCTTTCCCCCAAAAAAACAAAATTGCCTGTGCCCGAAGCCTATCAAATTGCAGACGAATTGAAAGTAATTATCTACAACAAACACGATTTTATTTTTGCTGAAGAACAAGCAGAAAAAGTGAATGAAAAGGCTATTTTGTTCTTACAACCCGAATGGTCTAAAAAAGAAGAAATAACACCGCTGATTGTAGAGTATGTAATGAATAATCCTAAATGGCGTGTTTCCCTGCAAACCCATAAGTACCTAAATATTCCTTAATATGAAACACAATATACTACTGCTCTTTATATTGCTTACAAGTGTTTTGGTTCCGGCTCAGGAAGATTATGCGAAATACAAACCTGTTGAACCGGTGTACACCGATGGCGGGGTAGCCAATTTTTACGAATATCTGACTAATTCTATTGATTTTGAAAAGGTGAAAAACGAAAATGATGTAATCATTGGTTTTGTGTTGGATGCAAACGGTAAAATGAATCATATTAAAGTTGGTTTTTGTTCCTCTGTTTCGGCAGAAAAAGAAATAAAGTCGGCTTTAGAAAAAGCAAAAAACTGGGACATGTCCAACCAAAAAAGCAAGGACATGTTTGTGTGCTTCAAAATGAAACTGCTCTTCTCGGAAAACCAAGTAAAAGGGCTTACTAAAACCATGTGGATCAAGAATGATTTAGAAGATATTCCGATGCAAGTGAACGAGTTTAAGGTAATAAAAGAATATAGTTTGCCTCCTGTAGATGCCGAAGGTAAACAAATTTATAGTACTACAGGAGTTGAACAAAGACCGGAATACCCCGGCGGGATACAAGCGTTTTATAAATACGTCGCTAATTCCTTCAGAACACCCAATAATAAAGATTTTAAAGGAGGAAAAATGGTGGTTCAATTTATTATCGAAAAAGATGGCTCAATTACAGAAATAAAGGTGATCAATGGCCTTGGTTTTGGAACCGAGGAAGAAGCAAAACGAGTCCTCTTGAATTGTAAAAAGTGGCAACCGGCCATGCTAAACAATGCTCCCGTTCGCTGCTCGTATACTTTGCCTTTAACACTCGCATCTAAATAAATTATCATGAAAAGAATTATTATATTTTTTGTTTTTCCGTTGCTGGGTTTTTCCCAAATGAAAAAGGAAAATCTTCCGCTTTTTAAAGGCAAGGGTATTGAAACATTTTACAATTATCTCTCAGCGAATGCCAAATTTCCAAAGAGCGACTATTCTTATTCTTACCTCTATAACGTGATTATTACCGAAACGGGTGTTATGAAAGATATTGTCTTAGTGGATCCGGGAGAAGAAGGGGATGCTGCCAATAAAACAATACAAGCCGAATTAGACCGTGTTCTTAAACTCGCTTCACAAAGCAAATGGAAACCCTCATTAAAAAACGGCAAACCAACGTTGGTATACCTCTATTTTAAATTTTACGTTTACAATCAAAAAGTAACCGGTGATGAATTTTACACTTGGGAAAAAGATGTCCGAGAAAACGGCTATTTGCAACGAACTTCCGGTATTGTTGAGAAACGAATAGGAACTGATAATGTAGTTGAAAATTCAGAGATTATAAAAGCCGATCCGGAATATGTAACAGAGGATAATAATGTGGCAGTTCCTGATCTTACACCTGAAGATGAAACATTGCTCTATAATGCTGCCGGGGTGGAAGTGAAGCCTGAATTTCCGGGAGGATTGAATAAGTTTTTTGCCTTTGTTGCTAAAAATTTTGTTATTCCGTCCGATGAAGGTTTTCCGGGAGGAAAAGTTTTTATTTCCTTTATTGTAGAAAAAGACGGGAAAATAACCGATATAAAAGTGATAAAAGATATTGGGTATGGTACCGGTAATGAAGCCATTCGTGTAATGCGTTTATCACCTAATTGGATTCCGGGAGAATATAATGGGAAAAAGGTGCGTTGCTCCTACACGCTTCCGATTACAATTAACAAACCATGAGAGAACGGTTTCTGCTCAACTCCCAAATTACGTTTCTTAACCATGGTTCGTTTGGAGCCTGTCCAAAACCTGTGTTTGAAAGGTACCAACAATTGCAACGCGAGCTCGAAGCAGATCCGGTGTATTTTATCCAAAAACGATTGCCTGTTTTATTAAAAGAGACCAAATTACCTTTGGCTGAGTTCTTGGGTTGCCACGCCGATGATTTCTTTTTTACACCCAATCCCACTTTTGCTGTAAATACAATTATGCGCAGTTTAAAACTGGAACCGGGTGACGAAATATTGTCGACCAATCACGAATACGGTGCCATGGATCGAACGTGGAATTTTTACTGTAAAAAAACCGGTGCAAAATACATCCGACAACCCATTACACTTCCGGTTGTATCCAAAGAACAACTCATTGAAGATTTCTGGAAAGGCTATACTTCCAAAACTAAAGTGGTGTTTTTAAACCAAATTTCAAGCGCTACGGCACTTATTTTTCCGGTAAAAGAAATTTGTGATAAAGCACAACAGTTGGGCTTAATAACCATAGTAGACGGGGCACATGTGCCGGGTCATATCGATTTGCATATAAACGAACTTAATCCCGATTTCTACACAGGAACACTCCACAAATGGATGCTCGCTCCAAAAGGAAGTTCCTTCTTGTACGTGAAAAAAGAATTTCAAGAGGATATCGATCCTTTGGTAGTAAGTTGGGGATATGAGAGTCTGTTTCCCTCTGAAAGCCGTTTTTTAGATTACCACGAATACCAAGGAACAAACGACCATTCCGCTTATCTGTGTACACCGGAAGTAATTCGCTTCCTTAAAGTTAACCATTGGGAAACCATTTCAGAAAATTGCAAAAATCTTGTTCGAAGCAATTACGAACGTTTTTGCACCTTACTTGGTACGCAGCCTATATGCCCGATTTCAGATGTGTTTTTAGGACAAATGGCCAGTATTCCTGTAAATACAAATAACCCAACAGCCTTAAAAGATAAATTGTATGAGTCGTATGCCATTCAAATCCCGGTAATGCCACTCAATGATGCGGTATACTTGCGCTTTTCTGTCAATGCCTACAATTCGCAATCTGATTTGGATAAACTCTATGAAGCACTTCAGGATATTATCAATACAACGAATCTCATTCGTTGTTGATAAAGAATCTTTTTGGCGCAACGGCAAACCATCATTGAAACCGAATGGCTTTTGAAGGGGTAATTCGTGTTATAATTTTAGATGAAAGCAACATAATGCTTAGTGCCGTGAGTATGGTAAATACATTCACGGCCAAAAATGACCAAAAATTAAGTGCTACAGGTGCTACACTCACATAATAGTTTTCTGGCGAAAGCTTGATAATGCCAAAGTACTTTTGAAGAAAAAGAAATAGGAGTGCAATACCATTTCCCCACACTAATCCGTAAAATAAAAGATATAAGGCATTGTAAATAAAAATTTTCCGTATTGATAGGGAATTGCTGCCTAATGCTTTTAAAATACCAATCATTTGGGTGCGTTCAAAAATGAGAACTAATAAGGCCACAATCATGTTGATGACTGCAACAATGGTCATGATTATTATGATCACAAGAATGTTGGTGTCAAATAAATTAATCCAGTCAAAAATGTAATAATACTTATCTGCAATCGATTGTACATTTAAGTTGGAGGGTGTGGCATTGTATACGGCCTCTTTTTGGGCTTCCAATTGGTCAAAATCGGATATAAAGACTTCAAAACTACCCACCATATCCGGTTTCCATCGATTTAAACGTTGTATGTGGCGTATGTCACCTAAAATATAGGAACTGTCGTATTCTTGTATCCCCGAGTTGTAAATACCGGATACCATAAACCTACGCGCTTTTGGCATTTGATTGCCTTCCTCTTTCATAAAAAAAGTAGTAAATACCTGCCCGGTTTTAAGTTGTAAGCGGTTTGCCAAATACTGCGATATCACTACTTCGTTGGTGATTTCTCCTCCGGTTTTGGGTGGCCTGCCCTCAACCAAGTATTCAGTAACCAAATCCCAATCGTAATCCGCTCCAACCCCTTTCAAAATAATACCCTCAAATGCTTTTTCAGTGCGGATAATTCCGGCTTTTGAAGCTACAGCCTGTATATGACTTATGCCATCGACTTGCGTGAATTTTGGATAAAACTTTTGATGCTTAGAAATAGGATCTGTACTCACATCCGATTGATTTCCGGTGTAATTGGAAATAATAATAGCACCGTTAAAGGCGCTCACTTTTTGGCGAATTTTCTGCTGAAGCCCAATTCCCGTAGCCAATGAAACTAACATCGTAATAATGCCCAACGCCACCGCAATTATAGCAATTTTGATAATGGGTGCCGAAATACTACTTTTATACTCTTTCGAGTTGATGAGTCGCTTAGCGATGAACAGTTCAATACGCAACGGAATAATTTTTGTTCAAAAATACAGTTATATACACGCAAATACCAAATAATGGCTATTTTTTATATTTTCACACCTTAAAAAAAGAACTATGATAAAATTGTCGCAGCTGTTTTTGTTAGGTTTTGTATTGATATCCTGCAAAACACCCGCCACTTCGATTACGAATGCTGAAAAAAATAATGGAACAGTGGCGCCGGATGCTGTACTATCTTCAGACCAAACAGGTTTGGTTTTGGGGGCAGACAATACTACTTTTTACCTTCCATTACTCAAAGATAAAAAAGTTGGAGTGGTAACCAACCAAACCGGAATTTTGTCGGATGGAACCCATTTGGTCGATTTTTTGGTAGCTAAACAAATTCAAATCCAAACAATTTTTGCCCCCGAACATGGATTTCGCGGTACCGCCGATGCAGGCGAACATGTGGCTGATGGTAAAGACGTTAAAACAGGCTTACCCATTATTTCCCTTTATGGTGCTAATAAAAAACCAAAGCAGGAACAACTTAAGGGTTTGGATATTGTAGTGTTTGATATTCAAGATGTAGGAGCCCGATTTTATACCTATATCTCTACCTTGCATTATGTGATGGAAGCTTGCGCCGAAAACAATATTCCTCTCTTAGTTTTAGACAGACCTAATCCTAACGGAACAATCATTGACGGGCCGGTTTTGGAAACAGAAAATACCAGTTTTGTTGGAATGCATCCCATTCCCGTACTTCATGGTATGACCATTGGGGAATATGCGCAAATGATAAATGGCGAAAAATGGCTTAAAAACGGCATACAATGTAACCTTACAATTAGTCCTTGTTTGCAGTATAACCACGCATTATTTTACAGTTTGCCAATAAAACCTTCTCCAAATTTACCCAATAATCGGGCTATTAACCTCTATGCCAGTTTGTGCTTGTTTGAAGGAACCAATGTGAGTGTAGGACGCGGAACCAATTGGCAGTTCCAAGTATATGGTTCTCCTTTTTTGCCACACAATGGGTTTAGTTTTACACCAATGCCTAATCAGGGGGCAAAAGAGCCACCTCATAAAGGTATTGTTTGTTATGGTGAAAACCTCGCTGTTGGGAATCCGGTTTCGCAATTGGAGCTAAAATGGCTCATAGCAGCTTTTAATGCGACTTCAGATAAGACTGTTTTTTTTAACGATTTCTTTCTGAAATTGGCCGGCACAAAACAATTGCGTAACCAAATTGAATCCGGAATGGGTGAGCAACAAATCCGAAACTCATGGCAAAACGGAATCGAGAATTTTAGAAAAACACGGGCAAAATACCTTTTATATCCCTAAACCTCTACTTTTATCTCGGGGTTGATTGCCAATAGGGTTTTGATAAAATCCTCACGGTCTTTTGGTGATATCAATATTTCATCGTATTTATTGTAAACAATGGCAATTCGATCCAATGAAAGGGCAGGAGCGCTTAACGGATTTTTAGTTTTGTAAATTCTGTTAATTGATGAAATGGGTATGGGTTTTAAAAACCAAATTTTAAGTTGATCCTCTTTAATGGTATAATGCAAACTTCGTCCCAAAAAATAGAAAAACATGAAAAAGAAAACCATGGCCACACACAATCCCCAATCCTGATGTATTAATCCGTCAATAAGAGGATAACCCAAAACAACGAGTACAAGTAAAATAAACCACCAGTCTATTTTTGAAACATATTTTTTCATAAGGGGCAATTTTAAAATGCTAATTTACACTATAAATATAACTACAACCTGATTTTCTTTTTCATTTCTTCAACAATGTTAAAGGCTGCCGGACAAATCGCTACGTTTTTCAATGTTAAATTTGAAATTTGTTGAAATTTTTTTCGATCGGTATGCGGAAATTCCCTACAAGCTTTTGGTCTTACATCATAAATCATACAATAATTAGTGTTGTCCAAAAAAGGGCAAGGAAGCTGTTGTAGTACATAATCATTTTCTTCGTCAACCCTCAAATACTGCGCTATAAAAGGTTGTGGTTTCATTCGAAAATGTTTCGATATGCGCTCCACATCGGCCAAAGTAAATAGTGGACCTGTGGTTTTACAACAGTTAGCACACGCCAAACAATCTGTTTTTCGAAATTCCGCCTCATGAAGTGCCTGCATGGTGTAATCTAAATCGTTCGGCGGTTTCTTTTTTAACTTATCAAAAAACTTTTTGTTCTCGTTATGCTTATCTTTGGCTAATTTTTCAAGTTCGCTTACAGGTGGTTTCAAATGGGAGTTTTTAAATTGAACCACAAATATAAAAAAATTGAAAGTTACTCTGATTCTCCTACAGGATGAATTGTTGGAGCTGCGAAATAATACCAAATGTGATTTTTAGAATAGCCCAAATTCTAAAACTTTACAGTGGTAAAAACCGAATCTACATATACATAGGGCAATTGAGACATAGTATGTGTCATTTCGGAATAAAACCTACTTCGGCAGGCAAACCTTAAACCTGAAACCAGAATGAAAGACCTATTCGGACAAGCAATTTTAGATTTTCAAACCGGCAATTCGCCCGAGCCTCTTCTCGCCGAAACAACTATTTCCGAACCCGATGAAATGCCCGTCGACTACCTTTTTCGATCGTTCGGGCAAATGCCAAAGCTGGAACAAAAAGCACTCAAATTAGCACGCGGAAGGGTTTTAGATATAGGTTGTGGTGCGGGTAGTCATGCGCTTTGGCTTCAAGAAAATTCACTCGATGTAATTGCTGTAGACAGCTCTAATCAGGCCATTAAAGCCTGTAATCTGCGAGGTGTAAAACAAACAATTGTATCAACGCTGCTCGATTTTAAACCTAACCAACAGTTCGATACACTGTTGTTGCTCATGAATGGCACCGGCCTCTTTGGAACACTCCGTCAAACGGCCGCTCATTTGCAACACCTCAAACAATTAATGGCTCCGCAAGGACAAATCCTTATCGATAGCTCGGATATTATTTATATGTTCGACAAGGATTCCGATGGAGGCTATTGGATTCCCGATACCGGCTACTACGGCGAGCTCAGCTTTACTATTCATTATAAAAAGCAATCGCAAACTTTCCCCTGGTTGTATCTTGATTATACTACCCTGCAAACCGCCGCAAATGCGAATGGCTTAAATTGTCAACTCGTACTCAAAGGCCATCATTTCGATTACCTGGCCCGACTCACACATTTGTAATTTTCTTTTTTTTTGAGCGTTCCCCCGCCAGATAAACGGTGTGTTTAAGTTATTTTTTTTAAAAGCGGGGTCGGGTGTTTCGCTGTATCCCGAAGCATCGGGGATGCCGCTTCACTCCCTAACGCGGGGATTTAGGGAAAAAAGTTGC
>JAYRXL010000018.1:0-125997 GCA_041917555.1 Flavobacterium sp. | reverse complement strand
TTCGAATGAATCAAGGTACTGGAAGCAATCCAAGTGAAGTTGAAATGGTTACTATTGAACTTCATGATGCAAGTACTTATGCATTAGTTGATTCAGCTTCAGGTATGCTTCAAACCGATGGTACAGTAACTTGTACATTCACATCAGCACCAACAGGTTCTTTCTATCTAGCTGTTAAAACGCGTAATGCGATAATCACATGGAGTGCAGCACCACAAACCGTGGGTTCAACTCCGTTAACTTATGATTTCACCACCGCGGCTTCACAGGCTTATGGTGATAATATGGTAGATTTAGGTGATGGCTCGTATGCGTTCTACTCAGGAGATATTAATCAGGATGAAGTGGTAGACGGATCAGATGTTCCGGATTTATACAACGATATTGAAAATTCAGCATTTGGTGATTTGGGAACTGATCTAAACGGAGATGGTTCTGTGGATAACTCTGATTTACCAAGCTTATTCAATAACTCTGAAAATTCAATTTTCTCAGTACATCCTTAAAAAGGAACATACGATAACACAAACAAAAAAGGCTGCCATTGGCAGCCTTTTTTCTATATCTAAAAAAAATTATCTTAAAGATTTTTGTTTACGTGTATTGTATAAATAAAATACAAAAGCAATACCGGCTAAAGCTAAAAAGAATAACTTACTGTTTATTGGTGTTGCAGGCGGATCATTTCCTTCCAAATCACCATTGTCATTATCATCGCCCGGACCTCCCTGTGCAAATAAGCGAAAATCGTGGAGCAGGAAAAAGGCTGTTAGAACTGTTAGGTATATCTTTTTCATTTTTCAGTTAATGTGTTTTGTTTTAGTTTACAAATATAATTATTTTTTGTAAAGAAGTCATTAAATGTCATGGGATGTAGAAAAGATTCTACGGTTTAACATGCTCCATTTCAGAGGTAAAGAAAAGTTTGACACTTGGGTATTTACTCTGCGTCATCTGAATTGTAAAATCGGAATCAGCCAAAAACACCAATTGGTTGTATTTGTCGTAGGCTAAAAATTTTTGTTTTACACGTTTAAATTCGGCAAATTCCTCGTTTTTGTCATTTTCAGGTTTCACCCAGCAGGCTTTATGCACCGGGAAGTTTTCATAGGTGCATTTGGCTCCGTATTCGTGTTCTAAACGGTACTGAATTACTTCATATTGAAGAGCTCCAACAGTACCAATTACTTTTCTGCCATTCATTTCGAGTGTAAAAAGTTGCGCAACACCTTCGTCCATCAATTGATCAATTCCTTTTTCCAATTGTTTGGATTTTAATGGGTCGGCGTTGTTGATATACCTGAAATGCTCCGGAGAAAAACTTGGTATTCCTCTAAAATTCATCATTTCTCCTTCAGTCAGCGTGTCGCCAATTTTAAAATTCCCGGTATCGTGCAAACCTACAATATCGCCGGGATAGGAAATATCTACGATTTCTTTCTTTTCGGCAAAGAAGGCATTCGGACTGGAAAATTTTAAACTCTTGTTAAGTCTAACATGGGTGTAGGGCTTATTACGCTCAAAAGTGCCGGAAACAATTTTAACAAAAGCCAAACGATCACGGTGTTTCGGATCCATGTTGGCATGAATTTTAAAAACAAAACCGCTCATTTTTTCTTCTTGCGGAACAACCAAACGCGTATCGGACTCTTTTGGTTTTGGGGTAGGGGCAATTTCGATAAAACAATCTAATAATTCGCGCACCCCAAAATTGTTTAAGGCCGATCCAAAAAAAACAGGTTGTAAATTTCCGTCTAAGTAAGCTTCTCGATCAAATTCGGGATATACTTCAGCAATAAGCTCCAATTCTTCACGTAATTTATTGGCCGCCTTTTCTCCAACAATGCCCTCAAGTTCAGAGCTGTTGATGTCAGAGATGGAGATTACATCCTCAATATTTTTTTTACTGTCGCCGCTGAACAAATTAATGTTCTTTTCCCAAATGTTATAAATACCTTGAAAATCATAACCCATCCCAATAGGGAAACTAAGAGGGGTTACCGATAAGCCCAGCTTTTTCTCTACTTCATCCATCAAGTCGAAAGCATCCTTACCTTCGCGGTCTAACTTATTGATGAAAACAATAATCGGAATTTTGCGCATCCGACAAACCGAAACCAATTTTTCAGTTTGTTCCTCAACCCCTTTGGCTACGTCAATCACAACAATAACGCTGTCTACGGCTGTTAATGTTCTAAATGTATCTTCTGCAAAATCCTTGTGACCGGGTGTATCCAGAATGTTGATTTTCTTTTCTTTGTAATTAAATGCCAACACCGATGTAGCAACAGAAATCCCACGCTGACGCTCAATTTCCATGAAGTCACTCGTTGCTCCTTTCTTGATTTTATTGTTTTTTACCGCACCCGCTTCCTGAATTGCACCACCAAATAAAAGCAGTTTTTCGGTTAATGTAGTTTTACCGGCATCGGGGTGGGATATAATCCCAAAAGTTCTTCTGCGTTCAATCTCTTTTAAAAAACTCATCTGGTTATTGTTTTGGGCAGCAAAAATACTATTTATTCGTAAATAAACCAGCCATTTTGAAAGCAGCTTTTCTGTTAATAAATTTTTGTTAATAGTAAACATGTTTCTTGTTTAATAGAGGCTAATTCTTACTTTTGTTGGTTGTAATTTATAAAGCGTCATATAGCGTATGAAAAAAGCAATTTTAGGACTACTGTTGGTAACAGTGTTCCTGACTAACGCACAAAATAAACCTAAAGAAGTTCTTTTTACAATTGATGATAAACCGTATTACACCGACGAATTTGAACGGGTATATCGCAAAAATCTGGATTTGGTTAAGGATGAATCCCAAAAAGATTTAAACCAATACCTCGAATTGTTTGTAGGCTATAAACTCAAAGTGAATAAAGCGCACAAGTTGGGGCTACAAAACAATGTGAAATACCAAAATGAACTTAAAAGTTACCGAACACAACTTTCTAAAAATTATACTTCCGACTCCAAAGTGACTGCTGAACTCGTACGTGAAGGTTACGAGCGCATGAAAAAAGAAATTCGTGCTTCTCACATTTTGGTACTTTGTGATGAAAATGCAAGTCCTGAGGATACTTTAAAAGCCTACAACAAGATTTCGGAAATTAGAAAACGTATTATGGCTGGAGAAGATTTTGCCACTTTGGCACAACAACTTTCCGAAGATCCTTCTGCCAAAGAAAACAAAGGCGATTTAGGTTATTTTACCAGTTTTCGGATGGTATATGCATTTGAAAGTGCCGCCTATAAAACTCCGGTAGGTCAAATTTCGATGCCAACGCGCACCCGATTTGGTTATCATTTAATTAAGGTTTCTGATATTCGCGATAACCGTGGTGAAATTTCGGTGGCTCACATTATGATTATGAACCCCAAAGAGGGCGATGATCCCGAAAAACCGCACAATACAATCAATGACATCTATAAAAAACTCCAACAGGGAGAAAGTTTTGAAGAATTAGCCAAACAATTCTCCGAGGACAAATCGTCTGCTTCTAAAGGAGGGGTGCTCAATCGTTTTGGTTCCGGGCAATTAAGTTCCGAAATTTTTGAAAATATAGCGTTTGGATTAACCAAAGATAATCCGGTTTCACAACCTTTTCAATCTGAATACGGTTGGCATATTGTAAAACTGATAGATAAGTTTCCTATTAAAACTTTTGAGGATTCCAAAAAGGAACTCGAAACTAAAATCAGCCGTGACGACCGTTCCCGAATCATTACCAATACGCTTACGGAGAAATTGCGTAAAAAATACAAAATCAAACGTGATGAAAAAGCCTATTTGACGCTCGGAAAATTAGTAACCAACGATTTTTACGATGGAAAATGGGAGATAACGGATGAGGTAAAAAATGCCCAACCAAATTTTGTAAAATTGGATACCAAAGACATCAAAGGCGGTTTGTTTTTGGACTACATAAAAACCCAACAAAAAATGGGTTACACATTAAAACCAATCTATAAATTGGTTGATTTGCTTTACAGCAAGTTTATCGACGAACAATTGAATTTGTATTACAACGATAATCTTGAAACCGAATTCCCGGAGTTTAGCAATATTATGGATGAATACCGCGATGGGTTGCTTTTGTTCGATTTGATGGAAAAAGAAATCTGGGAACGCTCCAAAACAGATACCTTAGGGCTTAAAAACTTCTACGAAAAAAACAAACAAAAATACCGTTGGAAAACCCGCTTGAATCTGATGGTAGCTTCATCTACCAATCAGGATATGGTTAAAAAGGCTATGGATATGATGAAGAAAGGTAAAACCATACAGGAAATAAAAGATAAGCTCAACACCAAAGATGTAGTAAACATCATGTTTACCGAAAATACGGTAGAGGAAGGCGATAAATCCATTCCGGAAGGCACTCCGTCAAGTGTTGGTATTTATGGAGTAACCCAAAAAGGGGAATATTATTTTGCCACTCAGGTTGTTAAAGTTATTCCGGAAGATTTTAAAACGCTGGACGAATGCAAAGGAAGAGTGATTAACGAATACCAACAATACCTGGAACAAAACTGGGTAAGCGAACTTAAAAAAGAATACACTGTTACTATAGATCAGGCTGTTTTTGAACGACTAAAAGCAACTTTGTCTCGATAATTTTTTAGCCCAACGAAATGTTTATAATGAAAAAGATTTTTGCACTTGCTTTAGTTTTTACAGCTTTTATAGCACAAGCCCAGGAAATTATTCCGGATTCGGTTAAAACCGTTAAACCCCAACAAAAAGACCCCAATCGGAAACAAAAGGTAGATGGTATTGTGGCCACAGTTGGTGATTATATTATTTTGGATTCGGATATCGATAAAACCATGTTGGAAATCCAAACCCAAGGCAATTCCCTTAGCGGTATTACCCGATGCCAAATATTAGGCAAACTCATGGAGGATAAACTCTATGCTCACCATGCCATTCAAGATTCTATTACGGTTCAGGATGAAGAAATTCGTGATCGCATGGAACAGCAAATCGATTATATGGTGGAGCAATTGAGCACTATGGACAAAGTGGTTCAGTATTTTAAAAAATCGAGCGAAGAAGATTTTCGCAACGACTTATTTGAAATCTTAAAGCAACAAAAACTTTCGAGCGAAATGCAGCAGAAAATTGTAGAAGATGTTCAAATAACCCCCGATGAAGTGCGTACCTTCTTCAAAAAAATACCCGAAAATGACCGTCCGGTTTTTGGTGCCGAAATGGAAATTGCCCAAATCATGATAAAACCCAAAATTTCTGATGAGGAAAAACAAAGGGTTATCACCAAACTCAAAGACATCAAAAAAGAAGTCCTCGAAGGGGCCAGTTTCAAAACCAGAGCTGTGTTGTATTCAGAAGACCCGGGTTCAAGGTCCTCCGGTGGTTTTTACCGCATCAACAAAAAAACACCTTTTGTAAAAGAATTTAAGGAAATTGCTTATTCTCTTCAGGAAGGAGAAATATCCGATCCTTTTGAAACCGAATTTGGCTATCACATTATTTATCTTGAAAAAATCAAAGGTCAGGAACTGGAATTACGCCATATTTTGATGGTTCCTAAAGTTTCGGACGACGCCCTTAAAGAGGCCAAAGAAAAAGCTGAATTGATTAAAAAACGTATTGAAAATGGCGATATTTCTTTTGCTGAAGCTGCCAGAACACTTTCCGATGAAAAAGAAACCAGAGCCAATGGGGGAACATTAATCAATCCGAAAACCCAAGATACCCATTTCGAATTAACCCGTATGGATCCGGAACTCTATGGTCAGGTTTCCAACCTAAAAGACAATGAAGTGTCTCGTGCCATTTTGGAAGAAGATCCTAAGCAAGGAAAATATTACAAACTTATCATGGTAACTAACCGTATCGAAGAACATACTGCCGATTACAGTAAGGATTACCAAAAAATCAAAGAGTTGGCGCTTAAAGAAAAGCAAATTGATGCCATCGCCAAATGGACAAACGAAAAAATCAAAGAAACCTATATTCGTGTGAATGCCGATTACAGGGATTGTGAATTTGCCAATAATTGGTTAAAAAAATAAATTTCGAATCGAAATACCCAAGCATATGTCAGACGTAGAAGCGGTACAAAAATTGGTGCAAAAACGCCAAGCCTTAAAAAAAGAAATAGCCAAAGTTATTGTTGGCCAGGATGAGGTTGTAGATCAAATTTTGTTGAGTATTTTTTCCGGCGGTCACTCGCTTTTGGTAGGTGTTCCGGGGTTGGCAAAAACCTTGATGGTCAATACAATTTCGCAAGCTTTGGGATTAGATTTTAAACGTATTCAGTTTACCCCCGATTTGATGCCTTCGGATATTTTGGGAAGTGAGATTTTGGATGAAAATCGGAATTTTAAATTTATCAAAGGGCCCATTTTTGCCAATATTATCTTAGCGGATGAGATAAACCGAACTCCGCCTAAAACACAGGCTGCTTTGCTCGAAGCAATGCAGGAGCGGGCTGTTACCATAGCGGGTCAGAACTATAAATTGGATTTGCCCTATTTTGTATTAGCCACACAAAACCCAATCGAGCAGGAGGGTACCTATCCGCTTCCCGAAGCGCAGTTGGATCGTTTTATGTTTGCCATTAAATTGGATTATCCTACGTTTGAAGAGGAAGTAAATGTGGTAAAAAGCACTACCTCTGATGAAAAACCGGTTATTAATGCGTTGTTTTCAGCCGAAGAAATCATCGGGTTCCAACACCTCATTCGCCGTGTTCCGGTGGCCGATAACGTAATTGAATACGCCGTAACATTGGTAAGCAAAACGCGTCCTGCTAATGCACTTGCCAATGAGTATGTGAAAAATTACTTGGATTGGGGTGCCGGTCCTCGCGCTTCGCAAAATCTGATTTTGGCAGCCAAAGCCAATGCTGTTTTTAATGGTAAATTTTCGCCCGATATTGAAGATGTGAAAGCAGTAGCTACCGGCATATTAAGACACCGTATTATTAAAAATTACAAAGCAGATGCCGAAGGCATTACAGAAGAAGTAATTATCGCTAAGCTAATGTGATAACGGTCCTTTGGTGCTACAACACAAGGGTATTATTTGTTTTTCAATTTTTGATCCAATTCCGCATCATAAAAAAACAAAAACATGCTACCCATCATGTCTTGTGTCACAGCAGTTGTATTATTCACTTCTTCGACCAATTCATAATCATGAGTTGCGTACATCATCACTCCCTCTTTCGATGAAAAGGCATCAATTTTTGTCAATCCAATGCTATGCAAATGGTTGGTAATAGTAGAATGAAATACAATTTTTTGCGCTGTTTTATCATAAAGTGTTATACTGGTAGCAAAAGGATGCACATGAACCGCAGCGGCTTGCAAGCGTAAACTGTCTTTAATTTGAAGTTGCGCATTTATCGAACTTTGATACGTTTTTTTTCCTGTTGGAACAACCCAATGCCCGGATAACATTCCGCCTTTTCCATCAGGGTAACTGTGATTTTTCGTTTCTACGGGAATACATTGATTAGATGCCGGATCAAGTGGTTCTTTGTACGGATCATGTGTGTCGTAAGGTAATTCTATGAAAACAGTCCGACTCATCAAAGGTTTTAAATCTTGTTTTTTGGAATATGTTATGGCAACTTCGTGCTTGATAAACCTGTTTATATTCGGAAGGTTGTGGTTTAACGATTGTGTGGTTACAAATAAAAAATCATTTCCTTTCATCGGAATGCCATACCCATCGGGGAGTAAAAATTTTTCCTGACCGTGAGAAAGCGAGGTCATTCTGGGGTACTGCTTTCCAATTCGGTTATTCATTCCTAAACCACTATAGTATTTTACATCGTTAAAGTCGATGTTGGTATGGCAAATAAAGTCACTTGTAACCGGTTTCTTGGTAGCGGCATCCAAGGCTTTGACTTCAAAGCCGGTGATGAAAATAAGGTTTTCATCTTGTGTGAGTTGAATGACATTGGAAACTTTTGGGCCTTCCATCGATTTATAAATGCCATCCAAATACAAATCAGGCGACACCATTCTGTAAGTTGCATGAGCTTGTTCAACCACCCACTTGTTATCCACAAATCCGGTGTGATGTAAAACCCATGTTTTGATTATCGCTTTATGGCGAGGCTTAAGTTGAAAGTAGATGAGTGAGCCGGTTAAAACCGTGACTATCGAAATAACTCCCAAAAATTTGTATATCTTTGATACTTTCATAAAAACAAATTTACAATTATTTATGCCACTGGAAGCACGGACCGAACGTATTTTTGGACTCGACTTGATGCGGGCTGTTGCCATACTAATGGTGCTGAGTTCACATATACTTTGGATTTACGGTGAGGGGACATCTATAATTCATTCTTTTTTTCAGGTTTTTGGTTATTTAGGCGTTGAAGTTTTTTTTGTATTGAGTGGTTTTTTGATAGGAAGTCATTTGCTACGGTTATATACTTCTTCTGATTTTTCAACTAAAACGGTGCTTACTTTTATTAAACGCCGATGGTTTAGAACCTTGCCTAATTACTACTTGTACCTATTGATTAATATAGGTATTGCCATGTTGATTGGTTACAATACACCGCAATTGTGGACCTATTTCTTTTTTCTGCAAAATATGTTTTCGACCATGTTGCCGTTTTTTCCGGAATCATGGAGTTTATCGGTTGAAGAAACAGCATACATTATTTTTCCGGTTGTTTTATTTCTGTTTGGTAAAGGACCAAATTCGCTTTCAAAAGCAAGTCGCTATCTTTTGACAGTGCTTCTACTTATTTTGCTCTTTACCGCGAATCGGGTTTACTATCACTTTACAACAACAAATACACTCATTACCGAATGGAATGTTTCTTTGAAAGATGTAGTTGTTTACAGGGTTGATGCTATACTTTATGGGGCTTTGGCTGCTTGGATAGCTCAAAATAAACCTGTTCTTTGGGAGAAATCAGCCTTGTGGGCTGCCGGCTTGGGGTGGGGAATATTCTTGTATATGTTTATCGGGATTGGCGCTCTGGGTTTTACTATTGATGCCTATCCTGCGTTTTGGAATATTTTTTATCTGCCGTTTACGTCTATTTTGGCAGCTTGTTTTTTACCTCTATTATCAACATGGAAAACATCGACAGCTTTTTATGCCGCTCCCGTTCGCACAATTAGTTTGATATCGTATTCGGTGTATTTAATACATTATGGCGTTGTCTTACAGCTGATGAAGTTTTATTTTCCCACCGAATCCCTTTCACAACTCCAAAAACACGGATATACGCTCGTTTTTCTGCTTATTACCTTTATAATTTCTTGGTTAAATTACCACTATTTCGAAAAACCGGTTATGGATTTAAGAGATAAAATTTAAGAAAATTCATTTTTTTAAATTAAAAATGGCTTTTTCTTAAAAATCAACTATCAAAATTTAGGTTTTAATAAATTTAAAATCCAAAATAAGATATTGTATTAAATTATTTTTAAAGAGATAACGTTTTCGTAAATTTGCACTGCAAACAAATAAATACCTTTTTTATGGCTTTCGATATTGAAATGATTAAAAAAGTGTACGATAACATGCCTTCTCGAGTAGATAAAGCTCGTGAACTTGTGGGTCGTCCACTTACGCTTTCTGAAAAGATTTTATATACCCATTTATGGGAAGGTACACCTTCTCAGGCTTATACGCGTGGCAAAGATTATGTAGATTTTGCTCCGGACCGTGTGGCGTGTCAAGATGCTACCGCGCAAATGGCTTTGCTTCAGTTTATGCATGCCGGAAAAAATAAAGTAGCCGTTCCCACTACGGTTCATTGCGACCATTTAATTCAGGCCAAAGTTGGTGCCGCAACCGACTTAGCGGTAGCTAACAGTCAGTCCAAAGAAGTTTTCGATTTCCTTTCATCGGTATCCAATAAATACGGAATTGGTTTCTGGAAACCGGGCTCCGGGATTATCCACCAAATTGTGTTGGAAAACTATGCTTTTCCGGGCGGTATGATGATTGGAACCGATTCGCATACTGTTAATGCAGGCGGTTTAGGTATGGTAGCCATTGGGGTAGGAGGTGCTGATGCGGTAGATGTTATGGCAGGTATGGCTTGGGAACTTAAATTTCCAAAATTAATAGGTGTAAAATTAACCGGTAAGCTTAATGGTTGGACTGCTCCCAAAGATGTTATTCTAAAAGTAGCTGATATTTTGACCGTGAAAGGGGGAACAGGTGCCATAGTTGAATATTTTGGAGAAGGCGCACAATCCATGTCTTGTACCGGGAAAGGAACTATTTGTAATATGGGTGCCGAAATTGGTGCAACCACTTCTACTTTTGGTTATGATGATTCCATGCGTCGCTATTTAGCAGCTACAGGCCGTCAGGATGTTGTGGAAGCTGCCGACAAAGTGGCTTCTTACTTAACTGCTGACCCGGAAGTGTATGCTAATCCGGCACACTATTTTGACCAACTGATAGAAATCAATTTATCAGAATTAGAACCGCATATCAATGGTCCGTTTACACCGGATCGCGGAACTCCTGTGTCTAAAATGAAAACCGAAGCCGAAGCCAATGGTTGGCCGTTAAAAGTAGAATGGGGACTTATCGGGTCTTGTACTAATTCATCTTATGAAGATATGTCGCGTGCGGCGTCAATTGTAGAACAAGCTGTGGCACATGGTATTACTCCTAAAGCCGAGTTTGGAATCAATCCGGGATCGGAACAAATTCGCTACACCATTGAACGCGATGGTATTATTGCCACTTTTGAGAAAATGGGAACCAAAGTGTTTACCAATGCCTGTGGTCCATGTATTGGGCAGTGGGATAGAGCCGGTGCAGATAAAGGTGAAAAAAATACTATAGTGCATTCGTTTAACCGAAATTTTTCGAAACGCGCCGACGGAAATCCAAATACACACGCATTTGTTACCTCTCCTGAAATGGTTGCTGCATTAGCGATTTCCGGTCGTTTGGATTTTAATCCGATTACAGATACCTTGTTGAACGACAAAGGAGAAGCTGTAAAATTGAACGCACCAAACGGTGATGAACTTCCTAAAAAAGGATTCGAAGTGGAAGATCCGGGTTATCAGGCTCCGGCTGCTGATGGTTCTTCAGTTCAAGTATTGGTTTCACCAAGTTCAGAGCGTTTACAATTATTAGATCCTTTCCAACCATGGGATGGCCAAAATATTACAGGAGCCAAATTGTTAATCAAGGCTTTTGGAAAATGTACCACCGATCATATTTCTATGGCTGGTCCTTGGTTGCGTTTCCGCGGTCATTTAGATAATATTTCGAACAATATGCTTATTGGCGCAGAAAATGCGTTTAATGGGAAAGCAAATGCTGTGAAAAACCAACTTACAGGCGCTTATGATGAAGTGCCAAAAGTACAGCGTGCTTACAAAGCAGCTGGAATTCCTTCTATTGTAGTGGGAGACCATAACTATGGTGAAGGTTCTTCGCGCGAACATGCCGCAATGGAACCACGTCATTTGGGCGTAAAAGCGGTGTTGGTAAAATCGTTTGCCCGTATTCATGAAACCAACTTGAAAAAACAAGGTATGTTAGCCCTTACTTTTGCCAATGAAGCCGATTATGATAAAGTGAAAGAAGATGATACCATCAACTTCCTTGATCTTAAAGAATTTGCTCCCGGCAAACCGTTAACCCTTGAGTTTGTTCATGCCGATGGAACTAAAGATATTATTATGGCGAATCATTCCTACAACGAAAGCCAGATTGGTTGGTTTGTAGCCGGTTCTGCCTTGAACCTTATTGCTGCCGGAAAGGCTTAAAACCTAAGGTTAGTAATACTTTTTGCAACTAAAACTCCCCAAAAAGCGGGGAGTTTTTTATATAATTACGCCATGAATAAGTCCGTTTGGTTTTTTGACCATCTAGATGTTTTTGAAATTCTTTGCCCTCATAAGTTTAATGAGTTTAAGGAGAATCATGTTTTTAGCCATTATAAAAAAGGAGATTATATCTATTTTGAGGATGATAGTGCTACCAAAGTTTATCTTATAAGTAGTGGGAAAGTTAAAATTGGTATAATTCAGGAAAATGGAGATGAATTGATTTCATCAATTTTAACCAAGGGACAAATATTTGGTGAAAAGGCAATTTTAGGAATTGAAAAACAAAATGAATTTGCCCAAGCGCTGGAAGATCAAACTGTAGTTTGTGTAATTGGTATTGAAACCATGTATGAAATGCTTAAAAAAAATAATGATTTTAGCATTTCAATATATAAGTTTATCGGGAATCGTTATAGTAAGTTGGAACGGCGATTGCAATTGCTTTTGTTTAAAGATGTTAAAACGCGTTTGCTTGAATTTATTAAAGAGCTTGAAGAGGAATATGGTTATCGGAATGCAATTACCGGTGATTTAATTATTCGACATCCATTTACCCAAAAGGAGATTGCAACTTTAATTGGTGTCTCAAGACCCACGTTTAATACGGTGTTGAATCAATTAAAGAATGAAAACAAATTGTCGTTTGATAGAAAGCAAATTGTACTATTTAACAGATGATAATAAGTTTTGTTAGTTTTCGAACATAATAATTAAATAAGGTCTGGTATTTTTGAAATAAAAAATATGAAAAAGACATTTATTTTCCTTTTATTTCTTCCTGCAATTCTTTTTTCTCAGGGATGTAGTGATGCGGGTTTTTGTACATTAAGCAATATGAAAGGCGTTCAATCCGATTCAATTAGTTACAAAAGTTATGTCAGGCTTGGTTTTAATTTGGGCTCTGCCGATAATGATGTTACCGCTTTAGGATCATACATTGAATATGGTAATTCTTTGACGGACGTATTCTCATTATCCTTGAAGTTGGGTTATATGAGTCAGTCATCCGGCACTTATTCTTCTTCTTCTTTTTCGGACATCTATGTTAACGGAACGTATAAATTAAATTCGAAGTGGAATGTTAATGCTGGTTTTAAAATTCCTCTAACAGACGGGAATAAAATGGATGATGGTCAACCATTGCCTATGGATTTTCAACCAAGTTTAGGAACCTTTGATTTTATTGCCGGAGTTAAAGGACAATGGCAAAATTTTAGTGCAATTGTTGCCATGCAACAACCACTTACTCAAAATAATAATACGTTTTTAGCACCTGTTGGAAGCCCTTTTTTTTCAACAAATCAGTTCAAACGATCGGGAGATGTTTTAATGCGACTCTCCTATCAGATTACAGTAAGTGACAAATTGAAAATTAGCGCCTCAGCTTTACCAATTTACCACCTTGTTGATGATAAGTATACCGATTTGTCAGGAAATGAACAACGAATTGAAGGCTCTTCGGGATTAACCTTAAATGGAAATCTTTTTGTCATTTATCAGCTAAATGCCAAAAATGCTTTGGAATTATCTGTTGGTGCTCCTTTTGTGGTGAGAGAGGCCAGACCCGATGGTCTTACCAGAAGTAGTGTGGTGAATTTAGATTACAAAATCAGTTTTTAACATAAAACGCCCCTTTTTGGGGCGTTTTTCTATTTTATAAAGCTAATTTTTATCCTTTTTTTACATACAATTCGGTTAAACCATCTTTCCATTCTACTTTTTCATAATAAAAATTGATGGCAGTTAACCGACCGTTTTTTTGCACATAAAATTTTCCGGTCACTGTAGCAAAATCGGTGCTGATAACAAGTGTATCCCCACTTTTTAAATTGCTTTCTTTGGTTTGCGAGTAGACTTTGGCGGCTACTTCGTCTTTAATTTTGTGCTTGGAGTTGAAGGTACTTACTATAGTGGTTTCGTTGGTGGATTGGACAATATACTCCATACCGTTGTAACCGTAGTTGTAGGTTGTAACTTTCTTGCTCTCTTGAGAAAAAGCCATAGTAGCTCCCAAGAAGAATAGGGGAATAAGCAGGTTTTTCATGTATATAGATTTAGGGTTTAATCTATTGGATGCTAAAGTAAGGAAATTTCTTTCTTCAGGATTAAAAATCAAAAAAATTATACGTTAGTTTTCAACAAAACAAATTACTTCAAAAAATCCCTACCAGGCTATGTCAATTTATTCATAGGCGACATAAACTAATACAACGGTAAACGGAATTGCTTCTATTTTTTCGATTCCGTACTCACAATTAGAAAATAACAACGTAGGAACAATGTATTTATTGAGTTTCGGATTCACATAAACTACATTTTTGTATAAATGTGCGCCGTAAGGATAATCAAACATACCTACATAATCCATGCCTTCAATCCAATGTATCGTTTTGTTTTTGTACGATTCTACGGTGTCCTCTGCAGTGTTTTTTATGCGACACATTTGGTTATCCATGTAGGTGATTGTTGAGGTTGTATTGACGGGCAGTAAAGCCGCCGCTTTTGGAGCTATGAAATCAGACAAGTACTTAGGTAAATGGCTTAGGCTTGGATTGTAATGGGTAATGGTAGCTTGCTTTTTTTTGGTATTGAACGTAATTTCTTTATAAGAACAATACCGTGCAATATTCCGTATGAGTGTTGTTTTTTCACCTTCATTAAAATCATAATGCGGAATGAAACCCACTACATTTAGCGTGTCTGTGGGTAATTTTGTTAGTGAAAATTTTTTGTTTGGGAAATCTGTTTTAAGTAATAAACTATCAGCATAAACTCCTTTCTCGTCTATATAATAGTTACTGGTAACCGTATATTTAAAATGTATTTTAGTGTAATGTTCAGGCGCATCCTGAATTTGACTTTGTGCGAAATTAGATAGTGAAATGAATAAAAGGGCAGTAATGAATCGTAAACGCATGTTTTTTTTTTTCAAATATAAAAAAATCCGCTCTAAGGCGGATTTTTTCAGAATTATGATTAACCATGTGACGGCTTTACGTCAGTTGCGAGCTTCTCTACGCTATATTTTCTGATAAAGAAATAATTCTTGCAAAGAAAAACGTAAATTTTGCACTTTTCTCGCAAAATAGCGCAAAAAGGCTGTTAGCTGATGTTTTTTTATTCAGTTAGTTTTATTGTTTTATCTATTTTTTCTTTTTCAGTATCAAAATTTACTGCTCTTTTCTTGTGTATTGGACTGTCATAACCATAAATCATTCCTTTTTCAAAAGAGCATAAGTCAAGAACCTTAAAAGTTTTAGAAAATATTTTTAACTCTTTTGTAATTAGGTTCACTATTCCAATTTGTTGAACAGTTCCTTTAAAAAATTTTCTTGTCCAAATCGGAATTGCTAATAATTGTCCTTCTGTTTCCCAAACTGGCGGACCAGCACACCAATTATTAATTTTTATTTTTTGTCCATTATCTTTTTCAATAAAACACTTTCCACCAATTGGAGCTCCCATCGCAATTTCCTTCAAGTTTTCATAGACAACTTTATGAATATTGTCTGCTGAAATAAGTTTCTTGTCAGAATTTTGAAAGTTCCAAGGATTTGGATATGTTTCTGTCATTTTGTGTTTTTCGAGATAATATATCAGCTAACTATTAATAGTACGTATAACGTCTGACTTTAGAAATATATTTTGCTAAGCGAATTACCTGATGGCTATAACCATATTCATTGTCATACCAAACATACAACACCACATTTTTTCCATCTGCGGAAACAATGGTGGCATTACTGTCATAAATCGATGGTGCAGAAGTACCCACAATATCAGATGAAACTAATTCATTGTTTAGCGAATACTTAATTTGTTCAACCAATTCTCCTTCTAAGGCATATTTTTTCATGATGTTATTCACTTCTTCAACTGAAGTGGCTTTACCTACTTCAAGATTCAATACGACCAATGAACCATTTGGAACCGGAACACGAATTGCGTTTGAGGTTAATTTTCCCGCTAAACTTGGCAACGCCTTGGCAACGGCACTTCCGGCACCGGTTTCGGTAATAACCATATTAAGCGCAGCGGCACGACCGCGACGGTATTTTTTGTGCATATTATCAACCAAATTCTGGTCGTTTGTGTAAGCATGAATAGTTTCCAAATGCCCTTTTACAACCCCTAAGGTATCTTCGATAGCTTTTAAAATCGGAGTAATGGCATTAGTGGTACAACTTGCCGCCGAATATATTGCCACTTCATCCGGATTGTAATCGGTATGATTAACGCCGTGTACAATATTAGGCACGCCTTTACCGGGTGCTGTTAATAGTACTTTATCAATACCTTTTGAAGTCAGGTGACGCTTTAATGCTTCTTCTGTAGTAAAGGCTCCGGTATTATCAATCAATAGCGCTTCATCTATGCCATATTTTGTATAATCGATTTCTTCGGGAGCATTTGCCGTGATGATATGAACGGTGGTCCCATTTATAAGCAAGGCATTGTTTTCCGGATCGGCAGCTACAGAGCCTTCAAAATCGCCGTGAACCGAATCATAACGAAGTAAAGAGGCTCTTTTTTCCAACAACACGGCATCATTTTTATCACGTGTTACTATGGCACGCAAACGCAATTGTTGTCCTTTCCCGATTTTACTCATCATTTCACGCGCCAACAAACGTCCGATTCGGCCAAAACCATACAATACCACATCTTTTGGTTTGATTTCTTTAGAATCTTTGGCGTCTTTTAATTTGTCAATAACAAAAGCTTTAGAATCATGGTATTTGTTGTCTTCCAAGTGGTATTCGTACGTTAATTTTCCGATATCAATACGCGAAGGCGGTAAATCAAGCGATTCAATGGCGCGAGCAATTTCAACCGAATCAAAAATATTGATAGGTTTTTGTACAAACTCACCTGCATATTCATGCAAGTTGATGATGTCACTCACATTTCGGTCAATTAACTGATTTCTAAATAATACCAGCTCAATTGATTTATCATACCATAAATCACTCACAATTTTGATAAATTCAACTCCGGCTTTTCTGCGATCGGCCTGAAATGAAAGTTCTTTTTCGTAAAGGGAATTGGTGTTGCTCATAAATTGGAATAAAGTGTGTTGTTAAACAAAATTTGGCGCAAAAGTATAATTTTCAAATTGTTTACGAAAACGATTTCGCTACTTTTTATAAAAAAATCCCCTTCACAAACTGCAAAGGGGATTTCATTAGGTGATGCTATGATTTTTTTAAATGATAACCCGCATAATTTGACCGTTTTTGGTAAGCAATTGCACACTCGAACCCTGATTTTCATCCTTATTGCTCATCAAGCGGGAAACGGTTTCCACATCGGTGGCTTTATTGCCGTCAATGCTTAATATGATGCTTCCCAACAGTTCTTCTTCATAGGGTTTAAAGCGCTCGTTATTCACTTCTTTAATGCGAACACCATAATCAATTCGGTATTTTTTCTTGTCTGATGCCGTTATATTTTCAAGTTCCATGCCTTTAAATTCGGTAATGATAATATCATTTTTAACCAAGGTTACCGGAACCACTTTGGTAACACCATCTCGTACTAAGGTTACATTCACTTTATCGTTTGGTCGTTTGGTGTTGATATAGCCCGATAACTCTGCCCAAGACGATATTTTTTGGTTGTCAATTTTTTTAATCACATCGCCTTTGCGCAATCCGGCTTGTTCGGCCCCCGAATTTTTATTGACTCTACTTACATAAAAGCCTTCGGTTTCTTTGATGTTGTACTCTTTACTTACTTCGCCGGTAATTTCACCGCCTTCTATTCCTAAAATTCCGCGCTGCACGTTACCGAATTCTAAAATATCTTCGATAATTTTTCGGGCTATGTTAGACGGAACCGCAAATGAATACCCGGCATAACTACCGGTAGGTGACGAAATCATGGTGTTGATTCCGATAAGTTCGCCACGCGTATTGACCAAAGCGCCTCCGGAGTTACCCGGATTTACTGCCGCATCGGTTTGTATAAACGATTGAATTCCTTTGGTATCCAAGTTTCGGGCTTTGGCCGAAATAATTCCGGCGGTTACAGTAGAGGTAAGGTTGTAAGGATTACCCACTGCCAATACCCATTCGCCCACTCGTACCTGATCTGAATCGGCAAAAGTTGAAAAAGGTAATTTTTCGTCGGCATCAATCTTGAGTAAGGCGATGTCCATTTTGGCATCGGTGCCGACTACGGTTGCTTTGTAGGATTTTTTGTTGTTTAATGTAATCTCCAATTCGGTTGCGCCTTCAATAACGTGGTTGTTGGTTACGATATAACCGTCATCAGAAATGATAACACCCGATCCGGTTCCTATTTGCTCCTGTTGCTGTCCGCCGCGGGAACCATAGAAAAACTCCATAATCGGATTGTATACGGTTCGTACCGATACATTCTTTACGTGAACTACGCTGTGAACCGCTTTATCAGCAGCAGCGGTAAAATCTATGTTTTCAGCTCCTAAACCAACCGACCTGCCGTAAGTAGCCGGGGCTTCTGTAATGACAGAATCAGATTTTTTTCCGCCTTCAAAAAAAACTTTGTAGGCTCCCAATGTGCTGGCGCCTCCCATTAACGATACTAAAAATAAAACTCCAATTTTCTTCATAGGTATCAATTACTTTTTGTTGCTTATGTTCTATTACCAAATCCTTTTTAGGGCACTGTTGCAGTGTTACCTTAAAAATATAACTTCAAAATTAGAATAAAATTATTTGTTAAATTTCAGTTTAACTACGGATTAACACTCTTTAACGTATCATTAATATTGCTACATTTGTGCTTCATATCAAATGCTATGTTTATCCGTTTTCATAAGTACGAAGGTACCGGTAATGACTTTATCATGATTGATAATCGTCAAAATGAATTTCCCAAAAATAATACCAAATTAGTCGCACATTTGTGTGACCGACGTTTTGGAATAGGAGCAGACGGCTTACTGCTGTTGGAAAATGACACTTTGACGGATGCAACTGACACCAATATCGATTTTCGAATGGTCTATTACAATTCCGATGGTAACGAAAGTTCCATGTGTGGAAACGGCGGGCGCTGTATTGTTGCTTTTGCCAAATCACTCGGAATTATCGAAAATAAAACAGTTTTTGTGGCAACAGATGGCCTGCATCATGCCGAAATTTTGGAAGACAACAGGGTTGCCCTTCAAATGAAAGATGTGGATGAGGTGAAAATTAACCCCGATTATATTTTCCTCAATACGGGCTCTCCGCACCATGTTACCGTTGTTCATACGCTGGAAAATTATGATGTAAAAAGTAACGGAGCTAAAATTCGATACAGTGCTTTATATGGTAAAGCCGGTAGTAACGTTAATTTTGTGACACAAAAATCACCGGAACATTTTGCTTTACGAACGTATGAAAGAGGAGTAGAAGATGAAACACTCTCCTGTGGTACGGGAGCAACTGCTGTAGCCATTGCCATGAATGCCATTGGAAAAACCAAATCCAAAACGATCAATTTGGATGTGCAGGGCGGCCAACTTAAGGTAAGTTTTGACGTAGAACAAGGACGCTACAAAAATGTATTTCTAACCGGGCCGGCAACCTTTGTGTTTTCGGGCGAAATTGATGCTGAATGGTAACACTCACAGGAAATACACTTTCCCTGCGCGCGCTGGAACCCGAAGACCTTGAGTTTGTCTACAGTATTGAGAACGATGAATCAGTTTGGGAAGTAAGTTCAACCCAAACGCCCTACAGCCGTTTCCTCATCCGACAATACCTCGAAAATGCACACCAAGATATTTATGAGGCCAAGCAGTTGCGATTGGCAATTTGCCTCAAAACCAATGGAACTACGATTGGACTTATCGATTTGTACGATTTTGATCCCGCTAATCGCCGTGCCGGTATTGGGATTGTAATCCAGCATCCCGAAGAGCGCGGAAAAGGCTATGGCAAAGAAGCGCTTGGCTTATTGATTAATTTTGCCTTTACTCACCTTAACCTGCACCAACTTTATGCTACTGTTGGTGAAGATAATACCGTAAGTTTACAACTATTTACCGGCTTTGGTTTCCAAATTGTAGGCACTAAAAAGGACTGGATACTGTCCAATGGCTCGTATAAAAATGAAATTTTACTCCAATTAATTCCAATAAAATAAACCCGTGAAACTAAAAAAAATTCTTATTTCCCTCGCTGTTGTAGGTCTCATTGCTTTGGGATTTGTCTATTTAAAGTTTTTTGCTTCCAACACCGATTTTACGGCTCAAGAAGTGTATGTTAAAATCCCTACCGGCTCAACCTATGAAGAGGCCAAAAAAATTATTTCGCCCTATGTAAAAGATATGAGTTCTTTTGAACTCATGGCCGGATTGCGCCAATATGATAAAAATGTAAAACCGGGTAAATTCCTGCTTAAAAACGGGATGGGTAGTTTTCAGTTGGTGCGCGCTTTGCGTCAAAATGTGCCGGTCAAACTGGCATTTAACAACCAAGAGCGCCTCGAAAATTTTGTGCAGCGTGTAAGCAGTGAACTTGAACCGGATAGCCTTGCACTCATGACAGCTTTTACGGACCCTGCATTTTTACAAAAAAACGGATTTAACCGTCAGGATGTAATGGCGCTTTTTATTCCCAATACCTACGAATTTTATTGGAATACAACAGCCGAAAAATTCAGAGACAAAATGTTGGAAGAATACAAAAAGTTTTGGAACGCTAACCGTTTGGCCAAAGCCAAAGCCCTTAGTATGACTCCCAATCAAGTAGTTACATTGGCGTCTATTGTGCACAAAGAGTCGGTTAAAGCCGACGAACGCCCGCGTATAGCCAAAGTATACTTGAATCGTTTGGAGGCCGGAATGCCGCTACAAGCCGATCCTACAGTTATTTATGCCAAAAAACTCGAAGACAACGATTTTAACCAAGTCATTAAACGCGTGGCCGGAAGCATGCTTTCGTCAGGTTCGTTGTACAACACCTATGTGCATACCGGATTGCCGCCGGGACCAATTGCGATGCCCGATATCAATGCCATCGATGCTGTGCTTAATCCTGAACAACACGATTATTTGTACTTCTGCGCCAGTATAGACCGCTTTGGGTACCATGAGTTCGCTTCAACCTATGCGCAACACCAACTCAATGCCACTAAATATGCCCAATGGCTGAACAGCCAAGGAATAAAATAATTTTTTGGGCGTTCCCCGCCAAAAGCGGGTCGCGCCCTACGCCACCGCCGTCCTTCGCTCAAGATCGCTCAGGACGGGCTCAAAGCTCGCTTTGGGCTACGGTCGCTAACGCATAAAACCATGAGCCGAATAGTTGTTTTTCTTCTTTTGCTTTTTACACCAATGGTACTCTTTTCGCAGGGTTCGTTAGAAAAGTATTTGCGCCCTTCCGATTCCTTGGTAACGGCTAAACGCAATACGGTAGTGTTCTCTGAAGCAGTTATTGCCGGGGGCACACTCTTAGCACTCAATCAATTATGGTACGCCGACTACCCGCATACTTCGTTTAAAACAATAAACGACAACGCCGAATGGTTTCAAATGGACAAGGCGGGTCACGTATTTTCATCGTATCACTTGGGTCGCTTTAGTGCCGAAGCCTTGCAGTGGAGCGGAGTGAGCAGGAAAGACCGCCTTTTGTATGGAGCTACTTTCGGATTCGCCTTTCTCACGGCTGTCGAAGTAATGGATGGTCATTCTGCGCAGTGGGGATTTTCCTATGGCGATTTGGTTGCCAATGCCGGTGGAACCGCATTGTATGTAGGACAGGAATTGGCTTGGAAAGAACAACGTATTGTGCCCAAGTTTTCGTTTCATACCACAGTATATCCCGCGGTACGTCCGGGTACGCTCGGTAGTTCGTTTTCTGAACAAATCCTAAAGGATTACAACGGTCAAACCTATTGGCTTTCGGTGAACCTGAATAGTTTTATCCGCTCAAAAAAACTTCCAAATTGGCTCAATCTTGCGGTAGGCTATGGAGGCGAAGGGATGATAACCGGTGAAGATAAGTTGGTAAACGATGTTTTTTTTCCTGTGGGACGCACCCGACAGTTTTACCTGAGTTTAGATGCGGATCTCACCAAAATTAAAACCAATTCCCATGTGCTTAAAACCTTGTTTTCGGTTTTTAACACCATAAAAATTCCTGCACCGGCTTTGGAATTTCGTTCGCAGGGAGGCGCTAAATTTCATTTTCTTTATTTTTAATCTTTGTTGCTGCTTGACTTTTTTAAGTAAAGCACGAGGGGTTGCAACGGCAGCTCCCGATAAATCGGGACTATAGTGGAAAACCCGACCCCGATGTAAGCGGGGGCGTGCCCAAAGAATAAACAAAAACATGGGCTAAAATGTGCTCCAAATACGCTGAATTTACTCGTGTTTGGGCTTGCTTTTTCTGCGAATATAACACAGCGATTAATAGGTTTTGTGCAGGATAAACAACGCAGGTCGGTTGTGCAAATCGATTTTTGTTTTTCTCCAATCGGCTACGCGCATTGTTTTAATGTATTCGGTAGGTAGGGTTATATCGCAGGCGATGCAAAGTAAGGTGTTGGGTTGTAGGGTTTGCAGCACATCTTCCAAAAATTTGTTGTTGCGGTAAGGCGTTTCGATGAACAATTGCGACTGATTTTTTGAAAACGAAAGTTGTTCAAAGTTCTTCAAAGCGGCTTTTTTTTCCGCTTTATCAATGGGTAAATACCCGTTAAAGGCGAAACTTTGTCCGTTCATGCCGCTGGCCATCATGGCTAATAGTATAGAACTTGGGCCAACTAATGGAACCACTTGTAT
This sequence comes from Flavobacterium sp., assembly GCA_041917555.1. Lineage (GTDB taxonomy): Bacteria > Bacteroidota > Bacteroidia > Flavobacteriales > Flavobacteriaceae > Flavobacterium. The sequence goes on along the minus strand of JAYRXL010000018.1, from coordinate 103,427 downwards.
CCCTTTTTCGTGAGCGAGTTTTACGATTGCAGCACCGGGATCGGCTATGCCGGGGCAGCCTGCGTCACTCATCAAGCCAACATTGATGCCGTTCAAACACGGTTGAAGCATCTGGTTGTGTTCTGCTACATCGGTATGTTTGTTTAATGAGGAGAGGTGTAAAGAGGCCTGTACTTTTTCGGGTGCTATGCTTTTGATGAAACGACGGGCATTTTTTTCGTTTTCAACAATGTAGTGGTCAATGATTGCAATGGTGCGTTTGACGGTTTCGGGGAGTACATCCATCGGATTGGACTCTTTCATGGCTTCCGGATTGGTAGTATCGACTAAGGTCACCGGAATTAAATATAGTTTTCCGTTGGTTTTCATGGATGGTTGGCCATAAGTTTTTGGGCTAACACATCAGTAGCCTGATCTAGCATTTCATAGACCATGTCAAAGCCATTTTGGAGTCCGTAATAGGGATCGGGCACATCTACATTTTCACCCGGAAAGATTGCATCTAAAATTAAAGCAACTTTTTGGCGTTGAGCTTCGTTTTTGGCTAAAAAAACCACATCATCATAGTTGGAGCCGTCCATTACATAGATGTAATCAAACGCCTCAAAATCGTTGGGTTTGAATTGGCGCGCCCGCTGGGACGAAATATCGAGTCCGTTTTTGTGCGCGGTACTAATGGAGCGGTTATCAGGCTGTTTGCCAACATGATAATTACCGGTTCCGGCAGAGTCTACCAAGAATTTATTTTTGGGAAGTTTAGACGCTAAGAGTCCTTCTGCAAGCGGTGAGCGGCAGATATTACCCAAACAAACCATTAAAATTTTTACAGGCATTTTGGCAGATTATAGCGACAATTTTTTATTGATGTCTTCTACGAATTTTTTGAACTGTTTATCGGTTGAAACCAAGTTGTCGACTGTTTTACATGCGTGAAGAACAGTGGCGTGATCGCGGTCACCGATTTGAGAACCGATGTTGGCTAAAGACGCTTTGGTAAACTTTTTCGCAAAGAACATAGCCAATTGGCGCGCCTGAACAACGTGTCGTTTACGGGTTTTGGATTGAAGCGTATCGATATCCAATTGGAAATAATCGGAAACTACTTTTTGGATATAATCGATTGATATTTCGCGCTTTACGTTTTTTACGAATTTTTCAACGATATTTTTAGCCAAATCCAAGGTTACCTCTTTTTTGTTAAAAGAAGACTGTGCAATTAACGAGATGATGGCACCTTCGAGTTCGCGTACATTGGTTTTGATATTTCGGGCCACATATTCTACAATTTCGTCGGGCATTTCCACGCCATCGCGGTACAATATGTTTTTGAGAATTGAAACACGGGTTTCGTAATCCGGTTGGTGTAGCTCGGCCGACAAGCCCCATTTGAAACGCGACAATAAGCGTTGTTCAATATCCTGCATGTCTACAGGCGCTTTATCGGAAGTTAAAATAACCTGTTTTCCGTTCTGGTGGAGGTAGTTAAAAATGTGGAAGAACACATCTTGCGTACCTGATTTTCCGGAAAGGAATTGCACATCATCAATGATGAGTACATCGATAAGCTGGTAAAAATGGATAAAATCGTTGCGTGTATTTTTCTTAACCGAGTCGATATATTGTTGTGTAAAAACTTCGGCAGAGATATACAATACGGTTTTTTCAGGGTATTTGTCTTTAATTTCCACACCGATAGCATGAGCAAGGTGGGTTTTACCTAAACCAACGCCGCCAAAAATAAGCAACGGATTGAAAGAAGTTCCGCCCGGTTTGTTAGCCACTGCCATACCAGCAGAGCGCGCCAAGCGGTTGGAATCGCCTTCGAGGAAATTATCAAAACTATAATTAGGATTAAGTTGTGATTCGATTTTCAGGTTACGGATGCCCGGAATCACGAACGGATTTTTAAGTTCCGGATTCAGGTTTTTAAATGGTGCATCTATTTCCTGGGATTTAATCGGACTACGGTGTGCACTCGGCAACTGTTCGGTGAACGGTTGTTTGTTGCCGTAGGTGTTTTCCATTTTGATTTTATAGAGTAATTTGGCATTTTTGCCAAGCTCTTTGGTAAGGGCAACTTTAAGTAATTTTACATAGTGTTCTTCGAGCCATTCGTAGAAGAATTTGCTGGGAACCTGAATGTAAAGGGCATTATCGGTTAACTCAACTGATTTAATCGGTTCGAACCAGGTTTTGTATGCCTGCTCCTGAATGTTATCTTTGATAAAAGCCAGACAGTTTTCCCAGACCGATTGCGCAGTTTTGTTCATATTTAATGTAAAAAATAGTTCGTTAATAAAGGTTATCTTACAAAAGAAAGAGGTATATTTCTCTCGTTAATTTGGGATAACAAATATGTGAACAAATTTTCTTAAAAAAAAATTTTAGAACCGTTGATTTTTTAAAAATTTTGTCGTAAAGATTTTGACAACTTTGGATAAAATGCAAAAAAGGCGGGTAAAAAGCTGGGTAAAATACCAACTCAAACAAGAGTTAAAAAAATACTTACAAACATACAAAAAAGAGTAGTTTAATTGCAATGAAAGAACATGAAATAAAAGTGCGGGTGCGGTATTCGGAAACGGATCAAATGGGCGTAGTATACCACGGAAACTACGCGCAATACTTTGAAATGGGTCGGGTAGAATGGTTGCGTAATATGGGAATTTCGTACCGTTGGATGGAAGAAAACGGAATTATGTTGCCAGTGGTTTCATTAACGATGAATTACAAAAAGCCGGCTCGCTATGATGATGAATTGACGGTTAAAACAATCATGAAAAAATTATCTTCGGTAAAGATTGAATTTGATTATGAAATACGCAATCAACATCAAGAGTTATTAACAACAGGCTATTCGGTTTTGGTTTTTGTAGATATGAAAACAGGCCGACCGGTAACACCTCCGGATTATATATTGAAAGTGATTGATTTTGAGTAAAGAAGTATTACCTGAAGTGTTTTTTTTGTTTTAAAAAAGGCTTTTCAATCAACCTATAAGTTAGGCCACTTATAGCAAGTGTCATAACAAGGCAAATCAAGATAAAGATCAACGTATGGTTGTGAAATTGGATTTTCATTTTATCAAAAAGGCGTAACACTAAGTTGACAACAATCACATGGTTTAAATATAAACTATAGGTATACAAACCCCATTTTGAAACCCAAATTTTTTCGGGTATTCGTAATTTATTATGGGCTTGTGGAAGAAAAACCAACAGTAACGCCATGAATAATAAACCAAATGTCAATGGCTCTAGTAAAGGTTGATAGGTATAATTCATATAATTTGTGGTAAAAAGAGCCAAAATCACAACGATTGGTAATGTGGCTTGTACTAAAAATGGGATTTTATTTAAAAAATTGACTAGTTTATTTTGATGAAAGAGAAAAACCCAAGCTAATAGCGCACCCCACATAAAAAAGTCGAAGTTGGTTATTAAATCCTTAAACCAAATTTCGTTTTTCCAATACACCCATCGAGCAATTTGCGTACCTATTATAATAGTTACCATGAGCGATGGGATGCGCTTAAGCGGAACAAAATAAATAAGTAAACCCCATACAATATAAAAATGTTCTTCGATGCAAACCGACCATAATACGGGCAATGGGGAAACATTAGCAAAATCGCTAAAATACATAATACGGTAATTTTCTAAAAAAGCAAACGAAACCCACCAATTGGGTGTGTAGCCTTTATCGGAAGAGGGGAGTTGTAATTGTGCAATGAGAAAAGCGGAACCCATAGCAAACAACAGTATCAAAAAGTACATGGGCCAAATCCGAAGAATACGTCGGATAAAAAACCGTTTGAGATTGTGTGTCCCGGTTGTAAGTTTTTCGTTTAGGATGATATAGGATATTAAAAACCCGCTCAGGACAAAAAAGAAGTATACGCCTAATTCCCCTTTTAAATGGAAAAAATTACCCTTTTTTGTTGAATGATTCAAAAAAACAATTAAAAAAGAAAAAAAGCGTAGCGCATTTAGTGAATGAAACTTTATATTTTCTTTAGATTTCATTAGAAACTAACGATTTTTTTTGTGCACAAAATACCAATAGAAAAGGAATACACATGATAAAGTAGGATATATCAGCTGTACTTTTCCAAAATGCATTTGTGAAACCATCAACTACAATGCAATACATAAAATAACCTACAATTGTTATAAATAAGTTTAGGGCACTGTAATAGATTACCTCATTTTTCGATTTTGACTTCAAACCAAAATAAATTCCAACGAGAATAAAAGAAAAACTCAAGTAAAATGGCATTAACCCTGATGATTGTATCACAAAGGGGTTGACTTGTAAAAAGTCTTCAAAATGGCCTATTACAAAAGGAGCGAAAGTTAGTATAAAAGCAGCTATACTTACAATTCCAAAAAGAACCAATTTTTTAAAATCGATTTGTTTATTTCTAAATAAAAAAAGTAATGTAATAATCACGGGAATAACAAAAACATTTCTGGTTGAAAGGGCTAATCCTGTTAGTAATCCCATAATTAAAGTGTTTTTTTTAGTAAAGGTTGTATTGAGAAGGTATAAAATTAAGCCAAGAATTATAACAGCATTTGCAAAAATATTACTTCGAGTTGCAATTTCCCATAGTGTAAAAACAGATAGTAAAGTAAGAAGTATAGGTTTACTATAATTTAATCCCCTCTTTTTTAAAATGAGGTAAAATACGTAAAGCCCAAAAACACTAAAAAGTCCAGTTTCACCAATGAGATAAAAAGGTAAATTCAAAATGAAATACATGGGCATTGGACCGGGAGGATTACCCATATGTGAAACTGCCTTATAGGCATAATCTTGATTAAAAAAGGAATCCCAAAAAGAGGTAATTACGCTCCAACGATCAACATTTAAACTTTGAACAGGAATTTGAGTTTGAAGAACTAAGGATGAAATTAGGTAAAGAATAAAAAAAGTAAAAAATATTTTTTGCCATCGTTCTATTTTTAGATAAGGCATTTTTGCTTTAAAAAGGAAGGAATATATAATGATACCTATGCAAGTTAGGAATACATAATAGGAAGTATACCTCTCTAAATATTTAAATAGAAAAAGAGCATTTACAAAAACAAATAGCGCCAAACAGATATTTAGTTTTGTTATTTTCTTCATTATTCAAACAGTTTGAATTGAATGATTTTGTTTTTAGATAGAAAATACTTTATGGATGTAAAAACAACTCCTGTTCCATAGCGAACACTATTTTTGAAATTTATTGAAGAAGCTTCTTCAAAATATTTTGTAGGGCATGTTATTTCTGCAATTTCATATCCTTTAAAAGCAATTTGTGCCAATAACTCATTATCAAACACAAAGTCATCCGAATTTTGTTCAAAATGAATTGAGGATAAAACTTCTTTGGAAAAAGCCCTATATCCTGTATGGTATTCGGACAATTTCTGATTCATCAATAAATTTTGAAGTAAAGTTAAAAATCGATTAGCGATATATTTATACAAAGGCATTCCGCCTTTTAAAGCACCTTTTCCTAAAATACGAGAACCAATTACAACCGAATATACATTGTTGGCTATTAGGTAAGCCATAGAAGGAACTAGTTTAGGGGTGTATTGGTAATCTGGGTGTAACATAATGATAATATCGGCATTGAGTTCTAAAGCTTTTTTATAGCATGTTTTTTGATTACCGCCATAGCCTAAATTTTTATCGTGCTTAATTATGTGTTTGATGCCCAGTTTTTTAGCAATATTTATGGTTTCGTCACTACTGTTGTCATCAACCAAAATGACATCATCAACCATATCAAAAGGGATTTCATAATAGGTTTTTGATAATGTTTTAGAGGCATTGTAGGCAGGTAAAACAATGCTAATGCGTTTGTTGTTAATCATTTAATGTTAATAGATAGGTTTTGTAAGTTTTTTTTGCTAAATTAGATGCATAACAAATAAAACCATTAATTATGAAAAAAACAATTTTTATTTTGGGACTTGTAATGAGTTTTTCTAATGTATTTTCTCAATTACTTCCTACAGGAACTTCAACCAGTGATAATAAATACAGAAGTGGTGGTATTGGGATAGGTTATACTACTTTACCCTCATTTGGTACAAATCTGTTTATGGTAAATGGAAACTCTTTCTTCTCAGGCAATATAGGGTTAGGTACATCTACGCCTTCTTCAAAGTTTCACATGCCTTCTGGAACTTTGACTATTGGTAACTTTTTTACAACCTTTGATGATGCCAATATTAATTGGGCTATAAAAACAGATCGAAGTATAATTTTGAGACCTAGTTCTTTAAATAACTATGGTTCAATAGATATTCAATTTGGACCTAGCCTTTTACAATTAGCTGTTGCAAAATGTAATAGTTGTTTTGCTTTAAAGGCTATAACTAATGATGTTGTATTGCGTGGTAATTCCCCAGGTAGTTTTTTGATTGCTAATGAATCTGGTGGCGATATAAAATTTGAAACAACTGCTGACCCAACTAATGGAACTACTTGGTATAATACGACTGAGGTAAGAATGAGAATTGATAAAATAGGGAATGTTGGAATTGGTACTGGGAGTGCTGTTTTACCTTCTGGTGACAAATTATCTGTTAATGGCACAATTCACACTAAGGAGGTGAGAGTTGATTTAGTAGGTTGGCCTGATTATGTTTTTGAAGACGACTATAAATTATTAACCCTTGAAGAGTTAGAGAAATCAATTCAGGAAAATAAACATTTACCTGAAGTTCCATCTGCGTGTGAAGTTGAAGAAAATGGATTAGAATTAGCAAAAATGATAAAAGTTCAGCAACAAAAAATTGAAGAACTAACTCTTTACATAATAGAGTTGAATAAAAAAATAAATGAACTAGAAACTAAAATGGATTAGTATGAAAAAAGCAATTATTTTTTCTTTGATATGGTTTTGGACAGCAAATTCTCAAACAATAAAGAAATATTATGTAAATTTATTCGACTATAGTAACCCTCCAACATTTTCTAATATAAACGGTGAACTATTGTATAATGGAAATGACTTAGCTTTATTAAACTTTTTTTCAAATTTTGAAATTTATAAGTTTGAGCAAGCATTTCCAACCTCACCATCTTCAATTGATAAAGAGGTTTTTTACATTGAAAGTGGAGCAGGTAATTTAGGGGAGGAAATGATTAATAATTTTCCACAATATTTTAGGTATTTTACTGATATTACAAATGTTGTTTATGAGTTAAATGATTTTTACCCAAATGATTATGGTTCGACCAATCCAAATGGAAATTCTGGGATGAATGTAAATAGACATGATTTAGATTACATAAATGTTTCAAAAGCTTGGGATATTACTACTGGAATTGGTGTTAAATTAGGCGTTTCTGATGCCCGAGTAAACCCAAATGATATTGATTTTAGTCAAAAATTAACATTATTACCAGTAAATAATTCTTTTCAAAATTTGTCATATAATTCAGGCAACCCATTTACCTATCATGGTACTCAAGTTGCTGGAATAGCAGTTGCTCAAGGTAATAACGGGAATAAATCTACTGGTGTATGTTATGATTGTAAATTGTTTTTAACACCATATGGAAATTACAATAATCTATTATTACTAGCTCAATCAGGTGTAAGGGTAATAAATATGAGTTGGAGTTCTTTTTTTTATGTACCTCAGGAACAAGAACTTATAAATACAATTGTTCAGAATTATAATACTGTTTTGGTAGCAAGTGCAGGTAATAGAACTTATCAAACCAATTCTGATTTTAGATGTGGAGATGGTTTTTCATATTATGATTCGTCTTTACAACAATTTGTACCAAATTATACAGGGGAACAAATAGGATACCCAGCATCATATGAAAATGTTATTTCCGTAAGTAGTATAGGACATTTTTATGAGGCTAATGATCCGACAACTTTTCAAGGTGTTTCACCTCTAAATATAAGTGTATCAAACTTTATTAGAGATAGTTTTTCGCCTAATGTTGATGTAACTGACCCTGCTAATCCAATTGGTTTAAAATACCATGGATGGACAGGATATTGCCAATCACCATCAGGATCTTATTTAGTAACTAGTCCGAATGGAGTTGTAATTACTACTACATGGAATGATTTCGTGGACATTTTAGCTCCTGGATATTCAATTCCAAATTTTCCGAAATTAAGTGAAGAAAATGTAATTGCAGTTTATGATGGTGGTGGTACATCAAGTGCAACGCCATATGTATCAGGCACAGCCGCTTTGATGATTTCTGTTAATAAATGTTTAACTCCAAACGAGGTTGATCAAATTATTAAATTAACTTCAAAAAATGTTCTTTCGGGTTCAATAAATCAAAATTTCACAGGAAAAATTGGAGCAGGTGCGCTAAATTCTGGAGACGCTGTTGAATTTGTTAACGAAATGAAGAAGTCTAATGGAGTCGCTAAAATAAATGATCATATTTTTAATAGATTTAATTTCGATTTAAATAAGATAAATAATATTCTCGAATTATCAAATGTGATTTTTTCTCAAAAATGCACAGCAAATTTTGAAGCTAAAAATGAGATAAAAATATTACCAGGAACAACACTTAGTCCCAATAATTTAGGTTTTGTAAGGTTAGGAATAAATTCTAATATTGATATTACTTGTGATACAAATTTTTTTGCCAAGGTCTCTGAAATTCAGACAAATAATCAAATTAGTCAAAAAAATCCTTTCATTGCACCAAATCCAAATAATGGAGATTTTACAGTTTATGATTTGAGATTGTCAGATTTTTATTCTGATATTGTGAATATTACTGTTTATGATTTGAATGGTAGAAGTTTGTATAAAACTAACTTTACTGACAATCAAGCTAATTCGATTCCTATAAGTATTAATGATTTAGCGTCAGGAATCTATATTATAAATTTTACTTCACCACTAAAAAGTTATGATGTAAAGTTTGTCAAAAATTAATAATAGAGGCTGTCTTAATGAAAATTAAGACAGCCATTAAATTGAAAATGCACTTAAATTTGGTTGGTTAATGAAGAAAAAAATTTTACATTAAACCCGCTCCACTTCTACTTCAAAAAGGCTATTAAAGCTTTCAAACACAGCATCAGCCTGACTTTTACGAGTTTCTACAATCAATGCACACGATTCCTGAAGTTGTTGTGTTACAACCGTTAGGTTTTTTTCTTTGACAATGCGCATCACCTTGTTCATGTTTTTATATTCGAAATCAATTTTAAACCGGATGTCGATGGTTTTTTCCACAATATCGGTTGCTTCCAAGGCCATTTGTGCCGCAGTCCGATAGGCAGATATGAGTCCGCCAACCCCCAATTTCACTCCACCAAAAAAGCGAACCACTACCACCAAGATATTGGTTACACCAAAGGATTGAATTTGACCGTAAATGGGCATGCCTGCCGTATTGGAGGGTTCTCCATCGTCGTTAGCACGAAAATAAACGGGACTGGTACCCAATTGGAACGCATAACAAAAATGAACGGCACCATGATGTTGTTTGCGCAATACGTCTATTATCGGTTTTACCTCTTCCTCAGAAGTTACAGGAAATACGTAGCCAAAAAATTTACTGTTTTTTTCTTTATACAAAATCTCCCCCGAAGGCGATGCGGCTGTTTTGTAAGTGTCGTTCACGGGACTATAATTTACAACGGGAGGTGTTTTTGCTGAAATAAATCAACTACATCTTCTTCACCTACTTTTAGATTCCATACGTGAAGCCCTAGAGCAGCGGCGGCATCGGTATTGTTTTTTTTATCGTCAACAAACAAGGTTCGTTTAGGGGAAAGGTCGTATTTATTGATAATGTGAGTAAAAATTGCCGGTTCGGGTTTTCGCATACCCATTTCATAAGAATAAAATACCTTTTCAAAGCATTTGTAAAAATCGGTATAAAAGGACATCCCCACATTATGTTCAAACCGACTAATGTGAATTTCATCGGTATTGGTTAACAAAAACAGGCGGTATTTGCCGGAGATTTTTTCTAAAAATTCCAAACGATACAGCGGAAAATCGCCAATGATGGTGTTCCACGCTTCTCGAATTTGTTCCAACGAAGCATTTGGAATAAATTTTAAAAACGATTCTAAAAACTCCAATTCGGTAATTTGACCCTTTTCAAATAAATCGTTTTGGGCAATGAGTTCTTCATTCGGCCCCGGTAAACCTAATTTACGAAAGGCCTCAATCTGTTTTTCTTTTTCCAGATTGATAAAAATATCGCCAAAATCAAAAATGATTGTATTAATCATGATTACGGTATATTAGGAGTTTGTCATTTGCAATTATTTCTGTAGAAATTGGTTTTAGTTCCATTTCTGGAGCCTTTAAACCATTCTCTATCACGGTTGCACCGGTAAACACCCGAGCTTCATCCCATAGTCCGCTTTCTAAAAACAACGAAAGTGTTTTAGCACCGCCTTCAATAATTACCGATTGTATCTGGTGTTTAAACAGAATGGCATTGCAAGTGGAAACGATGGAATTATCAAAGATAGCATTTTCAAAAATACAATGGTCGGTTGTGTGTAAATTTTCCTGTTCGGTAATGCAAATAGTTTTACTATTTCCTTTAAAAACAGTTGCGTCCGGAGGTATTGAGCGGTTTTTATCCAGCATAATACGCACCGGATGTATTCCGGTCCAATCCCGAACATCCAACGACGGATTGTCGTCCAAAACGGTTTTGGCACCCACTAAAATTGCCTGTTCTTCGCTACGCCATTTGTGTACCAATTGCCTTGAATACACATTCGATATCCAAACCGGTTTTTGGGATTCGCGGGTATCCGGAGCCATAAAGCCGTCGGCAGATTGCGCCCATTTGAGGATAATATAAGGTCGGTTTTTGTTGTGATAAGTAAAAAAACGCTTGTTGAGTTCTAAGCATTCGGTTTCAAGTACACCCAGTATGACCTCAATGCCATGGTCTGTAAGTTTTTGAATTCCTTTCCCCGAAACCAATGTATTTGGGTCTGTTGTCCCGATAACAACTCGCGGAATCCCTAAATCGACAATCATGTCGGCACAAGGAGGGGTTTTGCCGTGGTGTGCACAGGGTTCCAAACTTACATAGAGTGTGGCTTTTTGTAGCAAGGATTTATCGCTAACGGATTGTACAGCATTAACTTCCGCATGTGCGCATCCGGCTTTTTGGTGCCAACCTTCCCCAATAATTTGGTCGTTGTAAACAATAACACTGCCTACCAGCGGATTAGGGTAGGTTGTTCCGAGTCCGTTTTGAGCCAGTTCAAGGCAACGACGCATGTATTTTTCGTGGCTTTTCACTTTGCAAAGGTATAAATCATTTGTTTGCGTGTATCGAACTCACGTTAAAATAGTACTTTTGCATAAAGTCTTTACCATGCTTATACGCCCAATAGAACCACGGGATAACACAATCATAGCAGCTATTATTCGAAGTGTATTGACGGAATTTGAGGTGCCGACTACAGGTACCGCTTTTGCCGATCCGCAACTCGACTATATGTTTGAGGCCTATAACCGACCCGAAGCGGCTTATTTTGTGGTGGAAATGGATGGCAAAGTTGTTGGAGGTGCCGGCATCGATAGGTTACCTGAAACGGATGGCACGGTTTGCGAATTGCAAAAAATGTATTTTTTGGAAAAAGCCCGAGGGATAGGTGCTGGAAGTGCTATGATTGCGCATTGTTTGACTGTTGCCGCCAAAAAAGGATATACCTCTTGTTATTTAGAAACAATGCCGAACATGCATGCAGCTCAAGCCCTTTATGCTAAATCGGGTTTTGAATACATTTGTGCTCCCATGGGAAATACCGGTCATACCTCTTGTCCGGTTTGGATGCTAAAAAAAATAGAGCAAGCATGACACTAAAGGCGCTTAAAGAACAATTTATTACACTACTTTCTCCGTTGTATGGTGAGGAGGAAACAGCGCAATTTTTTTATAGGTTGTTGGCGCATTTTCATCAGATGAAGCGAGTTGATTTTGTATTTCAATCGGATTTTGAACCCGATAGCATTATGTTGCAAAAATGGGTGTCGGCTTTGGAAGAATTGCAAAATCAACGACCTATACAATATATTATAGGTGAAACCGATTTTTACGGATTGTCTTTTTTTGTGGATGCGAATGTGTTGATACCCAGACCCGAAACAGAAGAATTGGTAGAGTGGGTTATACAAAGTCTGCAACCAAAGGTAACGGCCACCGACGGAATTCGTATTTTGGATATAGGTACCGGTTCGGGTTGTATCCCGATTAGTTTGCAATCGAATTTGCCTCAGGCTGAGGTTTTTGCTATTGATGTATCTGCCGCGGCACTTGCTGTAGCGCAACGGAATGCAGCGCATAACGCAGTTACGGTACAGTTTATTCAGGCCGATATTTTAACTACAGCTTCGCTTTTAGAATTCACACCGGTATTGGATGTAATTGTATCGAATCCGCCTTATGTGCTTGTAAAGGAAAAAGAGGAGATGAGTGCCAATGTTTTGGATTATGAGCCGCATTTGGCTTTGTTTGTGAGCGATACGGATCCGTTGTTGTTTTACCGGAAAATAGCCTTATTGGCCACCAAAGCCTTGAAACCGGGAGGCTGTTTGTTTTTTGAAATCAACCGGGCCTACGGACAAGAAACGATTCGGTTGTTACAGGATGTAGGTTTTCAAAACGTGGAACTGCGAATGGATTTATTTGGAAATGACCGTATGGTGAAAGCGGTATGGCAATAAAGCTTTTTTTGATTCCCAAAGTATGAGAAATTGCGAGAGGGGGTGAAGCGGCATCCCCGCTGAGGCGGGATACAGCGGAAGACCCGGTCCGCCTTGGCGGACTCGCCCCACTACTTATTCGTAGCGCAAGGCTTCGATAGGGTCGAGATTAGATGCTTTTATGGCAGGGTATAAACCGGAAAAAACGGCTACTATAAAACTGGTAATTACGGCGGTAATCATGGCGCTCCACGGAACGGTGAAATCCCAACCAAAGCCCAGGCACATAAAATAGGCGATGGATATGCCGAGTATCATGCCTAACAAACCACCGAGTTGACCGATAATTAATGTTTCTACAAAAAACTGCCAAGCGACAGTACTTTTTTTAGCGCCGAGCGATTTACGAACGCCGATTTCGCGCGTGCGTTCGGTTACGGACACAATCATGATATTCATGAGGGCAATAGACGATCCAAAAACGGTGATAATACCGATGACCCAGGCGGAAATGCTAAGAATTTCGGTTGATTCCATGATGCGTTGTACCAAATCATCGCTGCGGGAAATGCCAAAATTATTCTCTTCTACCGGATTTAGTTTACGGACTTGGCGCATGGTTACCATGGCTTGATCGGTGGCTTTGTCTAAGAGTTCTTTTTTGCTCACCATACAACTTATGGTATAATTAATTCCCGGTTGCGAAAAAAGCGATCGCGCTACTTGAATGGGAATTAAAACCCTTAAATCCTGACTGTTACCAAAGGTGGAACCCTTTTCTTTGAGTACCCCGATTACTTTGAATTTGGCCCCGCGAATAGAAATCACTTTGTCGATAGGGTTCACGTCTTTCAGCAAACCTTTTGAGGCAAAATCACTACCCAAAATACATTGGTAGGTATTGTTTGAAATGTCAAACGGGTTAAAATTACGTCCCATGGCAATTTCAGAGCCGTTGTTTACGGTGTAGTATTCGTCTACCCCTAAAACCGAAATTTCGGGATCGGTTTTTTCATTTTCGTATTTTACTTCGGCAGTTGCAGTAGCTGTGAAAGAAAGCGAAGTATGGGTGAGCGGATAATCAAATTTTTGCTGGAACGCTTTGGCTTCCGGGTACGAGATAATCGGATTTACTTTTTCAGGCTCATTGTTTCTGCCTTGTTGGCGTCGTCCGATAAATTCGTATTGGTTGATATTAAACGTATTGGAGCCCATAGTGGCAAAGCTGCTGCTCAGGTTATAATCCAGAGCCGTAACAATGGTTAGAATACCCACCAAAGCCATAATGCCCAGCGCAATGATAAATACGGTGAGAGAGGTACGCAACATTTGTGTGCGTATGGCGCTCAAAGCAATTCTGATATTTTCCCTAAAGAGTCCGAACATGATACCGTATAGGTCACGAAGTTACGGTTTTTGTTACAAAGGAGCGAAATTCATGTGGCTTTATTAACTAATTTTTCGGTAAAAAGCAGATATTTGCACCAAAAGTAATTAAGAAAAAAATAGTATGGCACAAAAACCGGGCATTCCCAAAGGGACGCGAGATTTTTCACCGCAGGAGGTTTCAAAACGCAACTTTATCATGGCTGTGATGCGCAAGCATTTTGAATGTTTTGGGTATCAGCCGATTGAAACACCCAGTTTTGAAAATTCGGATACCTTGATGGGGAAATATGGAGAAGAAGGCGATAGGCTGATTTTTAAGATTTTGAATTCGGGTAATTTTTTCTTTGATAAAAATCGTATTGCGTTACCCGAATCGATAGAGGCCTTGCTCTCGAATTCGGCCGAAACCATTACGAAAGAACAATTAATCGAACTGAATAAATTTACGGCGCGTATTTCCGAAAAAGCCTTACGCTATGATTTAACGGTGCCTTTTGCCCGTTATGTGGTGCAGCATCAACACGAGCTAGAATTTCCGTTTAAGCGGTATCAAATTCAGCCTGTTTGGCGTGCAGACCGCCCGCAAAAAGGACGTTTTCGGGAGTTTTACCAGTGCGATGCCGATGTGGTAGGATCAACTTCATTATGGCAGGAAGTTGAGCTTGTGCAGTTGTATGATGCTGTTTTTACCGAATTAGGGTTGAAAGGCGTTACGATTAAAATTAACAATCGTAAGATTTTATCGGGAATTGCGGAGGTGATTGGTGCTTCGGATAAGTTAATCGATTTTACGGTGGCTTTAGACAAGCTTGATAAAATAGGCGAGGAGGGCGTGAAAAAGGAGATGGTTGAAAAAGGTATTTCCGAATCGGCGATAGTAAAAGTACAGCCTTTATTTTCGTTTGAGGGTACCGTTACACAGAAGCTCGACAAACTATCACAGTTATTATCCAGCTCTGATGAAGGTTTGAGAGGCGTAGCTGAATTACGATTTATATGCGAAGCAGTAGCCAAGTTAGGATTACAAGAGTCGGTTTTAGATTTGGATGTAACGTTAGCACGCGGCTTGAATTATTACACCGGCGCTATTTTTGAAGTGGCTGCCCCTGAAGGTGTTGCTATGGGTTCGATTGGCGGTGGAGGAAGGTATGATGATTTGACCGGTATTTTTGGTTTAAAAAATATGAGTGGGGTAGGGATTTCGTTTGGATTAGATCGCATTTATTTAGTTTTGGAAGAATTGGGATTATTTCCAGATGCGGTTATAACAGGCACGCAGGTTTTGTTTTTGAACCATGGAAATGGAGCTGCTTCCGAAGCGATGCACTGGGTAACCCAATTGCGAAGAGCAGGCATAAAAGCCGAATTGTATCCGGATGCGGCCAAAACTGATAAGCAATTTAAGCATGCGGAGAAGCGTCAACTACCTTTTGTTGTTAAAGAATTTAAGGAAGCTTCTTTTTTGGTCAAGGATTTAAAATCGGGTGCACAATACGAGGTCGATTATAGTGCATTATTGACTTTATTGAAGGGGTAGGGGTTAATGAATACTGAAAAATAAAACTTTTATTTCATTTCAATACAATGAAAAAATAAGTATATTTAATTATAAATTAAATTATAGAAGTTAATAAAGACTTTAAATATTAATAAAAAATTTCCTTTATATTTGTTGGTGAAACCACTCATTTTATGGAAATTATATATAGAAACATTACTCCTGAAAGAATTAAAGATATTAATAAGAAATTAAGTTTTTTAGAAGTTTCTTCTAAAGTTTGTATACCAAAAAAGATAATTTTTTTTCAGTCAAAATATGAAGGAATTGAAGAAAGAAAAAAAATACGTGAACATTTACTTCATTATTCTGCTCCAATAATTATACTTTCAGATTCTCCTGAGTTAGCTAAGACGGCATGGAAAATTAATGCTGCTTATTATGTTGATATAGCAGCTACTGATTGGTTAAATGAGTTAAAAAATGGATTTGAAAGATTCCTATACAATAACTCTGGCTTGTACGCTCAAAAAATTGAAATTCCCTCTATAAAAACACACGATTATTTAAACCCAAATGAAATTACTTTTATTAAAGCAGCTGGAAATTATTCTGATATCCATATGGTAAATGGAAGTAAAATAGTTGCAACCAAGAAGTTAAAGGAAATGGAATTATTTTTTAAATCTTTTGATTTTATTGAAAGATTTGGAAAAAGTATCATTCTAAATTTAAATACTATATCTAAAATTCAGGAAAAGCGGATTTTTTTCATAAATGGACAATGTCTTGAATTTCCCAAATATAATTCACAATTTCCTTATCTCATAAAGAGGTTATTGTGGGAAACCGCAAAAATAAATTACGAAGAAAACCAATAATTATGGAATTTTTAATAGGACGGGAAGTTACAGGAAGTAATACAATCAAAGTACCCCATGATTTTTTGACAGTAAGTAGAGTTCACGCTAAGATTGTAATTGATGAACATGGAATGGTAATAGTAGATTTGAATTCAACTACTGGTACATTTGTAAACGAGGAGAGATGCCAGCAAAAAATGATTTCATTTGAAGATAATATAGTAGTTGGTAGTCCTAACGGATTTAAAATAGATATCCAATCGTGTATTAATTTGTATAATGAAACAATAAATTTAAATAAAATTAATTACAGTCATGAATTTGATGATTTAGAACTATTATACAAGGAATATCATTACAAAAAAAGTAGAATTGAAGAAAAACCAAAAAAAGTTATAGCATTTTTAGTATTATTCATAATTTGTTTAAATTTTTACCTTCATTTAATTAAAAATGATTATGCAACTTATACAATGGGTATTTCAGCCCTAATAGGGAGTTTGAGTGTTTTCTTTATTCCTAAAGATAAAATAAAAAATAAGCTTTCAGATTTAAAACTTCAATACAGAGCCAAATATGTTTGTCCAAAATGTAGGCATAAACTTAATTTGGAAATCCCATGGAAAGAACTAAAAGCAGACAAGCTTTGCCCAAATAAATGCGGTGCAAAATATTCAGAATAAGGTTTTATACAATCATAAGTTGATTTTATACAAATTTTCGGTAATACAGTGTTTTTGTTTTCAAATTTACACTGTTAAACAAAAAAATATATCATTATGGAAACTCAATTAGACAACACAAATGTACCTAAAAGAAAAGGAAATCTTGTATTAAGAAATCTTTCAAAAATACAAATGGATAAAATCCTCAATAAAGGATTAGGTATTAGTGCTATAGGTATAGGTGCTGGTGCGCTAGCCATTATAGGATTTGCAAAACGAAATGTAGATGGTGAATTCCAACCTGTACATTCAAATTTTTCGCAAAATGATAATGATGCCGAAACTTCAGAAAGTAATATTGTTATTTGTACAGAAGCACCGTTTGCAGTAAAAGTGACTGATGAAATGGATTTTCAAACCGCATTTCAAACTGCACGCGATGAAGTAGGTCCTGGCGGATTTTTTGAATACAAAGGTTGCCCTTACAGCACCTATACAAGTGATGAGTGGAGCGCCATGACTGAAGAGCAACATCAAGTGTATTGGTCATCGATTGATGATAAAATAGATGAAATTATTCCAGTAGATTCAAATACTGAAATTAGTATGCATGATACACAGGATCACAGCGATATTCAACTAGTAGAAGTTGATAATGAGGCTTCCTCGGCAATTGTGATTGAAGATGAGGATGCTCATTTTGAGCAATTAATACAAAAAGAAATGGATTCAAATCATGATGGTTTTGTAGACATAGTAGCAGGTGATTTTGATCAAAATGGAATAACAGATTTGGTGCTTGATACTAATTTTGACCAAAATCCAGATATTATATTACAGAATGTAACAATAGATGGGAATCATATGCATTTTGAAAATGCCTTCGATACATCGTGGAATGTTATTGATTTTGAATCTAATGAAATTGAGTTACCGGATGATAACGGAAATGAAATTGAAATGAATCAAATAATAGATCATTCAGTGGATAATGAAAGTTATTACCCTGATCATTTAAATGATTTAGATAATGCTGCAAGTGCATTGGATAATGAATATGATTTAGATTTATAAAACAGTTTTTGGTATGGATACTGCTAATTTTAATTGTCCTCATTGCGGAACAAATTACATAATCCGTAATGGAAATCAAGAATCCAATTTACCAAGTTGGAAAAAATGTAAAATTTGTCAAAACCTAATGAAGATTGACCCGCCATCTAACTTAGCAGCATCCCAATTGTCTGAGGAAAATCAAACTTTGATAGTAGGTTTGGATTTTACTAAAAAAGAGTTATTGCTTAGGATACTATCTAATAGTTTAACGCCATCTCAAGAGTTTAGAGTTAATCAACCAATAATGACGGTAGGTAGGAAAAGTCATAATTATCAACCCGACATTGAAATCGAAACCCATGATGCTAAAATGTCACGTTTGCACATGAAAATTTTTTATAATGAAAAAGGAAATTTTTATTCTATTCAAGATATAGGAAGTAGCAATGGAACATTTCTTAATGAGAAGGAAGTAAAACGACATCCAGTTGACCCAACTAAAAATGACATTAAAGTAATTCATAATGGGGATATTATCCGGTTGGGAAAAACTAAAATTGAAGTGGTAATAAAGTCTGAAAAATGAAATAAAATAAATTTTTAAAATTTAGAGAACATGAAAAATATAATAATCATCACGATAATATTAATAAGCTTATATTCTTGTAATGACAAAAAACAAGAACAAATCATTCTCCCAGTTGTTGATACTGCTATCACTCAAGAAGAATACCAAAGAATTCAAGATAGTATTAATAAAGCCAAGCAAGATTCTATAGCTCTCGTTCAAGAAGAAATTAAACGAGAAACAATCGAAAGAAAAAAAATTGACGCCGAAACTTCTATCGCAGAATTCACAAAAAAATATATGAAGGCAGTTTCTTATTTCTCAGGTGAAAATCCTACTTATGAAATTCTTGACGAAGAGACTGAATATAATGCAACAACTCAAACAATTAAATTTGTTTTCATTTCAAGTTGGTATGCCTATCCGAGTTTTACAACTGAAAACGGCAAACAATTGCATGAAACAAAAGGAAGAATTACGTATTATGGCGACGGTGAGATTAGCTATGAAGAACTTGAAAGAAATGAAACTCTTGAGTTTGCAATAAGTGAAAATGAATTGGCTTCAAAGGTGATTCAAGTGGCATCCTACTTTCAAAATAATAATTAATTTAATTCATAACTTATAATGTCAAAATACAACCTAATCAAAACAATCGAAGACTTTTTCAAAAGATTTCATTACAACATCAAAACTGATTTAATTGGTAATGGTGCTTTTGGAAAAGTGTATAAAGCAGAAGATGTTGTTTTACACCGAGAAGTTGCTATAAAAGTTTCTGAAGTAAAAATAATTGATGGCAGAGAGTTTTCTTTAAAAGATGAGTTTAAAGCCTTGGAGAATTTGGGGAGTCATCCTAATATTGCAAACTATGAATATGTGTTTACTTTTGAAACACAACAAGGTATTTTTGACTATGCTATCATACAATTCTACAAAGAAGGAAATTTAGACCATATAATTCAAAAGAATAAACTTTCTGAAACGGAAAAAGAAAGCATCGCTCTTCAATTATTGCAGGGAATTGACTTTTTGCACTCCAATAACATTATTCATCGTGATCTAAAACCTTCTAATATTTTAGTTCATATTTATGACAAATCCAAAGTAAGAGAGATTATTCCCTTAATTACCGATTTTGGGTTATCAAAAAAGGCAACAAACAACAAAAACAGTTTAATTAATAATAGTTTCAGTGGAGGCACGATTGGATACAGCTCACCTGAACAATTAAAAAATAATGAAATTAGATTCAATTCAGATCTTTGGGCTTATGGTGCTATAGTGTATGAAATCTTTACTGGAAAACAATTATTTAGTAATACAACATCGCATACAGGAAATCATAGTAATGATGTAGAAATTTTTAACCAAATAGTAAATTTAAATATTTCAGATAAACTAAATGAACTTCCACCAATATGGAGAAATATTGCTAAATTATGCCTCATTAAAGACCCAAATGAAAGAATAAAATCAACAACTACATTATTAAAGATTATTGAAAATCCTGATAGGAGTTATGAAATTAATAAAAGTGAAACACATCAAAAAAATCAAACGACTATTTTAGATGTGGTTCAAAACAAATCATTCACAAACCCAAAAAAAAATGACTTCAAATTCTTAAAATATATTTTACTAATTTTAAGTGTAATTCTGCTAATTTTTTTCATTTGGAACAATTTAAAAAGTAAAAATAATTTAGACCCAACTCAAGTAAAGCAGCCTTCTAAAGATACTATTAATAATGTTCATGATGTTAATAAATTTGAAAACGAAAACAATCAAAAAAAAGATAGTTTAGAGAAAATAAACTCTTTAAAATCTCAAGAAGTAAATAATAATTTGAATAGCAATTCAAACATCAGGGATAATTTCGATAGAATAACAAGCTCAAAATTACCAAGAAATTTTGAAGGAGTAATCAATAACGCTACTGTAAATAAAACAACCAAATGTTTTATGAAATTAACTAAAAATACTGATGGGTCATATAGAATTACTGGAAATACGGATAATAAAAATTTATTTGGAACTTGGGATTTGAATAGCTATAACTACAATGTAAAACCTAAATCATCTAACAAACAAATTGAATTTAATGGCGTTATAAATTTGGGTACAAAAGGAAGTGGTTTTAAAAACCCAACTCTAGTTCCATTCAAATTGATTGTTGAAATTACAAATAAAGGAATGGTTGGATCATACAAAATAAATGAACACAATTACTATGATGAAGAAACAAAAGAAGTTTATGGTTTTCAAGAGCAATTAGGTACAGTTAATTTAAAATAGTATTTTATAAAATTGATTCTTATGATAACTTACGAACAATTCAGACAACGATATAAATTTGACCAAGATTTAGATTTCATAGGAAATGGCGCTTTTTCTATAGTCTTCAAGGCAAAATACAATGATAGAGATAACTATGAATATGCCATTAAACGTTCTGAGGTAAAATTTATTGATGGTAAGAAATATACCTTAGAAGAAGAATTCAAAGTCGTAAAGGATTTATCTCCAAATGATAATATAGCTTATTATAAAGATGTAATAAATATTAAGACAGATCATGGTGAATACGATTACATAATTATGGAATACTACCCTTATGGTAACTTAAGTAAATTAATAAAACTCAATGGTGTTAGTTATGAAGAAGAACACGAAAAAGGAAAAGAATTACAAAAAGAATTATCTTTTGAAGATAAAGAAAATATAGCAATTAATATTTTAAAAGGACTTTCATTTCTTCACAAAAACAATAGAATTCACCGAGATTTAAAACCTTCAAACATACTTATACATTATGATGAACAAAGAAGATTAATTACACCATTGATTACAGATTTTGGTTTGTCTAAAATTGTAAATCAAGAAGTTGAAAGTTTCATTGAAAATAGTGTACAAGGTGGTACAGTAGAATATAGTTCTCCCGAACAAATTAAAGGAGATACAAAAATTTATTATAACACTGACTTATGGGCTTATGGTGTCATTATATATGAACTTTTTACAGGTAAATCACTATTCAATTCTAAATCAAAAAATAATAGATCAGTTTCAAGACAAGGTATAGGAGATAAAATTTTGAATGAAAAAATCTCTGAAAATATTGAAGAACTCCCAAAAAGATGGCAAAAAATAGCCGAAAAATGTCTCGTAAGAGATCCTAATTATAGGGTTAAAACTGCTGATGAGTTATTAGATATTATTTTTAAAAATGAACAAAAAAAAGAAATTTTAATAAAAAATGAAGAAACTAAAGTTGAAGAAACTGTTAGATACAATAAAATTGCTACTCCTATAATTAAAACGACACAACCTCAAAAAGGAAAGAAAACAGGTTCAATTGAAATTCTTCACCCAACAGGTGAAAATTTTACTTATTCTGTAAATGATGGTAAATATTCAACTGAAAAAACTTTTCTAAACTTAAATCCAGGAAGTTATAAAGTTAGTGTAAAAGATGAAAAATCTAATATTAAATCGGTCGAAACTAAAATTTTAGTTTACAGAAATAATGATTTAAAGAATTTTTTATACATTTTTGGTAGTGCTTTTTTGATAATTCTACTATCTACTATTATAAAAAACAAATCTAAAAGCATTGAAAGTGAAGAACCTCTTGATTCCGTGACCATTATTGGTCCGATCTATGACTCAAAAAATTCTTTACATAAAATAATTGATTCAGCGAATTATTTCTTTGAAAAAGCAAAAAAAAGTGATGATTCAATTTATTTTAAAGATTATAAATCAGCTATACTGAGGTATAAGTTAGCAATTGATAGAGGAGCAAAGATAGATACAACACTTGCATTAAACCTAGGAAAATGTTATTGTAATATGAGAGATTATCACAAATCAATTATATGGTTTCAAAATAGTTGCCTCAAAAATAATAAAAATGCTTATTATGGGATTGGAGTTTGTTTTTATAATCAGCAGAAGTATAAAGAAGCTTTTGATTATTTTATTAAGTCTAGCACAAAAGAGAGTTATTATGTTTTAGGCTTAATGTATGAAAATGGATACTATGTTGAGCAAAGTGATGCTATGGCATATGAATATTATAATAAAGCATATATTAATGGATATGAACCTGCAAAAAAAGATGTTGATCGATTTTCTCCAACTTCACCATATAATTAATTTTAACTAGTTATGAAAAAAACAATAATCATTATATTAATACTCTTCTCAATAAACTCCTACTCTCAAGTTAACATAAAAGAAATTAAAAAATTCTTTCTAGAAAAACAATACGAAGCCGCTTATAATCAACTATGGCCTGAAGCTGAAAAAGGAGATAAAACAGCTTTAGCAGGACTATCTTACATAGCATTACAAGAAAATCTAACTTTTGAATTTGACGAAGTACAATTGCAAAAATGGATTGAGCCTATCGCGGAACAAGACGATTCATTTCTGTTGGCTTTGGGTAAATTTTATTCATGGGATTCTAATTTTAAAAAAGATATTCCCAAAGCACTTGGCTATTTAAACAAAGCCAAAGATAATGGCTCAGAGGAAGCGATTTATAGAATTGGACTACTCTATTACATGGAGGAAGATTATGATAAAGCATCTGAATATTTTACTCAAACAGCCGCAACAAGCAGTGAAGCGTTAAATAAAATAGGCGAAATGTACTTTTATGGTTTTGGTAAAGAAATTGATTCCAGATTAGCTTTCTACTATTTTTTAATGGCAGCAGATAAAGGTGATATTGATGCTATTAATAATCTAAGCTATATGTATTCTTTGGGTAAAGGCGTGCCTCAAAGTGATGAAAAATATTTTAATTATAAATTAAAAGCGGCTCAGTTGAATGGTTCAAACGAAATGGTAGAGATAGGAAACTGTTATAAAATAGGTTTGTATACAATCCTCGATTATGAAAAAGCGTTGTACTGGTTTGAAAAAGCAGCTAATAGGGGCAATAAATTCGGTATGCATGAATTAGGAAAAATGTATTTGAATGGCATTGGAGTAAAAAAAGATGCAAAAAAAGCTTATGATTGGTTTGTTAAGGCTGCCAACAAAAACAACAGTAATTCGATGTTGATGTTAGGTAAAATGTATCTAAAAGGCACAGGTGTTACAAAAGATAATACAAGTGCTATTAATTGGCTCAAAAAGGCAGCCAATGATGACAATTCAGAAGCTGTTGAGTTACTATCTGTACTTGAAAACAAAAAGTAAAAAAAAATGAAATCAATTTCTTTTTCACAAATTGGTAAGCGCACCAACCAAGAGGATGCTTTCGGATGGAACAACACTACTTTTGTAGTTTGTGATGGAGTGGGCGGACATACCAAAGGCGAAATTGCAAGTAATTATATTAAAGATTTTGTGCTTGAAACGGCAATTGAAACTACTAAACTAAATATTGAAAAGTTACTCATTGATGCACAAATAACCTTAAACTCAAAGTACGGTCAAAACCCTGAAACAATAGGAATGGGAACAACTTTTTGTGGTTTGTTTTTTACTCAAAACAATGCTTTTATTGCTCATATTGGTGATAGTAGGGTGTACTGGATAAAACCAAATCAGAACTTGGTATGGCACACTTGGGATCATTCTATTGTAGGTGAATTAGTAAAATTAGGTGAAATTACCAGAGAAGAAGGTCGTCATCACCCAATGAATAACAGAATTAGTAAAGCTATCCTTGCAAACAATAAGAATAAAGCAGAAAAACCGGAAATATATAAAATTAATCAAATCCAATCGGGTGATTTATTTTTGCTGTGTACTGATGGTGTCAATGAGGCATGGAGTGATGAAGAATTATTTGAATTAATGTGTGATGTTTCATTTAATTCATCTGAAAAAATAAATCTAATTAAAGAAAAATGCAATTTAATTTCAAAAGATAACAATACTGCTATACTAATTGAGATTGAAAATGAGGATACTTTTCAACTAGGTAATAATGAAGAAATAAATTGGATGTATTACAATAAGAGCACTAATTCTATCTCAAAGTACGAACAAATTTCACAAATGGAAAGTACAAATTCACTACTGTTTTTTTGTAAAATAGGAGTTTTATTATTGTGTATATTCGTTCTCTATAAAATTCTATTTTGGTAATGAAAAACAAAAAACACTCACTTTTTTACACTTTTCTAACCGTACTATTTTCATATATTTTATTGGGTTCATCAACATTAAAAAGCACACAAATAGATACTATAGAAAACACATACGCTATTGTCGTAGGTATTGCTGATTATCAATTTGATACAATTGCTAAAGATTTAAAGTGGACAGTTAATGATGCAGATAAATTTGTATCTTTTTTGAAAAGTAAAAAAGGAGGTAACGTACCAAATGAAAATATTTATCTTTTGAAAGATCAGAAAGCAACTAAAACCAATATTTTAAAATTTGCAAAAGAATTATTTGCTAAAGCTCAAACACAAGATCGAGTCATTTTTTTTTGGTCTGGTCACGGAGTTAAAGGTGCATTTTTACCATTTGATACTAACTATAACGAAAAAACTACTTCATTTGACAATCTCTTTTACTTTTCAGACCTCAAGGATATCATGAAAATAGCAAATTGTAAAACAAAATTGGTATTTGCTGATGCTTGTCATGCAGGGAGTTTAAAAGAAGGAACCAAAAAAACTAATAATTCAAATACAAATGCTGAAATTAAATCTAATAATCAACAATATAGTAAAGACATTATTGTAATGGTAGCTTCTAAAGCAAATGAAATTAGTAAAGAGTATGAATCGTTAGAACAAGGTGTTTTTAGTTATTTTCTTATACAAGGGTTAGAGGGTAAAGCAGATATAGATTATAATAAAAAAATAACTATAAATGAACTTCATGAATATGTGTTTACTAAAGTAAAGACCTATAATCCAAGTCAAACACCCAATACATTTGGACGATTTGATCTTAATAAAGTAATATCCATATTGTATTAATGCCATAAAACCAGGTAAGGCCGTCTTTCGACGGCCTCCCCTTGTCAAATCAATTATTTAAACCCTAATTAATAATGATTTTTCTTCCGGTATCTCCTTTAGTGGTTTTCATTTTCACTATGTAAGTACCTGTACTGATTTCCTTCACAGGAAGCTGTATGTTGTGTTGGTCGGCTTCTTTCACATTCCATGATTTGATGAATTGTCCCAACATATTGTATAATTCTACTTTTTCAACGGTTGCATCGGTAGTGTTGTTTTTAATGTTCACCATGCTATTAGCATTGGTATACACTAACTGGATTGCATTACTGTTTTCGAAGTCATCGTTGCCCAATTGTTCTTGAGGGTTAATAAAGCGCAATGAGAATCGGTTTGACAATGTTCCAAGCGGCACTTCAACACTTAAATCGGATACTTTGATATCGTGATAGATTCCGGTTTGGTTATCGTAGATATAGATATTTTGATTTTCATCAAAGTTTTCGATATCATCCAAACTGATGGTTACATTGGCTAAGGCATCAGATTTTACAGCCAACGGATAGATGTTATTTTCGTTGAAATAACCATCACCACATATATTTAGTCCAGTTCCGTTGTTTAAGAACCACATATCACCCGGTTGGTTATCTACAAGTGGAGCATCATAACCAGGATCTATACCAGCTGTTGCATTTTCATTCATGAAACCTAACAAAATTTGTCTGTGATAACCGTTTCTGTCGTTGAATCCTAAACGGATTTTAGCAAATTGTTCGTCACTGTATTCATCTTCAGAGTTATCATTGAAATGGTTAACTGTTAAGATGCTGTTGTTAGAATTGCTTCGGAACAAGGTGTTAGAAGAAACATTGTCTTCTTTAATAAATGCTCTTTGGTTGTTGTTGAAAGTTACTGTACCTCCGGTAGTTGAACCGAAAATAAAGAACCCTTGTCCTACAGGGATATAGCGTCCCGGAACTTTTGAACTGGAACCCAATCCGCTGATAAGTGGTGGTGCAACCGGTGGTGTACCACCCACTAAGTTACGTGTAGCGTACCCTCCTTGATATTGTGCTAAGTTGTGCGTAGCATTAGTTGCATAATGTTCCCAGAAGTAAAGCGTTCCGGTTGTACTAGTATTATTAGCGGTTATGAAAGCATTGGCATCGATAGCTGAAGCATACGGGTTACCACTCAAATTCAGGTTGTTGGCAGCAACTACACCGGTAATCAGACCATTGTTTGGTTTACCTACAAAGGTATAGTTCTGACTGCTGGCAGCACCACTTCCTTTAAGTGTAAAACCTTGACCCGGGAATAAATTTCCGTTTGGACCTACTGAAGCCCAGTTGGCATAAGCAGGAGTCAGGTTTTGGAATTTAAATATCCAATAACTACTCAAGGTTATAGGTGATGTAGCACTTCCATTTAATCCGGATGTCCATGAAATATTTTGCGGTGTACTTGTAGTACCGTCTTTCATCACACCGTTAACCGTATATATATTGTTGTTTGTTGTATTGTTAATTGCACCAACCGGAGAAGACCAATAGTTGTAATTGTAAATACTGTTTTGACCTTGTTGATCTCGTTGTAGTGAACCTGAACTGGTTGGATCCAAATCACTATTCAATGTTTGAACTAATTGCGATTTGCCTTCTAAGTCCATAACACCATCTAATTTCATATAGTGCGAAACTTCAATTTTGGAATCATTGGTAGCACTTAGCGTGTTAGCACTTACATATAATCCAAGTACTACTTTGTTTCCGGTAGAATTAACATTGTGTGAGGTACCCACAATGTTCCATTCGATTGGAGTAGTTCCGTCTACTATTGATAAACTATATGGTAAATCTTGAGTCGATCCATTTTGCCATGTAGCGGCATTCGACCATAATCCGTTTGCAGCACTTCTGTATGGAAGCGGAGCTGTTTGAGGATTGATGGATATTTTGTCCGGAATGACCAAACTACCGCGATTTACATTTGGAGAATCGTCATCCAAGTGCGTTCCAATGTACGAATTCATAGAGTAGTAGGCGTACAAGTTGGTCCACAACAAACCGCTGATATCATTTTTAGTGATTGTAGTAGGTAAAATAGCACCACGAGTACCGGTTCCGTTTTGTTGGATTTCCTGATTCATGATAAATCGGATTTCGGTAGGCGCAAGTACACGACTCCACATTCTCAATTCATCTATATCACCTTTAAACAGGTTTACTATGTTTGTTTTGTCAATGTATTGAGCACCAATACTAAACATACTGGTAGATGCTACCGGAGCAACTGCAACTGCAGCAGTTCTATCTAGAACACCATCAATATACATACGAATTGTTCCTGTACCATAGGTTACGGCTATATTGTGCCACATACCATTTGGAAATGCTGTATTTGTGATAGTACTGTAAGTAGTTCCACCTACAGACCACTCCATACGAACTCTATAGTCATTTTGTAAAACAAGTCTGTAACCAGAACCAGCAACTGCTTTTTTAGCAATGATAGTACGTTCCGTTCCTGTTGTATTCATTCCATCAGGTCGAATCCATGTCATCACTGTGAAAGCAGGAGATAATTCATTTACATTGTCAATTCGAACAAAATCATCAAAACCATCTAAGGTTATATGCAATGGATCAACCGCTTGATGCGCCACACCAAAAGTGATATATTTTGTTCCGTCAAAGTCGTAGGTACATGTTTGGTTACCACCAGATGTGGTCATAAACACAGTTTCTACACCTGTTGTATAAGCTGCATCAGAAGCAACCACCATGACATAGGCATCTGTTGGTCCAAGAGCTGGAAGTCCACTAAGGAAAGCAGCAGTTGGTACATTTACACGTACAGTTCCTACATCGCCACCGGTTTCAACCAATTTCCATTTACGGTTTACAACTTCTGTAATTGTTGTAATTGTTGTTGGTCCTAAGTCAACACTAATTGGCACTCCGGAGTTCGCCATATTGCCACCATTAGCACCCCATACCAAATAACTTCTATTGGTAGTAAATGTGCTTGGATTCGCCGAGTTAGTATTGTAAATATCGGTAAGACCTATGGTCATAACCTCTGTTGTATTAATACTTTTTGATTGTTTTTGGTTTAATTTTCCAATATCGTCACGTCCAATACCGGCAATATCATAATTGAACCCTGCATTGGCAGCCGCATCCCAAATGATATTGTTTAAGGAGTTAACATAGTTCATAGAAGTACCATTAACACCAAGTGTAATACCATATTTAATAGCTAAATAACTTAGAATTCGACTTCTTTCTGCATCTGATGCACGGTAGCTCAATGTGATGATTTCACCTATGCGACCATCCCAGCTTCCATCCCATCCTTCGGAACGACCAATCCAAAACTGACTGTTATTAATGAACCCGAAATCGGCTGGGTCGTTGGTATTCGTTACAATATTATTGGCATTAAACGTAAGGTTTTCACCAGTTAGTGTAGCATTAGCAGATGCGTTTACTATACCGGCAGTATTATAAGTGATAGTACCTGTATTGTCTATATGAGCCACACCATAACCCGTCGGAGGAGTTCCTGAGGTGGTTCCAAGACAGAATGACACTACTTCGTTGGTAAATCGGTTTGTATAGCGTCCGTATCCGATACCTGAACCATCTGTTTGATTGGTAGCCGGAACACGGTCACCACAAAAGATATCCAAACTGGCTGTATTAGACGTTACATTAATATCGGGAATTACCACTGCAAAAATATCTTGAGAATAGAATCCTGTTGGTCCTTTTAAGTATTGTCTTGCAGGATCTAAATCGGTATAATTTTGTGGCGATGTGGCCGGATTATTCGTAAAGTCTACAACCGAGTTGAAGTTAATATTGTGTGTAGCATTATCGCGATACACAGGTGCTCCCACAGAACCCGGGCGAATTGCGTTTGATCCACGCGCTTGAGTACTCCATGTATTCACAGCTGTTCCATCGGCAGTTCCTGTAACTCCGTTCAATAAGTCGGAACGTAGCCATAACTGTAAGTTGGAAGACACACCACCAGGACCAAAGCTAATAGGAGAATAGCCGGTACCCATGATGTCAAAGTTGAAAGGATTTTCATCACTGTCATTATTTATGATTCTTACTGAAGCAGTACGAATTCCCAATGCTCCTGGTGTAAAAGTAATAACAAGTGTTGTGGTACTACCTGCTGTTAATGGGCTAGCTGGAGATGTTGTAATACTAAAATCACCGGCATTGGCACCTGTAATATTCACCGTAGGTATTGTAAGATTTGCAGCTCCTGTATTACTGATGGTAAAGGTACGTGTAACACCTACTCCCACACTTGAACCTGTAAAATCAGTCCAATCCAATTCACTTGGAGTTATGTCACCGTCTACAATAGTTAGGGTATTTCCACTCACTTCGATTTCAGGTTGAGGAGGAGTACCGGTACCGGTTATAGAGAAATTATAGACAGCCTCATTAGAGTCATTGTTGTTGATAGTAAGTACCGCATTAAAAGCACCAACTCCCGAAGGCGTAAATTGTACAGTTATTGTAGTAGAACCACCGCCAGGTATAGAAGCTGCCGGAGCAGATGTAATACTGTATGCAGCAGCACCAGCTCCAGTTAGTGTAGTACTACTTATAGTTAATGGAGCATTTCCTGTATTGTAAATAGTGTAGGTATAACTTAGGTTAAGTCCTACCTGAAGCGAACCAAAATCCGTCCAATCAGAAGGAGACGGTGAACCGTCGTTATCTGCAATTGAAACGCCATTACCCTGAACATCAATTTCGGGGGCTATACCTGTTCCTTGTATTGCATAATTATACGGATTTTCATTTGGATCGTTATTTTGAATGTTTATGGTCGTATTTCTCACTCCCGGAGCAGATGGGGTAAAAGTAACCACAAAAGTTGCAGAAGATGAAGTAGCAATAAGAGCAGGAGGAGCAGATGTTACCGCAAAATCCCCTGAGGCACCTCCCGAAAATGTAATTCCGGTTATAACTAATGGAGCTGTAGTTGAAGTATTTTGTATGGTAAAGGTGCGCGTAATTGACGAACCTACAGTTGCTGAACCAAAATCAGTCCAGTCGGCTAAAGTAGGGGTAACATCGCCATCTACAATACTCACGGCATTACCCAGAACATTCATTTCGGGCACACCATATGTGATGATTAATTGACCAGTTGCACCATTTCCTCCAGTTGGGGAACCACTGCTTGTTCGCAAAGCACCACCGCCACCGCCACCGGGTGTATTTCCAGCACTACCGTTACCATTTCCACCGCCAGATCTACCGTTACCACCATTACCACCACCAACTGGAGCGAATGCCCCTGTTGAAGTAAGTATAGCAGAGTTTCCATTTGCAGCTACACCGGCAGATGAACCACCACCACCACCATAGGAACCGAGTAATCCGTTGGATCCGGAACCACCTGCATAAGTGACATCACCAATCGATAAAACAGCAGAGCCACCGGCGCCTCCTAATATAGCATCATTAGGTACTGTAGTTCCACCTTTAGCCAAGATGGTTGTGTTGTTGATGAACCATGAATCACCACCGTTGGTCGTATTGTTTGTGGCTCCTGCGCCTACAGTTACCGTGTACGTAGTATTGGGCACAACAGTAACTAATTTACGGGCATAGGCACCACCACCACCACCACCGTAAGCACCGCTTCCGGTTGTTCGTGATCCACCTTTTCCACCACCTCCCCAGGCTTCAACTGTAACCTGAGTAATACCAGCAGGAACTGTAAATGAACCTGAACTGTTATAGGTTTGGGAAATCGTTTGTGCTTCAACTTCTAAGCCAAAAACAAATAATAGCAGAAGGAAACTCAGATTTTTTAGATTAGTAAAATTTTTCATAACTCTTAGGGTTTAGTTCATGAAATTATCTTTGTAATAAATTCAATCATTTTGACAAAGACAAAAGTAAAAGCATTTTTCAAAATATCGATGAAAAACATTAAAAAATCGATGAAATGCATTTAATATAAATAAATACATGTAAAATACTTACAAAACAAAAAGCCGTCAGGTTTAAATCTGACGGCTTTTTTTATAAGAATTTGGGGCGAAAAAGGTTATCTTTTTACAATTCTTACTGTTTCAGTTTGGTTTCCGTTGGTGATAATCACATTGTATACACCTGCCGGATAATTTTGACCAAGACTTATGTTTTCAAGTTCATTTTTATCAAAAGAAGCATTTTCAACCATTCTTCCCAGTAGATCATATACCGTAATATTGAATTTACTTTCGTCAGAACCATTTTCAGTTCGTAGACTAAAAGAATCAGTGAATGGGTTAGGAGATGCTGTTACTTTCAATGATTTTTCGTCAAAATACTGCGTATCTTCTTTAGCTGTTGAACCGCCTAATGTAATAGTACAGGCTTGTCCGTAAGGCATGTAAGAACCATCTGTATTGCGAACGGCAACATCTATGGTATACACTATACCCGGTTGAATATTTGTAAATTGATTTAAGCGAATATCTCTCAGATTGCGACTTACAACTTGTTCGTAATTTGTAGCCGTGTTACGTAATCTAAAGTTATATCCTGTAGCATATAGAACGTTATCAGCATATAAAATAGTTGAGGCTGTTGTAGTTATACCGCACTGACTTGCTTGAATTTTTGTATAAGCAGCAGGTGAAATAACAGAACAAGGCGGGATTCGGTTATACGGACCAAAAACATTATTTATTTTAACAGAAACCTCTACATAGTATCTACGGTCATAGGCAAAAGTAGGTAGGCTTGTAAGTGTGAAAGTACGTAATGTTCTGTCGGTTGTTTGAACCTGTCCGGTGACCATATCGGTTATTCTGAATCGGTAAATTTGAGCACCGGCAACCGCATTGGCGTATATAGATTGTCCGATTGATACAAGTAATTGTGGTTTTACACTACTGTTACTATCGTTACAATCATAATTGTTAGTCGCGTTACCGCATGCTACCATAGCACCAGAGCCAAATCCGTCACCATCATTATCAACGTAGGTAATCGCATTATCGTTACAGTCGGTATTATTCGTTGCGCCGCCACAAGCTACCATAGTTGTAGTACCAAAACCATCACCATCATTATCAGCATAGCTGATTTGGTTATCGTTACAGTCGGTATTGTTCGTTGCTCCACCACAAGCTACCATAGTTGTCGATCCGAAACCATCACCATCATTATCTGCATAATTGATTTGGTTATCGTTGCAGTCGGTATCATTCGTTGCGCCGCCACAAGCTACCATAGTTGTAGTACCAAAACCGTCACCATCATTATCGGCATAATTGATCTGGTCATCGTTACAGTCGGTATCATTCGTTGCACCACCACAAGCTACCATAGTTGTCGATCCGAAACCATCACCATCATTATCGGTATAGTTGATTTGGTTGTCGTTACAGTCGGTATCATTCGTTGCGCCGCCACAAGCTACCATAGTTGTAGTACCAAAACCGTCACCATCATTATCTGCATAATTGATTTGGTTATCGTTACAGTCGCTATTATTCATTGCGCCATCACAAGCTACCATAGTTGTCGATCCGAAACCGTCACCATCATTATCTGCATAATTGATTTGGTTATCGTTACAGTCGGTATTATTGGTTGCACCATCACAAGCTACCATAGTTGTAGAACCAAAACCATCACCATCATTATCAGCATAGTTGATTTGGTTATCATCACAATCGGTGTTGTTCGTTGCACCACCACAAGCTACCATAGTTGTAGATCCGAAACCATCACCATCATTATCGGCATAATTGATTTGGTTATCGTTACAGTCGGTATTATTGGTTACACCACCACAAGCTACCATAGTTGTAGATCCGAAACCATCACCATCATTATCGGCATAATTGATTTGGTTATCGTTGCAATCGGAGTTATTAGCAACACCACAAGCAATAGCTGTTCCATATCCGAAACCGTCATTATCGGCATCCGCATACATAAGTGCAGCATCATCACAATCGGTGTTATCAGAAACATAACCTTGAGGTTGGCTACACGATTGTGTTGCCACATTTGGATTACCAAACCCGTCACCGTCTGCATCTTGATAATAGGTATTGACAGCATTATAACCATTGTTGTTATCGTCGCAATCGCTATTATTTGCTACACCACAAGGAACGATTTCATTTGAACCATAACCATCACCATCCGCATCGGCATAGGTAATTAGGTTGTCATCACAGTCATCGCTGTTTGTTAAACCACAAGCATTTAACACATCGCTACCATATCCGTCACCATCGGCATCTTGGTATGTTAGTAAGTTATCGTTACAATCGGTATTATCAGCAACATAGCCTTCCGGTTGTACACAAACTACAACCGATTGAGTTGGATTACCAAAACCATCACCATCGGCATCTAAGTAAAATGTTAATGGTAAGTACAAATCCGGATTTGTGTCGTCG
Source organism: Flavobacterium sp. (assembly GCA_041917555.1). Taxonomy (GTDB): domain Bacteria; phylum Bacteroidota; class Bacteroidia; order Flavobacteriales; family Flavobacteriaceae; genus Flavobacterium. The sequence goes on along the minus strand of JAYRXL010000018.1, from coordinate 69,303 downwards.
CAATCGTTGTTGGAGATTACACCACAGTAAGAGAGGGTAGTAGAGCCATAACCATCAAAGTCGGCATCCAGATAAGTAATCAGATTATCATTACAATCCGAATTATCTTCTACATACCCCGGAGCCGGATTACAACTTAGAATTGAATTATCTGCTGTTCCGAAGCCATCACCATCATTGTCGTAATAATACATGATTGGGATAGTAATTTCAGGGTTGTAGTCATCACAATCAATTGAATTAGAAACACCACAGGCTATTGCTGTTGATGAACCAAAACCATCATTATCATTGTCTTCAAAAGTCCACATGGTATCATCACAATCACTATTGTTTTCAGAGCCACAAGCGGCAAATAGTTCAGGGTTGCCATAACCATCGCCGTCATTATCGGCATACGTTAAAAGGTTGTCATCGCAATCATCAGAATTTGATACACCACAAGCTACTGATACAGTTGAACCAAAGCCATCTTGATCAAGGTCTTCATAAGTAATATAATTATCATCACAGTCATCGGAATTAAGAACACCACCACAAGGAAGTGTTACATCAGAACCATAACCGTCACCGTCAAGATCTTCAAAATTAAGTTGGTTATCATCGCAGTCATCTGAATTATCTACACCACAAGCTGCAAATGTATCGCCACCAAAGCCGTCGTTGTCAATATCAGCATATAGAATAGCGTTATCATTGCAATCATCAGAATTAGACACACCACAACCGGTAAGTTCATCTGAACCGAAACCGTCTTCATCAACATCGGTGTATTGAAGTTCTGTATCATCGCAATCGTCTTGATTTTGAACTCCGCATGCAGCAAGAATATCGGTACCAAAACCATCACCATCCAAATCTTCGTAGGTTAACAAGTTGTCATCACAATCGATATTGTTAGTAACACCGCAGGCAACTTCTACATTTATACCAAATCCGTCACCATCAGCATCGAGGTATTGAATTTGGTTATCGTCGCAGTCATCAGCATTGGTAACACCACATGCTACAACAACTTCGGAACCAAAAGTATCGCCATCAAGATCAAGGTAAGTAATTAAATTATCATCACAATCGTCATTGTTAAGTACACCGCAAGCTGCTAATGTACTAGATCCAAATCCGTCACCATCGTTGTCTACATAAGTTGGCACAGTATCATTACAATCGGTATTTGTTGTTACACCGTTGCATGCGACCATAGTGTTTGAGCCAAAGCCATCACCATCGTTGTCAGCATATAAGATAAGGTTATCATTACAATCGGAATTATCGGCAACATAGCCCTGAGGAATACTACAACTTTGAATGGTAGAATTAGCATCACCAAAGCCATCACCGTCTGCATCCTGATAATAGGTAACAAGACCTCCACCGGATGTAATTACAACTGTTTGATCTTGAGTTGATGTGTTACCGTTGCCATCATCATAGGTCCAGTGAATTGTATAGGTGCCTGATGAACTGTAAGTTAAAGGGTCAGTAGTTGAACCATTTACAGTACCAGAACAATTATCGGTTGCAGTTGGAACTGATGTAACCGTAACAGAACATTGTCCGGTAATGGTTGGTAAAGACGTTAGGTTAGCTACAGGAGCTATAGTGTCGTCTACAATTACATTTTGGAATTGTTCAGTCTGGTTACCGTTTCCATCGTCATAGATCCATTTTATGCTGTAAGTTCCCTGCGTATTATAGGTTGTAGGGTTTGTAGTTGTAGCTGTAATAGTACCGGCACAGTTGTCTGTTGCTGTTGGAGCAGAAACACTTGCTGCACATTGACCGCTAATTGTAGGAAGTTCTGCAACATTTGGTATAGGCGCGATTACATCGTCTACAAGTACAGTTTGTTGTTGCGTTGAGGTATTTCCATTGCCATCATTATAGGTCCAAGTAATTACATAGGTTCCTTCTGCAGTATAGCTTAACGGACTTGTTGTTGTTGCAGTTACAGTGCCTGCGCAATTATCAGTTGCCGTAGGTGCAGTTACCGTAGCTGAACATTGACCAGATACAACCGGAAGTTGATTTACATTTGGAACCGGAGCTGTAGTATCATCCACAACAACGGTTTGTTGCTGGGTTGACGTATTTCCGTTTCCATCATTATATGTCCAAGTGATAGTATATGTTCCTTGTTGGTTGTAAGTTAAAGGGCTTGTTGTACTACCTGTAATTGTTCCCGCGCAGTTATCGGTAGCAGTAGGAGCTGTAACCGAAACGGAACACTCTCCTGTTAAAGTAGGTAAGTTCGCAACGGTTGGAACAGGAGCAATAGAGTCATCAATAACAACAGTTTGTTGTTGCGTTGAAGTATTGCCATTGCCATCATTGTAGGTCCAAGTTACAGTATAGGTTCCTTGTTGGTTGTAGGTTATAGGGTTAGTGGTAGTACCTGTAACAGTTCCTGCACAGTTGTCTGTTGCCGTTGGAGCGGTAAGCGTTGCTGTACATTGTCCGGTTACCGTAGGTAAATTAACCATATTGGCAACGGGAGCAACAGTGTCGTCTACAATAACTGTTTGTAGTTGTGTAGCAATATTACCATTTCCATCATTATATGCCCAAACCACAGTATAATTACCTTGTTGGGTGTAAGTTAACGGACTGGTAGTCGTAGCTGTTATGGTACCTGCACAGTTATCTGTTGCTGTTGGAGCAGAAGATACGGTTACTGAGCATTGCCCTGAAATAGTTGGCAATGTTGTAACATTAGGAACAGGAGTAATAGTGTCATCAACAATAACGGTTTGTTGTTGTGTTGAAGTATTTCCTCTTCCATCATTGTATGTCCAGGTTATCGTATAAGTACCTTGAGCGTTATAATTTAAAGGACTTGTTGTAGTAGCTGTAACCTGACCAACGCAATTATCTGTTGCTGTAGGTGCAGTTACGGTAGCTGAACATTGTCCGGTTACAGTAGCAAGATTAGTTACATTTGGTACCGGAGCAATCGTGTCATCAACAATAACAGTTTGTTGCTGTGTTGCTGTATTTCCATAACCATCATTATAAGTCCAAGTAATTGTATAGGTTCCTTCAGAATTGTATGTTAACGGACTAGTAGTCGTAGCCGTAATAGTACCGGCACAGTTATCAGTTGCTGTTGGAGTTACGGTAACCGTTGCAGAACACTGACCGGTTACAGTTGGTAACGTAGTTACATTTGGTACTGGAGCAATGGTGTCATCTACTACAACCGTTTGAAGTTGAGTAGCACTATTACCATTATTATCAGTATAGGTCCATGTTATAGAATAGGTGCCTTGCGTATTGTAGGTTAACGGACTGTTAGTTGTCCCCGTAATTGTTCCTGCGCAAGTATCTGTTGCAGTTGGAGCAGTTACAGTTACAGAACATTGACCTGATACTACAGGTAATTGTGAAACAGTAGGAACCGGAGCAACATTATCTGTTACCGTTACACTTTGTTGCTGAAAGGATTGATTCCCTCGGCTGTCTGTAAAATACCAAAGGATAGAGTAAGATCCCGGTACATCGTAAAACAATGGATCATAGGTTGTTGCCGTAACTTGTCCCATACAGTTATCTGTAGCTGTTGGAATTTGTGTTACAGTTACTGAACATTGTCCCGATAATCCCGGTAACGATGATGCATTTGGAACCGGTGCCGTTGTATCACTCACAATTACAGTTTGTTGTTGTGTGGATACATGACCGTTACCATCATTGTAAGTCCAGTTAATTACATACGTTCCTTGGGAATTGTATGTGGTAGGATTGTTAGTTGTTCCTGTAATTGTTCCATAGCAATTACTGGTTGCAGTAGGTGCTGCTGTTACAGTAGCAGAACACTGGCCTGTAATAGTAGGTAAATTAGTGATATTAGGAACAGGATTATTACAGGTACCTGATTGTATAGTAAACGTTTTTGCAGCCGTAGTTGTGGAGTTGCATGAATTGAAAACAGTTACGTTAGCAGTTCCGGCTGTATTTACATCAGCGGCTGTTATGGCTGCAGTTAATTGAGTTGAACTCACAAAAGTAGTTGTTCTGTTTGTGCCGTTCCAACGAACTATCGATTGTCCGTTTATAAAGTTGGTACCATTAACTGTAAGCGTAAATGCCCCTGATCCTGCAGCAGCAGTTGTTGGGTTAATAGAATTATTTGTTGGGTTGGGAGTAACAGTTACCACAACTTCGTCACGATTACTTTTTACAGGGGCTAATTTCCAGTTAAAAAATTGAAAAAATGTTCCTGTGCCACTGTTTCCGGTAATGGTTACCGTTCCATTTGTAATAGGATACGTTATTCCTCCGGTTGCACGCGTCATATTGGTATTAGCGATTTGTCGAGAAACCAATCGTAATCCGTTTTGTGCCGGCAGGAAAAAATCCAATTCAACATCTTGTGCACCAGAAGCCGATAAACGTACAACTTTAGACTCCAACATCACACCCGAGCTGTTTTGTAACTCAATGAATAATTGCCCAGCAGCAGTTGTCGATACTAAAACCGATTTAAGTTTAGTTGGAGTTGTACAATTAAATATTAAATAACGGTTCGCTATATTCGTATTTGTAGTAGAGGTTCCTGAAACCGAAGTTGGGCCTAAATTTGCTGGCGTTACTTCTCGTTCTACCCAATATGAGGTAGAAGCAGTTAAGGCTGGTGTAACATATCCTGCGCCTGTAGCAACAGGACTTGTTGCATTGGCAGATGTATACCAGCGTATCGTTCCTGTTCCTGTAGCACTCAATGAGGCCGTTTGTCCGGTACAAATTGTAACGTCTGATGCTGTAGGTACGCTAGTTACCGGAATCATGGTTACATTAAGAGTAGTCGTATTGTAGTTACTAAGTGTAACAGTATGTGTTTGTGAAACATAACCTGGAGCCTCAAAAATAACATCATATGTACCAGCTATTTGAACTTTGTGATAATCACCCTTAGTAGGTGAAGTTTCTACCCAAGATCCAAAATTATCAAATGTTCCTCCAATATATACCTTAGCATGTATTGGATTTCCGGTTTGATCAGTAACAATACCGTGTAATCCATAACTTGCTTGTTTAACATAATTTAGAAGCGCTTGTCTGTTGCGATCCCAAAAAAATGGAAGGGAAGATGCAGCAGGTGTTTTGGTATTAGATATTTCTATAGTTACTTCTTTATTATGATCAAAATAGTTACTACAGTCTTGTCTTCCGCCGTAAACCGAATACCATGCGGCTCCATTAGTAGTTCCGGGGAATTGGCCTGTATTATAAACGGTATCCATATAATCTAGATTGCCGTCAGCAGTTTGACACAATTGGGCATATTCTATGGATACAAATTTGAAATAATTGTCATGAGGGTGATAACTAAAATTACCTGTACCGGGTGTTGTTGAAGTATCAAGCGGAAAATTCACTACTTCGGTTCCACCATGATAATTAGCTGATAAAACAAAATTTCGGGTTGCTTGATAATTTAAAAACGCATTCGTTTCAGGTTGATATGTAAATCCATCATCATGAAGTCCTCCAATTGCATCGGGATAATTTCGATTAAGATCCACTCCGGCTGCATTTGCTCTTGTTGGGGTGTTACCTGCTGAGTTGTAAATGTCATTTCCGGCGGCTTTGTATGAACCATCCGGATTAGCTAATGGGTTAATAAATAGCTCTGTGTTGTTTACAATGTTGGTAACTTCCGTGTCTGTTCCGTAATTTGTCAACAAATAATCAATCAAACGAAGCATGGTCGGATACCCCGTTATCTCATCACCGTGCATGGATGAGGTATATAAAAATTCCGGTTCTGTTTCATCTGCAGTAGCATTGTCTGAAATTTTTAACACATACAAGGCTCTTCCGTTTGGTGTAGCACCAATGTTCTGTAAGGTACACAAACTGGGATAAGTTGCAGCCCAATATTGCATCTTGGCCACATATTCCGAGTATTTCGGATAAGCATCCCAAGTCGTATCCCATGCATTCACCGCTTGTGTCCCATATTGCGGGGAGGTAAGCTCCTGGGGTATTACATTGTCTGCATCCGATACATTGTACGGAATTCCCAAACGCAAAAATTGCTCAAATTGGGTTCGGTTGGCATAGGCTTCAACCTCCAAAAGGTCTTCGTCAACATGTTTGTGACTCACCGAAACCATCTGATTCACTTTCAGAAATTCGTCTTTGCTGCGGGCTTTGAAGGTAAAAATAACTTCGTTTTTATCCTGCAGGTAGAACATCGCTTTCTCATAGGCAGTGCGCTCTTGCGCCTTTAGATTGCCTATAAACAAGAAAGTCATGAACAGAATTAGGGTAATTTTTCTCATGATTTTAAGGGTTTTTACCTCGCAAACGTAGAAAAAGGAATTTTCTCAACAAAATTTATTGTCGATAAAAAGCATATATTATCGATAAAAAGCATATACAAAATAAAAATGTAAGAAAAATGTATATAAACATAGCGCTTGCGGTGCATGTTTATGCACCGCACCGGGTCATCCACTATATCCCGCCACGGCGGGGATGCCGTTTCTACCCCTAGCGCGATAGCAGGAATTAAAAAGGAATACGTACTTTAGGAAGAAATTTCAATTTCTTTGGTCACCCTAAAAAAAACTAATTTCACCCAACGGGTTGATTTAATTTTGAAATAGATATCCGATAAAAAATATTTTCGATTTGTTTTAGCAAAGAACAAGGGCTGACAGATTTTCTGTCAGCCCTTATGCTTTCTGTAGCGAGGACGGGAGTTGAACCCGTGACCTCAGGGTTATGAATCCTGCGCTCTAACCGACTGAGCTACCTCGCCATATTTACACCAAATCCAAAATTTTTGGAAATGGTTTTCGGTTATTCTTACATTCAAAAAAGCTATGTTCCCTGAATGCGGGTGCAAATATAAGACTAATATCAAACCTTACAAATAATAAGTTCAAAAAATTTTTCATAAGCATTTGTCTATTTTTAAATAAAAATTATATATTTCGAAAAATTTTAAAACCATGTCGGATAAAGTCAAATACGAAATAGAATTCCCTATCAATTCCTCACCGCAATTGTTGTATCAATACATATCAACACCCTCAGGCTTACAGGAATGGTTCGCTGATACGGTCAATTCAAGAGGGGAATTTTTTACGTTCGAATGGGATGATGTAGAGGAGAATGCCCGATTAGCATCAAAAAAAACCGGTGAGAAAGTGCGCTTTAAATGGGTTGATGAAAACAAAAAGGACACCGATTTTTATTTTGAACTTCGTATTTTGGAAGATGAAATTACTAAAGATGTATCACTAATGATTACCGATTTTGCCCAAACCGATGAGGTGGATGAAGCCAAACAATTGTGGGAAAATCAGGTTTCGGATCTTAAACATGTGATTGGCTCTGTTTAAACTCACTTTAATAAAGTATATTTGTCCCGATTTTATCGGGATTTTTTATGCTTAATTTTAACGGAGAACTTACTGAAAATGGTCCTTTTCTTTATGAAAACAGAGGCTTTTTATATGGTGATGCAGTTTTTGAAACGGTTAAATGTGTTAATGGAAAACTTCTTTTTTGGGAAGACCATTATTTTCGACTCATGGCCGGTTTACGTATTGTTCGCATGCAAATTCCAATGGAGTTTACCATGGAATTTCTTGAAGCTCAAATTAGTAAACTAACAACTTCTTTAGCATCAGAATCGGGAGCTTTCCGTGTACGTTTGTCTGTTTTTAGAAATGGGAATGGTTTGTATGCTCCTCAAACAAACACGGTTTCATACCTCATAACGGCTAAACCATTACCTACTTCGCCTTATGTTTTTAAATCAGATTCGTATGAAGTGGATTTATATAAAGATTTTCTGGTTCCCAAACAGCTTCTTTCTAACCTAAAAACAAATAACCGGATACTCAATGTAACCGGTAGTATTTTTGCACAGGAAAATGATTTGCAAAATTGCCTGCTTTTAAACACCGAAAAAAATGTGATTGAAGCGTTAAACGGAAATCTGTTTATGGTAACCGGCCATCATGTTGTAACACCTCCTTTGAGCGAAGGTTGTTTAAACGGCATCATGCGCAAGCAACTTATCGCACTACTCAAAGCCAATAACGAAATTGTAGTTGAAGAATCGATTATCTCTCCGTTCGAACTTCAAAAAGCAGATGAACTGTTTATTTGTAATGTTATTACCGGAATACAACCCATTACCCGATACCGAAAAAAGGAGTACGGCACAGCCTTGAGTCGTCAATTGGTAACCGATTTAAATCGGGTGCTTAGTTTAGAATAGGATTTTCTGGCGCATTAGACCAAATGAGGTAGTCGCCACCCATTTCCATGATTTTTTCTTTCCAAAAATCCAGACTGGGAATGGTTAATATATGTTTGCGGTATTTGTTCTCGCTGAGTATCCAAGAATTGGTTTCAAGTTCTTCTTCTAATTGATTGGCACTCCAACCGGAATAGCCTAAAAAGAAGCGTATATTTTCTTTAGCTATTTTTCCGCTGTTAATGAGATCACGCGTTACTTCAAAATCGCCTCCCCAATAAATACCATCCGCAATTTCAATGCTGTTGGTAATTAATTGTGGAATATTGTGAATAAAATACAAATTATCCTGCTCTACAGGTCCCCCATTATGCACTGTAAACGAACCGTTTACTTCGGGAACTAAATCGGAAATTGTAAATTCCAAAGGTTTGTTTAGAATAAAGCCAACCGAACCGTTTTTATTGTGGTCAGCCAATAGAATTACCGATCGGTTAAAGGAAATATCACCGATGATGGAAGGTTCGGCAATGAGCAGTTGACCTTTCCGTATGTTGTTTTTAATCATGCGACAGTCAATTTTTTTTTTAAATATAGCAAATATTTTTAACAAACAACTACTTAAAAAAAAATCACCCTGCTAAAACAGGGTGATTTCTTTATTTTGAGTAGTCTCAGATTAGTTAACTGAACCTTCTAAATCAGCACCTGCTTTGAATTTTACTACATTTTTAGCAGCGATTTTGATAGTTTTACCAGTTTGTGGGTTTCTACCTTCTCTTGCAGCTCTTTTAGATACTGACCAAGATCCGAAACCTACTAATGAAACTCTTCCGCCTTTTTTAAGCGTTTTACCTACATTCCCTAAAAATGATTCCAAAGCTAATTTAGCAGCTGCTTTAGTAATTCCGGCATCAGCTGCAATTGCATCGATTAATTCTGATTTGTTCATAATAAATAGTTATTAATTGTTGGTTAAACATTATTTTAATCATAACAAATTTAGTAGTTAAATCAGACTACACAAGCGATTGAGCGCTTTTTTGCCTTTTTTGTTGATAACTCACTGCTTTTGTTGATAAGGCAGGCGTTTTTTTGGGTAAAAATGAGATAATGCCTTATAATTACTGGCTTAAGATGCTATTGAATCTTCCGGAAATGAAAATCCGTTGAGTAATTCGCTAACACTCATTTTCTTTTTGCCGGGAAGTTGTAATTGATGCACAAGTATCCATCCGTTGGATGCTGCAATTCGCATTTCTTTTTTACCTATTTCAAGGGTTCCTATTTTTTGCGAATGCTGTTCTTCCATTGGGCTAACTTCATATAGTTTCACATTCATGTCGTTTATGAAACACCAAGCACAAGGATAGGGGGATAGTCCACGTACTAAATTGTATATTTTTTGGACCGGTTCATTAAAATTGATTTTGCAGTTTTCCCGGTTAAGCTTGTAAGCTGTTTTGGTTACTGAAGGATTTGTTTGTTTTTGAGTGGTCACTGTTCCGGATTCAATTTGTGCTAAGGTAGTAACAACAACCTGACTTCCCATCGCCATAAGTCGGTCGTGAAGTTGCCCTGCATTTTCTGTCGCTTCGATAGGAGTCTCCGCTTTTGCTATCATTGCTCCGGTGTCTATTTTATCGTCTATAAAAAAAGTAGTGACTCCGGTTTTGGGTTCACCATTAATAATAGCCCAATTGATAGGGGCAGCCCCTCTGTAATCGGGCAAAAGTGAGGCATGTAAATTGAAAGTTCCGAATTTTGGCATCCGCCAAACCACCTCAGGCAACATTCGAAAAGCCACAACCACCTGAACATTCGCTTCCAATGAGCGCAGGTTTGCTAAAAATTCGTCATCTTTAAGATTGGTCGGTTGTAATAAGGTTAGTTGTTGTTTTAAAGCGTATTCCTTTACCGCCGAATAACTCACTTTTTGCCCTCTGCCCGCAGGTTTGTCAGGTGCCGTTATAACCCCAACTACATCATATCCGTTTGTAATGATACTATCCAAAATTGCTACAGCAAATTCAGGTGTACCCATAAATACTATTCGAAGTTTTTCCATTTTATATCGGTAAAAGGTTTAGGATGTTATTTTTTTAAAGTATACGTGTTATTCAAGTCCAAACGAATATAATCATTGTCTAACATTTCACGCAGTGCAAATATAATCTCCTCTTTCGGATAATTGAGTTTTTCCTCAAGCGTTCTCGAATTTTTTGGCCCTTTTTCTAATTCGGCTTTGATGGCTTCTTTCACCGGGAATGAATCTTGTAATCGCGACTTCCCAATACAATAGGAGCAAATTCCGCAATCGGTTTTTGTAGTTTCACCAAAATAAGCCAACAACAAACTGCTTTTACATTGATCTTGCGTGGTGACATAGCGGAGGATACTTTCAAATTGCTCTGTTTTAATTTGATTTTGTTTTTCTAAAAACTTAGCCACCCTATTGATGGTTCGTTCGTCTTCTCGAACTTCCAAAAAAGTAATGCGGGCATCATGCCCAACCGATTGTAAATGGATAATTTCTTTTTCGGCAAGTTTTTCCAAAACGGCTATAATTTCCTTTTCTGTTGTATTACTTTTTTTGGCTATTAAACTCATGTTTATAGTGGCAGATGCTTCATAAATTCCCGGATAAGTGCGCAATAGGGCCAAAATAATTTCTTCGTGAGCCGGATTAAGACTCATGTACCGAATCACCTCTTTAGAAGGAATAACAAATTGCAGGGTAACCTTTTCTGAAAACTCCTGTGCTAAATTCAATATGCCTTGTCTGTCTAAAAACTGTAGCGCATTGTAGGTTTTTGAAATGTTAAGCATGTATTTTTGGCAAAAGCGATTCATACTGAAATCAAATGTTTCATCAATTCCTTCGCCGTAGGCTATTTGAAAATAATTACAAAGTTTTTTGTAAACAAGCGTTAAGAAGGCTTTATCAGGTAGTACCTCCAAAAATTGATGACGACTTTGTATTTCGTCACTCGGACTGATTAAGAGCACAGCAAAGGCTTTTTGGCCGTTGCGTCCGGCTCTGCCTGCTTCCTGATAATAATTTTCAGGGTTTTGCGGAAGATTAATGTGTACCACGAGTCCTACATTGGCTTTGTCGATTCCCATACCAAATGCATTAGTGGCAACCATAATTGGCTTCGCCTCCGACATCCATAGTTCCATGTTGGTTTCTTTTTCTTTCAAGGATAGTCCACCATGGTAAAAGGTAGTTTCAAACCCAAGCGTTTCCAATTGTTTTGCTACAGAAAGACACGCTTTACGACTACTCACATAAACGATTGCAGGTACTTTGTTTTTGTCTAATAAACGTGCAAATGCATACATTTTGTCTTCGGTTTCAGAAACCCAATAGGCCAAATTTTTTCGAGCAAAGGATTGCACAAAAAGCGCAGGATTTTGAAGCTGAAGTTGGGTTATAATGTCTTCCTTCACCCGTTGTGTTGCGGTAGCTGTTAGGGCTAAAAAAGGGATTTTGGGAAAAAATTCTTTGAGTTTGTGAATATGCAAAAAAGCAGGTCGAAAATCATGTCCCCATTGCGATACACAATGTGCTTCATCAATAGCAATCAGGTTTAAAGGAAGGTTTTTTATGCGCTCCAGAACCCAGTCGTTTTGCAAGCGCTCCGGCGATACATACAAAAACTTGTAATTTCCGTATTGGCAATTGTCTAACAAATCAATAACTTCATCTTCGGGAATTCCTCCGGTTAAAGCGATTGCTTTGATGTTGCGCTTTTTTAAGTTTTCGGTTTGATCTTTCATTAACGCAACAAGAGGTGATATAACCAAGCATAATCCTGGATTTGCCAGAGCAGGAACCTGAAAACAAATTGATTTGCCGCCACCTGTTGGCATCAAAGCAAATGTATCATGACCGTTCAGAACAGATTGAATGATTTCTTCCTGTAACGGACGAAACGAATCGTAGTTCCAATATTTTTTTAGGATTTCGGTTAAACGGGTCATGTAAAAGTGCAACAAGTTAGGCTTATACTATACAAATATAGTAGTTTCGCTTTAACTACTGCCCAATCTGGTTCAGAATAAATGCGGTGCGTTCTTCAACAGTTCCTTTTGGAACTTCCACAAGCGAATAGCCGTAACGGCTGTAAGTTTCGTTTAAATGATTGTAAATGAGTTTTGCCTGTTCAAAATTTTCATAACGGGCTTCATCACTTTCGTATATTTCTTCCCAAGGAGGAAGCACAAAAATGCGTTGGTACGTATGTTCTTTGCAAGCTTCATCAAAAAAAGAGGGATAACTGTCGCCAATATAATGCATATATGCCAAAATATCCGGAATACCACGGTCTAAAAAAACAACCTCCGAAGATTCGGTTTGCGCTGCAGCAAATTGTTTTTTTCGCCCCTCTAAAAGCAGTTCGCTAAACAATAGCGGTTTTTCCAAAAAAAGTTGTTCAATCCCTTGTTTTCGAGCCTCCAAGGTAACTTGGCGCGAAATTTCCGGGTAGCAGGTATACCCCTTTTCGATAAGGTTATCGATGATGGTGGTTTTACCTGTTCCGGGACCTCCGGTTATGACAACAATTTCTTTTTTCAAAATCAGAAAATAAGCGGCAAATTTATTGAAACTATTCTGATATTTGAAACAAGATGTTATATTTTATTTCATAAGGGATTAATCGTATATTTGCCCTTAATTTAAAATCAGAATGGATAAAAAAACTGAGGAATTTTACATTCGCCTGCGAGAAGAATTGCAAAATACTTCTGAATGGCCAACCGAATACCTATACAAATTTATAGTTCCTACCGACCCCAAAAAAATTGAAGAAGTAGAAAATGCTTTTGACAATATGGGGGCTGTAATACAAACCAATCAATCTAAAACCGGTAAATATACCAGTGTTTCTGTAAATGTGTTGATGGAAAATCCCGACAGTGTAGTGCAGAAATACATAGAAGTTTCTAATATAGAAGGTATAATTTCATTATAATGAAAATAAAAGTAAATAATGAGCAAGCCAATAATGTGGTACACCTGCTCGAATATAATGCCGAACGCGAACAACTCCTTATTCCCGAATACGGCAGACATCTTCAAAAATTAATTAATCAGGCTACAGCGCTCGAAGATCGTGAAGAACGCAACAAAGCAGCGAAATACATCATCCAGGTGATGGGCAGCTTGAATCCGCATTTGCGCGATGTACCCGATTTTCAACACAAACTATGGGACCAAATTTTTATTATGTCCGATTTTCGTTTGGATGTTGATTCGCCTTACCCAATACCAACCCGCGAAGTGATTAACCTTAAGCCGGAACGCTTGGATTATCCACAACGCAATCCCAAATACAGGTTTTACGGGAACAATATCAAATTTATGATTGATGTGGCTAACGGATGGGAAGAAGGTGAAATGAAGAGTGCTTTGATAAAAGTGATTGCCAATCATATGAAAAAATCCTACCTGAGCTGGAACAAAGATACGGTCGAGGATACAGTTATTTTTGATCATTTGTATGAGCTTTCAGGAGGAACCATTAATTTGCACCATTCATCAGAAGAACTTTCCAATACCTCTGATTTGATTCGCACCAACAAAAAAATGTCGAACAAGAACATGCAGCAAAATCCGAAAAATCAGAAGAATTTTAAAAAGAATCAAAACGGGAAAAAGCCGTTTCAAAAAAATAACAATAACCCTAAATAAATCACTTAATTACACATACCTAAAAAATGAGTACATTCAAAATTGAAGGAGGAATCAGACTTAAGGGCGATGTGCAGCCTCAAGGAGCTAAGAATGAAGCATTGCAAATCTTATGCGCCGTTTTATTAACCCCCGAAAAGGTAACCATCAGTAATATTCCGGATATTCTGGATGTAAATAAGCTTATTACATTGCTTGGTAATTTGGGTGTTAAAATTCAAAAAAACGGACCGGGTTCAATTACTTTTCAGGCAGATGAGGTGAATGTAGGGTATTTAGAAACCGAAGCTTTTAAAAAAGAGGGAGGTTCGCTTCGCGGATCCATTATGATTGTTGGGCCTCTATTAGCCCGATTTGGAAAAGGTTATATACCCAAACCGGGTGGAGACAAAATCGGACGCCGTCGTTTGGATACTCACTTTGAAGGGTTTATTAACCTGGGAGCCAAGTTTCGTTATGAGCGTGAAGACCATTTTTATGGTGTGGAATCGAAATCACGTCTTAAAGGTGCTTATATGCTTTTGGATGAAGCATCGGTTACCGGTACAGCAAATATTGTGATGGCGGCTGTTTTGGCCGAAGGAACCACTACAATTTATAATGCGGCTTGTGAACCCTATTTGCAACAGTTGTGTAAAATGCTTAACGCAATGGGTGCCAAAATAACCGGCGTGGGTTCCAACCTACTTACCATTGAAGGTGTTGAAAGTTTGAATGGTTGTGAACACCGTATTTTGCCGGATATGATTGAAATTGGTTCCTGGATTGGTTTGGCTGCCATGACCCGAAGCGAAATCACCATTAAAAATGTAAGTTGGGAAAATTTAGGTGTTATTCCTAATGTATTCCGAAAATTAGGTATTACTGTCGAAAAACGTGAAGATGATATTTATATTCCGGCGCATGAAAACGGTTACGAAATAAAAACCGATATTGATGGCTCTATCTTAACCATAGCCGACGCTCCGTGGCCGGGTTTTACTCCGGATTTATTGAGTATTATTCTCGTTGTTGCAACGCAAGCCAATGGCGACGTACTTATTCATCAAAAAATGTTTGAAAGCCGATTGTTTTTTGTGGATAAATTGATTGATATGGGCGCTAAAATTATGCTTTGTGACCCACACAGAGCGGTAGTGATGGGACATAATTTCAAATCACAACTAAAGGCTACAACCATGTCGTCTCCGGATATTCGTGCAGGAATCTCGTTGTTGATTGCAGCGCTTTCAGCAAAAGGAACATCAACCATACAAAATATCGAGCAAATCGACCGCGGCTATGAACGTATCGATGAGCGTTTGAGAGCCTTAGGTGCTAACATAGTACGTGTGTAACTTAATTTAATAAATACATCAAAACTCCGATATTTTTCGGAGTTTGTTGTTTTATATTACAAGTAAAATAGAAAACGATAACGCAAGTTGAATGGTTTCAGAAGTACTTTTTTTTCTGTGTTTGGCTGCATTCGCAGCAGGATTTGTAGATGCAGTTGTTGGTGGCGGTGGTCTTATTCAAATGCCCTCAGCATTTTTGCTTTTACCGGAATTACCGGCTGCAACTGTTGTAGGATCACTCAAAATCCCTTCGTTTAGTGGTACCTTAGTAGCTTCTTTACAATACATCAAGCACGTGAAAATCCATGTGTTGCTTTTGTGTAGTATGGGATGCACGGCTTTTGCAGCAGCCTATGCCGGTTCCCAGTTATTGACTAAGGTTTCAAATGATTTTGTAAAACCGATTCTCTTTGTCATTTTAGTTATTGTAGCATTATATACTTTTTTTAAAAAAGATTTTGGTGCAGTAGCTACACACGCCTTGGTAGGGAAACGCCTTTATTTGTGGGGATTTATACTGAGTTTGTGTATCGGTTTTTATGATGGTTTTGTCGGCCCCGGCACCGGTAGTTTTTTTGTGCTGAGTTTTGTTGCCATCCTCGGATTCGATTTTGTGCAGGCATCGGCTCATGCCAAACTGGTTAATTTGGCCACCAACACCGGTTCCATTGTTTTGTTTTTACTCAAAGGGAAAATACTATGGAGTATTGCTTTACCTATGGCAGTATCAAATGCTTTGGGAGGCTGGCTTGGCGCCAAAACAGCCCTGCGAAAAGGAAACGGCTTTGTGCGTTTGTTTTTTCTTTTTGTAGTACTACTTATGCTGATGCGATTTGGGTATGCTATTTTTTTTGGATAATTTATTCCACCACATTTAAAAATTTAAGCCCGAATAGTACGGCATCGCCTTGGTAACCGTTTTGGTACGAGCGCAGGTAGTCTACGCGAAGCAAACGAAATTTTCCCCATCCCAAATTGTCAAGCCCGATACTAAATTCCTGATAGGGTTTGCGCTCCGGAACCGCAAGGTTGTGATACCCCACTACAAGTTGGGTTTGTAATTTGTTAAGTAACGGAATCTTGTTCATAAGCCAACCTTTGTCATTATGCTCCACATGAAAAGCAATAAAACGGTCATTTGTGCTGGCCGAATAATAAGGAAGGTTGTTAAACACATCGGTGTAAGTATTACCAGAGGCAATGTGTGTTTGGTTTCCGTTAAAATGTTTATAATCGGCAAACGAGATTTGATCAGCATTAAAGAAACGCCCCATACGTAAGTTAAGGTCCATATTTCCTTTGTTGGAAATGTCTAAATTGTACTTGATTCGGGCACCTAAATAATCAAATTCATAGCGTTTGTCTGAGCCGGCAAATCCTTTTTCATAGGTTACATAAAGCGTTGGAAAATCGCTGTTATACAAGTTAAATTTCCCATCAGGACGCGTCCAATATTTTTGACCAAAACGGAATTGCGTTGTGAGGGAGGTTTTTACCAAATTGTGTTTATCGAATACCGGAGCAGTCTCATCAAAAGGCAACAACGGATTGTTTGAAGTATAATCGTCTTCTGATTTGACAGCACGCTGATTTGTGGTGTTGAACAAAGGTTTGCGTTCTGCATATTCGGTTGTCAATGAAACGTTGATAACATTTACTATTTCTTGACTAAAGGTTGCTGCTGCAAAATTTTTCTCATACAATTTCATGAAATTGTTTACAAAAAACAATGAGCTTGTGGTATTTATCAAAGGTGTGATTGGGTTAGAAGGATTAAATTGAGCGGCATAACTTCCTCCGGAAAGGGTTAGTTGAGCATCGGTGGTGTTGTTAAATTTTCTGGTAAAATTAGCAACGGCACGTAATTTTTTCTCTGAAAAACCATAATTGAATCGGGTTCCAATGCGGGTATACGTTTGTTCTTCTTTATCACGTTGGGTATAACTCAGCCCAAGGGTTGAATTCCATCCTTGAACGGTATTGAAATGGGTATTCATCAGCGGTCCGTCATAATTGAACCATCTTTTTTTGAAAGAATTGCTGTATGTATAGCCACCTAAAAGGTTGCTAAGGCGAAATTTATTGCGTTTTGCATCAATTGAATCCAAATAGACCTGCGATTTCTTTTTTTCCTGCAAAGCTTCCTTTTTAACATAATCGGTCGATTCTTCAGTAGATAGCGGCACAGGACGAATGGTTTCCCAAAAACTGTTTTCTTTTTTGTTGGCATCTTTCTCAAAACGCAAAACTTCACTGGTAAACGTTTTTTTCTCAAACTTTTCCGGAAATTCTAAATTAGTATATACATAGGTAAAACGCCCCGACATGTTGATGCCTAATAATCCGGCCTCAAAGTCGATTGTTTGCGTGTTTTTTGCCCAAACATTTGTTTTGTTATTATAACTAAAATTCTGTTTTAAGCCTAAGGTGTTGAGCGCCGGATTTTGAATTTGAGTGCCACTAATTTGAACTTCTACAGCATAAATTGCATATTCAAGGTCTGTAATATAGATATAACCACTAAAGGCAGGTTCGGAGTTTCTTTTTGGCGTGATTTTTATTTTGTTGATAATTTTATTGTTTTCATCAGCGAAAGAGCCTTCAAAATGGAATTTGTAATAATTGAATGCGTTATCACCAATAGGCGAGCATACTTTGGCATCAAAGTCGAGGAAATTCTCGTAAAAATCAAAGTTGGCTTGCGCAGCACTATTAAAACTAAATCCATTGTCATTGCCACTTACTTTTGAGGCAATAATCACTTCTTTTAACTTATCGGGTTTTTGAAACGTAATCTTTGAAACGGTTTCAGAAAGGTATAAA
Organism: Flavobacterium sp.; assembly: GCA_041917555.1. Taxonomy (GTDB): domain Bacteria; phylum Bacteroidota; class Bacteroidia; order Flavobacteriales; family Flavobacteriaceae; genus Flavobacterium. The sequence continues at coordinate 51,224 of JAYRXL010000018.1, read as the reverse complement.
ATTCCACTTCGCGTTGAGTCGATTACATCGTCAAAAAAGTCAAGTTTCTGACCCAAAACAGTTTTAGGTAAATTTTTAACGCGAAATAAGCCTCTCGAATAAAAATCGGCTGTGTAGCGGGCTGTCTTTTCTGCATTATCTTTCCGGTTTGCAATGGCTTGTTTTATGATTGCAATGGCCGGATCAACTTTTCTGTTGATAACAACTTCATCAAGCGTGTATTCTTCTTCCTGTAAAACCACATCAATCACTTGAGGGAATTTCTCGGCTTCAATTATTTTTTTTTCGGTTTTATAACCAAGGTATTGAAAAAGGATGATATACGTGCCGGGTGTTTTAACATTTAATTCAAATCTCCCGTTGTCATTCGAGGTAGTACTTATATAGGTGTCTTGCACATATATGTTTACAAAAGGCATGGGATTACCTTTAGCATCAGTTACAATACCTTTTATTTGGCCAAAACTCCAAAAAGAAAGCAGAAATAGTATACAAGTGAAGTAGTTGTGTTTCATTAGATAGTTATGTTTAGCCGTTTATTAAATTGTACTCCGGTAATTAGACGCTTTTCGAAATAAAAAGGTTGTATCAAAGCAGAAAAGAATGTAGCGCTAAAACATAACTTTTTAAACCAAAACCAATAATGATTCCGTTAGAATTAGGCGAAATGTAGGAATGGTGCCGATAGGGTTCTCTACTGAATGTGTTTGAAATATGCACTTCGACTACAGGCGCCGGAACCGCTTTTACCGCATCTGCTATACCAACCGAGGTGTGGGTGTAGGCGGCAGCATTAAGTATAATACCGTCACAGGAAAATCCAATTTCTTGGATTTTATCAATAATTTCTCCTTCAATATTACTTTGAAAATATTCAATTTTCACGGATGGAAAATCATTTCTCAGTTCGCGCAAAAAACTATCAAAAGTTTGAGAGCCGTAAACTTCGGTTTCCCGTTTACCTAATAAGTTAAGGTTGGGGCCGTTAATGATGAAGATGGTCATGTTGTAAGTTTTCAGTAAAAATAAAAAAACCACTCATAAACTGAGTGGTTTTTAGAAAACTTTAGCGACTCTTAAAATAATAATCCAACCGAAGCCTGAAGTACAGAATTTTTAACAGTTGCATCTCGCCGTGGCTCAGTAAGGCCTAAAGCGTAGCGTCCCTGAATAAAAAAGTGCTTTCCAAAGGTGTAGGATAGTCCGCCTGCCACGGCAAAGTCGAATGTATTGGTATCCCCTAAGTCAACATTACTGCGTTGGTTGAGCAAAAATGACACTTGTGGCCCCATTTCTAAACTGAGTTGATCGTTTAAATTGAATTTGGCTAAGGCCGGTATACTGATATAACCCAACTGGTCTTTTATTTCATTTCCAAGATTGTCCAACTTCGCACCTTGTGTAGAATAGAGTAATTCCGGTTGAACAGCGAAATTTTTAAAGACTTTAATTTCGGTCAACAAACCCACATGAAAGCTGGTTAAAGTGCTGGTGTTGACTTCGGCATTCGTGTAATTTGCAAAATTTACTCCGGTCTTCAATCCAAATTTAACATGTTGAGCTGTAGCGCTTAACGCGCATAGTGCAAAAAATAGATAAGTTAATTTTCTCATAATCAATGTTTTTTGTTATTAACGAACAAAAATAAAAAATATTGTTGTAAGCCCCTTATTTTGCTGACATTGTTAATAACTATGTTAATAAGTGTGGAAAAAGATTTTTGTGTATGAAAACTTTAATGCAGTACATTTGTTTCATTAATTTTAAACAAAATAAACATGAAAAAAGTATTATTAGCAGCTGTTGCTGTTTTGGGTTTCACTTTTGCTAATGCACAGGAAACAAAGTTTGGTGCTAAGGCTGGTTTAAACATTTCTAACTTCACTGGTGACGTTGAAGATAACTCTTCTAAAGTAGGTTTCCAAGTTGGAGTATTTGCTGAAATCAAAGTATCTGATAAATTTGCTGTTCAACCTGAGTTGGCTTTTTCTGCTCTTGGTGCAAAATTTGATTTTGGTACTGATGTAAACTACAACATGAACTATATAGTAGTTCCTGTAATGGCAAAATATTTTGCTACTGAAAAATTAAGCCTTGAAGTTGGTCCTCAAGTTGGTTTCTTGATGTCAGCTAAAGCTAAAGCTGATAGCGATTCAGTTGATGTGAAAGATTTCTTCAACTCTACTGATTTTGGTTTAAACCTTGGTGCTGGTTACGATGTAGCTGAAAACATCAACATTGGTTTAAGATATTCATTAGGTCTTAGCAACATCGCTAAAGATTCTGGTGACCAAAAAGTGGGTAACAGCAATATCGCTCTTGCTTTAGGATACAAATTCTAATACAAAGCACAATGTGTAAAGAACCATTCGCTTAGCGAATGGTTTTTTTATTTATAAATATAAATGTAAAGCCATGAAAAAAATTCTATTTTCTTTTTTCTCTTTTTTAACTTGTATTGCTGTGCACGCACAAAAACCGCAGTTTGGAATGAAAGCAGGTTTAAATATTGCTGATGCCAAGGCAAGCGGAACCGATGCCCCTAATTTTACCTCTTTGGTTGGTGTTCATGTAGGTTTTTTTATGGATGTGAAATTGGGAAAACAATTCTCCTTCCAACCGGAAATCCTCTATTCAACCCAAGGTGGGCAATTTAAGCAAGAGGTGTTTACAGGGGAAACCACAGTAAATACAAGTAATAAATTGAAATATGCCTATATCAATGTTCCGCTAATGATGAAATACTACGCCAATCCGAATTTTTATTTGGAATTGGGTCCGCAAATCGGATTTTTAACCAACTCCGAATTGGAGGTTTCCTTTGACGGTCAAACTGTGGGGCAAGATTTTATGGAGTACTCAACTAAAACTGATTTTGCTTTAAACCTCGGTTTGGGGTATGAAGTTACCAAAAAAGTAGTTATCAGTGGTCGCTATGGTTTTGGTCTAACCAATACCTTAGATACCGAACCCGGTGATAATTCTGAACTTTTAAATCAGGTTTTTTTATTTTCAATTGGGTATAAATTCAAATAAATTGTAAAAGTCATATTTTTAATATGACTTTTTTTAGCTTGTATCAAAAATGCTTTGGAATTCCTACATAAAGAGTTATCAAAACTACCTAAAGATAGAACGTGGGCTATCAGCCAATTCCATTGCAAACTATACTTTTGACATCCAACGCTTACTCCATTTTTTAGATACAAATAACTTGCCTGTTTCTCCTGTTTCAATTACATACGAAACCCTACAGGAATTTATTTATAGCGTTTCCAAAGAAGTGAATGCCCGTAGTCAAGCCCGCATTATTTCTGGATTAAAAAGTTTTTTCCTCTATCTGATTTTTGAAGATTACCGACAAGATAATCCCATGGAGTTAATTGAAGCTCCAAAAATAGGTCGTAAATTGCCCGACACCTTATCGCTCCCCGAAATAGATGCGCTTATAGGAGCTATTGATTTATCAACCGATGAAGGTGAGCGCAACCGGACCATGATCGAAACCCTTTACGGATGTGGTTTGCGTGTATCCGAATTGGTTTCCCTGAAATTATCTGATATTTTTTTTGATGAAAACTTTATCAAAGTCACCGGAAAAGGAAACAAACAACGCTTTGTTCCGATGAGTGATGTAACCCGGAAATACCTTCTTTTATACAGAGATAATGTTCGAGTTCATTACCCCGTTCAAAAGGGGTACGAGGACACACTTTTCCTAAATCGAAGAGGAAAACAACTCACTCGCGCTATGGTTTTTACCATAATTCGTCTGTTAGCCAAAAAAATTAACCTCGCCAAGACCATCAGCCCTCACACGTTTCGGCATTCTTTTGCCACACATTTGTTGGAAAATGGTGCCGATTTAAGGGCGATTCAACTCATGTTAGGACACGAATCAATTACCACCACCGAAGTCTATGTTCATTTGGATCGTAGCCATCTTACCAAAGTAATGCATACGTATCACCCACGCGAAAAGAGAAGGGCTAACTAATTGTGTCGTAATACTTTTACAGGTTTACTATTTTTGAATTGCTTTACTTTGTGCCGTTAAAAAAAACGAATTGAATACAGCACAAAATAACTATAATGAACTGGATTTTCTGAAACAAGTAGTTGGTTTTCAGGACGAAGCATTTGTTGATTTTTCGCTCAATTCAAATTTGGATTTGACACTTCATTTTACTTCGCCTAATTTTCTTGAATTGTTGGGGTTGGTTGGAGTCGATAATCAGGACATCAAAGAATTTTTTCTGACACACAGACTGTGCCCTGTAGATAAGCAACATTTTGATGTTGTTTTTGAGACTGTAATGGGGAAAAAAACTGAAGAGTCTTTAGTTTTTAGGATTAAAGATGAGCAAGGGGGGTATAAATGGATATCAGGTAAAGCGAAAGTTTTTCCGGAATCAGAACAGAGCACGCGTTTTTTAGCTAAAATAAGCGATGCAACCAAGGAACATACAGAATTGGAGCGCTTAAAGATGTCGGAAGCACGGTGTTTGTTTGCCAATTTTGCATCCGGTGTTGGAGTTTGGGATTGGGATTTGACAACGAATAAAGTGTATTATTCCCGTGAATCACTCGAAATTTTAGAAGCTGATAAATCAGGTGATTTTGAAATTGGATCACCCGAAAAATGGGATGAATTAGTGCATCCTGATGATCGTTTGGAATACTATTCGGTTATTCAAGAACATTTTGATGGTAAATTGCCTTACTATGAAACCGTTCATCGCGTTTTGTGCGGAGGTCGTTACAAATGGATTTTAGATCGGGGTAAGGTTTTGGAACGCGACAAAAATAATAAGCCAACCCGGATAATCGGTACACATACCGATGTTAGTCGTCAAAAAGAAAAAGAAGAAATTTTGCTGGATACCTTGCAAAAAGTAAACAGCCAAAAAAATATTTTATTAAATTTCGCTCACATAGTTTCGCATAATTTGCGAAACCATACCGGCAATTTTGCGCTTATTTTAAAAATGCGCGATAGTGGTGAGTTTGCGGATATGGAAACCTTTGAATACCTAAAATCGGTTTCAAATGAGTTAACACATACCATTGAGAATTTAATGGATTTGATTCATGTTCATAATGAAACGGATATCAAAACCGAAGAAATTAATGTTCAGGAAGCACTCTCAAAAATAGTGACTATTATCTCTGAAGAAATATCAGGCAGGAATGTTAAGATCGTAAATTATATCCCCAAAGATTTACTGATTGAATACAATCCTGCCTATTTTGAAAGTATATTGCTAAATCTCACTACCAATGCTATAAAATACTCCCGTGAAGGAATACCTCCTGTGATAGAATATAGTGTGGAAGAAAATGCTGATTTCTATATTGTTCAAGTAAAAGATAACGGATTAGGAATTGATCTGAATTTACATCGCGGTGATGTTTTTGGATTATATAAAACCTTTCATCCCGGCAAAGAAGCCATTGGTATTGGTTTGTATATAACCAAAAACCAAGTAGAAAGTATGGGCGGTAAAATTGATGTTGAAAGCGAAGTAGGTATGGGAAGTACGTTTAAAGTCTATTTTAAAAAGAAATTAAGAAAACTCAATAATTAAAGTTTGTTAGGATTATTGTAAGAAGAAAAAGCTGCCCGGGTTTCCCGAAGCAGCTTTTTCGATTTTATAAGGAGAATTGCCTAACAGACTAAATCTCTTTTACGAACTCAGACGTTATTTGGCAATGTTAACGGCTCGGGTTTCACGAATTACCGTGATTTTAACCTGACCCGGATAAGTCATTTCTGTTTGTATTTTTTGAGAAATTTCAAAAGAAAGATTTGCGGCCATTTCGTCTGATACTTTTTCACTTTCCACAATCACACGCAATTCACGTCCGGCTTGGATAGCATAGGCATTTTTAACACCGTTAAAACCAAAAGCAATATCTTCTAAATCTTTTAATCGTTGGATATAAGAATCCAATACCTGACGACGTGCTCCCGGACGTGCTCCGGAAATAGCGTCACATACCTGAATGATAGGCGAAATTAAATATTTCATTTCTATCTCATCGTGGTGCGCTCCTATGGCATTGCAAACTTCTTCTTTTTCGCCATATTTTTCAGCCCATTGCATACCTAATAAAGCATGTGGTAAGTCGCTTTCTGTATCAGGCACTTTTCCTATATCGTGTAACAAACCTGCCCGTTTGGCTAATTTAACGTTCAAGCCGAGCTCCGCTGCCATGATTCCACAAAGTTTAGCCACTTCGCGCGAGTGTTGAAGTAGGTTTTGACCATACGAAGAACGGTATTTCATTCGCCCTACGATTTTAATCAACTCAGGATGTAATCCGTGGATTCCTAAATCAATTACAGTACGTTTACCCACTTCGGCGATTTCTTCTTCAATTTGTTTTGTGGTTTTGGCTACAACTTCTTCTATACGAGCCGGGTGAATACGTCCGTCGGTTACCAGTTTATGTAATGATAGTCGTGCAATTTCACGTCGAACAGGATCAAAGCACGAAAGGATAATAGCCTCCGGCGTATCATCAACAATAATTTCCACACCTGTAGCAGCCTCAAGTGCGCGAATATTACGCCCTTCACGACCAATAATGCGTCCTTTAACATCATCAGATTCAATGTTAAACACAGAAACACAGTTTTCAACGGCTTCCTCAGTACCCACGCGTTGAATGGTATTGATAATCACTTTTTTAGCTTCTTGCTGTGCCGTAAGTTTCGCTTCTTCAAGGGTATCCTGAACAAAGGCCATTGCTTTGGTTTTGGCCTCGGCTTTCAAGCTCTCAACCAATTGTTCCTTAGCTTCTTCTGCGGAAAGCCCCGAAATAACCTCAAGTTGCTCAACCTGACTTTTATGTAGTCGTTCAAGCTCCTGATGTTTTTTGTCTAAGATTTCAATTTTTTGTTCGTACTCCTTTGTTTTAGCTTCAAATTCGTCGTTTACTTTTTTGGCTTTAGCCAATTCACTCGAAACCTGTGATTCTTTATCGCGTGTTCGTTTTTCGGCTTCTGCAATTTTTTTGTCCTTGTTTAGAATTTCTTTTTCATGCTCTGTTTTCAGTTCAAGGAACTTTTCTTTTGCCTGAAGTAATTTGTCTTTCTTGATGTTTTCACCTTCGAGTTGCGCATCTTTTAAAATGGAAGCCGCCTCTTTTTTTGCATTTTTAATCAAATTGGAAACATTGTTTTTCTCCAAAATTTTTGCAATGCCAAATCCGGCTGCTATGCCCACCACAATGCCGATAATTATACTTATTATGTCCATGGTTATAAAAAAAATTATATATAAAAAGCCTACATTAATTGCTTGCATAAACTCGTAAAGACAAGTTTTGGGCTAGCTCGCTGTTCAAGTTTTCCGTCAAGGCGGACATACTTTAGTGGCGACGATTTACCCATTTTAATTTGTTAGTGTTGAGTTTACCAAAAATGAACTAATGTAGGCAGTGTTATTAATGTATGTAAAGAACGTATTTATTATTTGATATGTTGGTCAAGCAATTCGTTTAATTGGGTTAGTTTACCAAAGGCTTCCGTCAAATCAGTCGATTTTTCTATCTGACGTTGTTCTACCTGTGAGGCGAACTGTAAAGCACACATGGCCAAAAGATCTTGTTTATCACGCACAGCATAGCTTTCTTCAAATTGCTTAATCATCATATCAATTTTGCGAGAGGCTGTTCGTAATCCTTCTTCCTGAGAGGGATCAACAGTCAGCGGATACACCCTGTCGGCAATTGCTATTTTTATTTTAAGCTTTTCACTCATCTTACTCTGAAAGCTGTGCGATACAATAATCAATTTCCCGTATTAACGAATTTATCTTGAGTTTTGTATCTCTTTTATAGTTTTCACTGCCCGCAAATGAACTGCTGATTTTGAGGGTTTCGTTTTCTTTCTTCAGTTTTTCAATGCTGTCCAAATACTCGCGAACCAAACTTGTACCGTTCTGTAATTCCTTTCTCAAAATAGTATTTTCCTCTTCCAAACGACTAATCTTGTTCAGAAGGAGGCCTATTTTTTGTTCCAGAGAATCAATTATTTGTACAATTTCACTCATAAAACCATCACTTCATTACGAATCTTACAAAGTTATAATTCCTGCCATATAAACGCAATTTTTTGCCAAAAAAAATCCAATAATTACATTTTTGTTTTTAAAAGGTTGAATGGCAGGGTTTTGGTGATTATTAATTTTTTTAATAAACGCTAAACTTTTGTTATTTTAGCCAAAACTGTATTTGCCATGAGAACATTATTTTTATTGCTTTTCGTTATTCAGGTAGCCGCGCAAACGGATTACCCCAAAGATTTTAGACTCCCGTTAGATATTCCCCTGCAACTTTCAGGTAATTTTGGAGAGCTTCGCCCCAATCATTTTCACGCCGGATTTGATTTTAAAACTAACCAACGTGAAGGATTAAATGTTTATGCGGTGGGCGACGGCTATGTTTCCCGAATTAAAATATCAACCGTAGGCTACGGGAAGGCTTTGTATATTACACATCCGAACGGTTACACCTCGGTTTATGGCCATTTGCAATGTGCCGTGGGAGCTATTGAGGAGAAAATTAAAGCAACCCAATACCAAGAAAAAGCCTACGAGGTGGAGTTATTTCTTAAACCGGGAGAATTGCCTGTTAAGCAAGGGGATTTGATTGCGCTTTCCGGTAATACAGGCGGATCAGATGGTCCGCATCTGCATTTTGAATTTCGGGAAACCAGTACCGAAAAAGTGCTCAATCCGGTTTTTTTCTACGAATCGCAACTCAAAGACTCTAAAAAGCCTACAGTTTCAACACTTTTGGCGTATCCCATAACGCCCGAATCTACCGTGAATGGTTCCAAACGCCCCGTTGTAGTAGGCTTATCATTTCAAAAAGACGGCACCTATTTGGCGGATAAAGTAAAGGCTTCAGGAAAAATAGGTTTTGGTATTACGGCTACCGATACTGATGATGTGTCTTACAATGTGAACGGTACGTATCAAACACTTCTGAGTAGTAATGGCAAACCGGTTTTTGAAGTGCGTTTTGATAAAATGGCTTTTGAAGAAGGACGCTTTATCAATGCCTACATTGATTATGGGCGTTATAAAAAGATGAAAACTCGGGTGCAAAAGCTTTTTGTAAAACAACCCTTATCGTGGAGTAATATTTATCGTATAGAGAACAATGGTATTTTTGATGTGGTTCCCAATTATACCCAGTCCAATACAATAGAAGTTTCGGATTATTATGGGAATACGACCGCAATCACAGTGCCGGTTGAATTTGCATCGGATAAGGTTTTAATTCCGTCGGATGTTCAGGAAACGCCTTATTTGGTAAAATTTAACCGCGAATCAATTTTTGAGAAACAGAATGTGTCGGTAGTTTTTCCTGAAAATTCTTTTTATGATGATTTTTATTTGCGCTTTGATGTAAATGACGGAACAGCAACTGTTCATGACGATACAGTGCCGCTTCATAAGGCATTTACAATTACTTTTGAGAATGTAAATTTGCCTGATAAAGAAACAGATAAGTATTTTATTGCCTCAGTAGGTGCTTCTAAATTATCCTACCTCACAACAAAACGCAATGGAAATACGTTATCTGCTTCAACCAAAACATTAGGACAATTTAAAATTGCCAAAGACAATACAGCGCCTAAGATAAGTATAGCCAAACCTGTAGAAGGAAAATGGATATCAGGGCAAAATACCTTGAGTCTTACCATTTCTGATGACCTATCCGGGATTAAAACCTATAACGGATATTTAAACGGAAAATGGATTTTGTTTGAATATGAACCTAAGCTCAAACGTTTGACGCACAAATTTGCAGATGGGATTGTAGCCGAAGGTGAAAATAATTTAAAGTTAACCGTGACAGATAATGTGGGAAATTCCACTACCTTTGAAACTAAGTTTTTCAGAAGTCAAAAAAAATAGCATATTTTGAATCGTAAAATCCTTTTTATTTCTGTGCTTTTTTTCCTGTTTTTGCAACAGGGTTTTGCACAATCAGCTAAAATTGTCGGTGTTATTTCCGATGAAAACAAACAACCGGTTGGAAATGCAACCATTAGTTGTCAAGGCAAATCGTCAACCTCAAATGATGATGGTTCTTTTATCATTATCGTTCCGGCAAATCAAGAAATTTCGGTTGTTTTTACTCATTTGTCTTTTAAATCGGTTACCCTGAGTTTAGAACTCAAATCCAACGAAATTTTTGTGATTAACCCGGTGATGAGTTCTGAATCGGAAAGTTTAGGGGAAGTCATAGTCATTAATAATCGCAAGCGCATACAAGGGATTACCACATTAGAGCCCGAAACAATTAAACGCATTCCCGGTTTGAGTCCGGGTGCCGAAAATGTGCTGAAGCTCATGGCAGGTGTAAACAGTAATTCGGATATGAGTTCGCAGTACAGTGTTCGCGGCGGAAATTATGACGAAAACTTAGTATATGTTAATGAAATTGAGGTATATCGTCCCTTCTTAGTGCGTTCGGGTCAGCAGGAAGGATTGAGTTTTACCAATATTGATATGACACAAAATGTCGATTTTTCTGCCGGAGGTTTTCAGGCAAAGTTTGGGGATAAGATGTCGTCTGTGCTGGATATCACTTATCGAAGACCAAAATCCTTTGGTGCTTCCATGGAAGCCAGCCTTTTGGGGGGAAGCCTTTCGGTTGATTTGGCTTCTAAAGATACCGTTTGGACAGCCATAACCGGGGTTCGTTACCGCGATAATTCACTATTTGTGAATAGCCAAGAAACCGAAACCAACTTCCGACCTTCTTTTGCCGATGTGCAATCGTATATCACCTTTACTCCAAATAAACACTGGAGCCACGGCTTATTGGGGAATGTTTCTCAAAATACCTATAAGTACCAACCACTCACCCGACAAACTAATTTTGGAACCTTGAGTGATCCTATAGCGCTTCAAATCTTTTATGAAGGGCAGGAAAACGACAAATTCAGAACTTTTTTTGGTGCATGGAAAACGGTTTTTAGTCCTGATAAACAAAATAATTACCGTTTTATTGCTTCTGCTTTTCAAACACGTGAACAAGAATATTTTGATATTGATGCAGCCTATTTTTTGGGTGAAGTTGACAGCAATATCGGTTCTGAAACTTTTGGAGATGTTACCTTCAATCGCGCCATTGGTTCACAATTAAATCATGCGCGTAACGACTTAGATGCGCTCATTGTAAATGCTGAAGTGAAAGGAACGCATAACCTACGAAATGCTGCTTTGCAAATTGATTGGGGCGCTAAATTCACCCACGAAGATATTCGCGACCGTATTGTTGAATGGGAGGTTATCGATTCGGCCGGATTTTCAATAAATCCGCCTATCATAGATTTGCCTGTAAATGATCAACCGTATAATCCGTATGTTGGGCCTTTGGTGCCTTATAATAATGTTCGGGCTACCAATTTTGTGACCATCAATCGTATTTCCGGGTTTGTGCAATTTAATGCCCGCCGTCGATTGGGTAATGCCGATTTGCATATCAATGGGGGTATCAGAGCGCATAATTGGGTAGTAAGTGGTGATAATTTTAGTGGTGGCAAATCGCAAACTGTTTTCTCACCGCGTTTGCAGTTGTCGCTTAAACCCGATTGGCAACGCGATGTAGTTTTCCGATTTTCAACAGGATGGTACTACCAACCGCCATCCTACAGAGAACTTCGAAATGAAGAAGGTGTCGTCAATCCGAATGTAAAAGCCCAACAATCCATTCACTTTGTTTTGAGTGGTGATTATAACTTTAGAATGTGGGACAGTAAATTTAAATATGTTGCTGAAGCCTATTACAAATCGATGGATGATATTAATACCTACACCCTTGAAAATGTACGTATTCGTTATCGTGCCAACAACAACGCCGAAGCGTATGCGTATGGCTTGGATATGCGTCTTCATGGTGAATTTGTGAAAGGTACTGAATCGTGGTTTAGTGTTGGGTATATGAAAACGGAGGAAAATCAAGATGACAGAGGCTTTATTGCTCGTCCAACTGATCAACGATTGAAGTTCGGTATCTTATTTCAAGATTATATGCCGGCCATTCCCAACATGAAAGTATACATGAATTTGGTTTACAATACCGGCTTGCCCGGTGGCTCGCCTTCGTATGCTGATGTGTATCAATACCAAAGCCGACTCCGGGATTACCGTCGTGCCGATGTTGGATTTTTTTATGTACTTACCGAAAAAAACAAAGATCGACCTCAAGGGCATTGGTTAAAAAAGTTTCAGGATTTAGCTGTCGGATTTGAAATATTTAACCTCTTTAATAACCAAAATGCAATAACGAATACTTGGGTTCGCGATGCCTATACGAAGAGCCAATATGGGATTCCGAATTATATGACAACACGGGTGTTTAATGTTAAACTTACTGCCCGACTTTAAAAATTTAAACGATTATATGATGAGAATGCGATTCGAATATCTGTTTGTTTTGGGTTTTATGGTTTTTGTTTCCTGTAAACGAGAGCAAGCCGAAAAGCCTAAGGTTTCTTATGATGCAGTTGAAAAAGAAAATGAATCTCCTAAAGAGGAAGAAAATATTTTGATAGCTGATTTACCGTTGCAGTTTGACGGTACCAACGTTTTGATTCATCCTGTTGGAAAATATACTGTTTCGGAAGGCTTAAAAAGATATTCGGATAATTCGGGAACCCGAAATAATTTCAGTATTTCTAATGGCAGAGATGAAGAAATTACCGGTTTTTTGACCAACCTTAAATTTCAACAAATCGATTCCGACTCGTTGGTGGCGCTTACCGATAAACCAATTATGATTGAAAGAATTACCTATTTAAAAGCATTTGCTGAAAAAAATAAAAAGCAATTTCTTATTTATTCGCTCGCCGATATGGATTCTAATAAGGATGGAAAGTTAGATACCAATGATGTGATGGATTTGTATTGTAGTGATATAACCGGACAAAATTTCAAAAAATTATCACCCGATTTTCACGAAATTATTGATTGGAAAGTAGTAGAAGCCCAAAAACGAATCTACTTTAGAACCATGGAAGACAATAATAAGAGTGGTGCCTTTGATAAAAATGACAAGTTCCATTACTTTTATGTCAATCTCCTGGAAGAAGAGACAAAAGCAATAGAGTATTTTCCTTTGTAAACTTGAGGTTGTTGATTGAGCTATAGATTTTTTTTAATGCTGTGTTTTGACGACATATATAACCAGTCCCATAATTACAGCAAAGTAAATTAGGAAAAAATAAAATCCGAATAGCATCAACCGAAGTATAGTGTAGGCAATATCTTTTTTCTCGTATAATTGAATGTAGGCCCAGGCGGTGACAACTAAATACCCCAAACTTATTACAGAGGTAAATACAAAAAACAAATTTGTGCCCTGCGAAAAATATTGTAATGGGAATAATAACACATTAATAAGTAATCGTAAGCCTCCGACGTAGGCATTGATGATAATGTTTTCCACAAAATTATAACCCCATTTTCGGAAAGCTAACCACGAGCAAAGTGCTGTTATAGGTAATAAAATTAATTCAAACGCAGCATAATGATCCGAAACCCAATAAGTAAATTCCATTGGATCAAACGGTAGTTTGTTACTGGATTCTGTAGTCGAAATAGAGGAAACAATTTTTTTTATATCAACATAATGATTCAATAATCCATTTAAACCCGCCAGAACAAAAATGTACAATATCGGTTTATAGTGATTAACTCGTTTCCCTTCAATAAACTCCCGAATCATTCTTCCGGGTTGCGTTACTAATTGCTTCGATGTATATAAAAACCCCTTGTTGATATGCAGGAAGGTATATTTTATCTCTTCTTGTATGTAGTGCCAATCCAACCGACCTACTGCCGTTTTTTGACCACAATTGGAACAAAATTTTCCCTCAAAAGTAGAGGCACAGTTTTTACAAATATTGGTTTCCATAAAATGGGTTTTGGTTGCCCAAAAATAAAGATTAAATCAGAATATCGCTCTCTAAATCGGATTTTTCAATGCTAAAATTGAATCCGAGTTTGGAAACCAATTCAATAACCAATCGTTTGTACCAATTTTCACTTTTGGGATGAATGTAAATTTTTTCAATCAAGGTTTCAAGATCTACGTCAATTTTAAGACCTTCATTGATACGGATATCCTGTTCACTTAAATCGGATAAAATGCGGACTTCACGCTCGTATTGAAAACTTTTTCGCTTAAAAAGAAAAGGGAAAAAAGCATCTTCAAAAGGAATGTATTCTTTTTTATAGTCAATGTAATTTACTTCTCCGATGTATTGCGGAAAATCCAATTCGGGTTCCAATGCCTTTTGCAATCTTTCTATGGTTGATTGAATAGCCAATCCTTCGTTGTTTTGCGTAAAAATTTGCCACATGGCAAACGATTCATAAGCGTTGATGTGCCAACTGCTGATGACTACTTTTTCACGATGGGATTTGTAATAATCCAAAAACTCAGGATTATGTTCTGCTAATTTTTTTATCTCCTCGAAAGTGGGTTCGCTAAAAGTGCCTTCGTATTGATCTTCAAATTTGTCTGAGCGTGACATGAAGAGTTTTCGCGACATCAGCAAATCTAAAAATTTTGACAAATCCAAGTATTTCCAAACTATGGTTTTTGGATCTTCCGGAAGCGTACTGTTTTGATTTGGAATGTACATAACCGCACTTCAATTTTAATGTAAAGGTCTGAAATTAGTAGGTCAGTTTACTTAAAAAAACCAATTTTTATTCAAACGATTGTAAACTAACTAAATTAGAGTAGGTGCCGTTCAATGCCAATAATTCGGCATGGGTGCCTTGCTCAACAATTTGACCTTTTTTCATTACCACAATAGTATCCGCTTTTTGAATGGTCGATAAGCGGTGCGCAATGACCAATGAGGTTCTGTTTTGCATCATATTTTCCAGTGCGATTTGAACCAGTCGCTCACTTTCAGTATCCAACGCGGAGGTAGCTTCATCCAAAATCATAATAGGCGGATTTTTTAAAACAGCACGGGCTATGGAAAGACGTTGCTTTTGACCACCGGAGAGTTTACTTCCGGATTCTCCTATATTTGTGTTGATACCTTCCGGTAAGTCTTTTACAAATTCATAAGCATTCGCAATTTTTAACGCCTCAATGATTGCCTCGTCAGTTGCATCCGGTTTACCAATCAGCAAATTGTTTTTAATAGTTTCGTTAAAAAGAATCGATTCTTGGGTAACCAAACCTATCAAATGGCGTAACGAGTTCATCGTCATGTCTTTAATGTCGACACCATCGATGCTTATTTTTCCATCTTGAACATCATAAAAACGCGTAAGTAAATTGGTAATGGTACTTTTTCCGCTTCCGGATTGTCCTACCAACGCAACTGTTTTGCCTTTAGGAACAGTTAGGCTGAAATTCTTGAGTACGTTTTCTTCTTCATAAGCAAAGTTGATATTCTCCAAGCGAATTTCGTTGTCGAAATGTTCTTTGTTAATGGCGTCCGGTTTGTCGGTGATTTCATTTTCAACCTCCAAGACTTCAAAAACCCGCTGTGCTGCTGCTAAACCACTTTTAACCGCATACGAGGCTTTTGAAATGGCTTTTGCCGGGGTAAGAATATTGTAGGCCAATCCCATATAAGCCAAAAATTTCGCACCGTCTAATACGGGTTTTCCGTTGGGTAATTTTTCAACCAAAACCATGTTTCCGCCATACCAAAGTAGCACAGCAATTACAATGATACCCAAAAATTCACTCATAGGAGAGGCCAAATTATTTTTCCGCCCAATGTTGTTCGACAAAAACAAGACTCTCGATATGATGCTTTGAAAACGATTTTGAAATGTGTTTTCGGCATTGTAACTTTTAATTATTTTAAGGCCTGATAAACTTTCTTCAACCACAGAAATCATATTGCCGTTTTCGCGTTGTACCTGTTCCGACTTCGATTTTAATGTTTTTCCGATTCGAGAGATTATTAACCCGGAAATCGGAATGAAAATAAACACAAAAAGCGTAAGCTTAAAGCTGATGTACACCATCGAAAAAATAGTGAATAGAATAGTCATGGGTTCTTTAACGATAAGTTCTAAAATCGAAAAAAACGACATTTGAACTTCATAAACATCACCCAACATGCGAGCCATGATATCGCCTTTTCTTTTTTCAGAATAATAGGAAACCGGCAAACTGATAATTTTATCATACATCTGATTTCGAATATCGCGCAGTACTCCGTTTTTGAGATGTAAAAGATGATTGGAGGCTAAATAATTGAATAGATTCTTAAAAAGAAACGTCACAATTACCAAACTCACTACCAACATCAATGAATATTGAGGCCCTTTGACTTCAGAGAGCTTGGTCATGTAGAAATAAAGGTAATCTTTGCCATACGACATGACATGAATTATCCCGGTATATTTGGGTTCCTCGGTTACTTTTTCAGCATTATTAAATAACACTTGTAACATCGGAATCAAAGAAATAAAAGAAACCGTACTAAAAAAGGCGTAGAGGATATTGTAAAGGATATTCCAAATCACATGAAACTTGTAGGGTTTCATGTAAGGGAATATTTTTTTCATATTGGCATCTATCATAACAACTGCATTCCTGAGATTATTGCTTTAATTTTTTGATCCAAAACCGTTTCTGTTTGTGCTGCTTCGGATACATCGTGTAACGGTGCGTTTACACTAAAATAAAATTTAATTTTGGGTTCAGTTCCGCTGGGTCTGGCACAAATTTTACTTCCGTCTTCCAAATAGTAAATAAGCACATTCGACTTGGGAACAGTCAGTTCAAATTCGGTTCCGTTCATAAGATCGCGTCCCAACGAAGATTGATAGTCTTCGATACAAACTACACGCTGTCCGTTAATTTCTGAAACCGGATTTTGGCGTAGGTCTATCATCATTTGATTGATTTGCTGTAGCCCTTCAATTCCTTTTTTGGTAAGCGATATTAAATGTTCTTTATAAAAGCCAAAATCAACATAAAGGTTGAGCAGTTCTTTGTATAGTGAACTACCGGCTGCTTTTGCTTGAGCGGCAATTTCGCATACCAAAAGGGTAGCTCCCACGGCATCTTTATCGCGAACGGCATCACCCACCATAAAACCAAAACTTTCTTCGCCGCCGCCAATAAATTGTAGTTCAGGGAAATCTTTAATAAATTTGGCAATCCATTTAAAACCGGTTAAACCTACTTTACATTCCACATCATAAGCAGAGGCTAATTCGAGCATCATTGGCGTAGATACAATAGTGGAACCAATAAATTCTTTCCCGGTTATTTTGCCGTTTCTTTTCCATTGTTCCAACAAAAATGCTGTCATAATCACCATGGTTTGGTTACCGTTGAGCAACATCATTTTTCCGTTGGTATCACGAACCGCTACTCCCAAACGATCTGAGTCGGGATCTGTACCAATAACAATATCGCCATTGATTGTATCGGCTAAGGCCAAAGCCATGGTTAAAGCTTCCGGTTCTTCCGGATTGGGCGATACCACCGTTGGGAAATTACCATTTGGTTCAGCTTGCTCTTGAACGATGTTTACATCGCTGTAACCGGCGCGTTCCAAAACAGCAGGTATAGCTTTTATCGAAGTACCGTGAAGTGAAGTGTAAACGATTTTTAAATTAGCCTTAGCTTCTACAGGTGTATTAAATGAAGCATTGGCAATCGTTGAATTCCAAAACGTTTCATCTATTTCTTGGCCGAGGTATTCAATCAGCGACTCATTGGCATCAAAACGAATGTCGCTGTAGTTTAGGTTTTCAATCATGCTGATGATGGCTGCATCATGGGGTGGTACCAATTGGCCACCATCCTGCCAGTATACTTTATAACCGTTGTATTCCGGAGGGTTGTGTGAGGCAGTCAAAACAATTCCTGCATGACAATTTAACTGTTTTACGGTAAAGGATAATTCCGGTGTAGGTCGCATATCGG
Source organism: Flavobacterium sp. (assembly GCA_041917555.1). GTDB lineage: Bacteria > Bacteroidota > Bacteroidia > Flavobacteriales > Flavobacteriaceae > Flavobacterium. The sequence continues at coordinate 33,272 of JAYRXL010000018.1, read as the reverse complement.
CAAACAAATACACTTTGATGCCGTTAGCCGAAAATACATCTGCAACAACTTTAGCAAGTGTATCACTGTTATGACGGCAATCGTAGGCGATAGCTACTTGTAATGCTTCTCCCGGAAACGATTTTTTGAGGTATTCAGATAAACCTTGCGTGTTTTTACCCAAGGTGTATTTGTTGATTCGGTTTGTGCCAACCCCCATAATACCGCGCATTCCGCCGGTACCAAATTCAAGGTTTTTATAAAAACTTTCCTCCAATTCTTTAGGGGAGGAAGTCATCATTTCTTTAATAGCATTTTGGGTCAATGCATCAAAAGTAGGTGTTAGCCACTCGTTAGCTTTGTCTAAAATGGTTTGTTCAATGTGCATAATCTTAACTTTTATAACCAATTTTGGGTCGGTTTTTTTTATCAGGGGTTGGACTATTTTTGTCCATCAAATGATTTAAAATTTTATAAATATCAGGTAACTGATTTTCAATAGCTGTGACTTTTTTATTTACTTCTTCTAAACTCATTAACGAGTTTCGTAACAAAACAAAAGTTCGCATAATCGCAATATTGATATTGATTGCTTTTTCGGAATTCAAAATACTGGAAAGCATTGCAATTCCTTGTTCGGTGAAAGCAAATGGCAAGTATTTTATATGTTTGCCTCTCCCTTTTTCTAAGGTCACAAATTGTGATCTTAAAGATTTTAGTTCTTCTTCTGTAAGTTCAAACATAAAATCATGCGGAAATCGGGCGATATTTCTGCGGACGGCTTGTTTTAAAACCCTGGTTTCAATTTCATAAAGCGCTGCCAAATCGTAATCCAGCATTACTTTTTGGTTTCGAATTAAATGAATTTTGTGTGTAATAACTTCGATGTTTTTCATAAGGCGTGTAGTAATTTAAATGGCTTTTAGTAAAAATGAACTTGGCTCAGGTGTTAACTTCATTTGCGATTTTATACCGCTCTTCATTGTTTTTAGTGCGAAGTATAATTTCGCCTAAAAATCCGGCTAAAAACAACTGTGTTCCGATAAGCATTGCCGTTAAAGCGATGTAAAACAAAGGATTATCGGCTACTAAAATAGTTTCATAACCCGAGTAAAGTTTAAATAGCTTGATGGCAATGATTAAGAATGTTGCCAAAAACCCGATTACAAACATTAAAACACCCACAGCTCCAAAGAGGTGCATTGGGCGTTTTCCGTAGCGGGAAAGAAACCAAATGGTAATCAAATCCAAGAATCCGTTGATAAATCGGTTAATTCCAAATTTAGACTCACCGTATTTTCGTGCTTGGTGTTTTACTGCTTTTTCGCCAATTTTAGAAAAACCTGCGTTTTTTGCCAAAACCGGAATATAGCGGTGCATTTCACCCGAAACTTCAATATTTTTAACCACCAGATTTTTATAGGCTTTTAAGCCACAATTAAAATCGTTGAGTTGTACTCCCGAAGTTTTGCGAGCAGCCCAATTAAATAATTTGGAAGGCCAGTTTTTGGTCATTACCGCATCATAGCGTTTCTTTTTCCAGCCGGAAACCAAATCAAATCCTTGGTTCTGTATCATGCTTACCAATTCCGGAATTTCTTCCGGGCTATCTTGTAAATCGGCATCCATGGTGATAACAATATCACCTTGAGCGCGGGAGAATCCGGCATGAAGCGCTTGCGATTTCCCAAAGTTGCGCATAAAACGGATACCTTTTACGTTCGGATCTTTTTCAGATAAAGCGGTAATTGTGTCCCAAGAACCATCGGTACTACCGTCGTCTATAAAAAGTACTTCGTAGGTGTAATTGTGCTCACGCATTACCTTAACAATCCATGTATGCAGTTCAGGTAATGATTCTTTTTCGTTTAAAAGAGGGATTATTATAGATAAATTCACAGTTCGCGTTGAGTAGATTTAGATCGAAATATTGCAGCTAAAATTAGTCCAAAGAAAGCTGATCCTAAAAGCGCCCCAAAAAGTCCTTTGATTTGACCCATTAACGAAAACTGAGAGTTTTCTTTTATCGCCACTATTGCTTTTTCAATTTCTGCTTTTGGAGCGTTAAATTTTTCCATCATTCCTACCTGAAAATCCAATAGGTGTTCAGTGATAATATCACGAGCTTCTGTATCGATTACATTTAGAAGTAATATTGAAAACACAGTTGAGATAACAATTCCAATAAAAGATGATAAAAAATAAGCAGTGAAAGCTTCTTTAAAACTCAATACACCTTTTCTTTCACGTCGGGTTTTACTTAATTGAACACCACCAAGTATGACATACAAAAAGATCAACCCAAAGCCTATCCACATATTAACGAATAGCTTTAAATCTATTACATACATCATAGTTGTAGAAAGCACTGCAATCGCACCAAAAATTAGTCCAAAATTAATGGCATTTTTTTTAATTATCGGATCCATAATTTACATAGTTTTAATTTGACAAATATACTATAAAATAGTGTTTTATAAAGTTAGTTTGTTTTATTTAAAAAAAGTTACAGAATCATTTGAAAATTGAAAAAATGTTGTATTTTTGCACACTCAAATTAAAAAAGGAAATTAAAAGCAGTGTGGTGGTTAATACCTTTTTTAGCGAAAAGCATCAAAACCGCTAACTGCATAACGAATAAACGATTTACAAGATGAAAAAAGGAGTTCACCCTGAAAATTACAGATTAGTAGCTTTCAAAGACATGTCAAACGAAGACGTGTTTATCACAAAATCAACTGTTGAAACTAAAGAAACAATCGTTCACGAAGGAGTGGAATATCCTGTGTACAAAATGGAGATTTCAAGAACATCTCACCCGTACTACACCGGTAAATCGAAACTTGTGGATACTGCAGGACGTATCGATAAGTTCAAATCAAAATACGCTAAACACCTGAAATAATAGTTTTACGTGTTCAAATTTTAGAAAGACCATTCAATTTGTTGAATGGTTTTTTTATTTTAGCGTGAGTTCGTACTTTTGGAAGTCTAAACCTAGCATCATGAATTATATCCTTTTTGACGGTCCCGTCCGCAATGCACTTTTGCCATTCACATTTACACGTCCGGTTGCCGATATTCGCATCGGGATTATAACTATTCGTGAGAAATGGGAAAAACAGTTGGGCTACACCACAACTACCCTTACAGAAGAGTATCTGTCTGAAAAGTTTCCCATGGTAGAAATGGAAGCCAATGTGTTGATTAACGCGGCGTACCTTCCCAATGATATTTTGGCGGAAATGGTGCGTAATTTGGAAAAAAATCAGGCGATATTGAAAGGGGATGATGTAATTGCTTTTTATACGGAAAATACGCAGGATGAAATTGATTTTGAGACGTATGAAATCATCGAGTTTACGGATGATTGTATTAAAATAGAACATACGTGGGATATTTTTGCCAAAAATGATGCAGCGCTACGTGAAGATTTTGATTTGCTTACCGAAGGGCGTTTTTCGCAACCTATTCCCAAATCGGTTAATGTGATAGCCCCTGAACATGTGTTTATAGAAGAAGGAGCCAAATTGGAATTTGTTACCCTCAATGCCGCTACAGGTCCCATATACATTGGAAAAAATGCCGAAATCATGGAAGGCTCTGTCATTCGTGGGCCTTTTGCCTTGTGTGAAGAAGCGCAAGTAAAATTGGCTGCCAAAATTTATGGAGCCACTACAGTTGGTCCGCATTGCAGGGTGGGAGGTGAAGTCAGTAATTCGGTATTGTTTTCTTATTCAAACAAAGGGCATGACGGATTCTTAGGAAATTCGGTTTTGGGCGAATGGTGTAATATTGGTGCCGATAGTAATAATTCAAACCTTAAAAACAATTACGAAGAAGTAAAATTGTGGAGTTATGAAACCGAAAATTTTGCTCGAACCGGTTTGCAGTTTTGTGGTTTAATGATGGGTGATCACAGTAAATGCGGCATCAATACCATGTTCAATACAGGTACGGTAGTGGGTGTTTCGACCAATATTTTTGGCAGCGGATTTCCGCGTAATTTTGTGCCAAGTTTCAGTTGGGGAGGCGCATCCGGATTTACAACCTACCTGACATCAAAAGCGTTTCAAACGGCCAAAATAGTGATGGCGCGCCGGCATGTTGATTTTACTGATGAAGATGCCAAAATTTTGGAGCATGTATTTGAAGAAACAAAAAAATACCGCAAAGAATAATACTATCGACGCGCGGGTTCCGGTTGTTTATCCGGAATTACTTCACTGTTCATGTGTTGTTCAAAATGACTCTCTTCCCGTTTTTGAATCGTTTCTTTAAATTGTACTTTTAAGGGTTTAAAACGCATGTCAGAGTATTTTGAAGTAATCCCTGCGCGTTCTTCATCTGCTCTATATCCAACAATTTGATACGAAAATGGGGTGTTAGATGTGCCATTATGCAGTTCTTTTACTTCAAAACTTTCGGCGGTTTTATTGTATACATAAACGCCATTGCAATCACCTTCGAGTTGTACAAAAATTTTGAGTGGATGGGTTTCATCTACTCGAATGTTTTTGGCAAGAATGGGGTCAATTTGTATTTTGGCATATCCGTTTACCAATTGCCCAATGCCATAATCCTGAAATAAAGCTTCCGGACTTTCCGGAGCAACCATGATACGGTCTTTTTCTTCAGTATCTTTTACTATGGTAGATACAGCTCCAAAGCCAAAAACTTTGTAAACTGTATTGTCTACTACTGCACCCACTGTAGCGGCGGCCGGAAATCCCCAACTTGCGGTTCCGTTATAGCCGGTGACATAAAAAACACCACCGAGTTTGTCAGTCGTGGCTGTGTTGTTATGGTTGGCTCTTCCTTCAATACCAATATTTTCACCGGCAGCAGAAACCCCTCTGCCATTGTTAAGCGAAGCGGTTATGCTGGTGGAAAACCATCCTAAATCAGGCCATAAACCACCACTGGACACAGCTAATCCTGTTACAGTAGTGTTGTTGTAGGCAAAGTAGGCACCGGTATCACGATGCACAACAAATCGGGTGTTGGTTGATCCTCCTGCCACTAAATTTCCGGCTACAGTATTGGCTGTGTTGCCTAAGGTAAACTCGAATTGACCTCCTGGATTATAGTTCAACATAGCCGGATAATTGATGTTTGACATTTGTCTTACTCCGGTATCATAATAACTATTAAAATACACGCCCGGCCAATCTGAAACTAATGAAATACCAATTGAATTGGTACTTTGATTAAATGTGGCAACAGTATTGCCCACGGCACCCTGTGTTTGAAGTACCGCTCGGGTTGGATTCAAAGAACCTATTCCAACATTACCTCCTGTAAAAATACCAGAATAACCGATGCTGTTTCCGTTTGCATAAAGTGCTTGATCGGATGTAGGAGATGTGGGAACAGTACTACCTAAGTTAGCATACACTCCCGTAGCATAATAGCTGTTTGGCGAATCTCCCATGCCCAAAACACCTATTCCGTAACCCCAGGCACTATTTCCACCTCGACCATATCCTTGAACTCCAATATTTTGGTAATCTGTTGCAGTTGAAGCTTGTGACGCTTCTCCAAAAATTACAGTTTTAGAGGTGTTTGAGTTTTTGTAAGCATGGAAAAGTTGTGATGGAGTAGCGGTACCTATTCCTATATTTCCTGTGGTTTGTTTGATTCGCATGCGTTCCATGCCATTAGAGGCTAAAACAACGTCGTTGGCATCTGTTGTTCCAATATAATTTTCGCCGGCAAGGATTGAAGTGATTCCGTAATTTACGGGTACCGACGGATCATTTGTACCGGTATTTCCTGTAATACGCCAATCCCTGTTCTCACTCATTCCGGTAGAAGAAATTAACACCCATCGAGCTAAAAAGGCGTTGTAAATTAATGTTACACTTGAAATAGCCACGTCAGTACCGACTAAGCCGTTTCCGGTACCGGTTAAAATTCCATTAGCGGTATTGTTATGCGCAACACTCATCAATTGACCTGTGTGGTTCAATAGGGTTATAACTTGACCGTCGTTTCCACCACTTATTGTTTGAATGGTAAAAGGCATAGCCGGTCCTGTTATACGATAATGACTAAATTCGCTGCCGGCAGTGAGAGTAACTGAAGGAAAAGCTGAATTGGGTAATACTAAAGCTGGCCCTTCTCGTAAAGCCAAATCTCCGGCAACATCTAAAACAGAATTGGGTAAGATGACATTTTTTACTCCAATGCGATTGTTTAACCCATCAATGGTAAAGAGTAAATTGTTTGTAGCATTACCCATAAATATGCGGTTTGTACCACCTTGAGCTGTAATGCGAATATCACCGGCGCCGGCTCCTCCTAAGGCAACTCCAATTTTGAGGCGATAGGTAGCATCACCAATTCTAAAATCGCCTTCAGTGGCATTGGTATCCCAGTTGTTAATTCCGCGAATATCAAACAATGTGGCCGGACTGGAATTGTTAATACCGATGAATCCGCCGGGAACAATAGCCATATCGGCAGTGTCAATATAGGAGGCTCCTAATAATAGTTTACCGGTATTAAAATTTTTGATGGCCATATCGCCTGCTTGGGCATCCGTAAAAAAGGTTCCTGCTGTAGTAGCCCCAATTTGGGCATATTCGTAGGTTCTACCTAATGAAATATAGCTTAATTCAGCATTATTCCCGCTCAATAGACGCATTCCAATATTGTTTCCGGGCGCTACAATGTCGAGTTTATAAGAAGGATTTGCAGTTCCTATACCTACATTTCCTGAGCTTTGTTTTAAACGCATACGTTCAATCCCATTCGTGCCAAAAACTACATCATTGGCATCAGTCGTGCCTAAATAATTTTCGGTTGCACCCATTAAAGACGTACCATAAGTTCCCGGAATTGCAGGAGATGTTATTCCGGAATTACCGTTCAAACTCCAGTCTCTGGAAGAATTTCCGGTAAAAGTTATCCAGCGTGATCCGTTCCAATAATAATAACCGGGAGACACGCCATTAACGCCTGCTACTGTAGCAGTGTTATAGACCAAAGTCGATTCTACCAAAGCGCCTCCTTGTGGGTTTACAACAGGAGTGGCCACATTTGTGGCGGTGAGAGCCACACGAGGAAGTAAAAATCCGTTTGTTGATGAAGTTACATCCAACATACCATTGGGGGTGTTGGTGTTTACACCCACCTGCGCTTTCAGCATAAGCGAAGCCAGCAACATCAAAAGGAGGGTAATTTTTTTCATAATCTTTATTTTCAGGGTTTTAACTATAAAATTACGGCTTATAATCAGCTTATGTTAATTTTATCGATAATCGTCACTTTTTAGCGATTAGTTGTAAAAAATTATGAGTTTTTGTAGTCTATTTTTGAAGACCTTACAGTGAAAACACCCTTTTTTCAGGGTTTTACCCTAATCTATTTCGGGAGCATATCTTTTTTTTGGAATGTTTCGGTTTGCTTTTTTGTATTAAATATTGTGTGTATTTTTGCCGCATTAAATTGCGTTAGGGACTGAAGTGAAAATCCTGACTTTCAGGCAGATTGTAGCGAAAGGCCCGACCCGAAGCAACCAATGCTGAGGGAAACGCCCCCCAAAAAATATGGAAAACCAAAAGAAAGTAGCTTTTTATACGCTGGGTTGTAAACTGAATTTTTCAGAAACCTCTACGATTGCACGCGATTTTCAGGCGGATGGTTTTGAGCGTGTTGATTTTGAAGAGCGGGCAGATATTTATGTCATCAACACCTGCTCGGTTACTGACAATGCGGATAAACAATTCAAACAAATTGTACGCAAAGCCCTGAAAATCAATTCTAATGCTTTTATTGCTGCTGTGGGTTGTTATGCGCAACTAAAACCGGAAGAGTTAGCGGCGGTGGATGGAGTAGATTTGGTACTGGGCGCTACAGAGAAATTTAAGATAACCGATTATATCAATGATCTTTCCAAGAATGAAATGGGAGAGGTTCACTCGTGTGAAATCGAGGAAGCCGATTTTTATGTGGGGAGTTATTCTATTGGCGACAGAACCCGTGCTTTTTTAAAAGTTCAGGATGGATGTGATTATAAGTGCACGTATTGCACAATCCCTATGGCTCGTGGCATTTCGCGTAGTGATGCCTTGGGGAATGTGCTTAAAAACGCTTCCGAGATAGCGGCACAGGGAATTAAGGAAATTGTGCTCACGGGTGTTAATATTGGAGATTACGGTAAAGGCGAATTTGGTAATAAGAAGCATGAACATACTTTTTTGGAATTGGTGCAGGCTTTGGATGCGGTTCCCGGAATTGAGCGATTACGGATTTCGTCTATAGAGCCCAATTTGTTGAAAAATGAAACGATTGAATTTGTAGCGCAGAGTAGAACGTTTGTGCCGCATTTTCATGTGCCGTTGCAAAGTGGCAGTAATACCATTTTGAAAAAGATGAAGCGACGTTACTTGCGTGAATTGTATGCGGAACGTGTAGCAAAAATTCGTGAAGTCATGCCTCATGCCTGCATTGGAGTTGATGTAATTGTTGGGTTTCCGGGCGAAACCGATGAACATTTTTTAGAAACCTATCATTTTTTGAATGATTTAGCTATTTCGTACCTGCACGTTTTTACTTATTCTGAAAGGGATAACACAGAAGCAGCAGAAATGGACGGAATCGTACCTGCTAATGTGCGTGCCAAACGCAGTAAAATGTTGCGGGGCCTTTCGGCAAAAAAACGAAGAGCCTTTTATGAGAGTCAGTTGGGTGCAACGCGTACGGTGTTGTTTGAAGGTGAAAACCGCGAGGGATACATTCATGGTTTTACTGAGAATTACGTAAAAGTAAGGCATCCGTGGAATCCTGATTTAGTGAATACCTTGCATGAAGTGCAACTCACCCATATCGATGAAGATGGCAGTGTTCGAATGGCTTTTCTGAATGTGGAGGTGTAAAAGCGTAAACGGAATAAGTATTGTTTCGTGACTCCTACGTATCGGAATGACAAAAGTGCTATAACCTGACTTTAGTAGGCAATCCTGCAACTAATATTTATGATGAAATCGGATTTTTGTAATGCGCCAAACCGATTCGCCATACTGTTCAATAAATTCATAGGTATGCCGTCCCGGTTGTTTAAAATCGATGATTTTTTCGGCGGCTATTTCATAGTACATTGTTTCTCCTTCAAACATAAAGCGGTTGCCGCTGTTGCGATAGGCAGAGTGAAGTAATTCAAATTTGGATAGGTTCCATGTGCTTTTATCAGCATTCTCCGGTTGTGTAGAGATACCTTCGGTAATTTCGGTTGTGCAGCCATAGTATTTTTCAATGACGGCAAAGAAATCTAAAATGGCTTGATTTAAATGGAGTTCACTCATAAAAAAAACGCTGTTTTTCAACAGCGTAAAAGTTATATTCGTATACCAGGGGGTAATAAATCTTTGTACCTCGGATTTTTGCGCATAAAAGCGGCAACTTTTGGAAAAACAGGCACTACTTTTAATTTCTTTTCGTAGGCAATTTCCATGATGTTTTTTAAATACTCACTAATAAATTCCTCATCTTCAAAGCCTTCAAAAGCTGTGATTCGGGTCAGGAATATTTTCTTTTCCTGAAAAGAGTACTCAATGGCAACCAATTTCCCGTCGACCAGAGTCTCAAACTGCCGAGCAAAAGTGTTGTCTTTAATCTCCATTTGTCCCAAAATTAATGCTTCGTTCATAATTAATTGATGTAAATACGGTATTTTTATGCAAATTTCGGAATAAATAATCGATTACACCAATTCAAAGCGTTAAAAATGAACAGAATTCCGGTTTATTTTATGCCCGGCATGGCAGCAAGCCCTGAAATATTTGAAAAAATTAAACTTCCTGAGGAAGCATTTGAAGTTTTTTTTCTCGAATGGGTTTTACCCAACAAAGGAGAATCCTTACAAAGTTATGCCAAACGGATGGCTGCAACAATTCCGCACCAAGAAATCGTACTCATAGGTGTTTCGTTTGGAGGGGTTTTAATTCAGGAAATGGCTGATTATTTGAGTATTCGCAGACTCATTATTATCTCGAGCGTTAAAAGTACACGCGAATTACCCAAACGTTTTAGTGTGGCTAAAAAAACAAAGGCCTACAAATTACTTCCTACCGGTTTGTTAAAAGATGTTGAAAAATTGGTAAAGTATGCTTTTGGCGAAAGCCTCAAAAGAAAGCTCCGTTTGTACGAAAAATACCTTCACATGCGCAATACCACCTATTTGGATTGGGCTATCGAGCAAATGGTTTGTTGGGAGTGTAGTGAAGTAAACCCAAATGTTGTCCACATTCACGGTGATGCTGACGAAGTATTCCCTTTGCGCAATATCTCCAATGCTATTGTCGTTAAAGGAGGAACACACGCCATGATTTTGGCAAAATACCGTTGGTTTAACACCCATTTACCCGGAATAATTTTAGACAACAGTTGATTCACGGCTTGATTTTTGTTATCTTGCCTTAAAATACCGATTAAACATGAAAAGGATTTATTATTTTGGAATTGCCTTAGGAATTGCCGTATTGAGTACCGTTTTAATTTTTGGAACTGAGGATGCCAATCGTAAGGGCTCTGCACTTTATGTGCCCGGCGAAGTCGATTTTGCCGGAGAAAAGGCGCCGTTGCATGTATATGATGTTCGTGAGCGCTTTGAACGGGAATTATTGGTCAATGCCAACCTGCATTCTTCAACCATACTGATTCTCAAAAGAGCCAATAGGGCTTTTCCGGTTATAGAGCCAATTCTCAAGGCATACAATATTCCGGATGATTTTAAATACTTAGCGGTTATTGAAAGTTCACTCACCAATGCTGTTTCGTCTTCGGGAGCCAGAGGGTTTTGGCAATTTATGGAGCCTGCCGCTAAAGAAAACGGAATGGAAGTTTCGCCTACGGTGGATGAACGTTACCACCTTGAAAAAGCTACCCATGCGGCTTGCAAATATTTATTAAAGGCAAAAGAAAAGTTTGGTAATTGGACTTTGGCAGCGGCCTCGTATAACGCCGGAATGAGCGGGATTGCGAATCAAATGGAGTCACAAAAAGTAGCAAATTATTACGACTTGCTCTTAAATGAAGAAACCTCGCGCTATGTGTTTCGCATACTCGCACTCAAACAAATTATGCAAAACCCTAAAGATTTTGGCTTTAACCTAAATCAGGATGAATTGTACACCCTATTGCCTACACGTCAGGTTGCCGTGGATTCAACGATTAATGATTTAGCCGGTTTTGCCAAAGCACAAGGGATTAATTACAAAATTCTTAAACTTCATAATCCGTGGTTGCGCGATAAAAAGCTTTCCAACCCAACGAAAAAAATGTACCTGATTGATATACCAACTTCCGGTTATTAAAAGTCGAAAACGAGTAAAACGTATATAAAAAAGCCTACCCTTAATCGCAAATTTGCTTTTCAATGGTAGGCTTTTCCTATGTTGTAAAGTTACTGTCTAACTTTCGACCCTACTTACGATAGGTACGTTTCAACTAAATCTTCTTCATTTGTTCTTTCAACATGGTAATCTGATCTTTCAACATTCCTTGTTTGTCTAATTTTTTGGCTTCATTCAACAAGTTGGTTGCTTCGATTTTGCGGCGGCGGGTAAGCGCAATACCTGCCAGATTAAGTTTGGCTACAGCCAAATCCATATCCATGTTCAAACCCAATTCTATCGCTTTTTTAAAGTATTTTTCAGCCTGATTCATGTTGGTTTGCGATACCATAATCCCGTTCAAATAATTATAGTAGCCTTGTTGCTTGCGCACCAAAGCGGTTTCCGGATTCTTAATTTTATCCAACCATTTTTTAGCACCGGGAAAATCCTGTTTGCGCAAACGTAAAAAAGCAGCTAATATGTATTCGTTACGGAAATATAAAAACAACGGGATAAGCGACAATAAAATCAAAAATATACCATTTCCGATGTTACTTTCGGTAAATTGCCAAATGGCCGCAATAAAGATAAGTGCTGTGAGAACAAGCTTCGTATTTCTGTGAAACATGATTTAAAATTTAAATGGCCACAAAGGTAATAAAAACTGATAAAAAAATATTTGAAAAACTTCTTGCTATTGAAAAAAAGCTTTGTATATTTGCACTCGGTTTTCAAAAAAGCCGGTAAGGAAGTAATACACAGAATTAAAGACATAAGTAATGAGCAAAAGAACGTTTCAACCATCGAAAAGAAAAAGAAGAAATAAACACGGGTTTATGGAAAGAATGGCTACTGCAAATGGTAGAAAAGTCCTTGCTCGTCGTCGTGCTAAAGGAAGACATAAGTTAACTGTTTCTTCTGAACCAAGACACAAAAAATAATGATGTTTATCATTTTAAATAAAGCCGTTACTTTTCAAAGTAGCGGCTTTTTTTTAAACCATGTTCATAAATTTTAATAATTATTGGAAGCTATTTCCCGCTATCCGTTCCAATCTTTTTATTTTTAAAGAAAAAATAAAAAGGATTTCCGCTGCTGTCGGGGCTAGAATTTGTCAATTAGCCAATGGGACAATTAGCCAATGAGACAATTAGTCAATTAGTCAATTAGTCAATGAGACAATTAGTCAATGGGACAATTAGCCAATGAGACAATTAGCCAATGAGACAATTAGCCAATGGGACAATTAGCCAATGAGACAATTAGCCAATGAGACAATTAGCCAATGAGACAATTAGCCAATGAGACAATTAGTCAATGAGACAATTAGTCAATTAGTCAATGAGACAATTAGTCAATGGGACAATTAGCCAATGGGATGATTAGCCAATGAGACAATTAGTCAATGAGACAATTAGTCAATGAGACAATTAGCCAATGGGATGATTAGCCAATGAGACAATTAGTCAATGAGACAATTAGCCAATGAAAAGAATTATTGAATTAAATTACAATGTAGGAACAAAAACCATAGATAAATTGACACATTGCCACATTGACACATTGCCACACTGATACATTGCCACATTGCCACATTGACAAATGATCCAATTATAAAACACACAACACACTAACTACAATGCCAAAAGACAATTCTATTAAATCGGTTTTAATTATAGGTTCCGGTCCCATTGTAATCGGACAGGCCTGCGAATTTGACTATGCAGGTTCCCAATCTGCACGCTCGCTTCGCGAAGAAGGGATAGAAGTAATTCTCATCAATTCCAATCCGGCCACCATCATGACGGATCCTTCTATGGCAGACCATGTTTACCTGAAACCCTTAACAACCAAATCCATTATCGAAATCCTTAAAGCACACCCTCAAATTGATGCGGTGTTACCTACTATGGGAGGACAAACGGCCTTGAATTTATGTTTGGAAGCGGAAGAAAAAGGAATTTGGTCCGACTTTGGTGTTCGCTTAATTGGTGTGGATATCAATGCCATTAACATCACCGAAGATCGAGAACAGTTTAAACAATTACTCGAAAAAATAAGTATTCCGGCTGCACCTGCCAAAACAGCTACCTCTTTCTTAAAAGGAAAAGAAATTGCGCAGGAATTTGGTTTCCCGTTGGTTATCCGTCCTTCGTTTACCTTAGGCGGAACCGGCGCTGCTTTTGTGCATAAAAAGGAAGATTTTGATGAGTTGCTAACGCGTGGTTTAGAGGCTTCTCCGATACATGAGGTATTGATTGATAAAGCGCTTTTCGGTTGGAAAGAATATGAATTGGAATTACTTCGCGATAAAAACGATAATGTAGTTATTATTTGTTCAATTGAAAATATGGATCCCATGGGAATCCATACCGGCGATTCGATTACGGTGGCGCCGGCAATGACTTTGTCGGATACAACCTTTCAAAAAATGCGCGACATGGCCATACGCATGATGCGCTCAATTGGAAACTTTGCCGGAGGATGTAATGTGCAGTTTGCGGTATCTCCCGATACAAAGGAAGATATTGTTGCTATTGAAATTAACCCAAGGGTTTCCCGTTCCTCGGCCTTGGCTTCAAAAGCAACAGGTTATCCTATTGCTAAAATAGCCACTAAATTGGCTTTAGGATACACTTTGGATGAGTTGCAAAACCAAATTACAAAATCCACTTCGGCTTTGTTTGAACCCACATTGGATTATGTAATTGTTAAAATACCACGTTGGAACTTCGATAAATTTGAGGGCGCTGATCGTACCTTAGGACTTCAAATGAAATCGGTGGGTGAGGTTATGGGCATTGGACGCTCATTTCAAGAAGCACTTCATAAAGCTACCCAATCGCTTGAAATCAAGCGAAACGGTTTGGGTGCCGATGGTAAAAGCTATCGTAATTACGAACAAATCGTAGAAAAATTAACCTACCCAAGTTGGGATCGTGTTTTTGTGATTTACGATGCCATTCAAATTGGTATGCCGCTTTCGCGTATACATGAAATTACACGAATCGACATGTGGTTTCTTAAACAATATGAGGAACTCTTTTTGCTCGAAAAAGAAATTTCAGGCTATAAAATTGACACACTTCCCAAAGCACTATTGCTTACCGCCAAACAAAAAGGGTATGGCGACCGCCAAATTGCCCATATGTTAGGATGCTTGGAGAGTCAGGTTTATAAATTGCGCGAAGAAATGAACGTGAAACGGGTGTTTAAGTTGGTCGATACTTGTGCAGCCGAGTTTAAAGCACAAACACCGTATTACTATTCCACTTTCGAAGCGGAAATTGAAACGGCTTCGGGCGAACGCTATGTGGCTAATGAAAGTGTGGTTTCAGACCGTAAGAAAGTCGTGGTTTTAGGGTCAGGACCTAACCGTATCGGTCAGGGAATCGAATTTGATTATTCGTGTGTACACGGCGTTTTGGCAGCACGCGAAGCAGGATTTGAAACCATTATGATCAATTGTAATCCCGAAACGGTTTCAACCGATTTTGATACGGCGGATAAATTGTACTTTGAACCGGTTTTTTGGGAGCATATATACGAAATCATTCAGCATGAAAAACCGGAAGGTGTTATCGTGCAATTGGGTGGGCAAACAGCATTGAAGTTATCTGAAAAGTTAGATCGATACGGAATTAAAATTCTGGGCACCAGCTTTGATGCGTTAGACTTGGCAGAAGATCGCGGGCGTTTTTCGGAATTGCTTAAAGAATTGTCTATTCCCTATCCAAAATTTGGCGTAGCCGAAAACGCCGATCAGGCAGCCGCATTAGCAGACGAATTGGATTTTCCGTTATTAGTGCGTCCTTCTTATGTGTTGGGAGGTCAAGGTATGAAAATTGTCATCAATAAGCAGGAGTTGGAGGAGCATGTAATTGATTTGCAAAAGAATATCCCAAATAATAAATTACTTTTAGACCACTATTTAGATGGTGCAATCGAAGCAGAGGCCGATGCAATTTGCGATGGTGAAGATGTTTACATCATCGGAATTATGGAGCATATAGAACCTTGTGGCGTGCATTCCGGGGATAGTAATGCAACATTACCACCGTTTAATTTAGGCGAGTTTGTTATGCAACAGATAAAAGACCATACGCGGAAAATTGCTTTGGCACTACGAACGGTGGGTCTCATCAACATTCAGTTTGCCGTAAAAGATGATATTGTTTACATTATCGAAGCCAATCCAAGAGCTTCGAGAACGGTTCCTTTTATAGCTAAGGCCTACGGTGAGCCTTATGTAAACTATGCTACTAAGATTATGATAGGGGTAAATAAAATAGCTGATTTTAATTTTGAACCAAGATTAAACGGATTTGCGATTAAGCAACCTGTATTTTCATTCAATAAATTTCCAAATGTAAATAAGGCTTTAGGGCCTGAAATGAAATCAACGGGCGAAAGCATTTTGTTTATAGACGATTTGAAAGACGACCAGTTTTATGAGTTGTATTCCAGAAGAAAAATGTATTTAAGTAAATAATGAAAAGTCACTGTGAAAGCAGTGACTTTTTTATACTATACAAGTATTTAGCGAACACCCCATTCCCAAATACCAAAAAGAATTTTTTTATCTAATTGGATTCCCGATTGTTTTAAACTTAACGTAATTTGACCTCGGTGGTGACTTTCGTGAGCAATTAGATAGCCTAAAAATGCTTCCGGATGTGGTTTGAATCCTTTTATTTTACCGGTTTCAATTCCTTTTTCAAGCAGTTGGGCTATAGCATTGGCACTTTGCATAAGATTTTCAGCAAGACTATTTTTGGTCAGGTTGTCTTTCTCCAATTTTGTTACATTTTCCATTAATTCAGGCATAGATGCTTTGAGCCACATTAGTCTGACATTGTGAATATGAGCAAATTGTTCGCCTACCGTTCTGCCTTTCGAGGTAGCTGTTGCAGTAAGCTGTTTTTCCTGTAAAGCATTCAACAAATAAAGATGAATGCGATTATTGATGTGCCACGTTTCGGATAACGGATTCATTATGTTATTTATTAAATAGAATAATACAATATTACAAATTTCATTTTTTTAATGGCTTTTTGGACATCATTTTTTATTTGTAGATTTGCTAATAACTTCAATTATGGCTTTCAAACGAAAACTCAATACTAAGGCAAAGTCGCAAGAAAATACAGGCTTTGGTACAAATGCTGCCAGTTATGGCGGACGTTTTATTACCAAAAATGGGAATGCAAATGTGCGAAAAACAGGAATCGGGCTATTAGACAGTATCAGTTGGTACCATACCATGTTGACCATACCCCGATGGAAGTTTTTTTTCATAGTGGTTTTGTTCTATTTTTTAGTTAATTTTTTCTTTGCCACTGTCTATTATATGATAGGTGTAGAAAATTTAAATGGGGTTACTGCGCGTACTTTTTATGAAAAATTCGGACAGGCTTTTTTCTTCAGTATTCAAACCTTTACTACAGTTGGTTATGGTCATATCAGTCCGAGTGGTTTTTTGGCAAGCATGACAGCGGCTGTAGAGGCATTGTCGGGTTTGTTAAGTTTTGCGATAGCAACCGGCTTATTTTATGGGCGCTTTAGTAAGCCAAGAGCTCACATTATGTTTTCCGAAAATGCAGTAATTGCTCCTTACAAAGAGGGAACGGCTCTTATGTTGCGTATGACTCCTTATAAAAATGCAAATCTCACCGAAGCCGAAGCCAAGGTAACATTGGGTTTGCAAATTGAGGAAAAAGGAGCTGTAACCAATAAGTTCTTTTTTTTGGATTTGGAATTAGCCAGTGTAAATTCGCTTAACCTGAGCTGGACGCTGGTTCATCCAATTACTGAAACCAGTCCTTTGTATGGCTTTACTGAAAGCGATTTTAAAAAGACAAAAGGAGAAATTATTGTTTATGTTAAAGCTTTTGATGACATGTATAGCAATACAGTTGTAAAACGGACTTCATACACCTTTGAAGAAATTGTTTATGGTGCAAAATTTGAGCTTATGTATAGTCGAAGTACAGACGATAAACGGACAGAATTATATATTGATAAGCTCAATGCATTTCAGCGTGTTCCCTTAGAATAAAAAAAACCGGTCAAATAAGTTTGACCGGTTTTTTTATACATGATAAAAAAGCTTAGTTTTTAATAAATTTCTGGGAGTAAGCTTTACCCGACTCATCATTTAATAATAAGATATAAGAACCCGAAGTTAGGCTCTGTACATTTATATTCATTTCGTTGGTTAGACTTGTTTCTAAAACGATTCTGCCGGTTAAATCAAATATTTTTGCTGAAGCAAATTCTACATCTGTTGTAGATGTAATATGCAAAACATCTTTAGCCGGAATTGGATAGAGTGTAAAAGTTGTGTTAGCAAAATCATTTACACCTAATGTAGATCCTTCAACTACATTCAGTTTTCCGTTAATAGCCGGATCGTTAATTGTGTCAACGATACCTGAAGGCCATCTGATGATTACTTGAGAAATTGTAGTGTTGGTACCGATACCAAAGTGAGCATTTAAAGAACTCATGTATTTGAAACCTTCACCACTTCTAATATCACGAATTTGTTTTCCGAAATCGCCATAAATTTCAACACGGGCTCCAATACCATTGCTGTTACTTTGAATCCCTTGTAAAGATATTTTTATCCAATTGTTTCCGTTAGGTACGGCATAACGAATTGTAGAACCATTTTGGATATCTAAGAAACCATCATTGTTCAAATCACCAACAGCACCAACAGCAATTCCTGTATAACTTACCGGAGCAAAAGTGTTACTGCCTTGATTGAACATAATTTTGTTTCCACCGCCTAAAACATCAACTTTACCATCGTTATCAAAATCATAAGCAATATTATCAATGTTGGTTGAAGTATTCGTATCCCAACCGGAACCGGAAGTGATATCGGTAAAAGCGCTGAGCGTATTGGTAGTTTCATAATTGTTTCTGAAGAAGCGGTGAGATCCGGAACTAGCAGTAATGATTACGTCCATATCACCATCATTATCAAAATCAGAAATTCCAGACGACCAAGTTTGAATTGGCGTAACATTTACACCGGTCAACGCAGAAACATTTGTATATGTAGTACCACCATCATAACGAATCATTTGACAAGGAGGTCCGGAACATTTAGAAATGAACACATCGGAGTCACCATCGTTGTCAAAATCGGTAAACAAAGTAGCATAGTTTCCACCACCACTACTTAAATTCATGGCACCCGCAGTAACATTAGATTGATAATAAGTTAAGTTTCCGGCACCGTCGTTTAGATAGTAAACGTTTTCATTGATGTCATGACAAGAAAATAAATCTAAATTACCGTCTTTATTTAAATCGGCAAAATTGGTTCTTTGACAAAAGATGTACTGTCCTGGTGTGATGCCTGTGTAGGCAGTTCCTGTGCTATTTGATCTTAATATTGAAAGACCACTTCCGTTTCCAAGAATAATATCATTATAGCCATCCTTGTTGTAATCTCCGGCTGCCATACTCCAGGTAGGCATTTGAGTTGCTCCAGTAAAAGGAAAGTCAGTTACAGTAAAGCTTCCCGGTGTGTTAGTTTGGAAATGAACACGCATTGAACTACCGCTGATACCCACAATATCGTCCTTACCATCATTGTTCATATCAACTACACAAATATTATAGCTACTGTTGATTGTAGGAATAGTTTGCGTGGTATAGGTAACAGGAGTTGTAGGCGGGCTAATGATAGGACTTTCAGTAAGTTGAAACGTAAAACCACTACTAGACCATCTGTTATCCCAGGCAATTAGGTAAGTGGTTCCGGCAATTACATTGAATGTAGCAACAGAAGAATAGTTAGCTCCATTATCATCATCTCCGGAATAACAAGCTAATGTCCCACAAGTTCCGGTGTACACATGAAAACGTGTATCAACTCTTGGCGTATTCGCAGCGATGTCGGAGGTAATAGTAACTGAATAATCTTGAGTTGGTGTATAGCTGTACCATTCACCGGCAGCATTGGCACCTAAAGCACCATTGGCCGCACAAAATGTTGTGGGGGCAGTTCCGTTGACAGCTGTAACCACATGTGTTCCTGCTGTTATTGGTAAAGCAGAGGCACAGGTGTCTTGAGCTTGCAAATTGGGTAAACCCAACAAGAATGCACCAAAAAGTAAACTTAAATTTTTCATTTTTTATTGGTTAAAGGATTTTTAAATTAGTTACAAGGAGTGAGAGAATTTATCCATTGAGCAATGAGTGCCACACCTTCTTCGTGAATTAGCGAACGACCATGAAGCGGCATCATATAAGCTTCATTTTCAGTGTTTATACGGTAATACAGCATGGAACGATTTACATTGCCAGGTGTTACAATTTTACTCAAGGCAGGAGGGAAGTCCTGCATGTCTTGTGTATCCACACATACTCCCATATTGGTATTGTTATTCATTGTTTCTTGGAAACTAAAGCGCATAGGTCTGTAATAACAATGCCCTTTTTCACTATGACAATGAGCGCAATTCATATCAAAATACGAGCGTGCGCGCAATTCTATTGGCTTTGAAACGTCGTTGTAATTAACTACTGTGTTTTCAGTACTCGGTAAATTAAAATTGTTTTCAACCAATCCAATCTCTTTCCATTTGGTTAACTGATTTTTTGTTTCAGAACCATAATTATAGCTCCAATTCAAAAATTGTGGTTTTATACCAATTGGCGAACTTGTGTATACACTTGTGAGTGGATCACGTAATTTATGACAAGTGAGGCATTGCGCTTCGTTAGGAATTCGGTAGTTTGCCGATTTAGTTACTCCGTTTTCAACAAAAGTTATCGCTTTATTACTGCCGGTCAAATCGAAAAAGGCTTCGGTTTGTTCATCATTCCATACATATTCAGCAAAAATCCAACCGGTGGACTTGCGTATCATAATACGAGTTTCCAATATCTTTCTCGTATTGGAGGGCTGCATATAATCGTAATAAAAGTTTTTGATAATGGCTGAACCAACTGGCAATTCTATGATGTTTCCATCACCATTATAAGTTGCTTTGGTTCCGGGTGGTATCCAAACGAATCTCTTTTTGTGTGCATAATCAGTAAACAATGTACTGGAAGGCTCATACGGAATAACATTTAAAGACGGAACCATATCTTTCATGGCACCATCAAAAAAATGATAATCGGATAATTTGGGGTAAGGAACTTGCGTTAAATCAACCACAACAGGCGATACAGGCACGTACTCTTCTTCATCACTATTACAAGAAATAGTAATTAATGTGGCAGAAATCAATAATAAGGCAATCAGGTAATAATTCTTCATACTCTGTTTCAAATAATTATCAAAAATAAACAAAATCTGTTATCTGCAAAACTTTTCCTTATTAATCAGACAACAAATTTTAAAAACACCCTACTTTTTCTTAAAAATAATTTCGAAAAAATTTGATAAATGCTTTTTTTCTGTTCAAATCTTGCAGAATTGATTATTTGAAATGGCTAAAGAAATTAACGCATTGTTTGTCATTTATTGTTACTAATTACACCCAACGAGTGTCTTTGCACTTGTGACATCAATAGTGAATCAACGGACTAAATGAGGTGACTTTTCCGTTTTTACAGAAGTAATAAAATATTTGGTATCGCCCCACCACGGAAAAGTAGTATAGCGTTCAATATAACTTACTTTTACATATTTGCCCTGATTTGCTTTTAAATCGGCTATAAGCTGCTCGTCATTATCCAATACAGAAAATTTGAAAATTTGTGCCCCGGATATTCCCTGGCTTATTTCTCCTTCCCACGTTTTAAAGACATACCCTTTGTGGCTGAATTTTATCAATTCACCTGTTCGATCACCATCGCTGTAAGTGGCATAGTAAGCAAAAAGAAAAAACAATACCGAAAATAGCGCTGCAACGCTAATAAAATAAAGTAAAAATTTACGTAACATGGTTTGTGTTTTTAGTGTAACTATTAATTTTCTTCTTCAGCGGCACGATTTAAAATAGGATCGGGTAAAGCTTTCTTAGCTTTTGCCCCCATTTTTTTCAATCGTTCCACACTGGTAATCAGGTTGCCTTTCCCTTCAACTAATTTATTCATGGCACCTTGGTATTCAACTTTGGCTTCATCCATTTTTTTACCAACCTTAATTAAATCATTCACAAAACCTTCAAATTTATCGTACAAAGCTCCTGCCTGACGTGCAATTTCTAAAGCGTTTTCCTGTTGTTTTTGATTGGTCCACATGCTGTCTATGGTGCGAAGCGTTGCCAAAAGCGTAGAAGGTGTAACAATGACAATATTTTTTTCAAAGGCCTTGTTGTACAAACTCGTGTCTTCGTTCAGTGCAATGGCAAAAGCAGACTCAATAGGGATGAAAAGCAGCACAAAATCCGGACTTTCCATTTGGTACAAATCGTAATAATTTTTAGTACCCAAGTCCATAACATGGCGGTTGATTGAAGCAATATGTTCTTTCAAAAATTGCGATTTCAGTTGTTCATCTTCTTCGTTGATGTATTTTTCGTAGGCGGTCAATGTTACCTTCGAATCCACAATCATTTTTTTTCCATCAGGCAAATTGATGATTACATCCGGGAAAACCCGATTTCCTTCTTCTGTTAAAAAACTTTGCTGTACAAAATACTCGCGGTCTTTTTCCAAACCTGATTTTTCCAAAACGCGTTCCAAAACCAATTCGCCCCAATTACCTTGCATTTTGCTGTCGCCTTTTAGCGCTTTGGTCAGGTTTACCGTTTCCTTGCTCATTTGTTCATTCATCTCGCGAAGTCCCAAAATTTGCTGTCGCAAGGCTGCATGATAATCAATACTTTCTTTGTGGGTATCTTCAACTTTCTTTTCAAAAAGCTGAATTTTCTCTTGCAGCGGACTTAAAATAGTTTTGAGATTTTCTTTATTTTGTTCAGTGAATTTAACCGTTTTTTCTTCCAAAATTTTATTGGCCAAATTTTCAAATTCTTTGGTGAATTTTTCCTGCAGTTGTTCTACTTCAAGCTTATATTCCCGGTTGCGTGCTA
The DNA here is from genome assembly GCA_041917555.1 of Flavobacterium sp. GTDB lineage: Bacteria > Bacteroidota > Bacteroidia > Flavobacteriales > Flavobacteriaceae > Flavobacterium. The sequence continues at coordinate 10,948 of JAYRXL010000018.1, read as the reverse complement.
ACAAATTGTCAAAATCAGTTTCTTTTTTACTCAACTGAATAGCAAGGCTTTCTTTTTCCTGTCTCAGGGTTTCCCGTTCACGAATCAATTGTTGCTGTTGCTGGGTCGACTGCTCCACTTGACGTTCTAAACCGCTAACCTTTTCTACAAGGGCAGCAGTGTTGGATTGCCAACGGGCTGTAAAAAGTAATTTGCCGATAAATATACCGACGGCTAAAGCTAGTATAAAGGCTGATAATGCGAGTAGAGTAGCATTCATGGCTGAAAATCTTTTGGTAAAAATACTGATTATTTCACAAATTAGTTGAACAAGATACCATATTTCGGATTTTTATGGAATGCTTTTTTTATGAAACGAAATTCAATTAAAAATCAATTTTCAAGAGTTTTTCGGTTATAAAATATCATTATAATCTTAGAGAAATAAGCTTAGAGTGTGCTATAAATCGTCACTTTTGGCATCGTTTTTGTTTTTTTGAGAACAGATAAAGTATATTTGCATCACTTAAAAAATTGTAACTTATGATCAGAAAAATTACATTATTCGCATTTTTATTGCTGTCAACCTTAGCGATTGCGCAGCTTGGGCCTGTGGGTCATTTAACCATTTTCTCTGAAGACGGAGATAAGTTTACCTTAATTTTAAACGGCGAAGTGATTAACGATACGCCGCAAACTAATCTGAGAGTGGAAGACTTGAATCAGCCGTATTACAACGCCAAAATCAAGTTTGAAGATGCCACATTAACAGAAATAACCAAAAATAATTTGATGATCGCCGATGTAGACGGTAACTTTTCAGATGTAACCTACAAGATTAAAAGAGACAAAAACAACAAAACAAAAATGAAAATGAATTACTTTTCGGCTATTCCGGTGCAACCTAATTTTGTTCCGGCTCCGAATGTTCATGTGATTCATTATGGTCAGCCACGACAAGTAGTTGTAGCGCAACCTGTTGTGGTGTCTCAACCTGTTGGAGGGGTAACACAAACCACAACTACCACCACTACTACACAATCCGGTGGTGCTAATGTGGGTGTTGGAGTAAATGTGGGCGGTATCAATATGGGTATTTCTATTAATGATTCTATGGGTGGCGGTAGCGTACAAACCACGCAAACCACTACTACAACAACATCTTCTTCATCGCAACACGGCGGTTATCATAATGCCACACCTGTTTATGAAGAACCTGTTCGCGGTTGCGGCGGACGCAGTTGTATGACACCGGCAAATTTTAATGCTGCTTTGGCTACTATCAAAAAGCAAAGTTTTGAAGATACGCGTCTTAAAACCGCCAAACAAGTTATCATGTCGAACTGCCTCAATGTGGATCAGGTTATTCAAATTGCAAATACCTTTAGCTTTGAAGATAATAAATTGGAGTTTGCTAAGTTTGCTTACGATTATTGCACTGAACCACGTAACTATTTCAAATTAAACGGAATTTTTTCGTTTAGTAGTAATGTGGATGAATTATCCGATTACGTGCAAAGCCGACAATAGTTTTTAACGTGAGTTCGCTATAAGAATTTTGACTGTAGTAGCATATCCAACTCACGTTAAAATAAAATACAAAAAGCTGTCCGTAGTGGCAGCTTTTTTTGTTTGCCAACAATTCCTTTCTACTTTTGTGACTTAAATTGATGACCATGTTGAATATTGTTCTTGTAGAACCTGAAATACCTACAAATGCAGGTAATATTGGCCGATTGTGTGTGGGTACTCAATCGCGATTACACCTAATAAAACCCTATGGCTTTGAAATTTCAGATAAGCAACTCAAACGTGCCGGTCTTGATTATTGGGTTCATTTGGATTGGTATGAATATGATTCGGTTGCCGAATGGAAAAATCAAGTTTCAGATTTTTCCAGGGTATTTCTGATGAGTTCTCACGCTCAAAAATCGATATATGAGGTGCACTTTCAGGAGGGTGATTGGTTGGTTTTTGGCAAAGAAAGCGTGGGTTTGTCACAAGAAGTATTGAATCAGTTTGAAAACCATCTTACCATTCCGATGTCAAACCGTATTCGTAGCTATAATATTGCTAATGCAGTAGCTTTTACGGTTGGTGAAGCCAACCGACAAATCAATCTCTACGGAAAATAAATGTCCCTTTTTGGGAATCAAACCGTATCGAATCATCTTCAAATAACGACTCAAAAATGCCATTGCGGATTAAATTACAGGGCTCATCCTGATGAATTTTGTCATTGGTCATTACCACCATTTCATCCGAAAGTTGAATTGCTAAATCAATATCATGGGTGGAAAAGAAAATACATTTGTTGGTAGTGTCAGCTAAATTTTTCAACAAGCGAAATACAGCTACTTTGTGATTTATGTCTAAATGAGTTGTTGGCTCATCCAAAATAATAATGGGTGTGTCTTGCGCCAAAGCACGGGCAATCAAAACTTTTTGCAACTGACCATCACTTATTTCATGTTGTTTTTTTGTAATAAGATGTTCAATTTTTGTCAGCCGAATTGCTTCCTGGATTGTTTGTAAATCAGTTTCCGAAAGTTGACCTAACCAATTAGTATACGGTTGTCTTCCTAAAGCCACAAGTTCAAATACGTTCAAATTACCGGCCGGAATTTTTTCAGTCAAAACCAAAGCCATTTGCTTGGCCATTTGTAACGGATTTTGTTTTCGTAAATCCTGATTTTGAATCAAAACACTCCCGGAAATCGGTTTTTGTACTCCACTCAATGTGCGTAGTAAGGTTGATTTTCCTATACCATTGGCACCGACTAAACTGATTAATTTTCCGCTTTCTAATTTTAAATTTAAGTTGTCGGCTACACATAGCAATTTGCTCTTTTGGTGGTAACCAATAGCTAGCGAACGGGTTTCAAGTATAATTTGCTTTGTTTCCAACTATATATATGCTTTTTTTCGTACCAATAGCCAAATCACAACCGGTGCTCCAATAAGCGAAGTGATGGCATTTAACGGTAGCGTAAATTCAAAACCGGGTAATTGTGAAACTGTATCACAACACAAAACGGTGATTCCGCCGCACAAAAGTGTTGCCGGAAATAAAATTTTATGGTTGCCTGATTGAAACAGTAATTTTGCCATATGCGGGACAGCCAATCCTACAAAGGCTATTGGGCCTGCAAACGCCGTGATGCTTCCGGCTAATAAACTGGTTGCAAGTATAATTTTCAAACGCGCATTCTTGATTGGAACTCCCATGCTGGCAGCATAATTTTCGCCCAATAATAGCGCATCAAGCGGTTTTAGACAAAATAACGCTAAAAGTAGCCCAATCCCTACACAAATTGCCAATAGTGCGATTTGATTCCAGTTGAGGTTTCCTAAATTTCCCATACTCCAAAAGGTGAATTTTTGCAGTTGTTCTGCCGTGCTAAAATAGGTTAACACCGAAACAACTGCCGATGTAAAACTGCTAAACATTAATCCAACAATCAATAATGAAGCAGTGTCACGTAATTGTTGCGCAACGGCAAGAACCAGCAATAAAACGATAAAACTCCCCAAACAAGAAGCCGCTATTACACCAAAAGAAGACAAAACTAAGCCGTTCAATGTCGCCGGCAACAAGGATGCACCCATAACCACAAAGGCTACGCCTAAACTGGAACCGGAACTTAAACCCAAAACATAAGGTCCGGCTAACGGATTCCTGAAAAAGGTTTGCATCAACAATCCGGCCGTGGCTAAACCCATTCCGGTGAGTAAAGCAGTAATGGCTTTTGGTAAACGAAAATGAATAATGATATAATCCCAGGTTTCTTTGGATGCGCCTTCACCAAACAAACTTTTGACAACTTCTTTGAGTGGGATGGCCACCTGTCCCAAAGCCAAATTGATTAAAAAAGCAATTACAAGTGCCACCGAGAGCACTATAAAAAGAATTTGGTGTTTTTTTGAGGGTTTCAAATTAGTTTAACTTTTCAAAAAAATAGGGTTGGTAGCCGGGTAATAATTCCGGATGCAAAATTTTAACCAAATCTTTGATTACAATATCCGGGCGATTGGGAGCCAGTTCATAATAGAGTTTTCCTCCTTTTTCACCACGCTTTCCGCTAAACGAATATACGTTTTTTTGTTGAAATGCTTTAAATTGATTGTAATGCGGATTGGCATCGGTCATTTCTGCAAGCGATTTGTATTGCCCTGATGTAATCCAAATATCGGCATCTTTGGCTTTTTCAAATACAGCCTCAAACGAAAGTGCTAAGCTGCCGGTTCCATGGGTGTCAGCCCATAAATACTCGGATTGCGCATCTTTTAATAACAACGAGCCCCAACTGTTTCCTTTCGGTAAATACCATTTTCCTTCATAAATATCGCCTGCTAAAACGGTGGGTTTGGTTGTGGCTCTTTGGGCAATTTTTAAGGTTTTATGGTAGTCGTTAACCAGCTTGGAAAACAAGGTTTCAGCCTCTTCCTGTTTGTCAAAAAGGGCTCCAAACAGTTTAATCCATTCTGCTTTTCCCAAAGCGGTTTTTTCATTCCAATCGCCGTTTAAGACCACGTTGAGTCCGCTTTTTTTCAAATTGTCCAACGTAGGATTGTTGTTGTCTATTCCATAACCAATAATCACATCGGGTTGTAGCTCGATAAGCAGTTCTGTATTTAGTGATTGATTTTTTCCGAGTTCTTTTACTTTATGCTGATTGATTTGTTTCCGAACCGTTTCGGAAGAAATATAATCCAAATTAGGAAAACCAATGAGTGTTGCCGTTTCCCCTAACATTTCCAATGAAGGTATGTGCGTGGTTGAGGTGACAACAATACGTTGAACAGGAACCGTTATACGGGTAAGATTAGCCAATGAATCCGGTATTTTTGCTCCTTTTTTATGCAATACATAACGGTAATTTTCGTGGGCTTCAGGCCATGGTTTTGTAACAGTAACCAAAGTGTAATCCGTGTAATTTACAATGCAAAGACCTTGGGCATACTTAACCGTGTTTTTGGCAGATTCGGTAATGACAGGCTTTGTTTCCTGTTTGCAGGAATGCAATACGACAAAGCAGAAACAACACAATACAAAAACGCGCATGCCTAAATTTTTGGCAAAAGTAATACATAAAACTCAATTTAAAGTTATGTAACCTATGTTGCGGTAAATTGTGTTTATTCCGCCTAAATTTGAACAAAAAAGCATGCGCGACAATTCAAATACGTTTATGTATGTGGTAGCCGGAATTATTCTCCTTCACTTTGTGGTGGGGTTTGTTTGGCTTGCCCTAAAGATGAGTAAGAAAAAGAACGACACTGAGAAATAGCCTTTTTCGTTCTTCTAAATTTACTATTCTGTTTGCTTATTTTGAAATGCTGTCTTACTTTTGCACCGTATTTTGGTTACCAACCGGTTTTCCGGAAGGGATTAAAAGGGAATCAGGTAAGCGCGTTTATTTGTTTTGAAAAAAAACGCTCAAATCCTGAGCTGTACCCGCAACTGTGTGCTATCAAGCGGTTATTCATCCACATGTCACTGTCTTTTTGACGGGAAGACCGAATAACCGACGCAAGCCAGGAGACCTGCCGAATACATCGAGTAACAAACTTTCGGGAACAAAGGTTTGAGTATGGGTAAATTCTATGCTTTTTTTCCGTTTTTACTAAATTTTAGTCAAAACACAAATGCAAAAATTTTGGTTTGTCGGCGCTTTTTTGTCGCTGACCGCTGTATGCGCACAGCAAAAGGATTCTATGTCGGTTTCCTTGGATGAAGTGGTTATCTCTGATACACGCTTTGAACTCAAAAAAGAAAAATCAGGTAAAGTTATTGTAAGTCTAACCCGCAAAGATTTTGAAAACAAGCCGGGACAGTCGCTCGCAGCCGTATTGAATTCGGTTGCCGGAGTAGAAATCAACGGTGGGAATTCAGCCAACGGGAAAAACCTCGGGTATTATATTCGGGGTGGAAAAAACCAACAAGTACTGATTCTGATTAACGGAAATCCGGTAACGGATGCCTCCGGAATCAGTTTCGAATATGACCTGCGTCTTCTCCCTGCCGATCAGGTGGAACGCGTCGAAATTATGAAAGGAGCTGCCGGAACACTTTACGGAACAGGAGCTGCAACCGCCGTTATTAATATCACCCTCAAAAAAGCAGGATCACTACCGTTTCAAGGAACGGCTTATGTGAATATGGGAACACAAAACACAGCTACGCAACAAAAAATCTCCGCTCACGATTTCAATCAAGGTCTTTCGTTTAATGGTACCACCGGCAAAGTAAACTATTTGGCTTCGCTAAATAGCACGGAAACAAATGGTACCTCTCAAACCACAGTTTCAGAAAATAGTGTGGCCGAGCCGGATCGCTTTTCTCGCCAAAATCTGATGTTTAGCTTGGGGTATAAACCAACTAACCACTATAACCTGAACTTTTTTGGCAATTACGATCGCATTGCCAATGCGTACGATGGAATATTCGATAACACCGGCCTAAACGATACGCCATCGAATTTTAGTCAATCGGAACAATTCCGTTTTGGATTTAATCCGAAGTTCACTTGGAAAAATGGCGAGGTAGTACTACACACCGCTTTTACCCAATTGCAACGGGATTATACAGAATTAAATAATTGGACCTCGCAAACCGAATATACCGTATACGATTCACGCAGTGTAAATACCGATCTGACAGGAAAACTAAAACTCAACGAACAATTAGTCGTTATCTCCGGATTAAACTTTCAGTTCCACGATATGCAAACCGAATCGCCCTATGGTAACATTGTTCGTGAAGCGGCTACATTTCGCTTTTATGACCCCTATGCTACGGTGGTGTGGCAATCGAATTTTGGCTTTAATCTTAACACTGGGGCGCGTCTCAATAGCCACAGCCAATACGGTACCCAATGGGTATATACAGTAAATCCGTCATTTACATGGGGTAAAGCATTTCAGGTTAAAACGTTGGCTTCATACAGTACGGCTGTAGTGGCGCCAAGTTTATATCAATTGTATTCGCCCTATGGTAACAGTAATTTAACGCCTGAAAAAAATGCAACAATCGAGGCCGGAATTGAAACGACCACCCTCGATAAAAAGTTTAATTTTTCAATCGTCGGATTTTTACGCGAACAGCATAATAGCTTCGGATTCTTTTTTGATAGTACTACATTTGCCTCCTACTACATCAACATCGAAGGTAAAAATAAAGTGAAAGGTCTTGAAACCGAAGTCCGTTGCACTGTTTTGCCGCAACTCAGTTTAACAGCCAATTATACTTTCACCCAACCGGATGCTGCTTTGTTGCGACTTATTCCCAAACAAAAAATTAATCTTGCAGCCGATTTTACCTGCTCGCCACGATGGTCAATCAACGCCAACTGGCAATTTACCGGCGCGCGAACCGATTCATTTTATGACGGAACTACCTTTGCCGTAACCGATGTTACTTTAGATGCCTACTCATTGCTCAATGCCTCCACACGCTACCAACTCATCAAAAACCGTATGGCTGTTTTTGGCTCGGTAACCAATATCACCAATGCGTCGTTTACCGAAATTAGTGGCTATACTACCTTAGGACGCAATTTCCGCTTAGGCGTATCCATACAATTATAACGGAGTTCGACTTAATAATAAAGTCAAAATTCTTTTGTCGAACTCACGTCATTATACTATTTTGGGCATGACCCCGATTTTCGGGGTCGGGCCTTTCGCCGTCGCTTCCCGCTTGCATCGGGAGAGCTCCACAAGGCTGCAGTCCCTCATGCAATCACGGATACATCTCGGTTCGCAACGGATTTAAAGCTTTCGAGTCGGAACAATACTGGTGTTGGTGTGTAGGCTGATGTGCCATTCGGCCACCGGAGGCAATTAAATTGAGTGCCGCTTGTAACATGGGTTCGTTGGCATCTCCAATAACACCCATATTGCCGTAATCTTCTAAAAATTCAATAGTCGGATTAATGCCTGCCTGATAATCGCCAAACCCGTCAGCGTTAACGGTTTTTAATACAATGGGTTGCATGGCATATTTATGACTCGGATTTACGTTGTTTTTGGTAAAATCAGGCGAATCGTATAAGGTAACTGAACCAACATTTTTACCGGTTGTTTTGTCACCAATTTGTACAACATCAATATACGATTTCAAGCCATTAATAACCAATTCACTCGCCGAGGCTGTACTACGTGAAGTAAGAATATATACCTTATTTAAATTCAAACTGCTAATGGCAGTTCCATTGCCTAAGGTTGCGGTAAATTTATTCAGCAACGAATTCGGATTATTTTGTTCCCAATACGAAGTGAGTTTTGGATTCCATTGCTGTCGGGCAAAAACCTGACCGTTAAATTGCCCTGTAATCATACTTGCCAACCGTGTGGCGGTAGCAATCGATCCACCCGAATTATACCGCAAATCCAGTATCAAATGCGTTACATTTTGGTTTTTAAGTTGGGTAAACGCATTGTTGAGCTCGGTTTCGTTGGCCGCATAAAAACCGTTGTACATGAGGTAACCAATTTTTTTATCCCCTTGAATAAAGGTATTTACCGCAAAAACAGGATTTTCCTGCAATTGTGTTTTAGTCAACGTAACCGATTGCCCGTTGGGCGTAATGGCACCATTGTCATAGTTGGCATAATTTAGCGTGTAGGTAGTCGCCGAAAGCAGCGATTGGTAGTTGGAAACCGTGAGCGGTGTGCCGTTAACAGCATAAAAAATAGCCCCGCGCTGAACGCCTTTAGAGGCCGCATCCGAACCCGGAATGATATAACGCACCCACCCGAATATATCGGTTGTACTTCCGGTTTTGTAACGCAATCCAAAATCCACGCCGTTGTTTAGGGTATTTCCCGCTAAAATTCCTTCCAAATCGGTATAATTACTATAAATTACACTAAAACGATCAATACTGGAATCCACACGCAAACTGTTGAACAAGACAGCCGGATCATTGTAACCGCGTAAAAACGAATTCAGTGCATCCTGATTGGCAAACCGATTATCAGCCAAATTGGGTACGTCAGGTTGCCATAGGTAATACAAATTCATTCCTTTCCATACAAAATCATACACCCGAAGTTCATCAGGCACCGCCAAATCATCTTTTTCACAGGCCCAAAAGAGCGCAAAAATCGGAACAAGAAGTAAAATTAACTTTTTCATTTTTTTGTATAAAAATAGTTATTTTTTTAAATAAGTTACACCATCAGGAATTGTGATATAATTTCCATTATCAGTCATAATTTTCAGCCAATAGTTACCTTCTTTGTCGGGCTTATAGGATGGGTATTTTGTTTGAGCTATTTGTTTGTCATTTAAGAACCATATAAATAATGAATTTTCTGGCAAAGCATCTATACAGGTAAAAAGTAGGGTTCCGTCATCTTCTAAAGTGAGTTGACCGTTGAGTTGTAAATTGTAAATTTTCACCTCATTTTGTGCGTAACTGAAACTTTTGGCATAACCGTATTTATTGGTAACTGTTAATGAAACGTTTTTAAAAGAAATCGCTTGTTTATCAGCCGAAAATGATTTAACAGTTTCTCTAAGATTAGAATAAGAACCATCGCCAAACTCCCAATAATAGGTTAAAGTATTGTCGTTTGTTTTTGGAGAAAATAAAACAGGATTTCCCTCAGCTATTTCGACAAAATCGGGTGTAAAGCTTGGAGTTGTAATTTCAGGTAAATTAAGAATAATTTGTTGCCTTTTTACAGTAAAAAGCTCTTTAAGTCCTATTTCAAATGTGTATTCACCCGGATCAAAGAAAAGTGTAAACTCCGGTGTATAGGGTATTAATTGATTGGAATTGGGATAAACTAATTCAATACCGCCAATAGTTTTAACTTGCCTATCAATAGTAGAGTGATTGAAAAAAGTTACTTCGTAAAGACCTTTGACCAAGTTATAATTTATACTGTATTTAAAAAGTATTGAATTAGTTGTAGTTAAGAGGCATTCCCCTTTTTCAATTTTGATAGGCATTATAGCTGTAACATCGTTACCGGAATGATTTGCGTTATGGTAGGTTATGATGACATTTCTATTTCCTGCACCGTGTTCACAATGGTAACAGTGTTTGAAAGTTTGTGTTTCTGCAATAGTTCCTGCTGCTATGTTTTCTATACTACCGTCACCAAAATCAATAGTTGCAGAGTCATAGGAAAAAGGAATAGTACTACTTACTAAAAAATCTACAGTATTTCCTGATTTTATTGCTGAGTTACTATTAATTTGTATTTCAGGTGTATCCAAAAAGGTAATAGGAAATTCTTTAAAATAAATTTTATTGCATTTTCGTATTCGTAGTCGAAGATTTGCTTTTTTTGAAAGCGAAGGATGCCATAAAATAGTTGCCTTTTTCCCTTCTTTTTGAACAATCGTTCCCGTAAAAGAGGGATAAATTTCCCAACTATAATCGTCGCCTTTGGCATAATCACACTCATAGGTATAAACGTTGTTTACAATAGGTTTTTGATTACCCAACATAGTAGTTTTTGGGAAAAGTGGCGTCAGTTTTTTTTGTAGAATAACCGTGCGCTTGTTTTTTTTTGTCGTTACAACTGCCTCTAGGTTATACTCCTCTTTATTTTCATGAAAAAGCACCCAAACTCCATTCTTTTGTTTGGATTCAATACTACCGGAATTTGTTTTCCAAATGATAGCCTCAAATTTCGTTTTCCCTTGGATTTCAAAATATTCCGGTGCATTGAGGCAGATTGTATCATTTCCTGCCAATTTTAAATTTTGTGAAAATGAAAATAAGTGAAAAAGGGTTGCAATAACAACAAAAACTCTTTTTTTCATTTCATAAAAATACTAAAAATCTAACTAAATTTTAATAAATTTTTGCTGGTAGTTTTTACCGGATTGGTCAAACCATTGCAGGATATAGGTTCCGTTAGCGAGTTTATCAATAGGAATAGGGGTAGTGGGGAGCAAGGTGCCGTAAGCGACTTTTTTACCGTTAAGGTTAAAAATTTGATACGA
>JAYRXL010000017.1:0-6496 GCA_041917555.1 Flavobacterium sp. | reverse complement strand
GTCCGAAGCTGTTCAAGGAAACCACTACCAAAAGCCAAGTTGAAAATAAACGAAAAGAATGATTTATAAGTTTCATGATGCATCAAATTAAGGTTTGTAGTGGTATTGATTTTCAGAAAGCGTGTTGTTGTCTTTGTCTTTAACAGACTGGAGTCGGCCAAAACTATCGTAGGTATAGGTAATTTTGTCCCCTTTAGGGTCGGTAATGGTACTTACACCAACGAGCGGGATGTGGGTGATGGTGGTAACCATGGCGTTGGTTAAAGCAGCATCGTTACGCAAATTAGTTAAGGCAGCAATAACGGCTGCTTCATTACCGGTATCGGTAGCTGTTTGAATGGCAGTAATTAAATAGGATGGAATATTATCGTAAACCATATTTTCGATTTTGGCTACAGGTTGGGTGTTGTGGTAGCCCCAAATGTAAGATATAGGACTCCCGTTTACTTGTTGAACTTCCAACACATTTCCATAGGCATCGTATTTTGAGTAGCGAATGCGTTGCTCTACGTTGATTGAGCCTTTAGCCGAAGAAATAAAATTAGGCAAATACGCTACATTGTTTCCCAAAGAATTGGAATAATCAATTCGGTTGTAGGATAAAAGTTCTTCACCCCGATACGTTTCAATTCGTTCAATTTCGGCTATACGATTTTGAGAATATATAGAATTACCGCTATGGTAAAAATACTTGGTTTTTAGCGTATCACCTAAGCTATTGGTAACTGTATACTCCGAAATCATTTTGTTCTCCGGATTATAGGCAAACGTTTCAGTAGATTGAACGTTGCGCTCTGTGTTAGAACTGTCGTAAAAATAGTTTTTGATGGTTTTGGAGGATAGTTTTGCCCAGCCGTAATATTCTTTTATTTTAAAGTAACGAATTCTGTTTTCGTAATCATTAACTATGGTGTAAGCAGGAACAGTATTCCCATCAACCAAACCATATGTTAAAGGTTTTTGACCAACAAAATATGCTATAGAGGCGTCAGCGTTAGTTGAGCCATAAAATCCTTGAGCCTGATAAACACAAAAATGATCATAGCTATTCATAAACATACCTGCGGTTGAGAAATGACCTACTCTTCCGGGTTTGGTGTAAAATTTTAACCCGGTTTCTATCTCATAGTTTTGATAAGTATAGTTGTATGTTGTTGCAGTAACGATTCGATTTTCTTCACTGTAAGTATCCTCATTGAGAAGTAATCCTCTTTTGTAATCCAAATTTTTGGTAGGTAAAAAAGGTGGTTCCTGATTAAATCGAGTAATTATTTCAGGATAATCATAGGGAGAGCTGTATGTATATCTTTTGTAACCATTTCCGGTTTCTTTAATCGTAACATATTTATAACCAACGTCACTACCCTGTGTTTTAACTGACGACATATTGTTAAAATCAGTTTCAACTTCATAGGGAATAGTGCCACTTATGATATCTGGAGCAGCACACTTCGTAAAAAGCCAAAATTTGCTTAAATAACTGAAATCAGGCTTTAGATAAGTTAGTGAACCACTGCTGTAATTGGGATTAGTAGGGTCTGTATAATCAAAATTAATCTCCTTTTCAGGCATATCATTATTAGTATTTGTTTGGTAATAGCTTGAGTCGACATCCGATTTAAAATAACCTATTCGCTTAATACGATTACCCCCACCATAAATGTAAGGCAGTGTTGTTGTATTTCGATTATTATAATCTATTGTTACAACATCAACTCCATTGTATTCAATATCTAAATTATTTCTACGGACGGCATATTCTGTGTTTGCATCCAAAAAGAAAGGGAAACAACAATTACCCATGCTATATGGGCAAGCAAAATTTGCGATAACTGTCCAAGTCCCTCCATTTTTCTTAAGTAAAGAAAAATTGCGGGTATTTTCATTAGGATTTTCCTGAAGTACAATGCTTGGATGAAATACTGCATAACGTTTGAATGTAGAAACAGATAAAGCTTGTTGTTGGTTGGTTGGAAAGGATAAGGTAACTGTATTTGAGAATGTATAGTTATCAGGATTTTTATCCAATTCATCATCAAAAATTTCATCCATTCCTATGTAGGAAAAGCGATTGGTTTCAAAATCAAAGATGGCACAACCGCCTGTTGGGTATTTTATTTTCTGGAGGATATCAGTGGTTGAAAATTCAGGAGAAGGTTCATGTGCATTAGTATTACTTACCAAACATGCGGGATTTAAATTGAAGTACCCCCAAAAGTCTTTACCAATGCTGTTTTCTCCCGGATCATTTACTTCATAATATAATTCATGACTTTTTAAAAATGTGTCGTTAGAATCTTTTTCCTGCACTTCCTTTAGTATCATTCGAGTATCAATAACTGTAGAGTAATCATATAAAAATGAATATTTTTTTACAGTTGTACCATTAATATCCTTGATTAAAACCTCTGATAAGGAAGCGGCATTTGATACTAATAGTATATTAGAATCTTGTCTGTTTTTAGTAAAAACAAACTCAATATCAGCAAAATCCAAAATCCTGATTTTTTCAAGCTTTTTTGAATCTGAATGCGTATAGGTATTTACAAGTTCTTTATACGGTTTAAACTCTTGAAAACAATTCAAACCGCCCATGATATCAGCAATACCATAATATGGGTTTGCGATTTTGCTTGAATAATAATTATTGTAAGTAAGAGTACTTGATTTTCGGGATTCTTGAATTGTTTGCGGACTGTATAAAAAATCTATTAAAAGATTATTATTTTGGTCATATACCTTTGATAAATGAAATGCACTTCTGTACGGTTTTTCAGCGGAAAGACTTGTAACTTCAATGGGACTTTGATATGGTTCACCTCCGTCCCAAAAAGTTGCTGATGAATATAGTTTGGAAACAGCTGAAGAGGTGTTTGTAGTTTCAACTATATCAAATTGATATTTAATTCCGTTTTCATCATAGATTGTAAAACCTGTTGGGATATAATTGTTATCGCCAATGGTTGTGTAATTATTAATAATTTTAAGCCTGTAATCATCTATAGGGGTTACCTCCAAAACGCCTGTTGTTGTGTTTTTTTTAATGATAAAACGTCCGGATTTACCCATAAAATTAAATTGCCATAAGTCATGTTCCGTGTCATAACGATTGATTTCCATGGTTTCCCATATAAATTTATTTGCTCTTTCTGTATCACTGATAAATTGACCCGTATTTTCCATAAAAGCATAATAATCATTTTTATTATGTGATAAGTTGTTATGGTAAATCCCAATATTTCCTTTGCCATTAGCGCCTCCCGGATAAATCAATTGTTCATCCGGCATACCTCTGACCGTTCTTGAAATAGAACCTCCTGCAAATAAACTCCAACCTAAGCCTACATCACTCGCAATCTCATTAACACCAATCCCAGCCGGATGATAATTCAGACTAATTGCTAAATTCACATCTTTTGAATGGGTTGGGGAACTAAAAAGCGGAATCGAAATATCCGGTACACCGGTATAATTGCTTACCGGAATTTCTTCAAATTTCATCAAGTTAGCCACCGTTGGTGAGGGCGGGATAACTGTAGGTAAATCGGTTTTGATTTCGGGGTTTTGGCTAAAGGCTATGCCCATTCCCAAAACAACCATTATATAGGAAATTATTTTTCTCATGGCTCTTAAATTAATTTTTAGACAATGTTTTCATGATTTTTACCCCGTCGCTTTGTACATCGGTTTTGATGTTGACTATGTAAATTCCTTCGGGGAGTCCGCTTAGGTCTATCGGAACGGTTCGCGATGTAATTTCAAAGCGTTGCAACTGCCTTCCGGCCATGTCGACCACCGTAGCTGTTCCCTCTTTAAAATCATAGCCTACAATTACATTGGTGAATTGCGTAGTCGGATTCGGATAGGCTTCGATAGCCAATTTCACGTCCTTAGGTTTGTCTTTATCTTTGAGTTTTACCACCCAAAAATCATTACTTCCCTGCTGGGTCTTTTTGTCGCCCGATGGCTTTGCATTCGATGTGCCGGTTAACAAATAACCTCCGTCACGGGTTTCGAGCGCCTTTTTCAAAATATCTTCACCCTGACTACCCACCGAGGTATCCCAAATGGCATCGCCTTTTTCATTAATTTTCAATACAATATAATCATCGGTTCCTTTTTTTGCCTTAGCCTGAACTTGTTTCAGGGTCTTTCCTTTTAGTTTAGACGTTGTAAATTCGCCTTTGGCAAACCCGCCAATCAATAGCGTATGATCCTCATTTTCGATTAAGGAAGTCAGGATGTCGGTTTTACCAAAATTATACGTTTGCTGCCAAACCACCTCACCGGAAGTATCCAATTTAACTACCCAAAAATCGGTTCCGTCTTGATTGCCAACCGACTTGCTTTCACCGCTACTCGAATTGGAGTTTCCGGCCAATACATAGCCATAGTCGTAGGTTTGATGCACTACATACAACTGGTCGTCACCTGTGCCACCCAACACTTTTTGCCATTCTTCCGTACCAATGGCATCGAGTTTGATTATCCAATAATCGCCTTCGCCCACGTTGTCCTGACGCTTGTTGCCTGAGGCGGGCGAATTGGAATAACCACCCACAAGATAACCACCGTCTGCTGTAGGTGTCAGACTTCGGAGTTCGTCGGCATACTTGCCGCCAAATGTTTTTTGCCAAATTAGTTTCCCTTTGGAATCCAATTTTACAATCCAATAATCCAAACCTCCAAAGGAGTCTTCTGTTTTGTTCCCCGATTTATGGGACGAAGAGGTACCGCCCAAGATATAACCACCGTCGCGCGTTGGCTGAATGTTGTGCAATTTTTCCTGTCCTTCACCACCCAAAGTCACCTGCCACTCTTCGGCGCCTTTCGCATTAAGTTTCACCACCCAAAAATCATCCAAGCCATGTGTGTCGTCTTTTTTATCGAAACCTGTATTGGAAGAAGAAACGCCGGCCAATATAAAACCACCGTCGTTGGTTAGGGCGATACTTTGAAGAAAATCAGCTGAGTCACCACCTAAGGTCTTTTGCCATTCGGGGTCGCCATTTTCATCGATTTTCCATATCCAATAATCCAAATCACCACGGTTGTTTTCGGTTTTGTTACCTGATTTTACTGAGAGTGAACTGCCGGCTAAAATGAAGCCGAAATCAGCTGTGGGTTGCGCGTCCATAAGGTACTCGGCGTGTTTACCGCCGTAACTTTTTTCCCAAAGGATGTCTTGAGCCAAAGCACTTGCTGTAGCAAGCAACAACACTAGGGAGAGCAATGAGGTTAGGGTTTGTTTCATTTGTATAAATAGTGTTAAATGAGGAACATGTGATGCCCGTTTTTTGATATTCGATAGGTATGTAATTTGTTTTTATAAAAAAACAGCCACTACAACTAATGAGGCAGAAAAAAGGGGAAAGGTTGTTTTAAGTATGAACGTAGAAGTAAGAAAAATAATATACACTGCAAGTATAGTTAACTAATAGCATTTAGTTATACGTATTTTTACGTGTTTTTTATATTGTAAAATAAATGGTTTCAAAGGAGAACTTGGTACACAAAAAGCGTACATTTTGTTAAATTTTAGTTTTAAAGTTGCCGAATTTTCGTATTCAGAACAAGAGGAAAAACCCCCTTTTTTTAGAGGAAAAACACGGTTGTGTTTTTACAATAATTTTTGATATATTTGTTAGGTAAACAAGTACACGATTTCGTACACGATTTTAGATAAAAAGTTACGAATAGGATATAAAATAGTGATTTTTGGGCAACTCATAACTCGAAGGTCACAGGTTCGAGTCCTGTTCCCGCTACAAAGTAACCCTTTCAGCAATGAGAGGGTTTTTATTTGTAATAATTTGAAAAGTCACATGTTCTCCCGAGACTTCGGGGCTGTTCCCGCTACTATAAACTCCAATTGAAAGATTGGAGTTTTTTTATGCATAAAAAGCTCGTCGGGCTCATATCCGCCTATGCGGACACAGGTTCTCCCGAGACTTCGGGGCTGTTCCCGCTACAAAGTAACCCTTTCAGAAATGAGAGGGTTTTCTATTTGTAATAATTTGAAAAGTCACAGGTTCTCCCGAGACTTCGAGGCTGTTCCCGCTACTAAGAAACTCCAATTGAAAGATTGGAGTTTTTTTATGCATAAAAAGCTCGTCGGACTCATATCCGCATAGGCGGACAAAGGTTCTCCCGAGACTTCGGGGCCGTTCCCGCTACAAAGTAACCCTTTCAGAAATGAGAGGGTTTTCTATTTGTAATAATTTGAAAAGTCACAGGTTCTCCCAAAGCGTCGGGACTGTTCCCGCTACTAGAAACTCCAATTGAAAGATTGGAGTTTTTTTATGCATAAGAAGCTCGTCGGACTCATATCCGCATAGGCGGACACAGGTTCTCCCGAAGCGTCGGGACTGTTCCCGCTACTGGGTTAAACCCCTGAAATCAAACGGATTGTGTGCGCAATCCGTTTTTTTATGTCTCAAATTTTGATATTTTTACAAAGAGTACACGAAAACGTACACGTTTTTGCTATGAAAGC
>JAYRXL010000016.1:0-2246 GCA_041917555.1 Flavobacterium sp. | reverse complement strand
TTTGCCTGCCTATAACAGCGGTTTGCTAAAATGGCGATTTTTTCTTTAAATTCACGTTCAATTTTCGCAAGAAATTGTATTTTAGTAGAAAATTAAGCGGTCACGAAGTCGCCACTTCAGCAAGCCGCCACACGTTAGCACCAATTATAACAGACGACAGTGACAAACAATCTAGACATATTTAGAAAAGAATTTTTAGAAGCTAATTCTTGGGCACAGAGAAAAGATGGTGTTCCTCTTGACCTATTAGACAACTTGACGAGTGAAGAACTTCAAGCTGCAGAAATTGAACTTATAAAAGTTGTTAGTCTAAAAGACAATTGGCCAATAGTCGGACTTGGACACATAAAATCAAAAGACGCGCTCCCGACACTTTATGACCTACTCGACAAAAGCAAAGGTTCAATGAAAGTGACTATTGCACATTCAATTTTTCAAATATGTCAGGACAACAAAATGACTGAAATTGTTCTTGAAACAATGCCCGGAATAACTAACCAATATGAACTGATTGACGTTTTGTATTACTTGCCCGACTTCAAGGATAAGCGAATAACAGAATTACTCAATAATTATAGAAATCACAAAGAATACTTAGTTGCTTATAATGCGACACGTTTCCTTGGTTTACCAACAGACGAAGTGGTTGAAAAATACCGAGAAAAGAAAAAACAAAGAAGCATATGGGACAGATTGATGGGGAAATAACTGGTGCTAACAGGCGTTTGGCAAAAAAGCGGGTTCAGTGCTTAAATGAAGCTTTGTGCTTTGTATCAAGTTCTGTGCTGGCAGACAGTTTAGTGCTTCGAAATCCGCTTCTTCGCCAAGCGCCAAAACGTTAGCTGTTATTTTACAAAAAATACTTCAAGATATGGAATTTCAAATTATTACTCCAGACAAAATTGATTCACAAAATATTCTATTAATTTATTGGGATGAATTTTCAAACCAAATATTTATTGCGAGAAAAAAAAATTACTCAATAGGAATTGATATACATGATGGGAATAATTATTCATTAATTTCTAGTCTTAATTTGCAAAATAGTGATGGTTTAGAAAAAATATATGACTTAAAATTTTTTGAAAAATTAAATCAATATTGTTTGTCATTTGGAACTTCAATTGCTTTGTTTGACAAAAATGGAGAAAAAATTTTAGAGAAAAACAGACCAAACGGCATATTAAACTCTAAATATGTAGATGAAAACACAAT
The DNA here is from genome assembly GCA_041917555.1 of Flavobacterium sp. Lineage (GTDB taxonomy): Bacteria > Bacteroidota > Bacteroidia > Flavobacteriales > Flavobacteriaceae > Flavobacterium. The sequence continues at coordinate 1,031 of JAYRXL010000016.1, read as the reverse complement.
ATTTTTAGAGCTTTACGAGTTTTCAGGTAATAGAAGTTTGGGAGTGTGGAATATTTCTAACAATACTATAAAAGAATATGAAATTGAATCCTTAAATCATTATAATAGGAGTTTTAAAATAGATAATACTAATAAAATTTTATATGGAACTTGTAATGCGTATGAGTGTGGAATGAATCTTCATATCTTAAATTTTAAAAATGAAAAATTAAAATTCATCAAAGAAGAAGGTTTATTTTGTCATAGAGATGAAATTGAAAATTACGCATTAAACATTAATAGTCTTGGTGATGAATTTATTATGATTGTTGACAATGATGACTATCCAAAACCGCCAACTTTATGTTACTATTCAATTTACAATCAAAAAAAACCAATAAACGAAATAAAATTATTTCAAAATAAAAATTATAAAGATTATTTCAAAACTTCTTTTTTGTTGGATAAATACATTTTAATAGAATCAAATGATAAAATAGCATATATCGACCCAAAAGATCAAAAATATAGGCCAAACAATCAATCTCAATATATTTTTTTTGAAAAAGACTCCGATAGTTTTTTTAGTGTAAATAATGTAGGTGGGAAATTTATTTTTAAACAAGATAATATTTTAAAAATTTGTGAACTATTAGAAAAAAAAGAACAATTTAACGAAGATAGAATTTTAAAAATGAGTTCTTTTTTAGAAAATGTTGAAAAATATAAGTCAGTCGAAGTTGGTGAATATTATTAAAAAAACAACAGCTAACAGGCGTTTGGCAAGATTGCGAATTTTGTAGTAAATTCACGTTTATTTCTCGCAAGAAATTTTATCTTTGATAGAAAATAATCGGTTCCAAAGTTCGCAACCTCGCCAAGCGCCGGAACGTTATATGCAATTTTAAAACATGCATCGTCCTAAAATAGGTTGACTAAAAATTAAACACTTTTAGTAACCTATGGAAACACAAAAAAAACAAACCTGTCGAAAAAATGAGTATCAAAAAGTTAGCTTTGATCTCAAACTTTCCATCATTGACCAAATTAAT
>JAYRXL010000015.1:0-1156 GCA_041917555.1 Flavobacterium sp. | reverse complement strand
GCTGAATTCAACTTGCAAATGCAACTGAATTCTGATTAATAATTTGTTTAAATTTTTCGTTTGGTGTGATGTATCCAAGTCTTTTACGAGGTCGATTATTAAGAATGTTCTCAATCCTTTTAATCTGCTTTTTGGTTACTTCACTAAATTCCGTACCTTTTGGGATATACTGCCTAATAAGTCCATTTGTGTTTTCATTGGCACCACGTTCCCATGAGTGGTATGGTTTACAAAAATAGAATTTTATTTCCAATTTTTGTGCAATTTCCTCGTGCTTAGCAAATTCTTTACCATTATCAGCCGTAATTGTATGTATTAAGTTTTTTACTTTACGCAGTGCCCAGGCTGTAATTTTAGCTACAGGGATGGCTTCTTTCCCCGATAACTTACGTATCCAGACTCTGCTTGTTACCCTATCGTTTATAGTAAGAATGGCACCTTTATGATTCTTACCAATAATTGTATCTATCTCTAAATCACCAAATCGCTCCTTTTGATCTACTATTGCTGGACGCTCGTCAATGTCTACTCTGTTAGGAATAAATCCTCGTCCTGCATTTTTAGAACCACGCTTGGCATACTTGCGCCCTTGCCGTCGAAGATATTTGTGGAGCTTACCTCCACTACGTTTATCCGACCATATCCAGCGATAAATCGTTTCGTGCGATACCATTGAAATGCCATCTAAACGGCTTCTACCAGCTATTTGTTCCGGACTATAACCGTTCTTTAATAGCTTTATGATCCGTTTTTTCATTTGTTCGGTAAGTACTTCTTTATGGCGTTTTTCTGCCTTGCGCTTATCTGCTTTACGCTGGGCAAGCTCCATACTATAGTTGCCATTTCTGGCATCGCAATTTCGCTTTATTTCCCTGTACACAGTACTTTTATCTATCCCAATAGCCTCTGCTATCTCTTTTTTAGTCATTGGTGTTTGCAACATCATTGAAATTGCGTACCTTTGTTCTCTGGTTATATGTTTACTCATCTGCAACTTTTTTTTCTTTGGACGGACAATCAAAGCAAAGATAGTTAACTTTATCCATTCAGCAGAGCGAAAGAGGGATATTTTCTCTCTTTCCTCTCTGAAAAAATAATTGTTGTTTCTCACTTATTCTCCGTCGACTAAAAGTTGCATTTGCAAGTTGAATTCAAG
>JAYRXL010000014.1:0-17412 GCA_041917555.1 Flavobacterium sp. | reverse complement strand
TAAAGTAACTCCACATTGTGTTCCCTGAACAACCGAAACGATAGGTGTACATCCTTCGTCGATGGTACCATCACAGTTGTTATCTAAACCATCGTAGCAAATTTCGGTAGCTCCCGGATGAACAGCACCATTGTTGTCCATACAGTCTAAATCGTTTAATGAATATCCAGTTGGAGCCACTGTTGTGTTGGCAACACAAAGCGTTACTGCAGATCCTGCACCATATCCATCAGCATCACCATCTACATAGTATGAACCATTAACGAATACCGAAGGATTATTATCATCACAATCGGTACCATTAACAACATAACCAACAGGCTGTAAACATTGAGTTAAAGTAACATTTGGATTTCCGTAGCCATCACCATCAGCATCAGCATACCAAGTTACAGGCGTACAAAGCGTCACATTCAATGAATAGTCTTCAAACTGACCATAGTCACCTGCTGTACATGGGTTATCAACATTTGTAGTACCAAACAATTTTTTTACACGCATACGTGTTGTTCCTGCCAAGGCAGAACCCGGCACTGTGATGTTTGAAACAGCTTGAATAGCATCAGTTCCGGTTGAATTATTAATTGTACCTGCATTGAACATTTCACCAGCATCAGCGAAATCACCATCTTGGTTCCAATCGATAAATACTCTGAAATTATTAGTGTATGAACCATCTGTATTTCCTTTTAAGGTCATTACATATGTATTTTCAGTAGTAACATTTCCGGAAATAGAAATAAAGTTTTCGTGATCAGGTGTAGCATTTAGAGCAGGATTAGTGCTATTATTTATTCCTGCGAAGTTAACCAAAGTGATAGGCTCTACATTATACGTAAAATCAAAACCACTACAATATGGAGCAAACGGATCTGCTTCGGTAGTAAAACTCCATTCTGCACAACCTGTAGCATCACCACCAATTGTAGAAGTTGGCACAACTTTCCAATAGTAAGTAGTGCTATAAGCAGAAGCTGTTGCTGTGTAGGTAAGATTGGTAGTTGTAGTCATCAAAGTCAATGACCCTGAAGTTGTGCCAAAATACACTTTATATCCAGTTGGTGCAGGTCCGGAAGTTGGAGCAGTCCAACTTAACGCTACACTTCCCTTAGCAACACCTGTAGCAGCATCGGCTGGAGCCGAAATAACAGCACATTGTGTTGGGTTAGGATCAACCGTTAAAACACCGCTAGGATAATTAGTACCATCCCAGAAGAAATCATTTAAACCTCCATATACATAAGGTCCTCCATTTAATCTGAAGCGTGAGGCATAATAATATGTTCCAGGAGTTAAAGTACTTCCAATAGAAGCCATATACTCGTCATTATTACCTACTTCTACATTAAAAGTAGCTGGTACCCATGTTGTCCATGTATTTGGATTTGTATTTGACCCAACAGGGCTAACACCAATCCAAGCTTGGATACCCGGTGCCTGACCAGAAGTTGTATCTGTTACTCCCGGTTCATATACTCTAGCATATATTAACTCCGAGTTATTTCCGGCTAAAATAGTAGTACTATATGGCCATTGAAGATTAACCCAGTCCGGAGCATCTGTTGGTAAAGGCAATACATCAACCATGAAATCTAATGTAACACCATAAGTACCGTTATAGCAAGGATTTGGCGGAACTTGACCTGTATCTGCCGTTCCAACACGCATTTGGTGCATTCCCACTGTTGCTGTCATTGGCATTGCAAATGATGCATCCAAAGTTGTTGGATTAGTTGCAGTAGATGCGCCTGTATAAACAATTTCACCCGCATCAAGGAAATCACCATCATCATTAAAATCAATCCATACGTTCGTATCGTAAGAATAACCTGTTGCAAAAGTGATTTGTAAGTTTGCATTATCACCTTGAACAATAGATACCGGAGTAGCATTGTTGTTTTGATACATTACATCCGGTATTGCAAAATTGGTTGCACCAAAAACAACCGCTGTAATTCCTGAACCATCATTACTAGTTGGTACTGAGGCACAATACTGTAGACTTGTTCCTGTTGTAAACGATTGTTCCGTACAACCTACTGCATCACCATTTGCATTTTTGGGAACTATTTTCCAGTAATAAGTGGTATTAGAACTCATCACAGCCGGAGTATATGATGTACCGGTAGTATTAGTTACAAAAGATGGGTTAGTAGTTGTTCCAAAATACACATCATAACTTGTTGGGCTACCTGTTGCAGCAGACCAAGTTAGGGTAGTATTTTTGAAAACATTTGTTGCTAAATCTGCTGGTGCAAAACCTGATGCGCAGTTTGGTGGTAAAACCGGAACCGGAGCAAAAGAGAAATTATCAAAATCTAAGAAATAATCACCCGCAGCCCAAGTAGCTATGATTCTTACCGTAACATATTGTCCGGCGTAAGAAGCTAAATTTATTGTTTTTGTAGCCCAACTTAATGAAGTAGTATGATTACTATCATCAACTGTTAATATTGTGGAATAAGTACTTCCGCAATCCGTGCTTACCTGAACTTGAAAATTACCCCATCCTGTGGCTCTTGGAGTAGCCGGATATGATGTATAATCAACAATTCTATAATCAAATTTAAACTCATCATTAGCTCCCAAAGGACCTACTGAAATAGTATTAAACTGACCCGATGTTGAACTAGCCCATTGATTCTTGTAAATACCATTAGTAGTTACTCCATGAGAAGCAGCAATACTCCAAGCAGTACTGGTATTGGTCCAACCTGTTGGGAGAGTGGTTGTAGCAAACCCTTCTGTATATGGAGAAGCGGTTGATGGCGAAATTACTTTTGTAGTTGTTATGGTATTGTTAGCAGCAGCACCATCGCCTGTTACTGTAACAGATGCAGATAAGTTATGTGTGCCACCAACAGAAAAATTAGCATTAGGTGACAATAGAACAGTCTGAGATGCTCCTGTTGCTAATGTACCTGATGTAACAGTAGTAGAAAGTGTTTGCGTAGAAGCTCCAGTAACATTCAAACTAATTACAGCATTGTTTGTAGAAAAATCTATGGTATTGGCTCCATTATTAGTTATTGTAACAGATAATGGCAAAGAACTATTTGAACAAGATGATGTAGGAATTCCAACAATTGCAGAAGCAGCCATATCTATAGCAATTACTGGTGGAACCCAAGTAAATGTTTGACCTGCTGCGGGATAACACGCTCCTGTAGATGTAAAACGAACATTGTGACCGTTAGATGTTGCTATTGTAGTATCATTCCAAGCCGGCGATGCGTCAGGCACAGTTGTTGTTAGACGTCTTGCATTGTAATCTGTATTAGAAGCACCTCTCAAACCAACCTGTGGTATTCTTGTTGTACTAACATTAACTGTTGTAGCACCATTGTAAACAATAGATATTGCTTTTGTGCTTGTATTCAAACGTATTTGAAAACTAAAATTCTCATCGGTGAATGCAGTAGAGTTATAACGTTTAAAATCCTTCCATTGAAAAATAATCTCATTTCCAATCTGTTCCCATCTTTGTTCAGATGAGGTACCACTTGCTACCATATCCATCCCCAAAGCAGAAACAATACCTGAAGATGATGTTGTACTACTCAAAGGCGTGTAACCGTGAGATGTAGCATTACCCATAATCAAATAGCCATTTGGGCTAAAACCAACAGTAGTAATACTTGTACCATTGTAGACAAAGGCAGTTGGCAAAGTAATACTTACTACAGTGTCATCTAAGCCAGAGCCGGATGCGGAAACAGTACCGCCGGTGATAGGCGTGTATGTACCGGTGCTTTGCGAAAAAGTATAATTTGCAACTTGCGACCAAACATTGCCTGAAAACAGAAACAACATCATAATCGCAGTCATCAAACCATACTTTACATGTATCGCTTTTTTGTGCGATTTTCCATTTTCAGAAGAGAAACTCATTTCTTTCCCGAACGTAAAGTAATTTGTTAACATAAAAATTAAGTATTTAGTTTTACAAAGTTAACTGATAGTTAATGAATTGTAAAGCACTTCCGATGAAAGGCAATTATAATCGATAAAACAACCTATGTATTGTCGTTTTAAATTAATCTTTCACACTTTTCTGTCGTGAAAATTCTACATATAAAAAAAACTCCTCAATTTTATTGAGGAGTTTTTAATAAATTAGATAATTTAGGCTTGTCCCGTAGGTCCGAAATTCAACGGAAGTTGAGGGTGATCGCCTTCTTTTATTTCACCGTGTACAGATTCATAACGCTGAATGTTTTCCTTAAGGGCTGCCAAAAAACGTTTGGCATGTTGTGGTGTTAATATAATACGGGAGCGAACCTTTGCTTTCGGCACACCCGGCATTAAAGTAATATAGTCCACGATAAACTCTGATTGCGAATGATTAATTATGGCCAAGTTGGAATAAATTCCTTCGGCTGTTTTTTCATCCAATTCAATGTTTATTTGCCCTTCCTGATTGTTATGTTCCATAATTTAGTAGATATATTCTTCTTTGTTAGCCATCATTTCATTGTAGTCCTCTTTAGAACCCACTATGATATGGTCGTAATCACGCATACCGGTACCGGCAGGGATTCTGTGTCCTACAATTACATTTTCCTTCAAACCTTCCAAAGTATCTACTTTTCCTGCTACAGCAGCTTCGTTTAGTACTTTAGTTGTTTCCTGGAAGGAGGCAGCCGAGATAAACGATTTCGTTTGTAACGAAGCACGCGTAATACCTTGTAATACCGGTGTAGCAGTAGCTGTAATTACATCGCGGGCCACAACCAAGTTTTTATCATTGCGTTTCAACAAAGAATTTTCATCACGTAACTGACGTGGAGATACAATCTGACCCGGTTTAAGGTTTTCTGAATCACCGGCATCTTCAACCACTTTCATTCCGTACAATTTATCATTTTCTTCAAGGAAATCGGCTGTATGAACCAATTGTTCTTCTAAGAATAATGTATCTCCCGGATCTTCGATTTGAACTTTTCGCATCATTTGACGGATAACTACTTCGAAGTGTTTGTCGTTAATTTTCACCCCTTGCAAACGGTATACCTCCTGAATTTCATTCACCAAATACTGTTGTACGGCAGATGGTCCTTGAATTCGAAGGATATCTTCAGGCGTAATAGCTCCATCCGATAATGGCATACCCGCTTTTACGAAGTCATTTTCCTGAACCAGAATCTGACTTGATAATTTTACAAGGTACTTTTTAATTTCTCCAAACTTGGATTCGATGATAATTTCGCGGTTACCACGTTTGATTTTACCAAAAGTAACAACACCGTCAATTTCGGAAACCACGGCAGGATTAGACGGATTACGAGCTTCTAAAAGTTCGGTAATACGAGGAAGACCTCCGGTGATATCGCCGGCTTTTGAAGAACGACGCGGAATTTTCACAAGGATTTTACCGGCTTTAATTTTTTCTCCATCTTCAACCATTAAGTGGGCTCCAACCGGTAAGTTGTACGAGCGGATCAATTCACCATCCTTACCATAAATATGCAATGTAGGGATTAGTTTCTTGTTTCTTCCTTCGGAAATAACTTTTTCCTGGAATCCGGTTTGTTCGTCAATTTCAACCTGATAAGTTTGACCTTGTTCAAGATCTTCGTATTCGATTTTACCGGTAAATTCAGAAATGATTACACCATTGTACGGGTCCCATTTACAAATTACAGCTCCTTTTTCAACAATTTCACCATCTTTTACATTAATTACTGAACCATAAGGAATGTTATGCGTACTTAGAAGAATTCCGGTTTTTTCGTCAACTAATTTCAATTCCGTAGAACGTGAAATTACAATATCTACTTTATTACCATCGGTATCTTCACCTACAACTGTTTTTAAATCTTCAATTTCAAGGCGACCTCCAAAACGAGCAACAATACTTGACTCTTCAGAAACACCACCGGCAACCCCTCCTACGTGGAACGTACGAAGTGTAAGCTGTGTACCCGGTTCCCCGATGGATTGTGCGGCAATTACACCAACAGCCTCACCTTTTTGAGTCATTTTTCCGGTAGCAAGGTTTCGTCCGTAACATTTTGAACAGATTCCTTTTTTAGCTTCACACGTTAATGGTGAACGTACTTCTATTCTTTCAAGAGGTGACTCTTCAATTTGACGTATAACGGCTTCGGTAATTTCTTCGCCTGCGGCAACAATAACTTCAGAGGTTAACGGATTAACCACATCGTGAAGTGCTACACGCCCAAGAATACGCTCTCCAAGGGTTTCTACAACCTCTTCGTTTTTCTTAAGGGCTGCAACTTCAATTCCGCGAAGCGTACCACAATCTACAGAGTTTACAATAACATCTTGAGATACGTCATGTAATCTTCGGGTTAAGTATCCGGCATCTGCCGTTTTCAAAGCGGTATCAGCAAGACCTTTACGTGCACCGTGGGTAGAGATAAAGTATTCCAAGATGGAAAGACCTTCCTTAAAGTTAGAAAGGATCGGGTTTTCGATAATTTCTCCACCGGCTGCAGTTGATTTTTTTGGCTTGGCCATCAAACCACGCATACCAGTAAGCTGACGAATCTGCTCTTTAGATCCACGAGCTCCGGAATCAAGCATCATATATACCGAGTTAAAACCTTGTTGGTCTTCGCGAATTTTCTTCATGGCCAACTCTGTCAAAAGAGCATTGGTTGAAGTCCACACATCGATTACCTGATTATAACGTTCATTATTGGTAATAAGACCCATGTTATAGTTCATGGTAATACCGTCAACTTGTTCGCGTGCATCGGCAATTAAATCATCTTTTTGTTCCGGAACAATAATATCGCCCAAACTGAAAGACAATCCGCCTTTAAACGCAAACTTATAACCCATATCTTTCATGTTATCAAGGAAAGCAGCAGTAGTCGGCACATCGGTAACGGCTAAGATTTTTCCAATAATATCACGAAGTGATTTTTTAGTTAATACTTCATTGATGTAACCCGCAGCTTCCGGAACCACCTCGTTGAACAACACTCTACCGGCAGTAGTTTGGATAATTTTATACACCAATTCACCATTTTCATTGAAGTCTTTTGCTCTGATTTTAACACGAGCATTCAATTCAAGACGGCCTTCGTTAAGTGCAATATTAACCTCTTCGGCAGAATAGAATGTCAAACCTTCACCAACAATTTTTAAAGTAGGCGTAGAAAGGCGTTCTTTGGTCATGTAGTACAATCCCAAAACCATGTCTTGAGAAGGTACCGTAATAGGAGCACCATTTGCCGGGTTCAAGATATTATGCGAAGCCAACATCAACAATTGTGCTTCCAAAATAGCTTCAGGACCAAGCGGTAAGTGTACCGCCATCTGGTCACCATCAAAGTCGGCGTTGAAAGCCGTACAGGTTAATGGGTGCAACTGAATCGCTTTTCCTTCGATAAGTTTAGGCTGAAAAGCCTGAATACCTAATCGGTGAAGGGTTGGAGCACGGTTAAGTAGTACAGGGTGTCCTTTGATTACATTTTCAAGGATATCCCAAACTACAGGTTCTTTTTTATCAATTATTTTTTTAGCTGATTTTACGGTTTTAACAATACCTCTTTCAATCAGTTTACGAATTACAAATGGTTTGTATAGCTCGGCAGCCATATCTTTTGGCAACCCACACTCATACATTTTTAATTCAGGTCCGACAACAATAACCGAACGAGCGGAATAATCCACACGTTTACCCAACAAGTTTTGACGAAAACGTCCTTGTTTTCCTTTTAAGGAATCCGAAAGTGACTTTAGAGGTCGGTTAGATTCGGTTTTTACAGCAGATGCTTTTCGTGTGTTATCAAACAATGAATCTACCGATTCCTGAAGCATACGTTTTTCGTTACGAAGAATTACTTCAGGTGCTTTGATTTCCATCAAACGTTTTAAACGATTATTACGGATAATTACACGACGGTAAAGATCATTTAAATCGGATGTAGCGAAACGACCTCCATCAAGCGGTACCAAAGGGCGCAATTCTGGTGGGATAACCGGAATTACTTTTAAAATCATCCATTCCGGTCTGTTTTCGCGATTAAGATTTGCTTCACGGAACGATTCAACAACCTGAAGGCGTTTTAATGCTTCCGTTTTACGTTGTTTTGAAGTTTCGCTGTTAGCACTGTGACGCAATTCATACGAAAGCGCATCTAAATCTGTTCTGGCCAACAAATCCATTATACATTCAGCACCCATTTTAGCGATGAATTTATTAGGATCGTTATCATCCAAATATTGGTTTTCCATAGGAAGCGTATCCAAAATATTGAGGTACTCTTCTTCGGTAAGGAAATCTAATCTTTCGATAGGTTCACCATCAGGGTGTTTTGCAATACCGGCCTGAATTACCACATAACGTTCGTAGTAGATAATCATGTCTAATTTTTTGGACGGCAATCCTAGAATATATCCTATTTTATTAGGCAAGGAACGGAAGTACCAAATATGAGCGATTGGCACCACTAAATTGATGTGTCCAACGCGATCACGACGCACTTTTTTCTCGGTTACCTCTACCCCACAGCGGTCACAAACAATACCTTTATAACGAATACGTTTGTATTTACCACAGGCACACTCATAGTCTTTTACAGGACCAAAGATACGCTCACAGAAGAGTCCGTCGCGTTCCGGTTTGTGGGTACGGTAGTTGATGGTTTCGGGTTTTAACACCTCACCTTTGGATTCGGCCAAAATAGATTCAGGAGAAGCCAGACCGATAGTGATTTTATCAAATCGTTTGATGGTGTTTTTATCTTTATTTCTGTTATTCATCATAATACTAAATTTTGTTTCAAGTTTCAGGTTTCATGTTATGTTCTAACTCCAAACCTGAAACAATTAAAAACTATTCTTCTAATCGGATATCTAAACCAAGACCTTTTAATTCATGCATTAATACATTGAATGATTCCGGTAATCCTGGTTCAGGCATTGTTTCGCCTTTTACGATGGCTTCGTATGTTTTAGCCCTTCCGATTACGTCATCCGATTTAACAGTTAAGATTTCTCTTAATGTACTTGAAGCACCATAAGCCTCAAGAGCCCAAACCTCCATCTCTCCAAAACGCTGACCACCAAACTGTGCTTTACCACCAAGAGGTTGTTGCGTAATAAGTGAGTAAGGACCAATTGAACGTGCGTGCATTTTATCGTCAACCATGTGACCCAATTTAAGCATGTAGATAACACCTACAGTTGCTGCTTGGTGAAAACGTTCTCCGGTTCCTCCGTCGTACAGGTAGGTATGACCAAAACGTGGTATACCGGCATCGTCTGTCAATTGGTTAATTTCGTCAAGCGTAGCACCATCAAAAATTGGAGTGGCAAATTTTCTGCCAGCTTTTAATCCGGCCCAGCCCAACACAGTTTCATAGATCTGACCGATGTTCATACGTGAAGGTACACCCAGCGGGTTCAAGACGATATCAACCGGTGTTCCGTCTTCAAGGAATGGCATATCCTCCTGACGTACAATTCGGGCAACGATACCTTTATTTCCGTGACGACCGGCCATTTTATCACCCACTTTAAGTTTACGTTTTTTAGCGATATAAACTTTAGCCAATTTAAGGATACCTGCAGGAAGTTCATCTCCCACCGTGATGGTGAATTTTTCTCTTCTGAGTGCACCTTGAAGGTCGTTTAATTTAATTTTATAATTGTGAATTAAGTCGTTAACCAATCGGTTGGTTTCCTCATCGGCAACCCATTGACCTTTGGTGAGGTGAGCAAAATCTTCAACAGCCTGAAGCATTTTTTTGGAGTATTTTTTACCTTTTGGCAATACTTCTTCACCTAAGTCATTCATTACACCTTGTGATGTTTTTCCATCAACAATAAGGAATAATTTATCGATTAATTTATCTTTTAATTCGACAAATTTGGTTTCGAACTCCATTTCGAGTTCAGCCAAATCATCTTTATCTTTCGTACGTTTGCGTTTGTCTTTAACGGCACGTGCAAATAATTTTTTATCCAACACCACACCATGAAGTGACGGAGAAGCTTTTAGAGAGGCATCTTTCACATCTCCCGCTTTATCTCCGAAGATCGCGCGAAGTAATTTTTCTTCCGGAGTAGGATCAGACTCTCCTTTAGGTGTAATTTTACCGATAAGAATGTCGCCAGGTTTTACTTCGGCACCTATACGAATCATACCGTTTTCATCCAAATCTTTAGTAGCTTCTTCAGAAACGTTAGGAATGTCGTTCGTTAACTCTTCATTACCCAATTTAGTATCACGCACTTCAAGTGAATAATCATCGATATGAATTGAAGTAAAGATATCATCACGAACCACTTTTTCGGAAATTACAATAGCATCCTCGAAGTTGTATCCTTTCCATGGCATAAACGCTACTTTAAGGTTACGTCCGAGTGCCAGCTCCCCGTTTTGAGTGGCATATCCTTCACAAAGAACCTGACCTTTTAAAACTCTGTCACCTTTTCGTACAATAGGTTTCAGGTTAATACAGGTACTTTGATTAGTTTTTCTGAATTTGATTAACTGATAGGTTTTTTCATCTGGATCGAAACTAACCATGCGTTCCTCTTCCGTGCGATCGTAGCGAATTGTAATTTTGTCTGCGTCTACATATTCAACCACACCACTTCCTTCAGCATTAATCAATACGCGAGAATCAGAAGCTACTTGTCTTTCTAACCCGGTTCCAACAATTGGTGATTCAGGTCGTAACAAAGGTACAGCCTGACGCATCATGTTTGATCCCATCAAAGCACGGTTCGCATCATCATGTTCAAGGAACGGAATAAGAGAAGCCGAAATTGAGGCAATTTGATTCGGAGCCACATCGGTATAATGAACAACATTAGGTTCTACTACCGGGAAGTCACCCTCTTCACGAGCAATTACTTTATCAGCGGTAATGGTACCATCATCATTCATAGCGATATTCGCCTGAGCGATTAATTTACCTTCTTCTTCTTCAGCGCTCAAATAAATCGGTTCAGAAGCCAAATCTACTTTACCGTTTTTCACTTCGCGGTAAGGCGTTTCAATAAAGCCCATTCCGTTTACTTTTGCATATACCCCTAACGAGGAAATCAAACCGATATTTGGTCCTTCAGGAGTTTCAATTGGACACAAACGACCGTAGTGGGTATAGTGAACGTCACGAACCTCGAAACCGGCTCTTTCGCGCGAAAGACCTCCAGGTCCGAGTGCAGACAAACGACGTTTGTGAGTAATCTCGGCCAATGGATTGGTTTGATCCATGAATTGAGAAAGCTGATTGGTTCCAAAGAACGAGTTGATTACCGATGATAATGTTTTAGCGTTAATCAAATCAATTGGCGTAAACACCTCATTATCACGAACATTCATTCGCTCTCTGATGGTTCTGGCCATACGGGCAAGACCTACTCCAAATTGTTGAGACAATTGTTCGCCAACGGTACGTACACGTCGGTTAGACAAGTGGTCAATATCGTCAATCTCTGCTTTTGAGTTAATCAACTCAATAAGGTATTTAACGATGGTAATAATATCTTCTTTGGTAAGAACCTGTTTATCCATTGGGATATCCAAGTTCAGTTTTTTATTCATACGGTAACGACCCACATCACCTAGGTTGTAACGCTGATCTGAGAAGAACAACTTCTCTATAATACCGCGTGCTGTTTCTTCATCAGGCGGTTCTGCGTTACGCAATTGGCGGTAGATATGCTCCACAGCTTCTTTTTCAGAGTTGGTAGGGTCTTTTTGAAGCGTATTGTGAATGATTGCATAATCGGCCTGATTGTTATCTTCTTTGTGTAACAAAATAGATTTCACATTAGAGTCGATAATTTCTTCCACATTATCTTTATCGATAATGGTATCACGATCCAAGATGATTTCGTTACGTTCGATAGAAACAACCTCGCCTGTATCTTCATCCACGAAATCCTCGTGCCACGTGTTCAAAACACGGGCAGCAAGTTTACGTCCGATATATTTTTTTAATCCGGTTTTTGATACTTTAACCTCTTCTGCAAGGTCGAAGATTTCAAGAATATCTTTATCACGTTCAAATCCGATGGCCCGGAAAAGTGTGGTTACCGGTAATTTTTTCTTTCTGTCAATATAGGCATACATCACATTGTTGATGTCTGTCGCAAATTCAATCCATGAACCTTTAAAAGGGATTACACGGGCTGAATATAATTTTGTTCCATTAGCATGGAAAGACTGACCAAAGAAAACCCCCGGAGAACGGTGTAATTGGGAAACAACTACGCGTTCAGCACCGTTAATTACAAAAGTTCCGCTTGGTGTCATATAAGGAATAGTTCCTAAATATACATCTTGAACAATAGTTTCAAAATCTTCGTGCTCAGGGTCTGTACAATACAATTTCAAGCGTGCTTTAAGAGGAACACTGTAAGTTAGACCTCTTTCAATACATTCTTGAATGGTGTAGCGTGGCGGATCAACGAAGTAATCCAAAAATTCCAGAACAAATTGGTTTCTTGTGTCGGTAATAGGAAAGTTTTCCATGAAGGTGTTGTATAGACCTTCGTTGCCTCTTTCATCAGATTTGGTTTCTAATTGAAAAAAATCTTTGAACGATTTTACTTGTACATCCAAAAAATCGGGATAATTTGGAATGTTTTTAGTGGAGGCAAAATTCAATCTTTCAGTCTGATTTGTGATCATCAATGGACAAAATTTTGATTTTTAAAAAAAGTAGCTTTTTGTGTAAAAACACGGTTTAACTATACTTTTCTTTATTAAGGCCAATACATCTTTAAAAACCAAGTATAGCAGATTTTTTTTCTTCGTATTGACCAAAAGAGGTTTTGAATTTTAATATACGTTATAATAAAACATTCAATAATTTTATTATACGAAAAATGGTTTAGGTCGTTGAGCGCTTAACTCAAGACCTAAACCTAGTTCTAAACTATGTACGAGTTACTTTAACTCAACAACAGCTCCAGCTTCTTCTAATGATTTTTTCAAACCTTCAGCTTCAGCTTTAGATACAGCTTCTTTAATGTTAGAAGGTGCACCGTCTACAATATCTTTAGCTTCTTTTAGTCCAAGACCAGTTAATTCTTTAACCGCTTTAACTACAGCAAGTTTAGAAGCACCTGCATCTTTTAATACTACAGTGAATTCAGTTTGCTCTTCAGCAGCAGCATCACCACCACCGCCTGGGCCAGCCATAACTACTGCAGCAGCAGCTGGTTCAATACCGTACTCATCTTTTAATATAGTAGCTAAATCGTTAACTTCTTTAACAGTCAAGTTAACTAATTGTTCTGCGAATTGTTTTAAATCTGCCATTTTTTCTATCGTTTAAAATGTTTTTAATTTTATTTTTGTTTACTTGTGCGCTAATTATTCAGCTGCTGCCCCACCATTTTTTTCAGCATTGTTTAATAATGCAGAAATGATACGACGTGCAGGTGATTGAAGTAATCCGATGATTTCGCCAATAACTTCTTCTTTCGATTTGATGGCCACAAGGCTATCTAGAAGGTTATCACCGATGTAGATTTCATTATTGATAAAAGCACCTTTAAGGATTGGTTTATCTGATTTTTTTCTGAAATCTTTAATCACTTTAGCAGGGCCATTGGCTACTTCAGAGATCATAATGGATGAGTTTCCTTTAAGAACTGTTGGCAAATCGCCATAGTCATTATCAGAAGCTTCCATAGCTTTTTCAAGGAGGGTGTTTTTAACCACTTCCAATTTGATACCGGCTTTAAAACAAGCTCTTCTCAAGTTTGAGGTAGTTTCAGCATCCAACCCGGATGTATCTGCAATGTAAATAATATTAGCACCCGCTAATTTTGCAGTTAAATCTTCTATCGCGATTGATTTTTCTTCTCTTGTCATAATAAAAAATGTTTAACTACCACATTATACAGCTTTAGGGTCTAAAGCTATAGCAGGGCTCATTGTACTTGACAAGTGAATAGACTTGATATAAGTACCTTTAGCTGCAGTTGGTTTCAATTTGATTAATGTTTGAATAATTTCGTGGGCGTTATCAGCTATTTTATCAGCTTCGAAAGAAACACGTCCGATACCGGCGTGAACAATACCTGTTTTATCCACTTTGAAATCGATTTTACCGGACTTAACTTCCTGAACTGCTTTTCCTACCTCCATAGTAACTGTTCCGGTTTTAGGGTTTGGCATCAAACCTCTAGGCCCTAAAATACGTCCTAATGGTCCTAATTTACCCATTACAGCAGGCATAGTGATAATCACATCTACATCCGTCCAACCGTCTTTGATTTTTTGAAGGTAATCATCTAAACCTACGTGGTCAGCACCAGCAGCTTTAGCTTCAGCTTCTTTATCCGGAGTTACAAGAGCAAGTACTCTTACATCCTTACCTGTTCCATGAGGTAATGTTACCACACCTCTTACCATTTGATTTGCTTTACGCGGGTCAACTCCCAAGCGCACAGCAATATCAACTGACTCGTCAAATTTTGCAGAAGCAACTTCTTTCAACAAAGAAGAAGCATCTTTAAGAGAATACAATTTGTTTTTCTCAATTTTTGACGCAGCAACTTTCTGTTTTTTTGTCAATTTTGCCATATCTTACTCTTATTTTAGAGGAGAATCTCCACTTACAGTTATACCCATAGATCTAGCTGTTCCTGCTACCATGCTCATAGCTGATTCAATTGTGAATGCATTAAGATCCGGCATTTTATCTTCAGCAATAGCTTTAATCTGATCCCAAGTTACATTAGCAACTTTTTTACGATTAGGCTGTCCTGAACCGGACTTAATTTTTGCAGCATCCATTAATTGTACTGCAGCAGGTGGAGTTTTTACAACAAAATCGAACGATTTGTCTTTGTACACGGTAATTTGTACCGGTAACACTTTGCCGGGCTGATCTTGTGTTCTGGCATTAAATTGCTTACAGAACTCCATGATGTTAACCCCAGCAGCTCCCAAAGCAGGTCCAACCGGTGGCGACGGATTCGCAGCACCTCCCTTTACTTGTAGTTTAACTACTTTACTAACTTCTTTAGCCATTTTTAAAAATTTTAGCACATCTTACAGTTGGAAGCGAAAGATGTAATGATTATAATTGTGTAACAGATTATACTTTTTCAACCTGCATGAAGCTAAGCTCAAGTGGCGTTTTACGACCAAAAATCTTAACCATAACTTCAAGCTTTCTTTTCTCTTCATTAATCTTTTCAATAGAACCGTTAAATCCATTGAAAGGACCATCAACAACTTTAATAACTTCACCTACAGTGAAAGGTATCGCTTGAGTATCAATCTTAACTGACAACTCATCAACTTTACCTAACATACGGTTTACTTCGGATAAACGTAAAGGCACTGGATCACCTCCCTTTACCTCACCTAAAAAACCAATAACTCCGGTGATGGATTTTATGATATGAGGTATTTCACCTACCAAATTGGCTTCTACCATAACATATCCGGGGAAATATACTTTCTCTTTGGATATTTTTTTTCCTTCACGCACCTGAACTACCTTTTCAGTAGGCACCAACACTTGCGATATATAGTCGCCTAAACCCAAACGGTTTATTTCTGTCTCGATATAGGATTTAACTTTGTTTTCCTGACCGCTCACAGCACGCACTACATACCACTTTTTCAAACTAGTATCCGCCATTTCCGAATTACCCTTTAATTATACTAAACAAACCGGCTATAGCTCTTGAGAATAATTCATCAACACCCCAAGTAAAAACGGCAAAGATGATTGAAAACAAAGCTACCACAATTGTGTATTTCTGTACATCCGACCAAGTTGGCCAAGTTACATTAGCTCTTAATTCTTCAAAAGCTTCCGAGAAGTAATTAAAAAAATTTGACATTGTTTTTTTTATTAGCACGGATGGGAGGATTCGAACCACCATCGACGGTTTTGGAGACCGTAATTCTACCCTTGAACTACACCCGTTTATTAAAAACCAGTGCCGTTGAGTTTATGCAACGACACTGATTTTGTATTTCAATTTAGATTAGTCTAAAATTTCAGTAACCTGACCGGCACCTACAGTTCTACCACCTTCACGGATAGCAAAACGAAGACCTACGTTAAGCGCGATTGGGCTCAACAAAGTTACTTCAATTGTTAAGTTATCACCAGGCATAACCATTTCAACACCTGCAGGAAGAGAAATTGTTCCTGTTACGTCAGTTGTACGAACGTAGAACTGAGGACGGTAGTTGTTGTGGAATGGTGTGTGACGACCACCTTCTTCTTTTTTAAGGATATAAACCTCAGCTTTAAATTTAGCATGTGGTTTTACTGAACCCGGTTTACAGATAACCATACCTCTACGGATGTCAGCTTTATCAATACCTCTTAACAAAAGACCTACGTTATCACCAGCTTCACCACGGTCAAGGATTTTACGGAACATCTCAACCCCTGTAATAGTAGAAGTCAATTTGTCTGCACCCATACCGATGATTTCAACCGGATCACCTGTGTTAGCAACACCAGTTTCGATACGACCTGTAGCAACAGTACCACGACCTGTGATAGTGAACACGTCTTCAACCGGCATTAGGAAAGGTTTAGCATTATCACGAACCGGCTCTTCAATCCAGTTGTCAACAGCTTCCATTAATTCAAGGATTTTAGGAACCCAGTTTGGATCACCATTCAATCCACCAAGTGCAGAACCTTGAACTACAGGACCATTATCTCCATCATACTCATAGAATGATAATAAATCTCTGATTTCCATTTCAACAAGCTCTAATAACTCAGCGTCATCAACCATGTCTACTTTGTTCATAAACACAACGATTCTAGGAATACCTACCTGACGACCTAAAAGGATGTGCTCACGAGTTTGTGGCATAGGTCCGTCTGTAGCAGCTACCACTAAGATAGCACCATCCATTTGAGCAGCACCTGTAACCATGTTTTTAACGTAATCCGCGTGACCTGGACAGTCAACGTGAGCGTAGTGACGGTTAGAAGTTTCATACTCAACATGTGAAGTATTAATAGTAATACCTCTTTCTTTTTCTTCAGGAGCATTATCAATCTGATCGAAAGATCTTGCCTGACAGTATCCTTGCTCTGACAATACTTTAGTAATCGCAGCAGTCAAAGTTGTTTTACCGTGGTCAACGTGACCAATCGTACCTATATTAAGGTGTGGCTTGGTACGAGAGAAATTTTCTTTTGCCATTTTAAATAATTTTAATCTTAGTTATATATTAGTGTTCAAATTTTACAATTTAGAGCCAATGACGGGATTTGAACCCGTGACCTCTTCCTTACCAAGGAAGCACTCTACCCCTGAGCTACACCGGCTTATATTCAATTCACAGTATTGAATCTGCTCATGATTTAGAGTAAAAACCTTACCCAAACTTTTTAAACAAAATCACTCGAAAGCGAGTTCAATTAAAAAGCACATTCGCTGCGGATTACACGCTTCGCGTGTGATCCTGAGTACGGT
>JAYRXL010000013.1:0-149762 GCA_041917555.1 Flavobacterium sp. | reverse complement strand
TACTGTTGCAGTTGCAGTATCACAATTGGCTGGTACAGCTCCTGTTTCACATAATTCATACGTAATGGTATACGTTCCACTTGGGGTATTTGGTGCAACCGTTAAATCGCCATTGGCATCAACACTGATTGGTCCATTTACACCCGGAGTAACATCTGTGTTAGACGTAGTTACCGGAACTCCGTTTAATGTATCATTTCCTAAAACACTACCTGCCGCTGTAGGAGTAGCTCCCGAAGCAACGGTAGTAGCAGGATCATCTACTGCATCAATTGCATTTACCGGACTAGGAGTTACGGTAGCTATATTATTACCAGGAACAGTATCTGTTTGATTACTTGTAATACTTGCAGTATTGGCACATCCTGTTTGGCTAGTTACAGTTGCTACAATAGTTAAAGTTGCCGAAGCACCATTATTTAATGTTCCAACAAGCCATTCACCAGTTCCGCTATTATAAGAACCTACTGAAGGTGTTGCTGAAACAAATGTATAACAAGTTGCTGACAACAAATCGTTAACTATAGTATTAAGTGCATTAACAGTACCATTATTAGTAGCAGTAACTGTAAAAGTAACATTACTTCCTACTAAAGGCGTTGCATTGCTCACTGTTTTTGTTACACTTAAATCAGCACAACCTAGAGTTACATTTAAATTCGTTTGGTTAGAAACATACCCCCAACCCCATGTATTAATAATACGTACGTTACCAAAGTCATCACACTGTAGTGTGCTTGACTCATTAACCCCAACAGCCGGTGCCGGTATTGCTTGACCTATATTACCATTACCACTCCAAGCATGTCCTGGTGACAACGTTCCAACAAGAGAATTATTTAAACCTGATCCTGTAAAGTTACTTGCCGAACCATTAACCGTAGCATCACATAATCCCCCGTTTAAATCAACATTGGTCAGACCTGAATCATTCCAATATAAACGAGCGTTTGTTACGTTCACAGGAGCAATTAAACTTACTCTAAGACCATTTTTGTTAATTTCGGCATCATATAACGGGAGGTTGAAACGACCCATCGAGAATGTAAGCGCAATATTAAAGTTTGTTCCAGATGGCACTGGTACTAAATTACCATCAAGACCATCCCACGCCAAGGAGTGATTCCCAGCTGTAACATCAAGATCCTCCAGAATACGGTCGGCAGATGAACTTTGAAAACCAGGCACCCCATTCAAATCCAGTAAAATTTTTACATCTCCGGCAACACCTACATTATAATTAATATTGTAATTCGGTGCACATCCAGAAATGGCCGGAGTTAAAAAGGTTGGATTAACAGGTACAGCAGCGACTGGGAAAACCACCGAATCTGGCACATTTATAAAAACTTTGTATCCATTGGTTAATGGTGGCGTTACCGCAGAATTGACAGAGTTTCTTGTTGTTGTCCAAACACCAGGAGTACTCACCCCATACTTGTTAACAGCAACATTAAATGCAATTGGCCGGAAACCCGTTTCGAAGTCAATTTTAACTATGGTTTGATCATCGGTATATGCATGAAATACCGGTTCGGCTTGTGCCGTAACTGCCACTACAAAAGCCGAATCAGCTGCCGCAAAGCTCCACTTGTCAGAGTATACACGACCATTAATGGTTGTGGCAGTAGCCGCAGGACCTGAAGCAACTGTTAAATCAAATAAAGGTAAAAATACTCTACTTGCTGCACCGCCGGTAGTAACAGGTGTATTTCCATCGACAGTACTACTGCGGTAAATTGAAATAAAATACTCACCATTGGCAGATGGATCAAATACAAAGGGAGCATATCCAGTTGTTACACCATTAATATTTGGACCTGTTAATGCAGCCGCATGTCCATCAATAGTACCAACTGATCCTGCTGCAGGATTCCAAACACCCTGTTGTATTACAACTGTAGGGGCGGCTGTACTGTAAATTCTGTAAAATACCACATTAGCACCCAGACGGTTGTTGGGGGCGGTATTTACATAACCACGCGCATCAAAACCGAAATAGAGATTTTCGGTAGCCGCATTGTTGATATAAAATTTCACCCGATTGTCTTCGGCAGCACCCACATAGGGCCCGGCAGCGATATCAGGAGCAGACAGAAGTCCGGTAATGTTGGCGGCATTTGGAGAGAGCGTTGGTGTACCCTCAGCATAACCTACCACATAAGAAAGGTTGACCAACAGCAACAAAATACAGTTAATCAACCATTTAGAAAAAGTAGTTTTATTCATAATTTGTGAATATTGATTATAAAATAACTCGTGCAAATATACTATTTTAACAAAACTTTTTTAATAGAATTAAGACTACAAAATCTTTATACTATTACTAAGTTAAGGTTAATTCGAATTTTTAAAAATCTCCGCAAGAGCCACTACACTATTCACTTTCAGTTTTTCGAAGATTCGGTTTTTATAGGTGCTAACCGTCGACATCTTTATGTCGAGTTTATTGGATATCTCTAAGTTTCCTTCACCATCAACCAACAACTTCGCAATTTCAAATTCCCTATTGGACAATAAATCCAGCGGGTTTTCGGCAGTTTTTTTTCGACCTGAATTGCGTATTTTCTCGCGAATTGCATCGCTGTAATAATACCCGGTTTCAAAAACATGCTTTATTGCATACTCCAACTTTTCTTCTGAACAAAATTTATTCAGAAATCCATCGGCACCATTTTCAATATATCTAAGACCATATTGCTTTTCATCGTGTGAGGTAAAAATCAGAATTTTAACATCCGGCAAAACAGCCTTCACTTCATTCATAATCTTAACATTCTCTACCCCATTTATATTGACATCCAGCAATATCAAATCAAAATCATACTTAGTACACTGGTCTAACAACGAGGCATACGAATCCACATCATATACACTAAAATTAGGAAAACGCTCACTTAACGTTAACCTAAGTCCTTTTCTTACAACGAGGTGGTCGTCAACAATCAGTACATTTTTTTTTGTATTCATTTCACAAAAAAATATTTTGCCAAAGATAGCAAAATATTAGAATGTACCCTATTAAAATAGGGTTATGACACAACTGAAATTACTATTCTTCAGATACTATCGCTTTATCCTTGTCAGAATACACATTCATGGTTGTTGCAACCCCCTGTTCATTTACCATTGTCATTTTGAAAGTGTCCTTTTGTGCCAATTCTTTGGTTACAAATCCCGAAAAATTGTTATAGGATAAATTCACCTCTTTGAGTGTTTTAATCTTGTCCAATTCAAACGGTATTGCTCCTGTCAAACCGTTATCAAACAATGCTAACGATTCTAAATTAGACAAATTACAGATTTCTCTCGACAATTTACCGGTCAACTTGTTACTGTTCAACTGAAGTACTTTCAAGTTTTTCAGTGAGAAAATTGACGTCGGGATTTCGCCACTCAATTCGTTATTATAAAGTGTAAGAACTTCTAATTTTTTTAATTCTCCAAGTGTAGCCGGTAAAGCCCCACTCAGTCTGTTCATAAATAACTCCAACGTTTGAAGCGATTTCATCCCAGAAACTTGCTGAGGCAATTCACCACTTAGTTGGTTGAACGAGATATTCAAATACTCCAATTGGGTCAAATCTCCTATCGAAGTTGGAATAGCTCCTGAGAGGTTGTTTTTGAACAACATCAAACTTTTTAAATTTGTAAGACCATTAATTTCGGCTGGAATTGTTCCGTTTAGATTGTTATCAGACAAATCCAAAGCTACTACTTTATCCTCTTTAACCGAAACACCATACCATGTTGAAACAGGCTTGTTTAAATCCCATTTCGTTTTCCAATTTTTACCATCGGTTGATTTATACAATGCAACCAAGGCGTTTTGCTCGTCTTTTGTAACTGCAAATGAAACAACAGTATACAATAGTGCTACTAAAGTGGTTAAATTTCTCATGGTTTATTTAGATTTGGTTGAGTAAATGTAGTTTATTCAATCGTTAACCTACAAATTTAATCGATATATTGCATTTTTATTTGTTTATATTATTCTTTTTCTTACAAAAAAAATACAAATGTTAAAAAAAAACTTATTACAATTATTCTTATATTTGAATCATTAACCAATAAATTTTAAAAATTATGCCTTTTAACCTTATTGCCGTTTTGGTATCCTCATTGGTTACCTTATTAGTTGGGTTTGTGTGGTACAACCCTAAAGTTTTCGGAACAATCTGGATGCAAGAAACCGGAATGACCGAAGAAAAAGCTCAAAAATCCAATATGCTTAAAGTATTTGGATTAACAATTTTCTATTCCATTTTATTTGCTTCGGTGATACCGGCGTTAACAATTCACCAAATGGGGCCTTTGGGAATGATTGGAGGTCCAGGAAAAATTAATGAGGCATTGCCTTCGTACAATGCTTTTATGGCCGATTACGGAGATGCCTTTAGAACGTTTAAACACGGGGCATTACACGGCTTTATGGCCGGTGTATTTTTTGCGCTTCCTATGACTGCTATCAATGCTTTATTTGAACAGCGCTCTTGGAAATACATCTTAATTATTGCCGGTTATTGGACGGTGTGCATGACAATCATAGGGGGTATTGTTTGCGCTTGGAAATAATTTAACATTTAATTACAATGCAATCGCTCTACATTTGTGGAGCGATTTTTTTTATTTTGGAAAGAATTACATACCGCCTTTTTGAATCCGTTAAGCAACTTCCTAAAGATTGGGATGCGGTTGCTTATGAAAATATCTTTTTGCAAACTCCTTATCTTGAGGTTTTGGAAAAGGCGGCGGCAGTTACTATGAAATGCTTTTTTATAGGCATATATGAAAATGAAAAATTGATTGGAGCTTCGCTTGCGCAATACCTCAATCTCAACCAACTTGAATCGTTTGGCGAACGTGATAAATGTTTTAAAACCAGTATCCGAAATTTTGTTTTTCGAAATTTCGCCTCGCATGTTTTATTCATGGGTAATAACATGATTACCGGGCAAAACGGTTATGTTTTTTCAAAAGCTATCCCCTTTGAAGAAGTGGCGAAAATGCTATTAGGATGCGCAGACGAAATTACCCGACAATTACAATCGAGAGGGGTAAAAATTCATTTAGTTTCATTTAAAGATTTCTACGAGGAATGCGCGTTTGAGTTGCGCAAGCATGGCTTTGAAAAACTTTACGAATTCAATGCTCAGCCCAACATGATTTTTCAGCCAAATGTAAATTGGAAAACGGAATCGGACTATGTGGATGCATTCTCCAAAAAATACAGAGATCAGTACAAAAGAGCCCGTAAAAAGTTTGAAGGTATTACTGTGGTGAACCTTACCGCAGAGCAGGTGGATATACACCAAGATTCACTTTACGATTTGTATCATCATGTTGCCAAAAATGCCCCGTTCAACACTTTCTTTCTAACACGAAATCACTTTTCATTCATGAAGCATCAATGCGGAAGTCGGTTTCTTATTTTTGGCTATTTTAAAAACAATAAACTGGTTGGTTTCCATACATTATTGAGCAATGGCAACACATTAGAGACCTATTTTTTGGGCTATGACCCAACCGTTCAAAAAGAAAACATGTTGTATTTAAACATGTTGTACAACATGACCGGTTTTGGAATTGAACATGGTTTTTCAAAAATAATCTTCGGGCGAACAGCTATGGAAATAAAAAGTTCTATTGGTGCTGTGCCAATTATGATGTCGGGCTTTGTTTACCACCGAAACAAACTAATCAATAATTATATGGATCGAATTTTCAAAAATTTGGAACCTTCTGTTGCATGGCAACAACGGCATCCTTTTAAAGATTCTCACTAATTGAATCAAATATCTGTTGCCAATTACTCTTTTCTTTTATTTCTGATTTAAAGCATTTCTTCCTGAATCTTTTCCCACTCCTCAAGCAACTTTTCAAGGTCTGCTTTTTTATTTTCATAAGCTGTAAAAAAAGAAGCATTTTCGATGTGTTTATCGTAGTTTGATGCTAACTCTTTATCATCATTTTGGATGTCGCGTTCCAAGTCTTCAATTTGTTTTTCTACTTTTGAAAGTCGGTTTTGAAGGGTTTTGTTTTTCTTTTGTTCCTCGAATGAGAGGTTCTTGGTTTGTTTTACCGGTTGCGTGATAGACGGACTGTCCTTTTTTTCAAACTCACGCATATTTTGAGCATTTCGCTGTTCTAAGAAAAAGTTGATATCGCCTAAATATTCCTTAATCTTTTTGTCTTTAAACTCGTATACTACATTGGCCATGCCTTGGAGAAAATCACGGTCATGCGATACTAAAAGCAAGGTTCCCTCGAACTTTTGCAAGGCCGCTTTAAGTACGTTTTTTGATTTGATATCGAGGTGATTGGTAGGCTCGTCCATGAGTAGCACATTAATGGGCTGAAGCAACAGACGACAAAGGGCTAAGCGGTTTCTTTCACCACCGGAAAGCACTTTCACTTTCTTTTCTACATCATCACCTCGGAACAAAAATGCGCCCAGCATGTCGCGTACCTTGGCCCGATTGGAGTCGGTAGCCGCATCAGTCATGGTATCCAAAAGCGTCTTTTCACCATCGAGGTATTCGGCTTGGTTTTGGGCAAAATAACCCAGCTGCACATTATGTCCTAACTTAATGCTTCCGTCATATGGAAATTCATTTACAATCGCTTTTATAAAAGTAGATTTACCTTGTCCGTTCTGACCTACAAAGGCAATTTTACTGCCCCGTTCAACCAAAAGAGAAATGTTTTCCAGTATGGTTTTATCACCATATTTTTTGGTTACCTGGTCCGCTTCAATCACTACTCTACCGGGTGTAATTGAGAGAGGAAATGAAATATTCATAACCGAATTATCACCCTCATCCACCTCAATAAGATCCATTTTATCGAGCTTTTTCATAAGCGATTGTGCCATGGAGGCTTTTGTTGCTTTTGCTCTGAATTTTTCGATTAGTTTTTCGGTTTCTTCGATCTTCTTCTGTTGATTTTTTTGGGTAGCCAATTGCTTTTCACGAATTTCATCTCGAAGAACCAAATATTGGGTATACGGTTTATTATAATCGTAAATTTTACCTAATGAAATTTCTATGGTTCGGTTGGTTACATTGTCTAAAAACATTTTATCGTGAGAAACAATAACCACAACTCCGGAGAAATTTTTAAGAAAAGCCTCTAGCCAGATAATACTCTCGATATCGAGGTGGTTAGTAGGCTCGTCGAGCAATAAAATATCGTTGGATTGTAGGAGTAATTTGGCCAATTCAATTCGCATACGCCAACCTCCGGAAAAGGTATCTGTCGGGTTGTTGAATTCCTCTCTTTTAAAACCCAAACCCAACAGAATTTTCTCGGTATCTCCTACATAATTGTGGCCACCTAATAAATCAAAGCGATGGGTATAATCAGAGACATCTTCAATGAGCTTTGCATAAATTTCGCTTTCATAATCTGTTCTGCTTGCTAATTGATGGTTGATTTCATCCAGTTTTTTTTCGACCTGTTTAATTTCGGTAAAGGCTTCATAGGCTTCTTCCAAAACGGTTCTGCCTTGTTCAAAGTCGATATCCT
The DNA here is from genome assembly GCA_041917555.1 of Flavobacterium sp. Lineage (GTDB taxonomy): Bacteria > Bacteroidota > Bacteroidia > Flavobacteriales > Flavobacteriaceae > Flavobacterium. The sequence continues at coordinate 142,235 of JAYRXL010000013.1, read as the reverse complement.
GACGCAAAAAACCAATTTTCACTTCTTTTTCTGTCGCAATGGTACCGCTATCCGGTTTAGTATCGCCGGCTAAAATTTTAAGCATGGTCGATTTTCCGGCTCCGTTTTTACCAACCAAACCAACTCTATCGCCTGCTCCCAGACGAAAAGTTACTTCTTCAAACAAATAGGTTCCGCCAAATGAAACGGATAGATTATGGATGTTTAGCATAAAAATTGTGACAAAAGTTACATTGTTGCGACAGGTATTCGATTACCTTTGCTGAAAATTTTTGCAAATGTTAAAAAAAGGAACCAAAATAAACAGCATTTTAACAGGAAGTTGTCCTCGTTGTCAAGAAGAGAACATGTATGTAGAGAAGAATCCGTACAAATTAAATACCTTGTATAAAATGTATGATACCTGTAGCCATTGCAAATTACATTACAAATTAGAGCCTTCTTTTTTTTATGGCGCAATGTATGTAAGTTATGCGCTTTCTGTGGCTTTTGGAGTAGCTTTTTTTATTATTTCGTATGTTTTTTTGGGCAGTAATTTACCCATTGCTTTTGGCAGTATAGTTGTTGGTTTACTATTATTAATGCCTGTTATTGCTCGCCTTTCAAGAAATATTTACATCAATATGTTTGTTCATTACGACAAAGATTGGGATAAATCTTCTTAAACCGTTTAATATCAACATGCGGGTCGAGCGGCAACTTGTTTTCAAGATAATCATATAATAATTTAGCCGAAAAAGGGGCCAACATAACTCCTCTGGTACCCATCCCGTTCAACACATGTACAGCAGGAAAAAGCGGGTGTGTTCCCAAAAGCGGACGACGATCATTAACCGTGGGGCGTACACCTGCAAAATGGTCAACAATTTCGTAGTCGCAATTAATAATTTCATTAAGGTTATCAACCAATTCCTTTTTTGCTTCTTCGGTTGGAATAGCCGTTTTATCATCCCAGTTATACGTAGCTCCCACTCTATACAAATCATTCCCTATAGGCAAAATGAACACAGACGACTTAATAATAACGTCTAATTTCAAATTTGGAGCCTTTATAAGCAATAATTCGCCTTTCGTGCCATCAAGTGGTAATTGAGAGAAGAATTGTCCGTTATGCAGGCCAAAACCATCCGCAAATACAATTTGTCGGGCACAAATTTCACCATAGTAAACCGCATTTTCTTGAAGTTCAAATTTGGCATAATCGAATGTTTCATTTATGAAACGATTATTGGTATTAAGATAATTCAAGTATGAAGTAAGAAATAAGGGAATGTCTAACCATCCACAACCGGCTACTTCTCCAAAACCAAATGGTGACTTAATGGCTTCGAAGGTTTGGTCAGGAAGTTTAGAATTTAAGAAGGAAGATAATACTGGTTTATCTGAGGCGGCAAACCAATTGTTTTGTTCTTCAACCGAATGGAAAAGACGGTAAAGCGGAAGTGGAAAATCGATAGTGATATTTAATTTTCTTTCAACTTCTGCATAAAAAGTTCTGGCATACTGAAGTTGTTCTGTAGCTTTCCAGACTTGGGTAAAACGTTTAAGGATAACAGGGTTGTAGAGTCCGCCTGCGATTCGGGAGGAATTTTGTGAACTATCACTAACCAGCACAAAGGATTTTCCGTTTTGTTCCAGTGTTTCTGCAAAGCAAATTCCGGCTAAACCGGCGCCTACAATGATATAATCGGTCATACTAAAATAAAAAAACTCTTACCAAAGGTAAGAGTTTCTATAGGATTTGAAAACTTTTATTAGTAGTTCCACATATCTTGTTCGAAGTTGCGGATTTTTTCTTTAACACGCTCCGATTCGAGAAGTTGCATTAGTGCATTTTCCTTCATGTAGTCTTGAATCAAACGGTCACCGTATACATTTTCTTCTTTGTAAATGACCCCATTAAAACGTCTGGAGTTAAGAAGATGGTCAAAGGATATCGGCATAGCTGAATTTTTGTCATTGAACGCTTTTGCATCGTGTAATACATCCCTTATGGCTGGGAAATACACCCAAAACAATTCAATAACATCATTATTACCTTTAGCTTTGTCACGTGCTTCAATAGCAACAGGGCAAATGGCAAGCAAACGATATTTTAACTCACTTTGACGCTTGTCAAAATACCAGTATCCTTTAATTTTAAACCCATTTACGTCGCGAGCAGACAACTCTACTGTATTAATAAACTCAGCAGACAACACTTTACGACCCGACATATAGTCGTCGTAATAATTGTTAATCTCATCTTTACCTGCGTCAGTTGTATCGGTAAATTTGAATACGGATTCAATATCTTTCAACGTACGTCTTGAATTGAAATAATCATCACCGTACACTTCCGTGATTTTACCGTCTTTAATCCCATTTAACAATACCTGAAATAAAGAACGTCTTTCTTTACCTACAAAGGCAGTGTCTACCGGATAGTAAAGCGGAAAATTAACGCGTTCATCCAAATCAATGATTTCCCAAATGGTTTTACCCATTAATACATCGCGGTCATGCACATAACCGTAAGGTAGTGGTTTATCATTATCGGACTCCATTTGAGCAGCAGTTTTTTTACCGATCTCATCGGGAGTTTTAGCATTAAGAAGATTTGATTGAGCAGAAACGTTAACCGTACCGGCTACAACTAAAATCGCTAATAAAAGGTTTTTCAATTTCATTTTTTCAGTTTTTATTTAAGTCAAACGATGAACTTAAATCTTTATTGTATTTCGTAAACAGCCGGAGCAGCAGTTTTGATTTCTACACTTACACCAGTAACTTTAGTTTTGATGTCAGATACAGAAACAATATCACCTGTTTTAGCTCTGGCTAAAGCAGCTTGACATCTTGAGTCAACTTTGTTGCCATTAACTACAATTGTAGCTTGTCCAGGCACTTTAAATGCGAACTGTGTTACATTAAATTGTAAATCATACAAGAAATCAGGCAATGTAGCACCAATGGTTGAAGCTGATAAACGAGCTTTAGATCCTTTTTGTGCACCAGGAGTACCCCCAATAGTTCCAAGTGGAGCTGGGATGTTTTTGATTCGGAACACTTTTTTATCAGAAACCGTTTTACCGTCACTCATTTTACCACTAACGCTAACTGTTACTTCTGTACCTTGTCCCGGATTAAGGTTATATTTACCTTTTCCACCTGCTGGAGATAAACCAGGAGCTGAAGCTGATACAGCATTATCGGGAATACCGGCAAAAGAAATAGTCATAGGGTTAGGTAATCCACGGTAAACCACATTCATTTTATCAGCAGAAATATTAGCTGAATTTGGACGCGGTACAACAACATATTTACCTTCAAACTTCAGTGGAATTGTTTTGCCATCTTCAACGAAAGTAAACGATCCGTTAAGCGCGTGTTCACCAACTCCTCCAGCAGTCATGTCAATAACAGCCTGACCATTTACAAGTTTACCAGGACCATTGAAAGAGGTTGGCTTAGTATTCTCATCATAACGACCTAATACTACTTTACCGGTAACTTTTTCACCTTCAAAATACGCATTTTTATCTAATGTTACAATCGCTTGATAGTTGCTGTAAGAAGCAGCTTCAACAGCAGCTTTACCAAGAGCAGCACTAATTACATCAGATTCAGCTTTTTTGATATCATTTTGCCAAGCTGTAAGTTTTGCCAATGAAGCAATAGCAGGAAATCCTTTGAAGTGATAATCTAAATATTTCACTTTCATACCTTCTCTGTTAGTCACATCAGCAACATCAAACTTTTTGTCAATCTCACTAAGTATATTTTTGTATTTTTTGTCAACAAGAATAGACTTCATTTCCTTTTTGTAAGCCTCAATAGCAGCAATTACATCATTACCTTCTTTGGTGTAACCTTCACCTCTAAACCAAGTGTTGTCTAGGTTATCACCTTTATCCATCGCTTCGTAAGGCAATTTACCGCCTTCAGGTTCAACACCTTCCAAAACTTTAGCTTTTAAGGTTTCGATATAAGCATAGAATTTTTTGGTAGCGGCCTCAACTTTATGAGCAGTAGAAGCTGCAACAATAAATTCTCCTTTTGCTTCAGCAGCTTTGGTATCTAATGCCAATAACATAGATTCATTAGTATTCTTTGCCGCTTTATTAGAGTCTTCAAATTTTTCATTCATTAATCCAAAAGCGGATAATACCTCTTTGGACATATTCATAGCTAACATTGCGATGAAAACCAGATACATCAGGTTAATCATCTTCTGTCTAGGGGTTAGTTTTCCAGATGCCATTTGTCGTAATTAATTTTTAAATAAACAATTAGGGTTAAGTGATAATAAAAAAATTAATTATCGGTTACTCATAGCAGAAAGCATACCGCCATATACATTATTTAATGTCTGTAAGTTTGAAGTTAAAGATTGCATTTGATCTTTTAATTTCAGGTTGTTTTCAGCAACTTCGTTGTTGATTTGAGCATTTTTCTGCGCACTTTCAAGTTGCACCTGATACAAGCTGTTTAACGTTTGAAGCTGTTCGGCAGCTTTTGTCATTTCTTCAGCATATTTTTTAGTAGAAGCTACTGAATCCACTGTTGGAGAAATTGCTTTAGCAGCACCTTCAAAGTTACGGATACTATGTCCTAAGCTTTCCATCAATTGGCTATCAATTTTAGCATCTTTAAGCATGTTGTCTAATTTTTGAGAAAGTAACCCTTGTGCTTCAGTTGGATCTTCTTTCTTAGCGGATTTAGGCTTAGCTTCACCTCCTGCTAATTCAGGATAAACTAATGACCAGTCAATTTCTTTATCAACAGGTTCAAAAGCAGAAAGTGCAAAGATGAATGCCTCAGTCAATAGACCCACAGACAACATCAACGTACCGGTTAACGGTCCAAGTTCAAAGTGTGTAATTTTGAAAAGAGCTCCGATAATTACAATCGCCGCACCCATACCGTAAGCAAAGTTCATTGCTTTTTTACTTAATAAAGCCATAATAATAAATAATTTTTAGTTAGTTAAGTTAATATTTAAGTTAGTTAATTTTATCTTCCTTTAGAATTACCTGTAGTTTGTGTACCCATGTAATCCTGAACTGTTCTGAATCCGATGTAACTTCTGGCCGTGTCTTGGTATTCAAAATCACGCGTTCCTACTTGAAGGAAGTAAGCCACATCTTTCCATGATCCACCACGAACTACTTTACGTTTGTTTGAAGTATCCGGAACATTAGGATTCATAGTTGAAACGTATTCATAGGCAGCAGGATCATAGGATGAATCTGTCCATTCGGCTACGTTACCGGCCATGTTGTAAAGATTATATTTATTTGGCTCAAACGATTTGGCTTCAACCGTGTAAAGCGCTTGATCAGCTGCATAATCACCACGGTTTGGCTTAAAGTTTGCCATAAAACAACCTCGGTCGTTCTTAGTGTAAGGACCACCCCAAGGATAGGTTGCTGATTCCAGACCGCCACGAGCAGCATATTCCCACTCTGCTTCTGTTGGAAGACGGAAAGAATTCGTCAAGTCACGTCCTTTTTTCTTCGACTTAATGTAGGCATTTTTATTTAGTGTTCTCCAAGCACAAAATGCTTTAGCTTGTTTCCAGCTAACTCCAACAACCGGATAATCTCCGTAAGCTTGGTGCCAGAAATAATCATTGTGCATTGGCTCATTATACGAATACGCAAAGTCTTTAATCCAAACTGTTGTATCCGGGTACACTTCTTGTTGTTCTGTTTTGATAAACTTGCTTCTTTTACCAACTTTAGCCTTAGCCGCCGCTTGAATATCCATCCAAGAATATCTGAATTTCAGTTTTTTAACATCAATTGTACGAAGACCATTATAAGCTTCAGCTGCCGGCAAATACATCGAGTCCATTACCTCAACATAATACTCGTCCGGATATTTTTTGGTATCCGTGATAAGTTTTGTTTTACGATTGAGTCTTCTTCCGGCGAATTGATCATCATCAGTACCCACACTATAATAATTCTCATACATGTATTTATCGTATGGGGTCATTTTTGCTGGATCTTGATCTGCAAAGGCAAAATCACCGATACTTCCGGCATTTTTTCCACCTTTACCTGAACCCGGCTTTTGACCAACTTCTTCTGCAAGAATTGCCAATCGCACGCGAATAATGGAGTCTTTTACCCATTCTACAAACTGACGGTATTCACTGTTTGTGATTTCGGTCTCGTCCATGTAGAATGATCTAACAGTTACGGTTTTAGTAGGCGCATCTTGTACGTTGGCTAAATCATCATCTGATTTACCCATGATGAAAGCACCACCCGGAACTAACGTCATTCCATATGGTTTTTCCGGATGCCATTTCTTTCCTTTAACTCCCACCAATTCACCTTTGTCGCCGGACTTACCGCAACTGGCTAATAGAGTCAAAACAGATGCAAATGCGATGAACTTCTTCATATAATTTGGGTTAATTTATGTTTTTAATTTTTAAGGGCGTAAACCTATTTATAATTTTTGAAAAAAACAATTAAAAATTCAGATTATTATTTTCACCGAACCAAAACTACAATTATAATTTTATTCGAAAAAATAAATTATCGATAAAATGCACTTTTTTATCGTTTTTTGACTTATTTAAATGTTTTTCGTGTATAATATCCTACAAATATATCTAAATGTTAAATAATAGACTTCTTTTGTGCCTTCCACCAGCGTTCCGGAAATTCATTATTACATGCCGCCAAATAATCATCATGCGAACAGGGTAATAACGTATTCTTTTTTAGTTTATTGTTCATGGTTGAAAAAAATGGTATTTCAATCCACCAACGATCAGTTCGGTTGCTTTTGTAAAACACAATCTCTTCCTCCTCAAAAGGTACTATATACTTTATATAATGTGTTCTGGCACCAAAAGGATACTCGTTGGAACGGTAATGAACCCCTTCTATAAAATACCAAATAATTTGACTCACCAAAACGGCTTCATTAGCCGTGCCCCTGTGATTAAACAAACCGAATGCAGATACTTTATCACTGATTCCGGCATAACGTGCTAGAGCACAAATCTCTTTGCCGTCAAAACCATTTGGCATAAAATCCAAAGTATTTCCGGAATCTGACGATTTTACAGCGGTTAAATCAATACTTACCAAATCTGCATCGCGCATTACCGGCTCTGCCAAAGCTATTTTATGGCTAACCTCGCCCAATCTGTAGGCATCAAAAAACAATTTCTCAATCAGGTCTATTTCTTCTTGCGAATTAAAATAGGTTTGGTACCCAATATTGGCATAGTTAAAAAGATTGTTAGGTTCTTCAACTATAATACGCGACAGATACGAATCGGCTGAAATCGCATTTTCCTGTTTGCCAAAATCAAACTTTCGATCCACAGACACCAAATTAACCATTTGTTCTAACGAATCATATCCTCGGTAAACCGCATAAGTCAAATCCTGACTCCCTCCTATTATAATAGGTATAATTTGTTTTTTTATGAGTTTAGAAACAATGCCTTGAAGTGCATAATAGGTATCATCAGGCGAATTGCCCGGAGCTAAATTACCTAAATCGGCAATTGATGCCTCCCAATTACCGGGAAAAAGACCATATAATTCTTTTCGCGCAAAATCGGCAATTCCTTCATCAGCCCCCGGCGACATACCTCTATTCTCAGGAACGGAAATAAGAGCCACTTTTATTTTATCCAAATCCGGAAAATCGGTTTCGGTATGCATAACCACTTTACTCCCAAGATGCTGCTGGGAAAGTTGCTTTACAAAATCGACAACCTCGTTAGATACCGGTTCAAGAAAATCGAATTCCATAGTTTATTTCTTTTTGGGAGCGGCTTTTTTGGATGCTGCTTTGGCAGGTGCTTTCTTTTCAATCAGCTCTTTAACTTCTTCCAAAGTTAATTTTGAAGCATCTACGTCTTTATTTAACTCAATTTTGAGTTTTCCTTTTAAAATAACCGATTTCCCCCATCTGGCTTTTTCCACTTTTATCCCTTCAGAAGCCCAATCATGAATTACTTTATCTTCGTCTTTTTGTAGCTTCTCTTGTATAAGTTGTTCAATATCGCTTTGGGACAAATGATCAAAATCGTATTTTTTACTTACGTTAATAAACATTCCGTTCCATTTTATAAATGGCCCGAAACGACCCACTCCTTTTTGTACAGGCATATTGTCATAAACTGCAATTGGCGCATCGGCCTGCATTTTCTGATCAATTAATTCTTGGGCGATTTCCATGGTGGCATCCATTGGATCCATGCCTTTTGGCAACGAAATAAATTGTTTACCAAATTTAACATAGGGACCAAAACGACCATTATTCACCTCAATCGTTTCTCCTTTATAAGTACCTAAGGTTTTTGGAAGCATAAATAAAGTAAGTACTTCCTCTAATGTGATAGAACCCATATTTTGGTCTTGACGCAAACTGGCAAATTGCTTTTCAGTATCATCGCTATCGCCTATTTGAGCCATGGGGCCAAATTTTCCCAAACGAACCGAAACGGTTTTCCCTGATTTTGGATCAACACCCAAAATGCGTTCCCCGCTCTCTCGTTCGGCATTTTTTTCAACATTGACTACATTGGGATGAAAGTGGTTGTAAAAATCGTTCATCATTTTTGCCCAATCCACATTGCCTTCAGCAATTTCATCAAAATCTTGTTCTACTTTAGCTGTGAAATTATAGTCCAGTATATTTTCAAAATTCTTAACCAAGAAATCTGTTACGATAGTTCCTATATCAGTTGGAACCAACTTCCCTTTATCAGAACCTACATTTTCTGTAAGTACCGAAGAAGTGATTTGACCTTTTGCCAACACAAACTGCTTGTATTTTCGCTCCTGCCCTTCAAAATTTCCTTTTTCCACATAATTACGGGCAATAATTGTTGAAATGGTTGGGGCGTAGGTTGAAGGACGACCAATGCCTAACTCTTCGAGCTTTTTAACCAAGGATGCCTCTGTGTAGCGAGACGCAGGTCGGGAGAATCGTTCGGTAGCTGAAATGGAATGGCATTCCAATTTCTCATTCACTTTCAAAGCAGGCAACATCCCTTCTTGTTCTTCATCGTCGTCGTCTTGTCCTTCGAGGTATACCTTAAGGAAACCTTCAAAACGTATCACTTCACCGGATGCAGCAAACATTTCATTATAATGGTTTGAAGCCACTTTTACCTGAGTACGTTCCAACTCAGCATCACTCATTTGAGAAGCCAAAGTTCGCTTCCAAATCAACTCATACAATCGCGCCTGGTCACGTTCTAAATTGACTGTATGAAGCGACATATCAGTGGGACGAATCGCTTCGTGTGCTTCTTGAGCACCTTTTGATTTTGTATTAAAATTGCGGGGTTTACTAAATTGCGAACCATAGGATTTTGTAATTTCATCCTGTGCCGCTGCCATAGCTTCTTGTGATAAATTAACACTATCGGTACGCATGTAGGTTATTAGTCCTGCCTCATAAAGACGTTGGGCTAATTGCATCGTAATACCAACAGGAAGGTATAGTTTACGCGCAGCCTCTTGTTGTAAAGTAGAAGTTGTAAAAGGAGGAGCCGGTGATTTTTTTGCCGGTTTGGTTTCCAATTCAGCCACCTTGTATGACGCACCAATATTGGATTGTAAAAAAGCTTCGGCTTCAGCTTGGGTGTCAAAATTTTTGGGTAAACGTGCCTTGAACACTTTTCCGACTTCATTGGCGAATTCGGCTGTTACACTATAGGTTCCAATTGGTTTAAACCCTTGTATTTCACGCTCACGTTCCACTATCAATCGCACTGAAACCGACTGAACGCGACCAGCTGAAAGTCCGCCTTTTACCTTTTTCCATAACACCGGCGATAATTCATAACCCACTAACCTATCGAGTACCCTACGCGCTTGTTGAGCATTAACCAAATTATAGTCTATTCCTCTGGGGTTTTCGATAGCCTTTTGGATAGCCGACTTGGTGATTTCATGAAAAACAATACGCTTTGTTTTTTTGGGATCTAATTTTAATTCTTCCGAAAGATGCCAGGAGATAGCTTCCCCTTCACGGTCTTCATCGGAAGCCAACCATACTGTTTCGGCATTTTTAGATAAATCTTTGAGTTTTTTCACCAGTACTTTTTTATCCGGAGATACTTCGTACTTGGGCTTAAATCCGTTTGCAACATCTACTCCAATCTCTTTTGAAGGTAAATCCGCTATATGCCCATAACTGGATTCCACCTGATAATCGGTTCCGAGAAATTTTTCGATAGTTTTAGCCTTAGCAGGTGACTCAACGATTACTAAATTCTTTGCCATTCTATGTTAGATTTGTTTGGCAAAAGTAGACCTTTTTTTTAAAATCAAAACGGAAAGCGTTATTCATTAGCAGAACCAATCTCATCAATTGCGTCATTACTATCAAATCCGATGACATGTTTGTAGACAAAATATTGAGGGATTAACACAAATGCTCCGGTGGCTAAAATACCCACACCACATAAAATTATTCCCATCATCGCTACAAAACCTCCAACCAAACGCAATAAAAATGTTTCGACCCAATTTTTATTTCCGATTCCAAAAGAAAGCTTCACAACTTCACTTACAGTCAGATGTGGATTAAAGGTGTAGATGATAATAATATAGCTTATAGGAACGGCTGCATATATAATCGGAAAAAAGCACATCAAATAGAAGAGTAAAATCAAACCCAATTGAACTAAACTTACCAAAAAGGTCTTTAGAAAATAGGGCCCTTTGAGTAAGGTGAAGAAATCGGATGAGGAATAGGGCTCATTGTGATCTATCTTTTTGTAGACAACGTATAAACCACCCAGAACCCCATTAATTAGTGTCATTATCAAAAACAGAAGCAAAACAATGCTCCCGATAATGAGAATTATGGATAAAACTGATGTCTCTTGTGGTCTGCCACCACTGTCTTCTAAACCAAAAAATGCAGCGATAACCGCTATGCTTGAAACAACCACCAATTCAACCATAAAAACAACCGCAAAAGTTAACAACGTAAAAATAAGACCTTGCACCCAAGACTTTTTGAACAATTCTATGGATTGGTTGAAAGCTGTACCAAAATCGGCTTTGGTTGAATTATCAAGGCGTGTTTTGAGTTCATTAAAATTCATCATAAGAAAACTATTTGAAGTGCAATTATACTAAATCTTTTGTTAAACCAATCTGACAAGTTGTCATATTTTGTGATATTAGTATTATCTTTGCAGGCAAAATAAAAGCGCCTAAAGCGGATTATGGAAAAAATTATAGAGGAAAACAAGCAGGGAACCAGTTTGGTTTTAGACACCAAATCGGGTAATACTAAAAAGATGTTTATTGAAAGTTACGGCTGTCAAATGAATTTTTCTGACAGTGAGATTGTGGCATCTATTTTGGCTAATGAAGGTTACAATACGACTCAAAATCTTGAGGAAGCCGACTTAGTTTTGGTTAACACCTGTTCCATTCGTGATAAAGCCGAGCAAACCGTTCGCAAAAGATTAGAGCAATACAATGCTGTCAAAAAAATCAATCCAACGATGAAAGTAGGGGTTTTAGGCTGCATGGCCGAACGCCTTAAAGAAAAATTTTTAGATGAAGAAAAGATTGTTGATTTGGTGGTAGGCCCGGATGCTTACAAAGATATCCCTAACCTTTTAAAAGAAGTTGATGAAGGAAGAGACGCCATTAATGTTATTCTTTCCAAAGAAGAAACCTATGGCGACATCGCTCCCGTTCGTTTGAACAGCAACGGGGTTAATGCTTTTGTATCAATCACCAGAGGCTGTGATAATATGTGTACTTTTTGTGTGGTTCCTTTTACGCGAGGAAGAGAACGAAGCAGGGATCCGCAAAGTATTTTAGAAGAAATAGCCGATTTATGGGAAAAAGGTTTTAAAGAAGTTACCCTTTTAGGGCAAAATGTAGACAGCTATTTATGGTATGGAGGCGGATTGAAAAAAGATTTTGTCAAAGCCACCGACATGCAAAAAGCAACAGCAGTCGATTTTGCACAGTTGTTAGATAATTGTGCCAGCCGATTCCCAAAAATGCGTTTTCGCTTTTCAACCTCTAACCCACAAGACATGCACGAAGAGGTGTTGCATGTAATTGCCAAACACCACAACATTTGTAAATACATCCATTTGCCTGTTCAAAGCGGTAGCACCCGTATTTTACAGGAAATGAACCGTCAACACACCCGTGAAGAATATATTGCTTTGATTGATAAAATTTATGCAATTATTCCTGATATCTCCCTTTCGCAAGATATGATTGCCGGTTTCCCTACCGAGACTGAGGAAGATCATCAGGATACGCTTTCGCTTATGGACTATGTGAAATATGATTTTGGCTTTATGTTTGCTTATTCTGAGCGTCCGGGAACATTGGCTGCCCGAAAAATGACAGATGATATTCCGGAAGAAGTTAAAAAACGACGTTTAAACGAAATTATTGATTTACAACAAAAACACGGATTGGAACGTACTAAACGATTTGTAGGCCAAGAAGTTGAAGTCCTCATCGAAAAAGAATCGAAACGTTCTGATGCGCATTGGAGTGGTCGAAATTCGCAAAATACGGTTGTTGTTTTTCCTAAAGAAAATTACAAACCGGGTGATTTTGTATGGGTAAAAATTAACGATTGTACATCGGCTACACTTATCGGAGAAGCTGTAGGCTATAGTGAAATGCAGTCGTAATGCAGCAATTGCGATTGGGCAATTTTACTAGCACAAAACGCAAATCCTCAATTAAAAAAACATGGAATCAGTTCAAAATATAAAGCAACGATTTGAAATAATCGGCAACGACCCCAAACTCAATCGAGCTGTAGAAAAAGCCATTCAGGTTGCTCCTACTGATATATCCGTATTGGTAGTTGGGGAAAGTGGTGTTGGAAAAGAAAGCATCCCCAAAATCATTCACTCCCTCTCTCACCGAAAACACGGAAAATATATTGCGGTAAATTGCGGAGCCATTCCGGAAGGAACCATAGACAGTGAATTGTTTGGACATGAGAAAGGATCATTTACCGGCGCAACCGGAACACGTGAAGGTTATTTTGAAGTAGCCAATGGTGGTACTATCTTTTTGGACGAGGTTGGCGAACTTCCTCTTACAACACAAGTACGCTTATTGCGCGTACTTGAAAATGGTGAATTTATAAAAGTAGGTTCGTCGCAAGTTCAAAAAACCAACGTTCGTATTGTTGCCGCCACCAATGTAAACATGCAGGAAGCGATAGAAAAAGGGAAATTTCGTGAAGATTTATATTATCGTTTAAGTACGGTAGAAATAAGCCTTCCGCCGCTTCGTGACCGAAAAGATGACATTCATTTACTTTTCCGAAAATTTGCATCCGACTTTGCCCACAAATACAAAATGCCTCCCATAAAACTGGACGAAAATGCAGTAAATTACCTCATCAATTACCGTTGGGGCGGTAATATCCGTCAGTTGCGAAATGTGGCTGAACAAATTTCGGTTTTAGAGACCAAACGCGACATCACTTTGCCCGTATTACAATCCTATCTGCCAATAGACAATGCCAATTTACCATCTGTAATTGGCGGTAAAAAAAGTGATAGTGATTTTGCTACAGAAAGGGATATTTTATACAAAGTGCTTTTTGACATGAAAAGCGATTTGAATGATTTAAAAAAATTAACTTTGGAACTGATGAAAAACGGTGCCAAAATACAGGATATTAATCCGGGACTCATTCAAAAAGTATATGGCAAAACAGAAGATCAAAGTTATTTTGAAAATGCCCATAAAGCTGAAGTGATGACACCGGTTCATACCTTAGAGCAGGAAGAATTTCAAGATGAGGATGATGATCAAAATTACCTTTTTGCCGAAACTGTCGAAGAGGAAGAAATTCTGAAATTGGAACAAAAGGAAATCGAACTCATCAAAAAAGCATTAGAACGCAATAAAGGACGACGAAAAGCTGCCGCTGATGAATTAGGTATTTCGGAACGAACATTGTATCGAAAAATAAAACAATTTGATTTATAGTCATTTTTTTTGTTACTTTACATTAACCTAAACCTAATGCCATGAAAAAAATTGCCCCTTTATTTTTTCTTTTGCTGACCTTAGTGTCTTGTAGCACCGATGATGAAACGGTATCACAAACCAGTATTCCGTTACAAAAAGTAATTTTCAACTACAACAATCCCAATTACGAAAAGCATTGGAATTTTAATGAAAACGGATTGCTTTCTGAAATAACCAAAGCCGACGGCACCATTTTGCAAACTTTTTCTTACAATAACACAGGACAATTAGTATCTTCTGTAATTTATAACAGTACTTCCCCCAACCAAACGTATACTTTTACCTACGATGCAACTGGCAATGTGAGTTCCTACAACGGCACAACCATTTCGTACGATAACGCAACAGACTCGTATTATACGGGCGACTTAAGTGGAAGTAACAGGGTTTTTAAAATCAATGCTGAAGGCTTACCTACCTATGGCCAAACAGAAACCATAGTTATGGAAGAAGCACCAATTAGCTATTATTCCGGGTTATTTTATGCCAATTACAGCAACAACAACCTAACTGGTGTAAATTTAAATAACATTACCTTAAATTCGTATGTGTTTGATACTGCAATAAATCCGCTTCGCAGTGCCACTTTGGCTGCTTTTAAAGCCTTTGGAGCAACACACACCAATACCGGATGGTTAAATCCGTTTGCTGTTTCTGCCAATAATGTAATCCGTAAAAATTACCCTCAGGAATACTATATTCATGAAGAGTTTGAATATACCTTCAACGAAAATAATTTACCGGTTTCTGCAACACTCAAATTTTATTCGAACAATGTTTTGGACTTTTCCTATGAAACTACAAAATATTACTATCAGGGTGATACAATTCCTTAAATAATCTATTTTTGCCTGTTTTTATTAATAAATGAAAAAGAAACTCAGTTTAGTACTCGTTAGTATAGCGTTAACAATTGCCTCATGTAGTGTAAAATACAACTTTACGGGTACAGGAGAAATAAAAGGAGAAACATTTCAGGTAAATTATTTCCAAAACAATGCTGAACTGGTTGAGCCGGGAATAGAGCGAACGTTTACGCTCGAATTACAAAAAATCATTCAAAACCAAACCAATTTAAACTTGGTTTCTTCCGGTGGTGATTTGGTTTATGAAGGAGAAATCGTGGAATACCGCGTAACTCCAATGACATCAACTGCCAATCAAACAGCTGCTCAAAGCAGACTCACTGTAGGCGTAAATGTTCGATTTTCGAATAAAAAAGATGAAAAAAGCGATTTTGAAAAGCGTTTTTCTTTTTACTATGATTACCCCGGCACAGAACAACTCACAGGTGCGCAACTGAGTACGGCGCTTACTATAATATATGAGCGTATTACGCAGGATATTTTCAATGAATCACTTGCAAAATGGTAATTGAGTGTGAATGTAGCCGATTTCACATATTTACTGAATAAGCCCGACGCTATTAATGAGCGACAAAGCGAGCACCTCGATAACGTTATTGAGCTGTTTCCCTATTTCCAGTCGGCTCGTGTATTGCGTTTAAAACAATTGTACAATCAAGATAGTTACCGTTACAACAATGCGCTGCGTGTGGCAGCTGCATTTACAACAGACCGAAGTGTTTTGTTTGATTTTATAACATCGCCTTCTTTTAAAACTGTACAAAATGGGTATTATGAGCAAAAATTAGCGGAACTGCTCAACATAATCGTAATAGGTAGTGAAGTTGTTGTTGCCAACCAACCGGAGCTTCCTTCAAGCACTTTGGAGACATCCATTCGAAATTCCATTCGAGAATCGGGTGAAACTGAACCGGAAGTAACGCAAAACCCTGAAACTAAACTCGAAATAGGTAAACCATTATCGTTTGAAACTAACGAAAAACATTCATTTCAGGAATGGTTACAATTGTCTCGCTTCAAACCGATTGAACGAGTCGCAAATGAACCAGCCGAGTTACCTTCTGAGGATGAAAAAAGAAAAAAACTTGAATTAATAGATCGCTTTATCGAAAACAACCCCAAGATTACCCCTGTTGCTAAAGATGCTGAAGTTGCGTTTAAAGAGCCCGTCATTGAAGATAAATCCTATTTGATGACAGAAACTTTGGCACGGGTTTATCTGGAACAAAAAAAATATAGCCGCGCAATTCAAGCTTATGAAATATTAATTTTGAAATATCCGGAAAAAAGTAGTTTCTTTGCAGACCGAATTTCTGAAATCAAAAAATTACAACAAAATAATAATTAGATACAATGAGCACATTTGCAATCTTTTTGGTATTAATATCAATCGTATGTTTTCTGTTGATTATCGTAATCATGGTTCAAAATCCAAAAGGAGGAGGACTTTCTTCTTCACTTGGCGGAACTCAAATGTTAGGTGGCGTACAGAAAACAACCGACTTCCTTGATAAAAGTACCTGGACTCTGGGAGCCCTGTTAATCATTTTAGTACTGTTGTCCAGTATGAGTTTCTCCGGAAGCATGTCTGACAACAAATTAAAAACGGTGGAACAATCTGAAGTTTCAACACCTAAACCGGCAACTCCGGCTACACCAGCCACTCCAGTTAAAAAATAAAAACTCAGGTTCACAAAAATCCCGAATTATCGGGATTTTTTTTTGCCACTACGTCATTTAATAACTGACATATTTTCAGTTTTTGCATCTTGGCATAATTTCTGAAAATGGCATACCGACAAAAAACTAATACTAAATAATTATTATTATGGCATTAAACATTAAACCGCTATCTGATCGAGTTTTGGTAGAACCGGCTCCGGCCGAAACTACTACCGCTTCAGGAATTATTATCCCTGATACAGCAAAAGAAAAACCCCAACGTGGAACTGTGGTAGCCGTAGGAAACGGTAAAAAAGACCACACAATGACTGTCAAAGTTGGTGACATTGTTCTTTATGGAAAATATGCCGGAACCGAACTTAAATTTGACGGAAAAGATTATTTAATTATGCGTGAAGATGACATTTTAGCAATAATCTAAACTTTGTTTCAGGTTTAAAATTTCAAGTTATAAACTTAACCTGAAACGTGAAACAAAAATAACTTTAAACAAAATTAAGAATGGCAAAAGATATAAAATTTGATATTGAAGCGCGCGACGGATTAAAACGTGGCGTTGATGCTTTGGCTAATGCTGTAAAAGTAACCCTTGGCCCAAAAGGACGCAATGTAATTATCTCTAAATCATTTGGAGGCCCAACGGTTACCAAAGATGGTGTGTCAGTAGCAAAAGAAGTTGAATTGAAAGATGCGCTCGAAAACATGGGGGCACAA
Source organism: Flavobacterium sp. (assembly GCA_041917555.1). GTDB lineage: Bacteria > Bacteroidota > Bacteroidia > Flavobacteriales > Flavobacteriaceae > Flavobacterium. Next base: position 124,951 of record JAYRXL010000013.1, on the reverse strand, counting down.
ATGGTTAAAGAAGTAGCCTCAAAAACAAACGACTTAGCCGGTGACGGAACAACAACTGCTACGGTTTTGGCACAAGCCATTGTTAAAGAAGGACTTAAAAATGTGGCCGCCGGAGCAAATCCAATGGATTTAAAACGAGGTATTGATAAAGCCGTTGAAGCCATTGTTAGCGATTTAGGAAAACAAACCAAAGAAGTGGGTTCTTCCTCTGAAAAAATCAAACAAGTAGCATCAATCTCGGCTAACAATGATGATGTGATTGGTGAACTTATCGCAACAGCCTTCTCAAAAGTAGGCAAAGAAGGGGTAATTACCGTAGAAGAAGCTAAAGGAACAGATACCTATGTAGATGTTGTGGAAGGTATGCAATTTGACCGCGGTTATTTATCGCCTTACTTTGTAACCAATGCTGAAAAAATGGAAGTTGAGTTAGAGAGACCCTATATTCTTTTATACGACAAAAAAGTTTCATCACTTAAAGAGTTACTTCCTATTTTAGAACCGGTAGCACAATCCGGTAAACCATTACTTATCATTGCTGAAGATGTTGATGGTGAAGCACTTTCTACATTAGTGGTAAACAAACTTCGCGGCGCATTAAAAATTGCTGCGGTAAAAGCACCCGGATTTGGTGACCGAAGAAAAGCCATGTTGGAAGACATTGCAATTCTGACAGGTGGAATTGTTATTGCTGAAGAAAGTGGCCATACACTGGAAAATGCAACCTTAGACATGCTGGGAACTGCTGAAAAAGTAACCATTGACAAAGACAACACTACCATTGTAAATGGAGCAGGCAGTGCAGACATGATTAAAAATCGTGTTAACCAAATTAAAGCTCAAATCGAAACCACTACTTCCGATTACGATCGTGAAAAATTACAGGAACGTTTGGCAAAATTAGCCGGAGGTGTTGCCGTATTGTATGTTGGAGCTGCTTCCGAAGTAGAAATGAAAGAGAAAAAAGACCGCGTAGATGATGCCCTCCATGCAACACGTGCTGCCGTTGAAGAAGGTATTGTAGCAGGTGGAGGTGTAGCGCTTTTACGTGCCAAAAAAGCCTTAGAACAATTAAAAGCCGATAATGCGGATGAAGCAACCGGAATTCAAATTGTATCCCGTGCTGTAGAATCACCTTTGCGTACAATTGTTGAAAATGCCGGCTTAGAAGGATCGGTAGTGGTTGCAAAAGTAGCCGACGGTAAAGACAATTTTGGTTACAACGCCAAAACCGACGAATATGTTGACATGTTAAAAGCCGGAATTATAGACCCGAAAAAAGTGACACGAGTAGCGCTTGAAAATGCAGCTTCTGTAGCGGGCATGATTCTAACTACAGAATGTGCTTTGGTCGATATTAAAGAAGAATCGGCTCCTGCCATGCCAATGGGAGGCGGTATGCCGGGCATGATGTAATAGCTCGTTTTCGAATTATAAAAAAATCCGGTCAGTTGACCGGATTTTTTATTTTCTCTTTTTAAATAGTTTAAGTAGCACCGGAATGGTAGTTACCGCTATAATACCAATAACAATATACTCGATATAGTGTTTTAAATCAATGCCAAATTTTGACATAAACAAGGCATTGAGGTAATGTCCGGCAAAAATCATCGTAAACGACCAAAGCAACGAACCCAAGATATTGTAAAACATGAAACGCTTACGATCCATTTCTACAATACCGGCGATAACCGGTGCAAATGTTCGTACTATGGGTAAAAACCGCGCAAAAACAACTGCTCGGTTTCCATACTTATCAAAAAATTCTTTCGACTGAAAGAGGTATTTTTTTTTGAAAAAGAAGCTGTCCTCTCTTTTAAAAAGGTAAGTTCCGCTTTTTTTCCCAAACCAATAGCCAACCATATTTCCTAAAATACCCATACCCGAAATCATCAGCGCCAGAACCGAAACATTAAGAAACTCGCTTCCGGTTGAAAAATCCTGCATCAACAGTTCACTATAGATACCGCACAAAAAAAGTAAGCTATCTCCCGGCAGAAAAAAACCGGCCAAAAGACCTGTTTCTGCAAACACAATAAAAAGCACAACATAAAGACCAATCTTTACGCCGCCCACCTGAAGTAATATATAAAATTCGGGATTAAAAAGTTGCTTCCAATCGAAGTTGTTCATAATTTGTTTGTCGACTAAGTAAAATTAGTCGGTGAAAATAACCCTTTTTTACTTATTTAACAATTCATTTATCCATTTTAGCTAAAAAATAACAAACTCCTTATTGTAAAGGAGTTTGTTTACCATTGGCTCGATGGATGAAATTTTAAACAGCTTACTTAAACTTAAGTTGATTTTTTACCTAGTAAGCATCTGTCCGATATAATTATGCTCTCAGAGTTTCTTAATTTGAACTTGTGTATTACTTTCGTTCATATTGGCAACACCCGTGAAGCTTGTCATAATCTTCTTGTTTGGCTTTCACTTCGTCTGTATCATGTCCTGCAGCAGCAACGGCTTTTTTTACATCCAAAAGAGAACATTTTTCTTCATTGATAATTAAATGAAGTACATGATCGTCGGTATGGTACTCGGCACTTTTTACTCCTTTTACCGAGAAAGCTGCTTTTTCTATACGCTTTTTACACATTTCACAATTACCATTTACTTCAACATCGTATTTGGCATTTTTATTTTTCGTTTGTTGTGCAAAAACAAAACCGGTAAGTAATAAGCACAACATGATTACAATTGAATTTTTCATTTCACTAAATTGTTAAGTTATTTTTTATTTTATTTTAAATCGTAAACCCGCATAGTACATTTGACCGAATACGGGAGCATAAATAATTGAGGTATCAAAATGGCTGCCAAAGGGGTTATGGGTTCCCAAAATGGCTTTTTCCTGACGGTAATTACCAATGTTTTCACCTCCTATGTACATCTCAAAAAAACTGGAGAATGTTCTTGTTATTTGCGCATTCATAACCGAGAATGACGGAGAAAAATCGGGCAATCGTTCGCCTTCCGGATTACCAAAAGTTGAAGGCAGTTGCTGTTTACCCAACCAATTCCATGTAAAATCAAACCGCCATTGCTTGCCTTTTTCCACGATATGCGTCGCGTATTCCAGATTAGCAAAAAAACGATGTTTTGCCTGTAAAGGTCTTTGGTAAGTTCCTGATAAATAATCTACAGCTATATCATAGTATTTATAAGCTGTTCGAAGGTTAAAATGCTTTTTTATTTCGTAGTTAAAATCGAATTGTATACTATTGGCATACGAATCGCCTTTTAGATTATAAAACAAAACACTTTGTGGACTTTGCATCACATCTACAACGACCTGATTTTGAAAATCGGTTCGGTATACATCCAAAGTCACATCTGCCGGTCGGTTAAACAATTGGAATTTTTGCGTAAAGCTAATTCCGTAATTCCAGGCAATTTCAGGATCCAGTCCATACATTTTGCCACCTTCCTCTGCAATCGAGAAAACCCGTGAGCTACCAAAATACTGTTGGTTTTCGGCAAAAACATTGGCAATCCGCTTCCCTCTGCCTGCGGAGAGGCGTAAAACCCCTTTTTCCCAAGGATTGTAGCGAAAGTGAAAACGAGGTGTAAAAAATGTTCCCAAGCGATTGTGAGTGTCAACCCTACCGCCAAGAATAAAGCTCAAGTCATCACCATTATCAAATGTATATTCAAAAAACAAGCCTAATGAATTATCCAACCGGCTCCAATCGGTAACATTGACGAGTTCTGTGTACTTGTCGAAGGTGAATGTAAGACCTGTGGCAAATTTATTTCTTGTATTCGAGATAATGGAGTTAAAAATAAGATTCGAATAATAACTCTGTTGTTTTATTTCGTATTCGCGCAAACCAAAGTACGATTTTTGATGGTGTTGCGAGAAAGCATTCTGAAATCCGATACTTTGAAAAGGCATATCCTTAAAGACATAACCTGTTTTTGTACTAAAATCAATTCGGCTGGTCGTAATTTCTGAGCCCCAATTGTTGGTAGTGAATTTATCCCTGTTCGGGTCAAAATCGGTTTCACCGGTTTGCTTTTCGTCTTGCATGACACGAAGGTTTATAAACGAAACCCAACCGGTTTCCGGGTTAGCATATTGCCATCGATTAACGAAGTTAAATTGCTTTCCCAGCGGATTATCTAAAAAATGATCGTGATTCATGTCATTTTTGGACACGCGTGCATTGCCGTGAAGGAAGAGTGATGTTGCCCAATGCGGATTGAGTTTATGGTTAAAATGTGTATTCAACTCAAACCGAGAATCTGTTGAACCATAGGCATTGAGGTAAAAGGGAATGTCTTTTAATGGTTTTATAAGCTCCGTATTAATCTGCCCCGAAATACTTTCAAAACCATTGACCACACTCCCCGCTCCTTTGGTAATTTGGATACTTTCAACCCAGGTTCCAGGTGTAAATGAAAGTCCAAATGCTTGTGATGCGCCCCGCACCGAAGGAATATTTTCTTCGGTAATCATCAGATACGGACTGGTGAGTCCAAGCATTTTAATTTGTTTGGTTCCGGTTAATGCGTCAGAAAAATTGACATCAATGGAAGGATTTGTCTCAAAACTTTCGGCCAAATTACAACAGGCCGCCTTGAGCAATTCGGCACTGGTTACCACAGTAGTATTAGCAGTGCCTTTTATGGATTTTTGTAGTCCTTTCTTTTTGTTATCCACTTTAACTTCATCCAGTTTTTCTTGCGAAAAACCGAAAGTAGTGCATAGCAAAACAAGAACGTATATAAGTTTGTTCATTGCATAAAAAAATTGAATTCATGATACTTTATTTGATCAGAACCATTCTTTTACGCATAAAAAACTAATTGACAATATAGGGTATATAAAGGAGGTGCATGGGCATCACAGTAATATGAAGTAGTGCATTGTGATACCGATTGAGACGTATAAATAGTTTCTTGTGTGCTGTAAATTACCTCAGGCAATACAGCTACAAAAGCAAAATCACTGGATTTCGGACTAAGATTATCCTGTTTTTTGTCGAATTTAATTTCCTTGTCTGAGCAACATTTTTTATGCTCTTTTTGCTTTTTAGCACAGCAAGACTGAGAAACTGCCTTTTCCATTTCGCAGCTTTCCTCTTTATCAAAAACCGATGAAACCCCGGCTATCTTACTGCCACAAAAGTGCACATTAAAAGCCAAGCCTGAATTTGAAAAAAACAGGACAAATGCTAAAAATGAAACTAATATCTTTTTGACAGTCATGAGGCAAAGATACAAAAAGCGTTATCACTACATGTTTTTTAGGATAATTTTATCACAAGGATTATAACTAAAGAGGCATTAAATCAACCATTTGCAAATAGAAGTAACGCAACTACTTTACTTTTTCCTGATACAAAAAAGCCGGAATAAATAACAACAGAAAAAGAGGTTGGATCAAAAAACGGCGAATGTAAAATAAAGTCATTTTACTTTCTTCTCCCCAAGCTGATAATACCATCATAAAACTCAACAGCAACAATACACCAAAAATGGTCAGCAGCAAAGCACTTACTTTTACATAGCCTTTTTTGCCAAACAAAACATAGATGAAAACCAACGTAAGAACAGCATTAATCGCATAGCGAAAGCTCAGGTTTAACACCAATTGTTGAACATCCATTTTTGGAAAGGGCAAATGTGCGTATTCCGCTTTATAATAAGCAATAAACGGATCATAAAACAAGGTGCTTTCAAAAGCACGCACTCCGGCAAGCAAAACAACAAGGATGAAACCCAAAAAGAGTTTAGACCAATTAAGCGGCGGCATAGTTCGAGAATTTATTAACCCATATCACCCATAAAACAAATACAACACCGTAAATTATCAACGGAAAAATAACCGCATGTAAGAAATCCTGATATTGCGGATAATAGTAAACCGACATGCTCAATAAGGCGATTCGGGCAATGTTACAAACATGAATGAGCAGCAAACCAAACAAAATAAAAAAGACCGTTTTTTTCAAAGTCCCTGAAAAGGCAATTACGAAAGAAACAAACAAAATCATAACACTAATGGCATTACAACCTTCAATTATCCTGGAAACCCATTTATGGTTGTAAAACAATTTCAAAGCAGGTTCTTTGTCATGAAAATCTATGGCTACACTATCGCCAAACCATTGCATCACATAAGAAGTCTGATTCCCAACGGCTATAGTAATCGTATCAACTTGATTTTGTTGCGCATCGAACCGATTCAAATACAGTTGATACACCACAGTGAGGAGTAAATACACCAAAGCAAACTTGGTTAAAAACACCAAAAAAGGTTTGTACTGTAAAAGGAATTGTTTCAATGCTTTTTTTAACAAAAATACACAAAAAAGCCGATTGTAAATTTTCTATTTTTGCGAAAAAAAGAAAGAAAAAATGTTTGAAAGCCTAAAACCCGGCGTTATTGCCCTATTGGAAAACAAAGACCTAAGCAGGGATGAAAAACTGCTACAATTATGCACATTCTTGTCTGAAAATGTAGCACATTACAATTGGGTTGGTTTTTACTTTGCCCATCACGAAACCCGAACGTTGCACTTAGGGCCCTATGTTGGGGCACCAACCGACCATACGGTAATCCCTTTTGGAAAGGGGATTTGCGGGCAGGTAGCCGAATCGAATGCTAATTTTGTGGTTCCTGATGTTTCCCAACAAACCAACTATATTGCCTGTAGCTTTACGGTAAAATCGGAAATTGTGGTTCCTCTTTTTGTTAATGGCAAAAATATTGGTCAAATTGATATCGACAGTCATGTATTGGATCCCTTTACAACCGAAGACGAACGCTTTTTGGAGTTTGTCAACGAAAACGTAGCCTTGCTTTTTTAAAACAGTAAAAGCTGCCCAAGGGCAGCTTTTACCAACCAAACAAACAAAATTAATTATACTTCGAGAACGCTGTTTTCAGAACCGGCAAATTCGTTATAGCGATAACTATCTGCTTCAGGTTCGTTTACATAATTCCCGTCAATAATATATTTATATTCAAATGAATTATCTTTTGCTACTTCAAAAACACCTTTGAAAGTACCATTTTTAAGTTTAGCCAAAACCCCATCTTCGGCATTCCAGTTATTAAAATCACCTACAACGGCTACTGTTTCAGAGTCTTTTGCAGGAACCGTAAACGTTACTTTGCAAACCGGTTTTGTTTTTATAAATTGCTTCTTTACAGACATAATTTTAAATTTAAGATTTTACTTGGCAAAGTAACACAATAATAATCAAGGTTTTACATGCTGTCGAACGATTTATTATTTTCTAAAAAAACCACTTAAATTTTAGTTAATCTGCTAATTTTGAGCTTGCTATTTCAAAAAATCAAAAAAGGGAAAACGTTTTCTTAAAAATATATTTCAATACACCCTTTTTGAAATTAACAAAGAATATGTAACTTTAAAACCGATTTTGGAGCACTATGGAGACAACCCAACACGAAATTTACGAATATGCCCGAAGAAGGATACGTCAAAAAAAGAGACTGTATTTTCATTTTGTATTGCTTTTTACAGGTAGCCTTTTCTTGTTCATAACCAATAAATGGATTGGTGTGGGCGGCGAAACCAATTGGTACATTTGGGTAATTACCTTGTGGATATTCATTTTTATTTTGCATTTCATAAAAGTCTTCATCACCGATAGTTTCATGAATAAAAATTGGGAACGTGAACAAATCAATCGTTTGATGACCATGCAGGAGAAAAAAATAGAACAGCTCAAAAACGAAATCGAGAATAAGTCTACATGATAGTGATAATTGCGGCAGCTGCCGAGAATAATGCCTTAGGGCTCAATAATGACTTGCTTTGGCATTTGCCGGATGACTTCAAACGGTTTAAAGAACTGACAACAGGTCATTATATTGTTATGGGGCGAAAAACCTTTGAAAGTTTTCCGAAACCGTTGCCAAATCGAACCCATATCATTATCACACGTCAAAAAAAATACAAAGCCGAAGGTTGCCTAATTGCTCCTAATCTGGAAGAAGCGTTGCAGCTATGTTCCGGACAGGAAAAAGTGTTTATTATCGGCGGTGGCGAAATTTACCAACAATCATTACAAATAGCCGATGTAATAGAGTTGACAAGGGTTCATCATACTTTTGAAGCTGATACTTTTTTTCCGGAAATTGACCCGAAAATATGGCAACTTACCTCAGCCACCTACCATCCGGAAGACGAAAAACACCGTTATGCTTTTACATTTCAAACCTTTATAAAAAAGCAATAACGCACTTCAAAATATTCGTTCTGCTATTTAATCAAATAATTAGTACTTTTACACCCTCAAAAAAAGTATATGTCGGAGCAGGTTACGCCTTATAAAGATTCCAATTTGGGTAAAAAAGAACAAGTTACCCAAATGTTTGATACCATTTCCGGAAATTATGACGGTTTAAACCGAGTTATTTCCTTTGGTATTGATGTAAAATGGCGCAAAAAAGTCTTGAAAATGGTAGCCGAAACCAAGCCCGAAACCATTTTAGATATCGCTACCGGCACCGGTGATTTGGCCATACTGATGACACAAACCAAGGCTAAAAAAGTAATTGGCCTTGACATTTCCGAAGGAATGTTGGATGTGGGAAGAAAAAAAATTAAAGCCAAACAGTTAGAGCATATCATCGATATGGTTAATGGTGATTCCGAGAATATGCCTTTTCCAAACAATCATTTTGATGCCATCACCGTTTCGTTCGGAATTCGAAATTTTGAAAATCTCGAATTGGGTTTATCCGAAATTTTACGTGTTCTTAAACCCGGCGGCATATTTGTCATTTTAGAAACCTCGGTGCCTGAAAAAACGCCTTATAAGCAAGGTTATCGCTTTTATTCTAAACACATTTTACCACGCATCGGAAAACTGTTTTCTAAAGATAATGTAGCCTACGGTTATCTTTCGGAATCGGCATCGGTATTTCCTTATGGTGAAAAGTTAAACAATATTTTAAGAAAAACGGGGTTTATAGATGTGGTTGCGCTTCCGCAAACGTTTGGAGTTGCCACCATTTATAAAGCTTATAAAAAATAAACACGTTGTATCGTGATGAAGAGAATTTGTTTTGTTTTTTTACTAATTAGTAGTCTAAGCAGCCAGGCTCAGGAAGGGCTTTTTGGATCTAACCCTATCATTAATTTAGAAAATTTCGACAAGCAACGCGTGCATTGGGGATACTTCCTTGGTTTTAATGCCTACGATTTCAAAATTGACTATAAAGAAACCCCGGAAAGCGATATCGCTGTAAAAAGCATCACCGGATTTAATGTAGGCTTGGTAGGTAATCTTCGGATTAATGAATATGTAGACTTGCGTTTTGAACCCGGATTATACTATTGCCAACGAAATTTGACTTACAATGAGCTCACGCGTCTTATCGACCGTGAACGTCAGGTGAAATCAACTTATATTCATTTCCCTTTATTGGTCAAATTTTCATCCAAACGAACCGGAAACATTAAGCCTTTTCTGGTAGGAGGTTATTCGATGACACTCAACTTAGCCAGTAATTCCAAATCGGAAGACGATAACCTACAACAGCGCTTTCGTGTTAAACCATGGACACGCAACTATGAATTAGGTTTTGGTATTGATATTTACTTGGAGTATTTCAAATTTTCACCTTCAATCAGAGGTGTTTTTGGATTGGGCGACGAACTCATTCGCGACAATGACCCAAACAGTCCCTGGACCGGAAATATTGAATCGCTCAGAACTCGCGCTGTGTTGGTTAACTTTACGTTCCACTAATTTCGTGGTCTTTTAAATTCGCTTAAAAAAACCGCGGTAGCTGTACCCACATTCAGACTTTCGGTTTTTTGTACTTTACCAAAACGCGGGATAGCCAATCGTTTGGTTACACAACGCTCAACCTCCGAACTGATTCCGTTAGCCTCATTTCCCATCACAAGAATCGCATCCGATTCAAGGGTTTCACGGTATACATTTTCCCCATTCATAAAAGTGCCATAAACTGTTTTTTTCGTGGTTTGTAAAAACTCAGGCAAATCCAAATAGGCAACCTGAACCCGAGCCATGGAGCCCATAGTCGCCTGAACGGTTTTGGGGTTATACAAATCAACCGATTCATTTGAGCACACTACCTGTGTAACCCCAAACCAATCACAAAGTCGGATGATGGTTCCAAAATTCCCGGGATCACGAATAGTATCCAATGCAACAATCAATCCTTTTTGCTGTAATGCCGGTGCATCCGGAATTTTAAATAGCGCCAAACAGTTATTGGGTGTAGAAAGACAGCTTATTTTTTTTAACTCAGCCTCCGAGATACGGGCATGGTATTTGTCGTGTTCCGAATCAAAAACAGGTTCTGTAGTATACAAATGTTGGAGTTCAAAATTGGAAAACAACAATTCCTGTATTACCTTTACACCTTCGGCAATGAAGAGTTTGTGCTTTTGCCTGTATTTTTTTTGCTCAAGCGAATTGATAAGTTTGATTTGGTTTTTACTGAGCATAAAAGTGTAGTTTTAATTTTTTAATTGTTTTCGTTGAAAAACTCCGTTACAAAAATATCACTATTTATTTTAATTCTGGCCTTTTTAGTCGGCTGTAACCTTACCAAAAGAGTTCCTGACACAAAGAGGTTGTTGATGAAAAATGAAATACTTGTCAACGATAAAGTCACCACCGACGAAGAAGTTAATTACCAACTCTATCAAAAACCAAACTCATCGATATTGGGTTATCGTTTACGCTTAAGCCTATACAATTTGGCCAAAGTCCGAGAAGACAGTGTTTATTTTAAAAAATTTAAAGCCAATCCCGAAAAATACAAACGAAAAGTCAAATGGCTTTCCAAAAAACAGGTAAATCGATTGGGGCATTCTTTTTGGTATGAAGGTATTCATAATTTTTTGCGAAAAACGGGTGAAGCGCCTGTAATTTGGGACAGCCTTAGCACCCAAAAATCGTTACGTCGGTTAAAATCGTATTATTATAACAAAGGTTTTTTTGAAGTAAAAACCCGCTCCGAGTCGGACACCTCTCAACTCAAAAAAACCAATGTAAAATACTATGTCGATTTAGGGAGTGCCTACCTCATAGACAGCCTAAAAACAGCGATTCAAACCCCATTATTGGATTCTCTTTATCAAACAAAAAGTAAAAATTCGGTTATTCAATCCGGAAAACAATACAATACAGCCGATTTAGATGCAGAGCGGGTTCGGGTTACCGAAGAATTTAGAAACAACGGTGTGTTTTTCTTTCAGCAAAATTATATCTCGTACAGTTTGGACACCATTGCTACCGGCAAAAAAGTACATGTGAAAATGCTTATTAAAGACCAAAACATTCGAGTAAACGACACAGCTAAAACGCAACCTTTCCGAATTTACACGATTAATCGAGTAAATATTTATACCGATCAACCTGCCAACAAAAAAAACCTTACTGTTAAAGACAGTACGACCTACAAAAATTTTAACCTTTACAGTGAAAACAAACTCAGATACCGTCCAAAAGCCATAACCGACGCAATTTTTATTACCCCCGGAAGCATCTATTCTGATAAAAATACGGTGCTTACCTCAAAATATTTGAGCAATCTGAAAGTATTCAACTACCCTTTAATTCAATACAAAACTGATCCAAAAGACGAGAACGGACTCATTGCAAACATTTTGCTTACCCCTCGTAAGAAATACACTTTTACTTTTTCAACCGATTTTACGCATTCCGACATTCAGCAATTTGGTATTTCGGGTAATACGGCGCTGAGCATTCGCAATGTATTCAACGGAGCCGAAACTTTTGAACTTGGTTTGCGAGGCAATATTGGCTCATCCAAAGACCAAGCTAATCCAAACAACACATTCTTTAATATCTCCGAAATTGGTATCGATTCGCGTTTGAATTTTCCTCGAATACTTCTACCCTTCAATACAGAAAAAATTATACCCAAAAGTATGATTCCGTCTACCACATTGAGTGTTGGGTATGCAAAACAAACCAATATCGGATTAGATAAACAAAATTTTACCGGCACCTTCACCTACAATTGGCAACCTCGCAAAAACACAACCATGCGTTTTGACCTTTTTAACATTCAGTTTGTTAAAAATGTAAATCCGGCCAATTATTTCCGTATCTACCAATCGTCATTCAACACCATCAATAATTTAGCTGTGCAATATGGTGCAGATCCGGATTATTTTACAGATGAAGATGGCAATCCCGATACCCCACAAACTTTATTAATTGAGAATGGCGTGTTAGCGTTTATAGACGACGCCAATTCAGGGTATCCCGCAAACGGAATAGCGGCAGCCGATTTCAGAATTATCAACAGCATTGCCCAACGCAGACAACGTTTAATTGAAAACAACCTAATTTTTGCCAGCTCGTTTAGTTTTTCTAAAACAACCAAAAAAGACCTACAGGATAATAATTTTTACACATTACGCACCAAACTTGAATCGGCCGGAAATATTTTAGCGCTTTTGGCACGAATATCCAAACAATTGGATCAACAAGAGGGTGCCAGTACTTTCTTTGATGTGGAGTTTTCACAATACCTTAAATCGGAAATAGAGTTTATAAAACACTGGGATTTAGGCCGGAAAAAAGTAATCGCCACCCGAACCTTTTTAGGTTTGGCTGTACCTTACGGAAATTCAACCAGTATACCCTTTTCTCGAAGTTATTTTGCCGGTGGTACTAACGACATAAGAGCTTGGCAACCCTATAGTCTCGGTCCCGGAAAAAGTGGGGGTATCCTTGATTTCAATGAGGCTAATATGAAGATTAGTTTGAATGCTGAATTCCGATTCAACATTTTTAAGAATTTCAATGGTGCTTTGTTTGCCGATGCCGGAAACATTTGGAATATTTTCGATAATGTAGAAGACGAAAATTATACCTTTTCCGGCCTGCGCTCTCTGGAAAGTATCGCTTTAGGTACCGGCTTCGGACTTCGGTACGACTTTGGCCTTTTTGTGGTTCGTGGCGATTTGGGATTCAAAACCTACAATCCTTCTGTAGAACTCGAAAACAAATGGTTTAAAGAACTTAATCTGGCTAAATCTGTCGTAAATATCGGGATAAATTATCCGTTCTAATTTCAGAAATTATTACTTTTGTAATCTTTACTAATTAAACCACAAACCAACTATGTCACATACAATCAAACCCGGAGTTGCTACAGGCGATGAAGTACAAGTTATCTTTAACTATGCCAAAGAAAAAGGCTTCGCACTTCCTGCGGTAAACGTGGTGGGATCCAGCACTATTAATTGTGTTATGGAAACAGCCGCCAAGCTCAAAGCGCCCGTTATTATTCAGTTTTCGAATGGTGGTGCCGCTTTTAATGCCGGAAAAGGATTATCAAACGAAGGGCAAAGAGCTGCCATTTTAGGAGCTGTTGCCGGAGCTAAACACATACACACCTTGGCCGAAGCATACGGTGCTACTGTAATTCTTCATACGGATCACTGTGCCAAAAATTTGTTGCCTTGGTTGGATGGTTTGTTAGATGCTTCTGAAAAACATTTTGCCGAAACCGGAAAATCCCTGTTTTCATCACACATGATTGATTTATCGGAAGAACCACTTCACGAAAATATCGAAATCTGTAAGCAATACCTATCGCGCATGAGCAAAATGGGAATGACCTTAGAAATTGAGTTGGGTATTACCGGAGGTGAAGAAGACGGCGTTGACAATTCGGATGTAGACAGCTCAAAACTCTACACACAACCTGATGAAGTTGCCTATGCCTATGAAGAATTAATGAAAGTGAGCCCACGCTTTACCATTGCAGCAGCTTTTGGAAATGTGCATGGGGTTTACAAACCGGGGAATGTAAAATTAACCCCAAAAATTTTGAAAAACTCCCAAGAATACGTGCAACAAAAATTCAACACCGGCAACAATCCGGTTGATTTTGTATTTCATGGCGGCTCAGGCTCTACACTGGAAGAAATTCGTGAGGCTATATCCTATGGCGTGATCAAAATGAACATCGATACCGATCTGCAATTTGCGTTTACCGAAGGTATTCGTGATTATATGGTGGGCAAAATAGACTACCTTCGCTCCCAGATTGGAAATCCGGAAGGCGCTGACTCTCCCAATAAAAAACACTACGATCCGCGCAAATGGGTTCGTGAAGGCGAAGTAACATTCAACAAACGTTTGGAACAGGCTTTTGCCGATTTGAATAATGTAAATACACTATAAATTTGTTTCAAGTTTTACGTTTCAGGTTTCACGTTTTGTAAACCGTCTACTTACAACTTAAAACTTTTTAACCATAAACTAAAAACAATGGCTTGGTTTAAACGAAAAGAAAAAGGTATTCAAACCCCAACTGAAGAAAAAAAGGATGTTCCGAAAGGGCTTTGGTACAAATCCCCTACCGGAAAAATTATTGATACCGACGAATTGGCACGAAACCTTTGGGTAAGCCCGGAAGACGATTTCCATGTGCGCATTGGCAGCAAAGAATATTTCGAAATTTTATTTGACCACAACGAATTCAAAGAATTGGATGCTAAAATGAGCTCCAAAGACCCTTTAAATTTTGTGGATACCAAAAAGTATTCGGAACGCCTTAAAGAGGTCATGGACAAAACCAAATTAAAAGACGCAGTTCGCACGGCTGTAGGCCCTTCTAAAGGAAAAGATTTGGTGGTTTGTTGTATGGACTTTGCCTTTATCGGTGGTTCGATGGGAGCTGTAGTGGGCGAAAAAATTGCTCGCGGTATTGATTATGCCATCATACACAATATTCCGTTTGTCATGATTTCAAAATCTGGCGGAGCGCGTATGATGGAAGCTGCCTACTCGCTGATGCAATTAGCCAAAACTTCGGCGAAACTTGCACAATTAGCCGATGCAAAAATTCCGTATATCTCTTTATGTACAGACCCAACAACCGGCGGAACAACGGCTTCCTATGCCATGTTGGGCGATATCAACATTGCCGAACCGGGAGCTTTAATTGGCTTTGCAGGTCCTCGTGTGGTAAAAGATACCACCGGAAAAGATTTACCCGAAGGCTTCCAAACCTCCGAATTCTTACTGGAACACGGATTCCTTGATTTTATTGCACACCGCAAAGAACTCAAAGACAAAATAAACCTCTACATCGACCTGATTCTAAACCAGGAAATCCGATAAAAATAAAAAAACACAAAGCATCGTCTTTGTGTTTTTGCTTTTTGGGCGCCTTCCGAAAACTAAAACCAGCATTTTAGTTTTCGGAACCGCGTTTTCCGCGCTACACGGTAGCTTGCTTCAACCGCTGGCGCAATTATTACATTAAATACAGCTTTCAAACAGGTATGCCGCCTGAGGGCAAAGGCGGAGCTCTCCCGACCTGGCGGGAAGCGGGAGCCGGAGACCGACCCGCTTGTAGCGGGGCAGGCCCAAAAAAGCAATATTAACCGCAGATATAGCTTTTGCTACATTGGGGACAAAAAATGAGTATAGAAAGAGGTAAAGTCAGATTTTTTGCAGAAAATTTTTAATGTGTAAAATAGGATAACACTACATTCCGCTTCGAATCGCTTCCACCGGATCTAATTTCGAAGCCGAAATAGCCGGTAATATTCCCGAAATTAGTCCGATAATCGCCGCCAGCGAAACTCCTAACATAATATTTCCAAAACTTAATACAAATTCAAAATCAAGTGCCGAAGTCAAAATCATTGCAATAATCCAAACCAACGCTATCCCGATTAAACCTCCAAAAACACAAAGAATAATCGACTCGAAAAGAAATTGGAACAATATAAACTTGTTTTTGGCCCCCAACGATTTCTGAATACCAATCAGATTGGTGCGTTCTTTTACCGACACAAACATGATGTTCGCGATACCAAAACCACCCACCAACAATGAAAATCCGGCAATAATCCAACCCCCAATATTCAACGAAGCAAAGAACTGTTCCAAAATATCGGTAAACCCGGACAATATATTTACAAAAAAGCTATCAACCTCTCCGGTTTTTATGCCACGCATGGTGCGCAACTTTTGAGTTAACTCGGCTTTAAAGGCATCAATATCAATTCCTTTTTTGGGCTTTATAATAACAATCGAAATCATGTTTTCGGTACTGAATCGGTTTCGAATATAGTTAACCGGTAAAAAAACCGAATTGTCATTATCATCATCTAAACCTCCGGAACCTTGTTTTTTTAACACCCCAATAACCGTAAACTTTTGGCCGTACAAACGCACTTGCTTTCCAACGGCATTGGAAGAATCAAATAACTCCTGAGCAACCTGATCACCAATAACCGCCACGCGAGCACCCGAATTGGATTCGGATTCGTTGTAAAAACGCCCTTGCGAAAATTCCAAGCCTTGTATATCAATAAATTCATACGAAACCGGAACCATATTCAAATTTGAGGATGTTCGGTCGTCATATTTAATACTCTCACTGTTTACAATAAGTTGGTAAGCCATTTCTCCGGCATCGGGCAACTGTGCTTTCAAACTTTCATATTCTTCATACGACACATCCGGAAACTGGTCGCGCTTCCAACGAGGCACTTCGGTTGGTCCAAAACACATTTTGGTCAGGTAAATCGTATTTTTATCCAGCGAACTCAATTGATCGGTTATCTTTTTATTGAGAGAATCGACCGCAGCAAGAACAGCTATAATGGAAAAAATCCCAATAGTAACACCCAGTAGCGAGAGAAAAGTGCGCAGTTTGTTGTTTCGCAACGCATTCATTGCAAACCCAAAACTTTCGGACAGTAAACGTAAATAAACTTTCATTTTGTCAAAGTTACACAATTAACGTGAGTTCAATAGACTACTACCGTCAGAATTCTTAAATGTTCCTGGCTTTAAGACAAATTATTGCGCTAGAAAATCCATCTTCCCCCATCTTTATTATAGAAACAGCCTAGTACTACTCACTATGTTACGCTTGTACATCAGTCTTTTAAAGCGTTCTGAAAAAATCGTATATCAAACTCACCTAATTAGTATTTCCAAACTCAAAAAAGTTACACTTTTATCCAATTTGACAAATGTTAATAAGTAGTGATTTTTGTTGATTTTTTATCCCAATAAATGCACTTTTTACAAGCGTTTTTAAGATGAAAAAAAAGTACTTTTGCGCCTTACAAAACAACAACACAATGAACACAACAAAAACCATTCAATCTGCTTTAATTTCAGTCTTTTACAAAGACGGCTTAGAGCCCATAGTGAGAGCACTTCATCAAAAAAATGTTACCCTTTATTCTACAGGTGGAACAGAGGAATTTATTCGAAATTTAGGTATTCCGGTTGTTCCTGTAGAGGATGTAACGTCCTATCCATCGATTTTAGGCGGACGGGTCAAAACATTGCACCCAAAAATCTTTGGCGGAATTTTGAACCGTCAGGATAACGAAACCGATGTGGCTCAGATGGAAGAGTACAACATTCCGCAAATTGACCTGGTTATTGTGGATCTTTACCCCTTCGAAAAAACAGTAGCTTCCGGAGCTACAGAAGATGCTATTATTGAAAAAATTGACATTGGCGGAATTTCATTAATTCGTGCGGCGGCGAAGAACTTCAAAGACACTGTTATTGTACCTTCAGTTCAGGAATACGAACTCTTTTTGGAAATGTATACCAACGGTAAGGGAGCTACTTCATTAGAAGAACGAAAAGTATTAGCCACTAAGGCATTTCACGTTTCATCGCATTACGATACGGCTATTTTTAACTATTTCAACACCGATGAAACCTATTATAAACAAAGCATAACGGAAGGACAGGTGTTACGCTATGGCGAAAACCCACACCAAAAAGGGTATTTCTTCGGGAATTTTGATGCCATGTTTACCAAACACCACGGCAAAGAATTATCGTATAATAACTTACTCGATGTTGATGCCGCAGTAAACCTGATTGAAGAATTTAAAAATGACAAGCCTACTTTTGCTATTTTAAAGCACAACAATGCTTGTGGAATTGCCACGCGTGCAACCTTAAAAGAGGCGTACCTCGATGCTTTAGCCGGCGATCCTGTATCGGCATTTGGCGGTGTATTAATTGCGAATTGCACCATTGATGTAGCTACAGCTCAGGAAATAAATTCTCTTTTTTGTGAGGTTGTAATCGCGCCGGACTACAACCCTGAAGCCATCACGCTACTTCAGGAAAAGAAGAACAGAATTTTACTGTCGCAACATCAGGTAACTTTACCACAAAAACAAGTGCGCACTTGCCTAAATGGCTTGTTGGTTCAGGATCGTAATAATCTGACGGACAATAAAGAAGGTCTTCAATACGTTACCAATGTAAAACCTACTGAACATGAAATAAACGACCTCCTTTTTGCCTCAAAAATTTGTAAAAACACCAAGTCGAATACCATCGTTTTAGCCAAAAACGGCCAACTGTTGGCGTCGGGTACCGGACAAACGTCACGTGTAGATGCGTTACGCCAAGCCATTGAAAAAGCTCGTTCCTTTAATTTTGACCTACATGGAGCTGTCATGGCCAGCGATGCGTTCTTCCCTTTTCCGGATTGTGTTGAAATAGCTCACCATGCCGGAATAACTGCTGTCATTCAGCCCGGAGGCTCCATAAAAGATGAATTAAGCATCAATTATTGTAACGAAAATAAAGTTTCAATGGTATTTACAGGAACACGTCATTTTAAACATTAAATTTATTATTTTTGTAGGCTTTTAGTAAAATAAACAAACTATAAATACCCTCTTCAATCACTATGGGATTTTTTGATTTCATGACCGAGGACATTGCAATCGACCTTGGTACCGCAAACACACTGATAATTCACAATGACAAGGTAGTCATTGACAGCCCCTCCATTGTTGCACGCGACCGTATAACCGGTAAGATTATAGCTGTTGGTAAAGAAGCCAATATGATGCAGGGAAAAACCCACGAGAACATCAAAACCATCCGCCCTTTGAAAGATGGAGTTATAGCCGATTTTGATGCTTCGGAGAAAATGATTAGTATGTTTATCAAAAGTATCCCGGCGCTGAAGAAAAAAATGTTTACACCTGCACTTCGCATGGTTGTGTGTATCCCCTCCGGAATTACCGAGGTGGAAATGCGTGCTGTAAAAGAATCGTGTGAGCGTGTAAATGGTAAAGAAGTATACCTTATTCATGAGCCTATGGCTGCCGCTATCGGTATCGGTATCGATATCATGCAACCTAAAGGAAATATGATTGTTGATATTGGAGGTGGTACTACCGAAATTGCAGTTATTGCGTTGGGTGGTATTGTTTGTGATAAATCTGTAAAAATCGCCGGTGATGTATTTACCAACGATATTATTTATTACATGAGAACTCAACACAACCTATTTGTGGGAGAAACTACTGCCGAAAAAATTAAAATTCAGGTTGGAGCTGCTACAGACGCCTTGGATACCCCACCAGACGACATGTCGGTACAAGGACGCGACTTACTTACCGGTAAACCAAAACAGGTTGAAGTATCGTTCCGTGAAATTGCCAAAGCATTAGACAAATCAATTCAACGTATTGAAGATGCCATCATGGAAACCTTGTCTCAAACTCCACCCGAATTAGCTGCCGACATATACAATACCGGTATTTATCTTGCCGGAGGAGGTTCTATGCTTCGCGGATTGGACAAACGTATTTCTCAAAAAACAGACTTGCCGGTTTACATTGCTGAAGATCCGTTAAAAGCGGTTGTTCGTGGTACGGGTATGGCGTTGAAAAATATTTCCAAATTCAGAAGTATTTTGATTAAATAAGCTTGGCAATCCCACTTTAAAGAGTACGCTTTTCCGCTTTTTGTTGAATATTTTTTAGAATAAACCATGCAGCAAATCTTTAATTTTATATTTAAAAACAGCTATCGCATGCTGTTTTTGCTGCTTATAGGTATATCCTTATGGTTAACCGTTCAATCGCATTCCTATCACAAAAGTAAAATCATCAGTTCAGCTAATTTTCTATCTGGCGGTGTTTATGAAAAAATGAATTCTGTGGAGGAATATTTTGATTTAAAAATTAAAAACGATGAATTAGCAAAAGAAAATGCGCGCCTTAAAAGTTTACTTTTTAACCAAAAAGACACTACTGCTGTTCCAAAATTAGACAGTATTTTCGGCATCAAGCAATACAACCTTACAATTGCTAAGGTGATTAAAAATTCGTACAGCGTTCACGAAAACTACCTTACCTTGAACACCGGCAGTAAAATGGGTATTAAGCCGGATATGGGTGTTATTAATAGCTTAGGTATTGTTGGCGTGATTGAAAATACTTCTGCGAACTATGCAACGGTACTGAGTATTTTGAACACCGGAAAATTAAAATTCAATGCTAAGATTAAAAAATCCGGTCATTTTGGGTCTTTGAGTTGGAACGGAAAAAATACAGGTTTTGTACAACTCACAGATGTACCGCGTTTGGCTATGGTTCGCAAGGGCGACACCATTGTTACCGGGAATCAGTCGACTATTTTTCCTGAAAATATAAATATCGGAACCATAGATAAAGTATATATAGACACCGAAACCAATCTATACACTGTAGATATTCGGTTATTTAATGATATGACGAGTTTGGGATATGTTTATGTAATCCGCAACAAGGATACTGAAGAAATAAAACAACTCGAACAAAAAAACCAAACGGAAGAGGATGAGTAGTGCGGTAATTTTTAACTCACTTCGTTTTATATTGTTGCTATTGGCACAGGTTACTGTGTTCAATAACATCAATCTTTTTGGTTTTATCAACCCTTTCCCTTACATCTTGTTCATCATGTTGTATCCGGTAAACGGAAACAAGTTTGGTTTGCTGGGTGCTTCGTTTTTACTGGGAATTATTATGGATGCGTTTTTAGATTCGGGCGGCGTTCATACTACAGCCTGTTTGGTTTTGGCTTATTACAGACCCTATATTTTTAAATTTGCCTTTGGTTTGAGTTATGAATACCAAACGGTTCGCATAAACGATTCATTAACCCCAGAACGTTTTACCTTTATTTTTCTTTCGGTAATTATACATCACTTGGTTTTATTTATTCTTGAAATATTCACCCTTGATTATTTCTGGAGTATTATTGTACGCACACTTTCAAGTACATTATTTACGTTATTGATGTGTATTTTAATCATTTATCTGATTAAACCCGGCAAACGATGAGAAAAGCACTCTTACCCACATTAATTATTGCCGCGGGAGTCATCCTGATTATTCGGCTTTTTTACCTTCAGGTAATCGACGAAAATTTAAAATTAAAATCGGAAAACATCTCGATTAAGATAGATTACACCTACCCTGAGCGAGGCTATATGTTTGATCGAAACGGTAAACTTTTAGTAGCCAATCAGGCTTCTTACGATATCATGGTAATTCCGCGTGAGGCAAAAAATACGGATACCTTAGAATTTTGCCGTTTACTCAATATCACCAAAGAAGATTTCATCAAAAAAATAGAAAAAGCAAAAAAATACAGCCCGCTATTACCTTCGGTTTTTATGGGTCAATTGAGCAAAAACGATTACGCTGCTTTTCAGGAAAAACAAAGACGATTCCCGGGATTCTATGTCCAAAAACGATCGCTTCGTGACTATCAGGTGCCAAATGGTGCCAATGTGTTTGGTTTTATCACCCAAGTGAATGACAAAATTATAAAAGAAAATCCTTACTATAAATCGGGTGATTTAATTGGTAAACAAGGAGTTGAAGAATATTACGAAGAAATACTTCGCGGACAAAAAGGCGTTCGTTACATACAAAAAGACAAATTTAATCGGGAAATAGGCTCCTACAAAGAAGGGCGTTACGATACTATTGCAAAGCAAGGAAAAGACATCACCCTTACTATTGATTCAGAGCTCCAAAAATATGGAGAAGAACTTATGGTGAACAAATGGGGCGGAATTGTAGCGATAGAACCAAAAACTGGCGAAATTCTTGCCTTAGTGAGTGCTCCCTCCTACGACCCCGGCATATTAGTTGGCAGACAACGCTCTAAAAATTACACTGCTCTTTACAACGATTCTATTGCGATGCCTTTGTTCGACAGGGGTTTATTGGCACAATATCCTCCGGGCTCACCGTTTAAAATTTTGACCGGATTAATTGGTCTTCAAGAAGGGGTTATCAATGACAGCACCACTTTTTATTGCAGACACGGATTTCGTTATGGGCGTAAATTTATGCGATGCCACTGTTCTGGCGGTGCGCAACGATTACACCGTGCCATTTACCAATCGTGTAACAGTTACTTTTCGCAAACTTATATGCGAATAATCAATAAATATAAATCGCCTGGCGTTGGTGTAGACACTTGGAATAAGCACTTACGAAGTTTTGGTTTGGGTGATTTCATGGGATATGATTTACCCATCGGGCGTAGAGGAAACATTCCTTCGTCTACAACCTATAACAAATTATATCCAAATGGCGGGTGGAAAGCTACCAATATTGTTTCGAATGCCATCGGACAGGGAGAAGTACTCATGACGCCCATTCAATTGGCAAATTTTATGGCCACTGTAGCCAATAAAGGCTATTATTACACCCCTCACATCATCAAAAAAATTGAGGGAGGCGTTATCGATAAAAAGTTTAGAACCAAACATGTTACCACTATAAATCGGAAGTATTTTGACCCTATCATCGACGGTATGTTTGATGTTTACAACTACGGTACAGCGCGAGGATTGGGTGTAAAAGGGATTGAAATTTGCGGTAAAACAGGAACAGCCGAGAACTACAAAGTGGTTAACGGAAAACGCATTAAGCCTCAGGATCACTCAATTTTTGTAGCGTTTGCACCAAAAGACAACCCAAAAATTGCAATTGCTGTTTTTGTAGAAAACGGGTATTGGGGTGCGCGTTGGGCTGGCCCGATTACAGCTTTAATGATTGAAAAATACCTCAACAAAAAAATTACACGCATTGATTTTGAAAAACGAATGCTCAACGGTAGTTTAAAAGGACAATACAGTCGTTTTTATCCGAGAAAAGTTCAAGACAGTATCAGCCGTGTAAAAGACAGTATTGCCCGTGTTGAACGCAAAGCTGATTCCATTAAGAAAAGTAAAACCGTAGACAAAAGCAAAAAGAAGGATACTCTGAAACCTAAAGTTTGAAGATGAAAAACCAAAGTGTATCAAGCAATATCGACTGGATTAGCATCATGATTTACATTATTCTTGTAATCATGGGTTGGCTCAACATCTATTCGTCTTCTCTTTCGACATCTGAGGTTGAGTCTTCTATTTTTGATATAACCCAAATCTACGGAAAACAGTTTTTATTCATCTTAATTTCGATACCCATCATTTTTACGGTACTTTTTGTAGAACCAAAATTCTATGAAAAATTTTCGATTGTTATTTATGCTGTGTGTTTACTCTTGCTAATCGGATTATTTCCTTTAGGTAAAACCGTTGCCGGACAACGCTGTTGGTATGCCATAGGCAGTTTTACCATACAACCCTCCGAGTTTGCTAAGGCCGCAACATCATTGGCACTTGCTAAATACCTGAGCGATGTTCAAATTAATTTAAAATACCGCAACCGACAAATCCAAGCCTTATTGATTATTTTTCTTCCCGTGGTATTGATTTTATTACAACCGGACCCGGGTAGTGCATTAATTTATTTCTCATTTTTCTTTGTGCTGTTTCGCGAAGGATTACCGGGTTGGTATTTGGCTACCGCATTTTCAGCGGCAGTTATTTTCGTGCTTACTTTGGTATTTGGCAACCCTTTATATGTTATTGGGCTGGCGGCAATTGTTTTGGTTATACATTATATGAGGAGCCGACTTGTGGAACGTAATCTCTTAGCCAGCGCCATTTTATTACTAACCGTTGCTGTTTTTTCATTTTCAGTAAATTTTGTTTTTAATAATGTTCTAAAACAACATCACCGGGACCGCTTTAATATACTTTTGGGTAAAGAAGTCGACATGAAAAATGTAGGCTATAATACTGACCAATCAAAAATAGCCATAGGTTCCGGCGGATGGTTTGGCAAAGGCTATTTGGAAGGAACCCAAACGAAAGGCGGTTTTGTACCGGAACAACACACCGACTATATCTTTACAACAGTTGGTGAAGAATGGGGGTTTTTAGGTTCTGTTTTTGTGGTTGGGTTATTTGTAGGACTAATTTACAGAATCATTTACTTAGCCGAAAGGCAAAAAACAAAATTTAGTAGGGTTTACGGTTATTGTGTTGCCAGTATTTTATTCGTCCACTTTTTTGTCAATATTGCCATGGTAGTAGGTGTTTTCCCAACGATTGGTGTTCCGCTACCCTTTTTCTCGTATGGAGGTTCCGGCTTGTGGGGCTTTACAGTATTGCTATTTGTATTTTTAAAAATGGATGCCAACAAAGTAAACGAATGGTAGTCTTAACGAAAACTCCATTCTTTATAACTGTTACTGCTCTCTAATTTATTTTCCAATGCATCGGGTAAGGTCGGATAAAAATTAATACCGGTTAATTTTTCTAACGCATCAACAGAAATGACAAACTCATAAAGCGGTCGGTCGGAATCCTTGTGTGGTACCAAAAAAGCAATCATTTTATACGTTCCATCATTGTAATCCAAAAGAACTTTATAAAAATAATCCGGTACTGTAACATCTTCATCACCAATTGCTTTTTTGGTATTTTGTAAAACACCGCCTGTAACAACATAAACGCCATCATATTTAGAAGCCCAGTAACGCACTTTTTGTTCCAAACGGTTCCAAATTCCTTCGTTAAAATCATGGCGTTGGGGTGAGATATTTGAAGTGTAAAATGTTTCCTCAAAGGCACTCCTTGAATACTTCCTGTCGCCAGCCGGGCATAAATGACCTTTATCATAACCCGATCTTCTATAATTGCGCCAATCGGCTGAACCCGTTTTTACAAATGGATCTTCAATAAAATAGGGGCGCTCATATTCATTATTATTATAATTCAATTCGCTTTTTTTGAGTTCATACGCCACCCATTCTGCTTGTTCATGAGGTTCAGAATAAGATAATGTATATCCCTTGTGCTTTACAATTTGGCCCGTTATTGATTTGGGCAAAAAATCAAAAGCTGCATTATTTTGGACAACAGATTGCTCCGTTGCTTTTGAAGAAGTATTAGGTTCAACCTCCTTACGACAGGAAAAAAATACTGTCGAAAAGATTAGACATCCAATCATTTTTTTTACTCTTGAGAATTTCATATCTTTAGTGTTTGAAATCACGCAAAGAAACAATTACTAATTTAATATTCGAAAAATGAAAGCAAAAATAATTATAGCCGGACTCTTTTTGTTTGGATTTCAGGCCATGAATGCTCAAGAAACCCCAGTTACAGCGCAGGATTCTGCAAAAGTGGCATTGGAAAAACAACGCATTGAAGAAAAAGCAGCCTTAGAACAAAAACTAAAAGAAGAAAAGCAAGCGTTAAAAGAACAAGAGCGCGTTGAAAAAGAAGCGAAAGAAGCGGAAAAAAAACAACGTGAAATGGAAGAGCGCCAAAAAGAGCTGGAAAAAGAACAGAAAAAAGCAGAGAAAGAATTAAAAAAAGCTGAAAAAGAAAGAGAAAAAATTGCTGATGCCAAAAAAGACATTGAAAAATTAAATTCGAAATTAGACAAAGCCCGCGAAGATCTCCGCAAAAAAGAAGAGAAGCTAGCCAAAGGCAAAGCTAAAGGGAAACTTTCTCCGGTAGATATTGAAAAAGCAAATGTAGATATTACAAAACAGCAACTTCGCATCAAAGAAATTGAAGAGGATATTGCCAAAGCAGAAAAAAAACTTAGAAAACTACAATAACCCACATCCCGACTTAGGTCGGGATTTTTTTTTGAAAAAAAGTTGCGAACTTGAGGCAACCTTTTTCATAATTGGGTACTAAGCTAATAAAACACCTATTATGAAAAAAATAACAATGCTTCTGTTCCTTTCAACCCTTGTGAGTTGTTCCAATGATAATTCAATGTCTACTAATACTGAAGATGTTTCTGTAGCATCAATCATTAGAAAAAACTATAATGGCTCAACTGGTGCCGTTTTAAGCACAATTGAGTATACTATTGGAAACAATAAAATCATGAGTGTTACAGCATCTAATGCTCAAAATTCGCCACAATCGGTTTCTGTTTACAGCTACCTGAACAACAAAATCACTCAAATCACAACTAGTAGTAATGGAGTTGTTACATCAACAAGTTATTATATTTATAATAGCGCAAACCAATTAATAGAATACCGCACCGAAGGCAGCGACAGTGCTGGGCAACTGTACATAAATAAAAACACCTTTGAAAGAATTCAAGATACAATTTATAATCATTGGACACGAAAAACACCATCATCAAATGATTTTTTCCCGATCCAGAGCTCTAAAATTGTTCTCGATCAAAATTTTAATCGTACGTATTTTGAATATTATGATCATTTGAATAACCAAACAGGCAAAAAAATAATAACTTACGATGCACAAAGCAATATTCTTGAGGAAAAATCCTATCTCATGGATGAATTTGGGCAATTCCAAAACACGATAACCAATAATTATAGTTATGGAACTGCAAAAAATACCTTGTCGTATGTTATGTTGGCAACATTTGGAAAGGAAAACATGACGTTACTATATGACCTTCAAACGAGAGCATTAAACGAATTTATTGTTAAGTCGTATTCGCCCAATGTACTTACAAATTTTACTTCTACTTTTTCAAACGTTACCTTTACAATTACCAATACAATAAATAATACTAATTTTTGCGACTTCAGTGAATATATATGTATTTCTGGCCCTATTTTTTCTAAATTCACTTACCAATTTACTTTCAATTAAGTGACAGAAAAGGAACTCATAGAAAGATGTATTCGAAACGATCGTAATGCACAAAAGATTTTGTATGAAATGTACAAAAACACCCTTTTTGTGCTTTGTATGAAGTATTGCCCAAACCAAAAAGAAGCCGAAGACAACTTACATGATGCTTTTATAGAGATTTTTACTTCGATAAAATCCTTTAAACAAATAGGCTCCTTTGAAGGTTGGATGAAACGTATTACTATCAATAAAGCGATATCGAAATACAAATCCTCATTTGCTGTAACTTCGATTGAATCGAAAGTGTATCCGGTACCTGAACAAGATCTAGAAATAGATTCGGAATTCCCTTCGATAGAATATTTATTGGAAATTATACAAGAACTTCCAAACCAATATAGAATCGTTTTTTGTTTGTATGAATTGGACAATTATTCGCATAAAGAAATAGCCGAAATGCTTGCTGTGAGTGAAGGGACATCAAAATCAAATTTGCACAAAGCCAAAAGTATTTTACGCAAAAAAATCAATGAATTTACACCAAAAAAAGTGAAAAATGGAAACTAAAAAAAGACTCGGTACCTACTTTCGGGAAAATGAAAACCAACTGGATTTAGTTCCATCCGAAACTGTTTGGAAAAATATTGAGAACGATTTAGATAAGAAAAAGAAAAAGAGACGGATTTTTATAATTTGGTTTTTCG
Source organism: Flavobacterium sp. (assembly GCA_041917555.1). Classification (GTDB taxonomy): domain Bacteria; phylum Bacteroidota; class Bacteroidia; order Flavobacteriales; family Flavobacteriaceae; genus Flavobacterium. The sequence continues at coordinate 97,462 of JAYRXL010000013.1, read as the reverse complement.
GACTGGGATTTTTACTGATGGGAACCGGCATTTATCTTACCTTCTCTAATCAGGAACTTCAAAATGAAAATGCTATTAATGAAAAAGATAGTAAGACGAATTCGTCTTCTGTTAAACAGTCCATCACCAATGCAACTAATACAGCAGCGAAATCAATTCAACCTCAAAATGTTGGTTATAAAAAGGCATCACAATCGCAAATCGCCACAATTTCAAATCAATTAAAACGCGAACGTATTCAAAGCAAATTAACGTTGAATGACAAACATAAAAAGGCTTCAACCAAAAATAGTATAACATTAGCTACGCATATTGAAAATCAATCGAAAATAAATACAACTAATAAAGGTAATGATAGAATATATGGTGAAGTTACCTACAACAAAGAAGACAATCCAAACAGTGCAAACAATCAAACTTTAACTACAAAAGAAAGAAACATTGCCAGTATCGATACAAGTGAGCATAAAATAGAAACACCACTTTCGGAATCCAAAAACAAGGCAACAAAAAACCCAGAAACCAAACTCAATGACAGTATAACCGATCCAAAAAAAGAACCGATTGAAGCAACTACAATTAGTTTTACACCTTATTTTGGTTATGTTACATCAGGTTATTTGGGCAATTTTAATAGCATTTCGAATAATACGGTCTCGGATAAGGAAAATAAATTTCGAACAACCTACGGAATTGTAGCCCGTTGGAAATTCAATCAAAAAATAGGTTTACAATTGGGAATTGGGAAATTAAATTCACGTTACGCGTTTAGTATCGAGAACAACTCCGGATCATTTTTAAATACTACAAATCTGGATTTGGCAATGCCGTCACAAGAAATTTATTCGCTATTTAGTGCATCAGACAAAATTACCCTTATTTATGAATCATCGTTTTATGAAATTCCATTAGAGGGCTATTATCAAGTTATAGATAACAAAATTGGTATTGCAACATCGTTGGGATTCAGTTACCTGATCGCAAATGAAAATAAAATTTTTGCGCAATCTGAAACAATTTCACAACGCTATCTCGGTAATTTGAAAACCGAAGCAAGATCGAGTATTACGGGTAATTTTAAATTGTATGTGTCGTATAAATTGAGTCCACAGCTCCATTTTGATGTAAATCCGGAAATTCAATTTCGATTTTTTGGAAATACTGATAAAGTAGATTATTCTACCTATTTTCTATCCCTCAAAACAGGAATTACCTATAGTTTTTAATTCCATTCAATTGTGACTTTGAAAAAAAATAATTTAGATTGTAACTTTTTCCCAACTAATTACGTACAACAAACCGAAACACTTTAAAGAAAAGGAAAAATTGCATGAGACAGCTCAAAATCACCAAGCAGGTAACTAACCGTGAAACTGCATCCTTAGACAAATACCTACAAGAAATCGGAAAAGTGGACTTAATCACAGCCGATGAAGAAGTGGAATTGGCACAACGTATCAAAGCGGGTGACCAACGTGCCTTGGAAAAACTTACAAAAGCTAATTTGCGTTTTGTGGTTTCGGTGGCAAAACAATACCAAAATCAGGGACTTACGCTTCCGGATTTAATTAACGAAGGAAATCTTGGCCTTATTAAAGCCGCCCAACGCTTTGATGAAACCCGTGGATTTAAGTTTATTTCCTATGCCGTTTGGTGGATTCGTCAATCAATTCTGCAAGCTTTAGCTGAACAATCGCGTATTGTTCGTTTGCCGTTGAACAAAATTGGTTCAATCAATAAAATCAACAAAATGTATGCGCTTTTGGAACAATCCAATGAGCGTCCGCCTTCAGCTGAAGAAATTGCCAAAGAATTGGATATGACTGTAAATGATGTTAAGGAATCTATGAAGAATTCCGGTCGTCATTTATCAATGGATGCACCGCTTGTAGAAGGGGAAGATTCTAATCTTTATGATGTATTGCGCTCGGGCGAATCGCCAAATCCGGATCGTGATTTAATTCATGAATCACTTCGTACTGAAATTGAACGTTCATTAGAAACCCTTACCCCGCGTGAGGCCGATGTAGTTCGTTTGTATTTTGGTTTGGGCGATCAACACCCAATGACATTAGAAGAAATTGGTGAAACATTCGATTTAACCCGCGAACGTGTACGTCAAATTAAAGAAAAAGCAATCCGAAGATTAAAACACACTTCGAGAAGTAAAATCTTGAAAACATATTTAGGATAAATTCCAAAAATAAAATTCCAAATTCCAATAGCATCTCGACTGCGCTCGATGTGACAAAAGAAGAGGAAATTTTATATCGACAACAACAGTTTCAAAACTGTTCGTTTTTTGATTATTACGCTTCGCTCCATCCGTTCGGCTTCGCCTCGGGTGATGATTGAAACCAAACATATTTAAAACTACAAACAGTTTAAAAACTGTTCGTTTTTTGATTGATGATTGAAACTCCGGCTGATTACCGGAGTTTTGCTTTTAATCTGAACTTGTTTCAGATTCTCCTCTGAACTTGTTTCAGATTCATCAACAACAATGGGTCAATCCCAACAAATTAATCGATTATTATTTCTCCAACTTCGCCCAAACAAAATTTGGATGATGCCCGTCTCTACGGACCATTTTTACCCAAAGCAAGGTCATGTGTTCCAAATGCAATGCTTGGTCTAATTTACCTGTATCTAAAGTTGCGTAGCCCATATCTAAATTAATCTTAGAAACAATATGTTTTGCCGCTGTATCATTTCCGGCAATCATCATAACCGGTTTTACGTTGTAATTGGGATATGAACTATCAATAAAATTTTCAAAGCCGTAAATCGTAAACGCTTTTACCACTTTGGCATCCGGTGCCCATTCTTGTACTTTTTCGCTCCCAGAAATTTCGCTTTTCAAACCGTGTGAAATTCCCGCTCCTACCGGATTGGTACAATCCACCAAAACTTTTCCTTTGAATTTTAACTCTTTTAGAATTCCTTCATTGGCGCTGAAAGGCGTTGCCAAGAATACTACTTCTGCTTCATCAATTGCCTCTTGAACTTTTTGTACAGAAAAGTTTGGGTTTTGTTCCAACGCTTTTTTAACGGTTTCTGAATTTTCATCATTGTTGGCAACTATAATACTGTGTCCTTTTTTTTGTAAATTATTGGCAATGGCAAATCCTACGTTACCAATGCCTATAAATGCTAGTTTCATTTTTTTAATAATTCAGATTATAAATCTTCATAATATTTTTCAAAATTTCAGAAAAATCAATTTTTAAATCGATAATTTTCCCAGTATGAATATCAAAAACCCAACCGTGTACTTGGAGATTCCTTTCTTTATAAGCTTCTTGAACCGCTGCCGTTTTGATTAAATTTATACATTGTTCCTGAACATTCAATTCTATCAAACGATTGTATTGTGCTTGCTTATCGTCAATTTTATCCAATTCATTTTGATGTAAACGAAATACATCACGAATATTACGCAACCACGGATTTAGAATCCCCATATCTGTAGGTGTCATTGCTGCTTTAACACCACCACATTCATAATGGCCGCAAACCACAATATGATTTACTTTCAGATGTCTAACAGCATAATTTAAAACCGACATTACATTCAAATCGATTGAAATTACCATATTGGCAATATTTCGGTGCACAAAAATTTCACCCGGATTAGCACCTATTAAATCTTCAGCTGTAACACGACTGTCGCTACAACCAATATAAAGTATCTCGGGACTTTGTCCTTTGGAGAGGTTTTTAAAATAATCAGGATCTAATGATAACTTATCCTGTATCCACTTTTCATTATTTTGAAATAAAGTAGTAAAATCCATAATTTAACAAATTAGACAGCTACCCCATTTTGAATAGCCACAGGTTTAACATCGTGATTTATATTAAGCATTTCCAACATATCAATTTCAATTCCCTTAGCAATAGTTGTTATAGGAACATCGTTTGCGCTTCCTTCAAACGGGTTTTCAGAAGTTTCACCAATTCGCTCCATGGTTGTAAAAATCCAACCCGAAAGTGCTGCGAAAGGAATAGTCATCCATATATAATCTGAACCAATTTTTCCAAACTCTTGTAACATCCCAAAGGGAACTAAAAAAACAAATATTTTAATGAACCACAGGTTTAAACTAGCAAATTGTCTTGGGTAGGGGAAATTTTTAATTCGCTCACTTGCCCCTTGTTGGTTGTAAAATTCCATTAAAATGCGCTCTAACTCCATGTGTCTAAAATCTTCAATTAAACCTAATTCTAATAATTCACGCAATTTTTTAGATTGTAGAGATAAAATTTGCGCCGCTTTATTAGACTTAGAGAGGATTATTTGATATTCTTCATTTGACAAATATGGTTTCAAGGCATCTTCTAACGTAGTATCATGTTCAGTTACCCTGAAAAATTTATTACGATATTCTCTATTGTGTTTCAAATGAATGGCTTCCCATTCTTTATTTACACGCAACTGATAACGCAATGCTGTAAGCCAAGCAAAATGACGGTTGTACATCTCCAAATGAAATTCATGTAACTCGTCTGAAGAAAAAGGCTTTTTAGCATGTTGATTGGTAATATAATCTTTTGTCATAATCCCCCAAGTTCTGCTAAAATTAACTATAGAACCCCAAACTCTTCTTGCTTCCCAAAGTCGGTCATATGATGCATTATTCTTAAAACCAACCACAAAAGCGACAGCAGTACCAATTAATGCAATTGGCAACCATGGCAATTCCATCCATTTCCATTTAAAAAATTGATATAAAACCGTAGGAATAGTAGCAATAATTAGGAGTTGAAGAATGTCTCTTCTTGTCCACATAATTACTTCCTTGAACGTATAATTTCTTTTAGTTTGCATAGTATAGTTTTAAATTTGACTAAATTTAAGAATTATATTAATCTTTTGATTGTTTTAAAATTTAAAAATCATACCTTAAAAATCCTCCACTGTTTTCAGTAGTAGTAAAGTCACTTTTTCCAGATTGATTAAGATCTGTCATCAAACCAAATGCTATATTTTGATACTTAACTCCTATTCGAACTCGTTGCGTGATATTCCAAAATTCGTTGCTTGGATTGTAAACTGGAAATAATTCTAATTGGCTTAAAATTTTCCATTGCTCATCTAATTGAGGTTGATAACGAAATAACCCAAAAACATCAATAGTACCTTCGTCTTTGAATTCGGCTACAGCCCAACCAAAAAACATAAAATTCCCATTTTGCTTATAAAATTGAATTCCAGCTTTTGGCGTAAATCCTGAATTGAGGAAACTGGCAACAGTAACTACTCCAATTCCGTTTTTGAAATTATAAGAAATGGCATTCGTGCTTCCAAATGCTGTTGGAGCATAATGATAATCAACACTGGCTCGATTTCGACTGAAAAACAAAAAAGATGATTTTTCTCCTTTTAAATTTTTGAAATTTTTAAACCACATCAAATCAACACCATTTCGTTTATCACCAGCATAATACTCAACCGATTGAGCAATAGCAACACTTCTAAAAAGAAATGTTGCTAATATGAATAAAATTAGTTTAACGTTAATGCTCATTATTTATTTAACATTTGTACTAACAATTCTGCAGCCGCTGCCCCTGAATTTTGTTGTTGCCCTGTAATTAAATTACCATCAGCAATTGCATACGAACTAAATGGTGCTGCAACTTTAAAATTTGTTCCTGCTATTTTACGAGCTTCATCTTCAATTCGATACGGTTGAATTTTAATGCCCACCGCTTGATCTGCAAATTCTTCTTCTGCATCAGCAAAACCTGTCCATGTTTTTCCTTTTACCAATAATTCGCCATTTGTTTTTTTGGCTTCTAACAATAATGTAGTCGAATGACAAACGGCCGCACTTGGCTTTCCGCTTTCGTAGAATGCTACAAATAGCTTTTGCAAATCCACATTACCTTTATAGGTGTACATTGGCCCTTGACCGCCTACTAAGAAAATAGCATCATAATTTTTAGCGTCAACTTCAGTTAATTTTTTAGTGTTTTTCAACATCGCATTAAATTCAGGTTTTTGCATATAACCCAAAGTAATAATGTCGTGAGCCGAATAGCCGCTGGCATCAGTAGGGTTAGAATAACCATCCATCATCAAGTCGCCACCTTCTGTTGAAACTAATTCTACCTCATAACCCGCCTCTTGAAAAACGCGCAACGGATGTGTTAATTCGGCTGCCCAAAAACCAATTGGCCAACCGGTTTGTTGGCTTGTACTTGGCGAACTGGCAACCATTAAAATTTTACCTTTTGATGGGGCACCATGAAAATGTACATAACTGTTTACTTCTTTAACTTGTTCCATTTTTTTTGCTTTTTTATTAGACTTAGTTTTAGTGCTTTGTGCTATCCCAAAAAACGGGAATGCGAATACTAATGTGAAAAGAATAGCTTTTTTCATTTTGTGTGTTTTTATTATTTAACAGCACAAACTTATTTTAGGCTTATAATGTATCCAATAACTACGTATATTTGTAAGTAACTAACAAAAATGTAAGTATGCCCGACTTCGTAAAAGACAACCATCTCTTCCATAATCCGGTAGAATTCGCAATGAATAAAATAGGAGGTACTTATAAAATGCCAATTTTATGGAGATTAAAAGATAAAAAGTGGCGTTTTAATGAACTACAGAAGAGTCTGTCACATGCTTCAGACAGGATGTTATCAAAAGCTTTAAAAGAATTAGTAGAGGATGGTTTTGTAACCAAAGAAGTCTTTGCCGAAGTACCGCCTCGAGTTGAATACTCCATTACTGAAAGAGGAATAAAATCTATTGAAATTATTGACTCTTTAAGAAATTACGGATTGGATTTAATGAAGGATTTTGGCATAGCAGAAAAATAAAATTAACTTTGCACAAACAACACAAATAAAAAAAGAACAGACAATGCACGAATTGTCTCAACGCGTTACATCTAAATGAAAAACACTCGAATTGCTCCATCCGTTTTAGCTGCCGATTTTGCCAATCTGCAACGCGATATCGAAATGATAAATAACAGTGAAGCCGACTGGTTCCACATCGACATTATGGATGGTGTTTTTGTACCAAATATATCTTTTGGTATGCCGGTTCTTGATGCGATTCGCAAACACGCTCAAAAACCCTTGGATGTTCACCTCATGATTGTTGACCCGGATCGGTACATTAAAACATTTGCTGCGTTAGGTACTTCTATTCTTACGGTTCATTACGAAGCCTGCACGCATTTACATCGTACCATTCAGGCCATCAAAGCCGAAGGCATGAAAGCAGGCGTGGCCTTAAATCCACATACACCTGTTGCGCTTTTGGAAGAAATTATACAGGACATTGATTTGGTTTGTATCATGAGCGTTAATCCGGGATTTGGAGGACAATCCTTTATCGAAAATACCTACTCAAAAATTACAAAACTGAAAGCAATGATTGCGCAAAAAGGCGCTCAAACACTTATTGAAATTGACGGTGGCGTTACTGATAAAAACGCCAAACAACTCTGTGAAACGGGAGCAGATGTATTAGTCGCCGGAAGTTTTGTGTTTGCCTCTGAAAATCCGACTGCAACAATTCAAAACTTAAAAAATCTAAGCGCTTAGTTTTTAATAAGCTGCACTACAGTAGTTCTATTTTCACTCTTTATAAGAACAATGTAAGTACCGTGTTGCAAATCTGAAATAGCTATTCCTTGGGAATTATAACTTTGTTTTAAAACCTGTCTCCCGGACAAATCGGTTATCTCAATGGTTGCCGGATTGGATAAATTACTTATAAAAAAACTATCCGAAGTCGGATTAGGATAAACTTTTATTTGGCTTTCATCGCTAAGTTCTGCATTGCCTAAAGTAGTACCCAAAACAGAAAAAGGCAAGGCCAATGCAACATCGGGAGCATTTGTTGGGATACCGCCATCTATATTGTTCGCCCAACCTAATACATCAGATGGGAACGTGGAAGCGATTACATTGATTTTGGAATTAGCCCCGGAAACAGCACGACTTCCAACCACAGTTACAGGTGGGAAAAAAATTTGTGCATTATCGGTAGCATGTGCCTGAAACTCTACCCAATACTGACCGGCCGGTAAGGTTGCTGAGATATTACCGCGAATGCGAAAGACTTTACGCGAATAATTAGGCTGTTGAGGCGTAGGAACTGTAGCATGAAATATACGATAAATAAACGCATTATCACTGTTGGTCGCATCATAAACATTGGTCGTAAAATTCCCGGCTATAGGTGTTGCTCCTACCGTAGACGGATTCACGTTGTACAATCGGATTCGCAACTGATCAATGGGCGGAATACTCCCGGAATAAACAGTTTGGTAACAAAAAAAATCGAAACCGGTAACTTCCCAAGTTTGTCCTGAGGGAACAGTAAAATCATCTGCTAAGGCATAACTGGTTGAATTATCCGAATAAAAATAGGCAGGCAAACCCGAGGTAGCATTTGCTTGAGTTGAATTGCCCGTGTTATGTTGCATTTCGCTCCAAGAATAACCGGCAGGAGCTACAAAACCATCAGCGGCAACTGTTCCGGTTACTAAGGACCCGTTGGTGTATAGCTGCGCTATTGAATACCAAGAATTAAAAATAAAAAAACAAATCAGTAGGTGTAATTTTGTTCTCATGCAAAAAGATATTAGTTATCGGATGCAAGTATACAAAATTGTAATCAACTGCAATTCAGTTATCTTCAAACGGCACAAAAACAAGTTCAAGAACCTTATTCGTATTGTTGTAAAAGATATTTTATCAAGTCAGTTGTAGTCACTATACCAACCAATAATTCACCTTCGGTGACCGGAAGTGCGTGAAATTCATTTGTTGCTAAAATTTCTGCAACTTCTTTAATGGTGGTTTCGGGTGAAACCATTACCAAGTTTCGGGCCATTACCTGTTCAACCGAAAACATATTATATACGGTCACATCAATTTCATCTTCATCTTCATACACAGCATCTGCAAAAGAAATCCGCAATAAATCGGTGTAACTTAACATACCGACTATTTTATTACCTAAAACAACAGGAATATGTCTTATATGGTATTTTTTAAATAATTGTTCCGCCTTGGTTAAATCATCTGAGAGATTAAGCTTTATAACATTCTTGGTCATTATCGTTGAGACCGGGACTTTTATTTTCATAACATACTGATTTTGTTTGAACTATAAAATTACATCCAAAATCAAAATTAAAATATGATAATAATCACCTTAAAGTGAATTTCGCAAAATAAGTTTACTGGGATTTTCAATTTGCGTTCGCTCACGGGATAAAACCATTGCAGCTAATTGTTTCCCCATCGCCGAAAAATCGGTCGAAATGGTTGTAATGCCGCCCGCAATTATTTTTTTTAACGGAATATCATTGTAGGAGATGATTCCGATTTGCGCTCCAATAACGAGTCCTAATGCTGCTGTTTTCTCAACCACATCCACCAAATGCCTGTCATCCGGAATAATATAAAGAGTGCCTTGCACCGGTTGGATAGTATCAAAAGAAGCAATAACTTCATGGGAAAGCTCAAACTCAGTACAGAATTTTAAAAAACCGTCAACCATTCCTATAGGTTCTTTATTCCCCGGGAAGAGTAAAACAAATTTATTGTATTTTTCGATATGCTCTTTGCCTTGTTTTAACCCATTATACATGGCAGAAACGAAGTTTTGAAAAATGGCAGGGTACTGATTAAGTGAACTCCGCGTTTGATCCAATATATAAACTTCTTCCGGAGGAAGCTGGTAAATGGATTCTTCCACTCCCTCTAAATTTGAGGGCATTATTATATAGTTTGAATAATTCCCATTCGCATCATGAATTAATTTTTTGAACACAACCGAATTAAAATGATGAAAGAAAATATCCACTTGCACCCTACCCTCCAAGGCTTCCATAAATGCATTATAAATATCTTCCTTAAAAGCATTTAATTCGTCAAAAAGTAAAAAATAACGCTGCTCATAAGGAAAAAGTGTTGTTTTAACAAAATACCCTTTGCCTGGGATGGCATAAATCACACCACGTTTTTTAAGCGCATCAAACGCTAATAAAACAGTGTCTCTCGAAATATTGTTTTCTAAACAAACCTTATTTACCGAAGGAAGCCTGTCGTTACGCAACAACTTTCCGTTCAAAATAGCCGTTTCAACTTCATTTACGATTTGCTTGTAAATGGGCTTTACAGATTGTTTATCAATTGTGATAATACGCATAAGAAAAAAACCGGTAGGATTATAAAAACAAACTGGTAGGTACCGGTATGTATTATACAAAAATAGCTATTATTTTTGGGAATAGTTAAAAATAAACTGATGATAAATTTGAATTCATCATTCGACAAAAATGCATCTGCAGCATTGCATGGTTTTACCAAAGCATGTGAGGAAGTAGTTATACGCAAAATAAAAAATAGAACCGGCATGGAACTCGTTGTATCTGACTTTGGCGCTACAATCACCTCTTTACAAGTTCCCAATGGAGATGGAGAAGTAACAGATGTTGTTCTTGGTTTTGACACTGCCGAAGCCTATGAAGCTTCGTTTTCGCTTTCCAGTCCGCCTTATTTGGGCGCTGTTGTAGGTTTAAATGCCGGTAGAATTAAGCATGGTCGCTTTTATCATCAAGGAAAAACTACGCAATTGGATTGTAATTCCGGCAAGCATCATTTGCATGGCGGTTTTAAAAATCTGAGCAATCAGGTATGGAAGTGTATTCGTGAAGTTAGCGGAGATAAACCAAGTGTAACGTATGCAATCGAAACCACTCCGGAAGGCTTTAGTGCTTGTAGTGTTACCGTTGAAGTATGTTATACCTTGCTTGAAAACAACACCTTACAAGTAACTTTTTCTGCAAATGCCAACCAAGAAATACCGGTAAATTTAACGCATCATGCCTACTTCAATCTCAACGGACATGATAAAGCCGTTACAGGATTGCAATTGAAAATACAGGCCAACAACATTCTTGAAACCGATGCTGAACTCATTCCAACAGGAGGATTTGTTCAGGTACGCGATTCGGCTTACGACTTTAACCTTTTTAAAAACTGCCCCGAAACCATAGATACTACTTTTGTCCTTAAATCATCAAAGGCCTGTGTATTGTATAGTCCTATTACAAAAATCAAACTTGAAGTAAGCACTAATCAACCCGGAGTCCATGTATATGTAGGCGGGAATTGCTTTAATAAAATAAAAGGAAAAAATAACGCATCCTATCATCCTTTAAGTGGTATTTGTTTTGAAACACAAAACTTTCCGGATGCGCCAAACCACGCCAACTTCCCAAACCCCTTTTTGCCCAAAGGAAAAAACTATTTTAGTGTGACCCAATTTCAATTTTCAGTAACTGATAAACCATGAAAAAAATAATTTTTCTTTTAGCCTTCAGCTTTTTTGTTTCCTGTTCGAATGATGAAACAACTTCGCCAACACCTGTTCCGGAAGATAATTTTGTGCGCGCTGCCGATATGTCATTTATCCCTGAAATTGAAGCCTACGGCGCTGTATATAAAAATAACGGAACGGCTCAAGATCCTTTGCTGACACTAAAAAACTCAGGCTGTAACTTCATTCGATTGCGCTTATGGCATACGCCAACCACTTCGCATTCTGCTTTGGCTGAAGTAAAACAAATGGCAACGAGGGTTCACAATTTAGGAATGAAAGTGTGGCTTACTGTTCATTTTTCAGACACATGGGCTGATCCGGGACATCAAACAAAACCAACGGCTTGGCAATCCCTCTCGTTTACAAATCTTAAAACCGCCGTGAGTCAATATATGACAACCGTTTGTACTGAAATTCAACCGGATATTATTCAAATCGGAAACGAAACCAATAACGGCTTTTTATGGCCCGAGGGAAACCTGACATCCAATGAAGGACAATATTTACAGTTGGTACAATCAGCTTCAAGTGCCATTAGAGCTAATGCGCCTCAAGCCAAAATCATGTTGCATTTTGCGGGAATTTCGGGAGCCGATTGGTTTTTTGGTAAAGTACAAACAATCGATTACGATTACATTGGCATTTCATACTATCCTGTTTGGCACGGAACAAATCTTCAAACGCTTAAAAATACCATATCAAACTTAGGGCAAACGTTTACTAAAAAAGTTCTGATTGCCGAAACGGCTTACCCTTTTACCCTAAACTGGAACGATTGGACAAACAATATAGTCGGCTTAGAAAATCAATTAATACCGGGATATACGGCCTCTCCTACCGGTCAAAAAAATTACCTTTCGGCCATAAAAACACTCCTAAAAGAAACCAATCAGGGTTATGGTTTTTGTTATTGGGGTGGCGAATGGATTGCATTTAAAGGAACGCAAGCAACCGATTGCTCTTCGTGGGAAAATCAGGCCCTTTGGGATTTTAACAACAATGCGTTGCCTATTTTTGAAGCATTCAACTCCAACTGATACACATGAGAAAACCACTAATTCTGTTGCTACTTGTATTGTGCTTCTTCAAAATTTCAGCACAAGAAACCGAATTTGCCAAAGGGGCCGATGTAAGTTGGCTGCCGCAAATGGAGGCCTCCGGCTACGTTTTTAAAGACCAAAACGGGCAACCCAAAGACTGTTTACTAATCCTAAAAGAATTGGGGATGAACACCCTTCGGTTCCGTGTTTTTGTCAATCCCAATGAGGATCGAGCCAGTGGACACTGTAGCAAAGAAGAAACAGTTCAACTGGCCTTAAGGGCTCAAAAAATGGGGTTTCGGATTATGATTGATTTTCACTACAGCGACTCTTGGGCAGACCCATCAAAACAAAATAAACCAAAAGCCTGGGAAAAACTCTTCTTTCCGGAACTATTGGATGCCGTTTATAATCACACCTTGGATGTTATTTCGTCTTTAAAAAAAGCGGGGGTTACTCCGGAATGGGTTCAAATTGGGAATGAAATACCCGGCGGAATGTTATGGCCGGATGGCTGTACTCATAATTGGAACAACTTAGGCCAACTCCTTAATAAAGGTTATGATGCGGTTAAAACGGTTGATAAAAACATCAAGGTTATTGTTCATGTAGATGAAGGAAATAATAGTGAGAAATTCAATACCTTTTTTGATAATGCTACCAAGCAAAATGTAAAATATGATGTTATCGGGTTATCCTACTACCCTTATTGGGTGCACAAAGACTATACAGAAACCATTGCAGACTTGGAAACCAATATGATACAATTGGCCAAAAAATACAATAAAGAAGTAATGGTAGTTGAAGTAGGCGGCGAAGTTTCAAAACCTGAAAACACTTACCATCTTCTCAAAGCCACACTAAAAGCGGTTAAAAATGTACCTCAAAACAAAGGTTTAGGCGTGTTATATTGGGAACCACAAGGCGTACAAAGCTGGAGTCACTATGGCCTGAATGCCTGGCTGGAAAATGGTCAGCCTTCGCCGGCATTGGATGCATTTAAAGACTAAATTTATGAAACAAAAAATACTGTATTGGTTATTTGCATTTTGCTCGATTATGAGCTTTTCACAGCAAAAACTATCTCTGGACGAAAATTGGAAATTCCATTTTGGACATGCCGCCGATGCCTCAAAAGATTTTGAGTATGCAAATAAGTTGCTTTTTCACAAATCTAATGTTTATGAAACCACCGTTGTAAGTCCGAAATTTATCGATACAACCTGGACAACAGTAACCCTTCCTCATGACTGGCTTACCACACTTCCGTTTGTAAAATCGGATACACATGAAATGGACAGCCATGGTTACAAACCGGTTGGTGGTCCTTATCCCGAAACCAGTATTGGCTGGTACCGTAAGCATTTTAACGTGCAAAACTCAGACCTCGACAAACGCTTTGAAATTCAGTTTGACGGAATTTACAGAAACGCCAGCATTTGGCTGAATGGTTTTTATGTAGCCACTAATTTTAGTGGTTATGTTGGAAACACGTATGACGTTACCGATTACATCAATTTTGAAGGGGAAAATGTTCTCGTTGTTCGGGCAGATGCCACACAGGCAGAAGGATGGTTTTACGAAGGAGCTGGTATTTACCGTCATGTTTGGCTTCTTATAAAAAATAAGCTGCACACCGTAGAAGACGGCTTGTTTATCCATTCCAAAGTTAAAGGAGATAAAGCAACTGTAACAATTGAATCGGAAGTTATCAATAAAGACCTATCGCCAACCGTGGGCATACTTTCTACCTACCTAACCGACAGAAACGGAAAAAGGGTAGCCAAGGCCAAAGATCAAAAGATTAGCCTTCAACCCAATGAATTAAAACGAATTACGCAAAACCTCTCCCTCAACAACTTTACCCCTTGGTCTTTAGAAAATCCCTATTTGTATAAAGTGATAACGGAGATTCGTGTATCGGGTCAAAGGATTGAACAACGAAAAACAAATTTTGGCATACGAACACTCCAATTTGATGCAGAAAAAGGGTTTTTCCTTAACGGTAAACCGGTAAAAATTAAAGGAACAAACAACCATCAAGATCATGCGGGAGTAGGTAGTGCTTTACCAGATTTTTTGCACTATTACCGCATCAAACGATTAAAAGAAATGGGGTCGAATGCCTATCGAACCAGTCACCATGCTCCTACACCCGAATTGCTTGAAGCATGTGACAGTTTAGGGATGTTGGTTCTCGATGAACAAAGATTACTCAACAGCAGTCCGGAATATGTTGACCAATTTAGACGTTTGATTCGCAGGGATAGAAACCACCCTTCTGTTTTTCTTTGGTCGATAGGAAATGAAGAACAAAATATCCAAGGAACCGATTATGGGAAACAAATTGCGCAAACCCTTTTAACCATTCAAAAACAAGAAGACCCTACCCGCACCAGCACCTATGCCGCCGATATGGGGAATGATTTTAAAGGGGTGAACGAAGTAATTCCAATTCGGGGATTTAATTATCGCCAATTTGCGGTGGCCGATTACCACAAAGACCATCCCAATCAACCGGTTTTAGGAACCGAAATGGGCAGTACCGTCACCACAAGAGGTATTTACGAAAAAGACAGTATTCGTGCTTATGTTCCGGATCAGGACATTACGGCACCATGGTGGGCAAGCAAAGCCGAAAATTGGTGGAAATTAGCTGCCGAAAACACCTATTGGCTTGGCGGTTTTATTTGGACCGGTTTTGATTATCGGGGCGAACCCACTCCTTACAAATGGCCCAACATCAATTCTCATTTTGGCGTTATGGATGTTTGTGGGTTTCCAAAAAATATATATTACTATTATAAAAGTTGGTGGGTTACCAATGAAGAGGTCATCCACATTTCACCGCATTGGAATTGGCCGGATAAAATAGGGCAAAAAATAGAAGTCTGGGTTAATTCTAATGCTGCCGAAGTAGAACTCCAACTGAATGGAAAAAGTTTGGGTCGGAAACCAATGCCGCGCAACGGACACCTCAATTGGGACGTAACCTATGAACCGGGCTTACTAAAGGCCATTGGATACAACGGCTCTCAAACCTTTTCAACTGTGGTACAAACCACAAACAAACCGGATGCTATTGTTTGCGCAGCCGACAAAGTAAGCATGAAAGCCGATGGCAAAGACGGTATTGTACTGAACATCGCTATTGTTGACGAAAATGGTTTGGAAGTTCCCGATGCAAATAACAAAATAGAATTTTATATAAAGGGTGACGCAAAAATAATCGGAGTTGGTAATGGCGACCCCAGCTCCCATGAACCCGATATATGCGTAGACGGTATTTGGCAACGCAATTGTTTTAACGGCAAATGCCAAATCATTATTCAATCCGGTAAAAAGGCATCAGAAATTGAAGTAACCGCAAAATCAAATGGTTTGCACGCTGCTACTATAAAAATTCAACAGCTACCATGAAAAAGAAACTCATCCAAAAAACCATAGCGCATTACAAAGCGCAATTTGAAACCAAACCCGAAGCCGTGTTTTTATCGCCCGGACGCATTAACATTATTGGGGAACACGTAGACTATAACGATGGGTATGTGCTTCCGGCAGCCATCAATAAATTCATTTGTTTCGCTTTTGGTCCATCATCAAACAACACCATAACTTTAGGTGCAATCGACCTCAATGAAACCTTTGAATTAAGTCCAACTGACCCAATACAGCCTACACAAACGAGCTGGGCAAACTACCTCTTGGGCGTGCTTCATGAACTCAAAAAAAGAGGCTTTCGCATGCCGCCGTTTCATATGGCTTTTAGTAGTACAATACCCATGGGGTCGGGTCTTTCTTCATCGGCTGCATTAGAATGCGGATTCGCCTACGCGCTTAACAAAATGTTTGATTTTGGTCTTTCCAAAAAAGAGATTGCACTCATCGGACAACAAGCTGAACACCAATTTGCCGGTGTAAAATGCGGGATTATGGATCAGTTTGCTTCAGTATTTGGGAAAAAAAACAAAGTCATCAAACTCGATTGTAATTCATTGGAGTATTCCTATTTTGATGCCCATTTGGGTGATTATGCACTCTTATTATTAGACAGCCACGTCAAACACACACATTTAACATCGGGCTATAATGACCGCCGATTGGAAACGGAAAAGGGTTTACAAATCATTCAAAAAAAATATCCTCAAGTAAAATCATTTCGCGATTGTACTATTGAACAGATTGAATCACTCAAAACCGAATTAGGTGATACACTCTACAAACGTTGCCATTATGTGGTTACCGAGATTCGTCGTGTGCCAATCGCTGCAGACGCCTTGAGTCAGGCACAATATGAAACTTTGGGGAAAACTATGACCGAAACCCATTGGGGCCTATCGCATGAATACGAAGTAAGTTGCCCGGAAATTGATTTCTTAGTAACCGAAATTCTCAAGGAAAAGGGAGTCGCCGGAGCTCGCATGATGGGCGGCGGATTTGGGGGTTGTTCAATTAATTTAGTAAAAAAAGAAAGTCAAAACGCGATTATTGACACCATTAGTAAACGCTATAAAGAAGCTTTTGGCATTGAATTGAGCGCTTATAAAATCAAAATCTCGAAAGGAACTTCAAAATACAGCAAATGGCATGACAACCTTCAAACCACATGAACATCCGCATCGACGCTTTAATCCGCTGTTGAATGAGTGGATTTTAGTATCTCCCCAACGAGCCAAAAGACCTTGGCAGGGACAAACCGAATTCCAGACAAATCATCCCGTGCCGGAACATGATGAAGATTGCTATTTATGTGCCGGTAACACCCGCGCCAATGGAGAAAAAAACCCACACTACCTAGAGTGTTTTGTTTTTGATAATGATTTTCCTGCCTTGTTGCAGGATGAAGTTCAATCTGATACCAATTCGATCTCGTTTTTTAAAGCTCAACCCGAACGCGGTATAAACCGTGTCGTCTGCTTTTCGCCCAACCACAGTTTAACATTGGCAGAAATGGATGTTCATGAAATACGAAACGTAATCAAAACATGGCAGAAAGAATACATCGCTCTGGGAAACTTGAGTTTTATTAACTATGTTCAATTATTTGAAAACAAAGGAAGTATCATGGGATGCAGCAACCCACATCCTCATGGTCAAATTTGGGCGCAGCAATCATTGCCTTCTCAAGTAGAACGTACCCAAGGCAACCTGTTACAGTATTGGAATAACAACAGTACCAATTTATTAGTGGATTATCTTTCGGATGAATTACAAGCACAGGATCGGATTATCTTTCAAAACGACTATTTTGTTGTACTGGTTCCGTATTGGGCGGTATGGCCTTTTGAAACTATGATTTTACCTAAAAAACACCATCCCTCACTGGCGACTTTAACCGAAACAGAACTAACATCATTTGCTGAATGCATCCAACAAATAACGGTGCGCTACGACAATCTTTTTTCCACGTCGTTCCCTTATTCTGCCGGAATTCACCAAGCGCCAACCGATGGCAACTCGCATCCGGAATGGCAGCTCCATATGCATTTTTATCCGCCTCTGTTGCGCAGTGCACAAGTAAAAAAATTCATGGTGGGCTACGAAATGTTGGGTGAACCCCAACGCGACATGACTCCGGAACAAAGTGCGGCAATGCTTCGGGATTGCCCAAACCAACATTATAAAACCAGAATAGTATGAAAACATTGTCAACTCAGGATTATATCGTATTTATCCTGTATTTTATCATCATTGTAAGCTACGGCCTCTTTATTTACCGAAAAAAGAAAAAAGCGGTATCAGACAGTAAAGATTATTTCTTAGCCGAAGGATCACTTACATGGTGGGCAATCGGGGCCTCTTTAATTGCCAGCAACATTAGTGCTGAACAATTTATTGGAATGAGTGGCAGCGGATTTAAAATGGGACTCGCCATTGCTACTTACGAATGGATGGCTGCTTTGACACTCATTATCGTTGCCGTATTTTTTATTCCGGTGTATGTAAAAAATAAAATATACACCATGCCGCAATACCTTAACCAACGCTATAATGGTAAGGTCGCAATGATTATGTCTGTTTTTTGGCTGTTGTTGTATGTCTTGGTGAATCTTACTTCAATTTTGTATTTAGGGGCTTTGGCCATTAACAGTATTTCCGGTTTAAATGTAACTCTTTGCATGGCCTTTTTAGCCGTTTTTGCCGTTATGATTACCCTTGGCGGCATGAAAGTTATTGGTTATACCGATGTTATTCAGGTTTTTTTCTTGATTTTAGGCGGATTGGTAACCACATATTTAGCTCTTAATTTAGTCGCTGAACAAGCAGGCACAACGGGTGTTTGGACCGGATTTAAATTGATGCAAGAAAAAGCCGGAGATCATTTTCACATGATTTTTGATAAAACAAATCCAAATTATATGGATTTACCGGGCTTGTCGGTACTCATTGGCGGGATGCTGATTATAAATTTGAACTACTGGGGTTGCAACCAATACATTACCCAAAGAGCACTGGGAGCCGATGTAAAAACAGCCCGTAGCGGGATACTTTTTGCGGCTTTTCTAAAATTACTTATGCCGGTAATTGTGGTTTTGCCCGGAATTGCAGCTTATGTACTTCATGCTAACGGCTATTTTCAAACGGAACTTTTACAAGACGGAAGTGTAAATCCGGACAGGGCCTACCCAACCTTATTAAACCTATTGCCTGTGGGGCTTAAAGGACTTTCATTTGCAGCCTTAACTGCGGCAATTGTGGCTTCATTGGCCGGAAAAGCAAATAGTATCGCAACTATTTTTACGTTAGATGTCTACAAAAAAAATCTGAATGTTAATGCCGATGAACAAAAACTGGTGCGCATTGGAAAGCTAACCGTAATTGTCGCCATGATTTTAGCCGTAGGTATTGCTCCCTTCATGGGAATTGATAAAAAAGGCGGTTTCCAATACATTCAGGAATACACCGGATTTGTAAGTCCGGGCATTTTTGCAATGTTCATCATGGGCTTTTTCTGGAAAAAAACAACTTCTAATGCGGCGCTTTTTGCAACCATTGGTGGATTTTTATTTTCACTCCTTTTCAAATTCCTTCCCGAAATGGTTGATTTATCGTTCTTGTATAGTAGCGGATTTGCAGTCCCTAACAGCGAAGGCATTTATGAAATTCCGTTTGTAGACCGCATGGGATTTGTATTTCTGTTATGTAGTATCGGTATGATTGGAATAAGTGTATATGAAACCAAAAACGGCAAACATCCCAATGGACTTGAAGTCGATGCGTCGCTGTTTCGCACTACACCGGCGTTTACAATTTGGAGTCTGCTTATAATAGGCATTCTGGCTGCTTTATACACCGTGTTTTGGTAACCAAGAATTGTGATTGAGCATCTTGCTGACTTGATTATAGAGTTCCGGAAACTCGGCTTTAAAATGGTCAGGGGTTTCAAAATAATGCTCCATCAAAACCGACAAAAACTCAAATTCATTGGTATAAGCATAAATCCTCAAATAATTCGATTGGATAATCTTGTTGCGGTTTTCCGGCTGTCTGAGCTATGTTAAAATCCGGTTGTAAAATCGGGTAAAAATAATAGCACTGGCATCTTCATAAAGCTGACTGTGGTAATGGATAACATGGGTAAATTCATGAATCCCTAAATTCAAATTATCATTGGAAATGTCATACCCTTCCATAAAATGCTTCCACGAAAATACCACTGCGCCATTTTTGGGGTTAAACTCCCCTTTGTGATAGGAAGCTGTGATAGAACTAAAATAAATATCAGGGTAAACAATAATGCGTTCAAAAACCGGGAAAAGGTACTTGCGCATACCAAAGGTCAACATAACCATCGTAGCTGCCACCAATACCTTAACTTCATTGGTTATCACAAAACCTTCTTCGCCAACATACGTATAGCGTTCCAAAAATCGCGCTAAACGATGTTCAAAAAACACCTTTTGCTTCTCCGAAAGTTGACCATAAAACAAAAATCGCGTGCGAAGCAAGTCGAGTTGCTCCGGTTCAAGTTGCTGCTTTTTTAGGTAAAAATGTGTAAAAACCGGCTTGTGAAATAGAGCTCCATAACGCTCTTCCACTACCATAAAAATGAAGTAGAGTACCATAACAACTACTACACTAAACAACGACAAATTAATAACTGCTACAGTATCCAACTAAAAAAACAATGTAAGTTATAAAGATAATAATAATGCAGCATTTCCTGCTTTCCGCTGTAGTTTTCTGGTGTAAAGCTCGTTTTTATAACGGTTGCGCAGGCGCTTCGCTGTCGCGCTGCTCATCCTAAAAAAACGGCTTTAAACAGCAAAAACTGCCGCTTCAATCAGGGCTGAAAATACCTAATTAAAAAAACGCTCAAGCAAGCTTGGCGTTTTTTTTACTTAGGTATTTATTCGTGACCGCGGAGGGATTCGAACCCCCAACCCTCAGAGCCGAAATCTGATATTCTATCCAGTTGAACTACGCAGCCTATTTTGGTTTGCGAATATACAAATTCGAATTTGTATTAAGCCAAAAGTCGTTTTACAATAGCCGAAATAGTTTTGCCGTCGGTTTGACCGGCTAAGGCTTTTGAGGCCATTCCCATTACTTGTCCCATTGAGGCCATGCCCGAAAAACCGTTTTCAGCAATAATTGAAGCAACAGCTGCTTCTACAGCTTCTTCCGACAATTGCGCCGGAAGGAATTTTTCAATTACAGCAACCTGAGCCAATTCCGGCTCTGCTAAATCGCTTCTTCCCTGCTCGGTATAGATAGTAGCACTGTCTTTACGTTGCTTTACCAATCGCTGTAAAAGTTTAATTTCATCATCCGCTGACAAACTATCAGAAGCACCACTTTCGGTCTTTGCTAAAATGATAGCCGATTTAATGGCGCGCAAAGCCTCCAAAGCCACAGTGTCTTTGGCTTTCATGGCGTTTTTCATTTCATCCATAATTGAAGTTTCCAAACTCATAACAATGTCATTTTACAGATTAGTAATTCGGATGCAAAAGTAAAAAAAATAACCCGAAAATGCCACATCATTTTCGGGTTAAGGAAACAAATTAATTAACTACAATTAATCTACGTTATCATGTAAGAATGAATTGTTGGAACGCAACTGTGTATCTTCGTTGCTATCGGTTCCCAACGACATTCTGGATTGGTTCGGAGTTGTATCATTTTGCGATAAATCCACGCCCATACGCTTGTAAGCCGGTTCTTTTTCAAATTCCTCAATACGGGAATTATTACTATGGAACTTATAATTAAATTCTTTCAACTTTCTGCGACGTTCTTCGGCACGCATTTTAAGTGTTTCTTCGATAGTCATTTCTACGGGAGTCACATCTTCAAAATTGGCTGCAAATTTAGGTTTGTCCGCTTCAGCATTAACTTCTTTCACTTTAAAATCCAAATCCTGGTCTACAGGTTCTTGAACTACTGCTTGTGCAGGTTTGGAGCTTAAAAGCTCATTTTCCATTTCCATGTATTCTTCAAGCGAGTAACGAATAACACCGTCTTTATTGAGCTCCGTAACCGGAACAAATTCGATAGCTTCGTTTACTTTGATATCACGTGTTTCTTCGCTTAACTCGAATACAATTTTTTCCTGTTGCTCTTCAGCTTTTGGTGTTGGAATATCGAATGAGAACGTAATTTGTTCTTCGTGAGAAACCACTTCCGAGTCAATGACTTTAATTTCATTAACCGGAGATTGTTGTATTTCGAATTCAAATGGCTTAACCGGTGAAACTATTTCAAAAGTAACATCAATATTACGAATAAAATCGTTCATCGCAATCAATTCATTTTCGGAGACTGCGGTCACTATTGGTGCTTCAACTTCGTCATCAACCAATTCAAAAACAATCTTTTCTTCAACAGCCTGAGGGGCTTCAACAACTACAGGCTCTTCAGCCGTAACGGCAAACGATTCAACTGGTTTTTCAGACAAATCGCGCACAAATTTCTGATCTTCTTCCAGCGTATGAATTATTTTTTTAGGCTCAGTGTTCACGATTTCATTTTGCTGCTCGGCGTTAAAACCGGTCGCAATTATGGTAACCGCAATAGCGTCGCCCAAGGTTTCGTCTTCACCAACCCCCATGATGATATTGGCATTATAGCCTGCTTCAGTCTGAATATGGTCATTAATTTCACCTATTTCATCAATGGTAATTTCATTAGCTCCCGAAACAATTAATAACAATACATTTTTGGCGCCCGTAATTTTATTATCGTTCAACAACGGCGAATCAAGAGCAGCAATGATAGCATCTTTGGCTCGGTTGTCACCGTTTGCCATGGCAGATCCCATGATAGCTGTACCACTGTTGGCCAAAACGGTTTTGGCATCTTTAAGGTCTATATTTTGAGTATAGTGATGTGTAATAACTTCGGCGATGCCTCGAGAGGCCGTGGATAAAACTTCATCTGCTTTAGCAAAACCAGCTTTAAAACCCAGATTTCCGTAAACTTCTCTTAGTTTATTGTTATTAATTACGATAAGCGAATCAACTTGTTTTCTAAGGCGTTCCACACCTTGCATTGCCTGATCTGTACGCACTTTTCCTTCAAACTGGAACGGAATAGTAACTATCCCAACCGTAAGAATATCGCGTTCTTTAGCCAACTGCGCTATAACAGGAGCAGCTCCGGTTCCTGTACCGCCACCCATACCGGCAGTAATAAAAACCATTTTGGTATTGCTATCAAGCATTTTTTCAATATCGGCAATACTTTCGAGAGCGGCATGATGTCCAACATCCGGATTCGCGCCGGCGCCAAGTCCTTCCGTAAGGTTTACCCCAAGTTGGATTTTGTTTGGAACGGAACTGTTTTGTAATGCCTGTGAATCGGTATTACAAACCACAAAATCAACGCCTTTGATTCCTTGTTTAAACATGTGATTGATGGCATTGCTACCGCCGCCGCCAACTCCTATTACTTTTATGACATTCGATTGGTTTTTGGGCATATCGAATGAAATGTTTCCAAATTCTGAATTGCTTATCATACTATTTTGGTTTTGCTTGATTCTTTTTTATTATTCTGCATTATCCAGAAAATCCTTTATTTTATCGACATATTTGTCAAAAAACGACTTTTTAATTTTTTCCCCTGTCGTTTCGGATTCAATGGTTTTCGTTTCATTAGTTACAGGTTCAGATACGGGTTCAGGCTGTTTAACTTCTTCTGTAGGTGTAACAACCTGCTGAACCGGTTTTTTGTTGTCCCGCAATTCAAGTCTGTAGGCACTTTGCGTATTATTGGTTACACTGTTCATAACCAATCCTACAGCCGTAGCATACAATGGACTTGAAAGAGCTTCGCCCGAATTTCCGGCCAAATGCTCATTAGGGTATCCTATACGGGTATCCATTCCGGTGATGTATTCGACCAATTGCTTGATGTGTTTGAGTTGCGATCCGCCCCCGGTTAATACAATTCCGGCTATTAATTTCTTTTTGGCATCTTCGTGTCCGTAAGATTTGATTTCGGCATAAACCTGTTCAATGATTTCCACCACTCGGGCATGAATAATTTTAGAAAGGTTTTTGAGCGAAATTTCTTTGGGCTCACGACCACGCAATCCCGGAATCGACACAATTTCGTTGTCTTTATTTTCCCCAGGCCATGCAGAACCAAATTTGGTTTTTAGCAATTCGGCCTGTTTTTCAATAATGGAACAACCTTCTTTGATATCATCGGTAATTACATTTCCGCCAAACGGGATTACTGCTGTATGACGAATAATGCCATCTTTGAAAATAGCCAAATCGGTTGTACCCCCTCCGATATCTATAAGAGCCACACCGGCTTCTTTTTCTTCCTGACTCAACACAGCATCCGATGAAGCCAATGGTTCCAACGTTAATCCGGACAATTCAATACCGGCACTTTGCACACAACGACCCACATTTCGGATGGATGAAGCCTGACCTACAACCACATGAAAACTGGCTTCAAGGCGTCCGCCATACATTCCGATAGGTTCTTTAATATCCGATTGACCGTCTATTTTAAACTCCTGCGGTAAAACATGTATAATTTCCTCTCCGGGCAACATGGCCAATTTATTCACCTGATCAATGAGCATTTGAATATCTTTTCCACTAATTACTTCATCCGGATTGGTTCGGCTGATGTAGTCTGTATGCTGGATACTGCGGATATGTTGACCTGCAATACCAACCACCACATCGTTGATTTTGTAACCTGAATTCTCTTCGGCTTCGATAACAGCCTGCTGGATGGATTGAATGGTTTGGGTAATATTATTCACCACCCCGCGGGCTACCCCGAGGCTTTTTGATTTACCTACACCTAAAATTTCGAGTTTACCATACTCGTTTTTCTTACCGATCATGGCAACAATTTTGGTGGTTCCAATATCTAAACCAACTGCGATATTTTCTTTTTCCATCCTCGAATTATTTTGTACAAACTACCTGTTGTGTAAACTTCAGATTTATTCTTTTATAACGGTCCAAAAGCGGGTTATTCCCCTCTTTTTGGTAAAAAGCCTTATAGTTTTTAAACTTTCGTTCTGCATTTATAGGCTTACCGAACATGATTTCAAATTCATGATTCCGATTTTGCATTACCAAATCGCCATTGGGCAAAATTTTGATTCCGGTAATGTTTTTGGACAAAAAACCGTCATCGTGAATTTGCTTCAGTATTTCCGTGATTTTTGTCTTGCTTTTTTCGGCTATTTCCCCCCAAACCAACGGAACACGAGCTGAATGCAGTTCAGACAGCGGCATGGTATTCCCGTTGTAATCAATATAAAAAGAACTGTTCTCATGAAACACTCTGGCAACAGGTGTTTTTTGAGTGACAATTGCTTTCAAAGTTCCATCAACCGTAAGGTAAACCTCTGATTTTTCAATCATTGGGTTTTGGTTGACAGACTTCTCCAATTTGTTCAAATCTACTTCAAGTTTACGAATGGTTTTAGGGTCACTTTTATTTTCTATTAACAATTTATTAACCGCTTCATGGTTAACAAAAAGTTGACTGTTATTTGAAAAAACAACTTCGGTTTTTTGAAGCTTTCGTTGTTGATTTCTCCCGCCGGTAAAGGCATACAAAAAGATGACCAACGCAAGCATTAGTGTTAAACGGATATTTGCCCAACTAAAAATCTTCTTAACCATTGTTTATAACCTATCTAACAATTCTCTCTTTATTTTAGGCACCATTTCACCTATATCGCCGGCACCTATAGTGACTATTACCGGGGCGTCTGATGCGGTAAGATAACCGTACAATGCATCTTTAGAAATTAAACGCTTATTTGGGTTTTTAATTTTACCCAACAACCAACTTGACGTAACCCCTTCAACAGGCAATTCACGTGCCGGGTAAATATCCAAAAGTACTATTTCATCAAAACGAGAAAGACTTTCCGCAAATCCATCTATAAAGTCGCGTGTACGGCTGAACAAATGGGGCTGAAACACCGCTAACACCTTCCTGCCTGGATATAATTCTCGAACTGCCTGATGCACGGCGTTGATTTCGGTTGGATGATGTGCATAATCATCGATATAGACCAAATTATCGGTTTTAATTTGGTAGGAGAAACGGCGTTGCACACCTTGAAATGAGGCTAATGCTTCTCGAACAGACGCTTCAGAAATACCATACGTAAGTGCCATGGCCGTAGCCGTGAGCGCATTCATCAAATTATGATGTCCCGGGAGTCCGAATGCCAAATTTTGGATTACTGCATCAGGGGTTTGTACATCAAAAATATAGCTGCTGTTTTGGATACGCAGATTAAAGGCTTTATAATCGGAATTCCCGTTTACCGATACGGTTACGCCATCCAAGGGCAAGCCTTGAGGCACAAAAAGATGTTTCTTGTTTTCAACCTTATCGGCAAATTCCCGAAATGAATCTTCAATGGCCTTTGCATCCCCATAAATATCCAAGTGATCGGCATCCATAGAGGTTACGCAGGCAATATCAGGATGTAAGTGCAAAAACGAACGGTCAAATTCGTCGGCTTCGACCACCGATATACTTTTCCCGTTTCCAATCAGATTGGAGTGGTAATTTTCGACTATTCCTCCCAAAAAAGCTGTAACATCAGCACCACTTACATACAAAATATGACCTAAAATACTTGATGTTGTTGTTTTTCCATGAGTACCGGCCACGGCAAAACAAAAAGTATCCTTTGTAATAATGCCCAAAACTTCAGCTCGCTTTTTGATAACATAACCTTGCTCTTTCAAATAATTCCACTCTGTGTGTTCTTTTGGAATGGCCGGGGTGATCACCACCAATGTATCTTCTTTAGAAAACGACTTTGGAATACTGTCAACAGAATCTTCAAAATGAATTGTTATGCCATCCTGCACCAATTCGTCTGTAAGCATCGTTTGGGTTTTATCATAACCGGAGACAGTTTTGCCGATAAAACAAAAATACCGAGCCAAGGCACTCATTCCGATTCCCCCTATACCAATGAAATAGACATTCTTGATTTGATTCAGATTCATTACGTTGCCTGTATTAATTTTACGATTTCATCGACAATTTCTTTAGTGGCATTAGGTTTGCCTAAAGCCAACATATTTTTACCTAATTCCTGTTGCCGTATTTCATCGGAAAGTAAGGACTTAAAGAGAGGTTCAAATTTTTCATCCAATTCCGATTCTTTCAGCAAAAGCGCTCCATTTTTATCAACGATAGCTTTGGCATTTTTAGTTTGATGGTCTTCGGCTACATTAGGTGAAGGAATAAAAAGTGTGGGTTTGCCCACCAAACAAAGTTCAGAAACCGATGAAGCTCCTGCTCGGGAAATGACAAAATCGGCAGCAGCATACACTAAATCCATGCGATCAATAAACGCTGTAACCACTACATTTTGCTTATCGTTAAAATGCTTGTACTCGTCAAAATACAATTTGCCACATTGCCAATAAACCTGAACGCCTAACGAAAGAATAAAATCGAGTTCCTTTGCAATAAGCTGATTAATTCTGCGGGCGCCTAAACTTCCGCCCAAAATCAAAAGTGTTTTTTTGGATGCATCCAAGGCTAAAGTTGTTACCGCTTCATTGCGTTTGGAAGTCGCCTCGAGCAAATCCTGTCGCACCGGATTTCCTGTGAAAACAATTTTATCTTTGGGAAAAAAGCGTTCCAAGCCTTCGTAGGCCACACAAATTTTGTTTGCCTTTTTACTTAGTATTTTATTAGTAATTCCGGGATATGAATTTTGCTCCTGAATCACCGTAGGAATTCCCTTTGCGTTAGCTACCTGCAACAAGGGACCACTGGCAAAACCACCAGTACCTATAACCACATCGGGGTTGAAACGTTTGATGATTTTATGTGATTTCCAGAGACTCTTAAGTACTTTAAACGGGAACATCGCATTTTGCAGTGTAAGTTTGCGTTGCAAGCCTGAAATCCACAATCCTTCAATTTGATATCCGGCTTGAGGCACCTTTTGCATTTCCATTTTATCTTGAGCTCCTACAAACAAAAAATCGGCATCCGGAAAACGTTGCTTAAGTTCATTGGCAATTGCCACCGCAGGATAAATATGCCCTCCGGTTCCGCCTCCGCTCAAAATGAATTTTAATTTTTTCATGCCTTTATTTTTGTACGATTGCATTCAACGGGTTATTATCTTCCGGGAAATCTTTTTCGATGGAGGCAGATTCTTCTTCCTCCTTGAGTTGTTTATCGATAAGTCGTTGCAAAGCCTCTTCTCTTTTTTGTTTTTCTTCCAATTCCAAGGCAACTTCTTCTTCTTTTTTGGTTACACTCAAAATAATCCCCAAGGCAATACAGGTCATCCATATAGAGCTCCCTCCGGAACTGATTAGAGGCAAGGTTTGCCCGGTTACCGGAAGCAATTCAACGGCTACACCCATATTGATGAGCGCCTGAAAAACGATTGGAAATCCGAGGCCAACCACCAAGAGTTTTCCAAACAACGAATTAGACTTGTGAGCTGCTACCACAAAACGGAAGAGCAAGAGTAAGTACAATCCCAAAACCGATAATCCGCCTACCAATCCGGTTTCTTCAACTATAATGGCAAAAATAAAATCGGAGGATGACTGCGGCAGAAAATTCTTCTGCACACTTTTCCCAAAGCCCAATCCATAAACATTCCCTGAAGCGATAGCAGTTTTAGCGCGTTCAATTTGGTAATATTCATCTTCATCTTTTTCTTTTTTTTCCTTACCAAAGAAATTATCTATTCGTTTTTCCCATGTTTTTACCCGATTGGGAAACGCATCCGGAAATGCTTTTACCACCAAAATAAAGAATGCTAAGGATACTACACCCATGCCCACTATCATTCCGATGTACTTAAGCGGATATTTACCAATAAAAGCCAGCATAACCACCATTGCAAAAATCAAAGCAGCTGTGGAGAAATTGGCCGGAAGAATGAAAACGAGTGTTACAAAAACCGGTATCCATAAATCGATAAACGATTGTTTAAAGTCGGGTTTTGTCTCGCGTGTTTTCGACAAATAACGCGCCACATATACATAGAGTACAATAGCTGCCAAGGTAGATGTTTGAAACGAAATTCCAATGAACGGAATTTGAATCCAACGACTGGCATTGGCTCCTTCTATAACTGTTCCTTTGAGAAGCGTATAGACCAATAATATCCATACAATAGGTAAAGCTATTCGGGATAGACCACGCCAATAATGGTATGGAATTTTATGGATTTGATAAATGATAAAAAATCCAATAAAAATATGAACAGCATGTTTAATCAAATAGGTTAACGGATTACCCGATCCGTGGCGCATGTAGGCCAGATTACTACTGGCACTAAAGACCGGCATAAAGGAGAACAATGCCAAAAGCGCCACAAAGGCCCAAATGACTTTATCTCCGTGTAATCTGTTCAACAAATCTTTCATAGGGAATACGCAGCATTGTCGAAGACAACATGCCTCATTTTGTTATTATAAATTTTTTACGGCTTCTTTAAACTGGCGTCCTCTGTCTTCGTAGTTTTGAAACAAGTCGAAACTCGCGCAGGCGGGCGACAACAATACGGCATCTCCTTTTTCAGCTAAATGTTTGGCAGTCAGAACAGCATCACGCATATTATCCACCTCAACCATAATGTCGACAATATTTCCAAATGCATCAATAATTTTTTTGTTATCCACGCCAAGGCATACAATTGCTTTTACTTTTTCGTGTACCAGAGCCATTAATTCGGTATAATCGTTTCCTTTATCTACCCCTCCGACTATCCAAACAGTAGGTGTTGTCATACTTTCCAAGGCAAAAAACGTTGCGTTTACATTGGTTGCTTTGCTATCATTTATATACTGCACATTTTGAATTTTCAGCACCTTTTCCAAACGGTGTTCTACCCCTTGAAAATTGGATAGACTCTCACGAATAGTATCCTTGCGGATTTTCATGAGTTGGGCAACCGAAGTGGCTGCCATAGCGTTTTTAAGGTTATGTTTCCCCTCCAAGGCAATTTGGGTGGTTTCCATTAAAAATTCTTCTTGGTTGATGTTGATTTCCATACTGTTATTATTTAAAAAAGCTCCGTATTCTAATTTTTGTGTCACTGAGAAAGGAATTAACCCTGCTCTTGTTGTGTTGTGTTGTAGCCAATTTGAAATAGCTTCATCATCGGCATCGAAAATCAAATAATCCGCTTCGGTTTGGTTCATTGTAATTCTGAATTTTGAAGCGATATAATTTTCATATTTATAGTCATAGCGATCCAAATGATCCGGACTAATATTCGTCAAAATGGCGATATGTGGTTTATAATTGATGATGCCGTCCAATTGGAAGCTACTCAATTCGAGCACATACACATCATAGTTTTCTTCGGCAACTTGCCAGGCAAAACTTTTCCCGATATTTCCCCCTAACCCAACATTTAGCCCACCTTGTTTCAGCAAGTGATAGGTAAGCATTGTGGTAGTGGTTTTTCCGTTACTTCCGGTTATTCCGATGGTGATTGCATCAGTAAACGGGTAAGCAAATTCAATCTCAGAAATAACCTGTATTCCTTTCGCATGAAGTTTTTGCACTATTGGCGCTTTATCCGGGATTCCGGGGCTTTTCATAACCACATCGGCATTGAGGAGTAAATCCTCTGTATGCTTTTCATCTTCATACGGAATTTCATACTGTTCAAGAACTTCTTTGTATTTTGGGGCTATCTTCCCAAAATCTGAAACAAAAACATCATAGCCTTTTTTAAGACCCAAAATGGCTGTTCCAACGCCACTTTCGCCACCGCCAAGCACAACCAGTCGTTTCATTAGCGCAATTTTAGAGTTACGATGGCGACAATGGCCAACATGATAGTTACAATCCAAAATCGGGTAACGATTTTACTTTCGTGATAGCCCTTTTTCTGATAATGGTGATGCAATGGCGACATCAAAAACACCCGACGTCCCTCGCCAAATCGCTTTTTGGTATATTTAAAATAACTCACCTGAATAATTACAGAAGCACTTTCAGCAAAGAAAATGGCGCATAAAACGGGTAGTAACATTTCTTTGCGCACCGAAATTGCCAAAACAGCTATAATTCCGCCTATGGTCAAACTACCGGTATCGCCCATAAATACGGAGGCCGGATACGAATTATACCACAGAAATCCGACCAAGGCACCTACAAAAGCAGATATGAAAACCGTCATTTCTCCGGAATGTGGGATATACATTACATTGAGGTAGCTGGACAAAATAATATTCCCTGAAACGAACGTAAAAATACCCAAGGCCAGAACCGAAATGGCGGAAGTACCTGCAGCCAGACCGTCTATCCCGTCGGTGAGATTAGCACCATTGGAAACGGCGGTTATGATGATGATAACAATTGGGATAAATACCAACCAAGCCCATTTTTCATATCCATCGCCGGTCCATTCAATAATTTTAGCATAGTCCAATTCGTTATTTTTAACAAAAGGTATTGTGGTAGCTGTTGATTTAATCTCTTTTGGTGTTTGAACAATTACGTTTTGTGTTTGATTGAACGTGATAGGTTTGTTTGATTTTTCACGAATAGTAACATCGGGATGAAAATAGAGCACACTACCCACAATTAATCCTAAACCAACTTGCCCGACAACTTTGAAAATTCCCTTTAGCCCTTGTTTGTCTTTTTTGAAAACCTTAATATAATCATCAATAAAACCAATGGCTCCCATCCACACTGTTGTTATAATCAACAAAATGATATAAATGTTATTGAGTTTTGTGAGAAGTAAAACCGGAATCAACGTAGCCATGATAATAATTATACCACCCATGGTTGGTGTTCCCGCTTTTTGTGTTTGCCCTTCCAATCCTAGCTCGCGCACTGTTTCTCCAACCTGCATATTTCGCAAGATGCCAATTATCTTTTTCCCATAAATGGTAGAAAGTGTCAGTGAAAGTATCAGGGCTATGGCCGAGCGGAAAGTAATATACTGAAACACCCCTGTTCCCGGGATATCCATAGTTTTATCGAGATAATCAAAAAGATAGTATAACATAGTTACGCATTTAACTGGTCTAAAAATTCTTTTACGATTTTCATATCATCAAAATCATAGCGTACCCCCATAATTTCCTGATAGGTTTCATGTCCTTTTCCTGCAATTAGGATAATGTCATTAGGATTGGCCAACTGGCACGCCGTTTTTATGGCTTGTTTACGGTCCTCAATTGAAAGCGATTTTTTAAAATGCTGCGGCTCAACCCCTGCTTCCATTTCGGCAATAATTACTGATGGATTCTCTGTTCTCGGGTTATCCGAAGTAATAATCAATTTATCGCTAAGTGTAGAAGCTATATTCGCCATTACCGGACGTTTGGTTTTATCCCTATCGCCTCCACAACCAACCACCGTTATTAATTGTTCGTTTTTGGTGCGGATATCATTAATCGTATTCAATACATTTTCGAGGGCATCGGGGGTGTGAGCGTAGTCAACAATGGCTGTAATATTGTTAGACGAGATGATATACTGAAAACGTCCCGAAACACTTTCGAGTTCAGACAAATAGCGCAAAGCTTCCATTTTCTCTAAGCCTAACTCGACAGCAGCTCCATAAATAGCCAACACATTGTAGGCATTAAACGTTCCGATAAGTTTTACCCAAATTTCCTGATCATTAATTTTCATTAAAAGACCACTGAGTTGACTTTCCAGAATTTGGCCTTTGTAATCCGAATACGTTTTTAAGGCATAAGTTAGTTTTCGGGCTACCGTATTTTGTAACATCACCCCTCCGTTTTTATCATCGGAATTACTCAGTGCAAAAGCAGATTTTGGCAACTGATCAAAGAATGCTTTTTTTACATCACGGTATTCGGCAAAAGAGGCATGATAATCCAGGTGATCATGTGATAAATTTGTGAAAATTCCACCGGCAAATTCGAGCCCTTCAGTGCGCTTTTGATGGATACCATGTGAACTCACTTCCATAAAACAGTAATCACAGCCGGTTTCGATCATCTCATTGAGGTAATGATTAATCGTCAGAGAATCGGGTGTGGTGTGCGTGGCCTTGTATTCGGTTTCATCCACTTTAATTTTTACCGTGGAGAGTAACCCAACTTTATAGCCGGCCCGTTTGAATAATTGGTACAACAAAGAAGCAATTGTTGTTTTTCCGTTAGTACCCGTAACCCCAACCAGTTTCAACTTATGTGACGGATTATCGTAAAAATTATTTGCCATATAGGCCAAAGCCGAATTGGTGTCACGCACTTTTACATACGTAATTCCTTCATGCGTTATTTCGGGCAACGTATCGCAAACAATCGCTACTGCACCTAAATCTATCGCTTTGTCGATAAAGTCATGGCCGTTAGACACTGTTCCGCGCACAGCAACAAAAACAGTTCCCTGTTTCACTGTGCGGGAATCAAACGTGATGGATTCCACTTTGAGATCCGTAGCACCTTTAACGGCATCGAGACTCACCTTGTATAATATGTCTTTTAACTGCTTCACGATAATTCCAGTACAATTATGGTATTCTTAGTAATGCTTTGTCCCGGCGCCAGTGATTGTGATTTGACCTTTCCGGAACCAATAACTTTTACTTTTATTTTCATGTTTTCCAACAGTGCCACCGCATCCATTCCCGGCATTCCTTTTACATTGGGAACAACCGCATTTTGACTGTTGATTTTAGTATAATACCGATTGTAATTTTCTTCTTGATGCTTTACTTTTCGGTCCAAATTTTTAATCTCGTTTGTGGTGGGAGCGTCGGTAAATATTTTTTGGGCTATTCGCTTAAAAACAGGCCCTGCAACATCTGCTCCATAATAACCCGCAGAAACATTGGGCTTATGCACAACCACTATGCATGAATATTTTGGTTCGTTTGCCGGAAAAAAGCCTACAAATGAAGACGCATAGTACATTTGACCGCCACCTTTGTGATAATCAACCTGTGCTGTACCGGTTTTTCCTGCCATGGAGAAATCTTTAGAATACAATTTAGAACCGGTACCTCTTTTTACCACATTTTCCATGATGGCTTTCAGTTTTTTGATGGTTTCCTTTTTACAAACCGAAGGGTTAAGCACCTCTTTATTGTATTTTTTTATGGTTTTATTCCATTCTTTTATTTCAGAAACAAACTGAGGTTTAACCATTTCTCCGTTATTGGCAACGGCATTATACAAAGTCAATGTTTGCAATGGCGTTAACGAAACACCGTATCCAAAAGCCATCCAAGGCAATGAGTTTCCATTCCATTTATTGGTTCCCGGTTGCGGAATAAAAGGCAAACCCTCTCCTTTAAATGGCAATCCCAAGGGTTTATTTAATCCCAAACGATTAATTCGATCTACAAATTCGGCAGGATTATTACGGTAATTTTCATAAACTGCCTGAACCAAAACGGTATTAGAAGAAACCTCAAATCCTCTTGCTAACGATATCTTACCATAACCTCCTTTGTGCGAATCGGTGACCGGTTTTCCGTTATAAAAAATTTGCCCACCCCGACTGTCGTACACTTTTCCTGTGTCTACTTTTTCATCATCAAGAAGCGCCATCATGTCTAACAACTTGAAGGTAGAACCCGGTTCATGTGATTCGGCAACGGCATAGTTTATAGTTTCATAATAGGTTCCATCCGAGGCGCGACCCAAGTTAGAAATCGCTTTGATGTGGCCTGTTTTTGTCTCCATAACCACCACACAACCGTGGTCTGCTTGGTAGAATTCCAATTGCTTGAGTAACGAATGATGCGCTATGTCCTGAATGTAAACATCGATAGTTGAAATGACATCATAACCATCCTGAGGTTCAACTTCATTTACATCGCGTATAGGTTTCCACTGTCCTTTCGCTATTTTTTGCTTTAAAACCTTACCGTTTTTACCGTTCAGGTATTTTGCATAAGCACCTTCAATTCCAACATGGCGCATTTGCCCTGTTTCATCT
The DNA here is from genome assembly GCA_041917555.1 of Flavobacterium sp. GTDB lineage: Bacteria > Bacteroidota > Bacteroidia > Flavobacteriales > Flavobacteriaceae > Flavobacterium. The sequence goes on along the minus strand of JAYRXL010000013.1, from coordinate 62,671 downwards.
TTTCGTTCGTAACCGATAGTTCGTTCAGCTATAATCCCAATAGGATGCTCTCGCACTGTTTCCTGTTCAACAATAATCCCGCCTTTGTAAGCGCCTTTATTAAAGAGTGGCATCCCTTTTACCTGCATGTATTCGGTGTAACTCAAATCTTTGGCTACGAGGTAATAGCGATTTTTATTAAGGCGTGCCTTCTTAAGACCCGTTAAAATTTCATACCTGTTTTTACCTTGCATTTTAGCCAAGGCTGTAGCCAAGGCTTCTACATTTTCATCAAATGCTTCTTGTTTAGGCGCCACTGCGTCAAAACGAACTGTGTAGCTCGGAATTGAAGTAGCTAACAAACTTCCGTCGGAAGAATAAATATTTCCTTTATTAGCCGGGATAATGAAATGTTTCACAGTGCGTTCTTTAGCCAATTTGCGGTAATAGTCGCCCTCCACCCATTGGATGTTGGTAAGCTTTACCGTAACGGCAATCGCCATCAGTAGCATGACAAACGCTACCAAATACAAGCGATACGAAACCTGTTTATCCTCTACTCCCATATTTTTTGAAAAAAGCCTTTTTCTTGCGGCTGTTTTACTTTTATTTTTACCGGCGGCACCGACGAAGGCACCACACCTCTTTGCTCCATTTTTGCAGAAATGGTAGATTCCATTTTTAGTTTCATTAATTCCGAACGGCGGTCTACAAATTCGGAGCGCAACTCTTTCACCTCATTGGTCAAATCAGCTATCTTGAAAATTTTCTGCTCAAAACGGTGTGTATTGGCAATCATAATAATGGCCAACAAAATCAAAAACAAGATGAAACGCCAGTTTTTGGTAGCATCTTCATTGACCAAAAAACGTGCTTTAACGATATTATAAATTCCCGTTTTCAATTCTTATTTCTTTTCTGCGATTCGTAATTTGGCACTTCTTGCCCGATTATTTTCTCTAATTTCAGCTTCCGAAGGAACAATGTGTTTTCCGATAAGATTAAAAGGCACCGTAAAATTTCCAAAGAAATCACGCTCCGGTTCACCTTCAAAAAGTCCGTTTTTCATAAAGCGCTTTACCAACCTGTCTTCCAACGAATGGTACGAAATTACACTCAGGCGTCCACCCGGTTTTAGCACCTCCAGCGATTGTTCTAAAAACTCTCGTAAGACTTCCATTTCCTGATTTACTTCAATGCGAATCGCTTGATATATTTGTGCCAAAATTTTATTACTCACATGAGCCGGCAAGTATTTAGCCAATACTTTTTTAAGCTCATCTGTCGATTCAATCGGACGTACAGCTCTGGCTTCCAAAATAGTTCTCGACAAGGCCGGTGCGTTTTTTAGCTCACCATAATCATAAAAAATGCGGCGCAAATCAGCATCATCATACGCATTGATAACCGAAAAAGCACTCAGTTCACTTTTTTGATTCATTCGCATGTCCAAGCGTGCATCAAATCGTGTTGAAAATCCTCGTTCCGGCACATCAAACTGATGCGAAGAGACTCCCAAATCAGCCAAAATCCCATCTACCTCTCGCACTCCGTGAAAACGCAGAAAGCGTTTGAGGTATCGGAAGTTTTCCGGAATTAAAACAAAACGCGAATCCGGAATTGCATTTTGTTGCGCATCCTCATCTTGATCAAAAGCAAACAATTTGCCCGTAGGTCCAAGACGTCGTAAAATCTCGCGCGAATGCCCGCCGCCGCCAAAGGTCACATCCACATATACCCCATCCGGACGAATCGCTAATCCGTCTACAGTTTCGTGTAAAAGAACCGGGTTATGATATTCCATTGTCATCATCGCTTACATTACCCATTACATCTTCTGCCAAATCTGCAAAATCCAACACTGAGTCATCAATTGCTTTTTCGTACAACTCTTTATCCCAAATCTCTATGATATTTACCGCCGAAGACAAGACCACATCTTTTGTGATTTTGGCGACAAGCGTCAAGTCTTTTGGAATCAGAAGACGGCCATTATTATCTATTTCAATCACACGCACACCGGCTGTAAAGCGGCGAATAAAATCATTATTCTTCTTTACAAAGCGATTGAGTTTATTGATTTTTTGCATTAGGGTATTCCACTCACTCATTGGATACAGCTCGAGGCAAGGCTGAAAAACAGAACGCTTCAGAACGAAGCCGTCCTGAAGAAATGATGCCATTTGCTTTTTCAAAGGAGCCGGAATCATCAGCCTGCCTTTAGCATCTACTTTACATTCATATGTCCCGATAAATGAGTTCAAGTCATTGTAAGTTATGATAATGAGCAAAAATATAAAATAATTTACCACATTTTACCACTTACACCCACTTTGTTGATAAGTTTTCCCACTAAGCCCAATTTTAACCTTAAAATGGCTTTATAAATCGACTTTATAGCATTGTTAAAAAAATCTGTCATCTAAATTTTTGGGTTATTTTTGGATTTGTGTTGATAATTAAGTTGTTAGAAAGAATTGCAAAAACAGAATTGAAGCGACAGCTAAACTTTATTATTGAAATCAAAACAATAAACTTTATATTTGTGCCTTAACAGCCATCAAAGAGAGAAGAATTACATGGGACACCACCTTAAAACTGAAGGAAGATACACCTATTACGAAGTAGGCGAAGGCATGCCTATAGTTGTTTTGCACGGCCTTATGGGAGGCTTAAGCAACTTTGATTCGGTTGCCGACTATTTTTCTGCACAAGGCTATAAAGTAGTGATTCCGGAGTTACCGCTTTATTCGCAAAATATCCTTAAAACCAATGTTAAAGCGTTCGCGAAATATGTAAAAGATTTTATTTCGTTTAAAAAATTCGACCGTGTTATTTTATTGGGCAACTCATTAGGCGGTCACATTGCGCTATACCATTCCAAAATGTATCCTGAGAAAGTGGCCGGCATGGTACTTACAGGTAGTTCCGGGCTTTACGAGAGCTCAATGGGCGACAGTTACCCCAAAAGAGGCGATTATGAGTACATTCGCACCAAAACGGAGAATGTGTTTTATGATCCAAAAATTGCTACCAAAGAAATTGTTGACGATGTTTTTGCGATTGTAAATGACCGGTTAAAAGTTTTAAAAACATTAACAATAGCTAAAAGTGCTATTCGCCATAATATGGCAAAAGATTTACCGAAAATGCATATTCAAACCTGCTTAATTTGGGGGAAAAACGATAAAGTAACTCCTCCTGAAGTAGCGGAAGAATTTAATAAACTTATGCCCAATTCCAGTTTGTATTGGATTGACAAATGTGGGCATGCCGCCATGATGGAGCACCCGGATGAATTCAACCGTTTGCTGCATGAATGGCTCAAAAAAGTTAATTTATAAAGTCCAATTTTGGACTTTTTTTCGTTGTATAACAGATGAAAATAACCAGTGCAGAATTTATTATCAGCAACTCCGACGCCTCCAAGTGTCCAACAGAGCGCGTGCCGGAATATGCTTTTATAGGTCGCTCTAATGTGGGGAAATCATCGTTAATCAACATGCTTACCAACCAAAAAAGTTTGGCCAAAACCTCGGCTAAACCCGGAAAAACGCAATTAATTAATCATTTTAAAATAAACAAAAACTGGTTTTTAGTTGATTTGCCCGGTTATGGCTATGCCAAAGTATCGAAAAAAACAAAAGAAACCTTTCAAAAATTCATCACCGACTATTTTGAAAAAAGAGAACAATTGGTTTGTGCTTTTGTATTGATAGACATTCGGCTGGAAGCCCAAAAAATCGATTTGGATTTTATCAACTACTTAGGTGAAAATGAGATTCCGTTTTGCCTGATTTTTACCAAAGCCGACAAAATTGGAAAAACCAAAGTTGATTCGCATGTGGGTGCCTTTCGCAAGAAACTCTTAGCCAACAATTGGGAAGAAATGCCTCCTTATTTTGTAACTTCTTCGTTAGAGGCAACGGGAAGGGATACTTTGTTAGCGTATATAAATGACCTAAATGAAACTATTTTTAAAAATAACTCCTTTTAGGATTTCAACTCCAACTTCTCGGCAAAATAATCACAAAAATCGCGCATGGTATCCGCCATTTTTTCATCGGCAGTGGCACGTTGGTACGTATCGGCCATAGCCACTAAGGTTTGATGAAAAAACTGTTTCATCTCATCGACCGGCATGTCTTTCGTCCAAAGATCGATTCGCAAGGTTTCTTTTGCTTTATTATCCCAAACAGAGACTAAAATAGCTTTCGTTTCTTCGTGATCAATACCGCCATCACGAGCCGTCCAATTGAGTTTTTCAGGGATTCTGTTTTCGTCGAGTTCGACATTAAATACAATTTCAGATTGTAGTTTACTCATTGTTTTTAGGTTTATATCCGGATTGTTCAAAAAGGGTTTTTGCATCGATTTTCAATAGGGTTTGAACCGAAACTTTTGGGTTTTTCTCCATGTAGGAGCGCACAATCTGCCAACCTACCCATTGCCCGATACGCCCTGGAGATTCGTTATCTATCTCCAAATAAAACTTGGAAAAAGGCGCCAAATCAATAAATTGCGATGGTAACTTAGAATTTGTACTGAACAATAATTGCTTCTCGATAAAATACGACCAAATATAGGACTCGTTTTCCTGACTCCAAGCAATTTGTTGCGGCGTATATCCAATTTTCTCAGCATCGGTATATTTGTCTTCGAGCAACGCATCCTGAAGGTAAAGTTGTTTGCCATAATAAATCATTTGCGCCAATAATGTTCTGTCTTTGGGACCGGGAACAACACCCGCAGCAAAAGCATTTACCACATCGGGCAACATTTCTCTTTCTTCAAAATTTTGGGAAATGTAATCGTAAATTCCGTCATAAAAAGGATGTTTTGCACCTAAATAATGCTCCAACGTAATTATCAACTTGTCGTTCGCATAAATCACTTTATTGTGGTAATCCATTTCGCCTATTGCTGTATAAATTTGTGGCGGTTTTACTGTAGGGAAATAGTATTTGATATGTTTAAACAGCTCTTCGATTTCGGTTTGTTTTGCTGAAAAATCACGGTATCTTTTTTCCACTTCTTTATACATTTCCTGCCATTGCGGATGCTTCATTTTGTCAATCCAAACCTGATCCGGCGTATTGGCCGGGAAAAAATCGGGGTATTGTGCTTTTACTTTGCCCAAATCTTCGGGTTTTGCCTCAAAAAAAGCTTGTTCAAAACGATGAAGTTTCATTTCCATCGGAATTTCTTCCACCGCTTTTTCCACTTTACTCTTTTGGTTACACGAAACCAAAATCAGCAAAAAGACCACAATCCAAGAAAATTTTCTCATTTATTTGTACTTTTAAACCCGCTATCGATAGCGAAAAATTAGAATTCTGTTTGCAAATATACACTGCCACCTTTAAATTAATTCAGAAAAAATGGCTAAAAAAAATACGATTCAAGTTGAAAAAGTAAACCATCACATTGTCAATTGGTTGAAAGACTATGCACATAACGCAAAAGTAAACGGTTTTGTTGTTGGAATTTCGGGCGGAATCGACTCTGCCGTTACCTCAACCCTTTGTGCGCAAACCGGTTTAAAAACACTTTGCGTTGAAATGCCCATACACCAACACGGCAGTCAGGTGAACCGCGGCAGAGAACATATAGCACAACTCATGAATCGTTTTCCAAACGTACAACGCACCGAGGCAGATTTAACTAATGTTTTTGAACAGTTTATAAAAGAAGTTCCCGAAATTGAAAACGAAACCAAATTACATCTTTCGTTAGCCAACACACGTGCCAGATTGCGGATGACGACCTTGTATTATTTTGCCGGAATACATGGCTTATTGGTTGCCGGAACCGGTAATAAAGTAGAAGATTTTGGGGTGGGCTTTTATACCAAATACGGCGATGGCGGTGTAGATTTGAGTCCGATTGCCGATTTAATGAAAAGCGAGGTATATGCTTTAGCGGAGTATTTAAATGTGCCGGAATCAATTCAGGATGCGGCTCCAACGGATGGTTTGTTTGGCGACTCCCGTACCGACGAAGACCAATTAGGTGCCAGTTATGATGAATTGGAATGGGCTATGTTGGAAGCTGAAAAAGGAGGTTTAGCAGAACATTATTCGGGGCGCGAAAAGCAGGTTTTTGAAATTTACAAAAGGCTCAATAATGCCAATAAACACAAGATGGAACCCATCCCGGTTTGTGTTATTCCAAATGAATGGAAATGATTTTTTTAACATTTTTAGGCAAAAGTTTTAAAAAATAATGTATTTTTACATGTTCTTTTCTTTTTTATTAAGTAATACTATACATTATGATAAACGTTTGTTTAGCAGATAATTTCCCTGTGGTGCACTATGGGGTCAAGGCCTATTTCAAGGAGCATCCGGAAATCAGTGTCGTGTCGAACGTGGGTAGTTTTTTTATGGTCCCCGACGCGCTGAGAAACAAAGAAATTAATGTATTGGTGATTGATTTGGAACTTGACGGTCTTAAAAGTATCTACGAGCTTAAGGCAATTATCAAAAATTTTCCAAAAACAAAAGTTTTAGTTTTCACCAATCTAAATGAGCAAATTTACGCCCCTAATGCCATTAAAGCAGGAGTAGCCGGTTATGTCCATAAATCGGCCAAACTCGAAACCTTAGGCACCACTATTATTCGTGTGCATCAAGGATTGGTTATGATGAGCGAATCGCTCAAAAAGAATTTGGCGCTCATTGCCAAACAAAACAAAACCGAGCGATTGTATCGCAAATTATCCAATCGCGAAATTGAAGTATTGCGCTTTTTGTGTGACGGAAAGAAAAATAATGAGATTTCGAAAACGCTTGGATTAAACGAAAAAACAATCAGTACCTATAAACTGCGCTTGTTGCAAAAGCTGAATGTAACGAATTTAGTGGATTTGGTAAACAAAGCCAAAACATTGGATATTGTTTAATTGAGCGAACCGGATTAAGTTAATCAAATTTTTCTATAAAACAACTACTATAATAATATCACCGATTTTGTCCTGAACAGAGTCGGTGCTATTTATTAGTTACCATGACGTGAAATAACACGGCCTAATTTCTTTGAAAACAGGTGTGTTAATCCCAAATAATCCATCACAGATGCCAAGGCTTCTGTGTTATCTGCTTCGGGTTCTGAAGTAATGTTTTCTTTGAGCGAATCGATAATTTTATTGACCAAAAACCAACGTAGGGTTACGATAGTTTCTGTCACATATTGACTTACGGTTTGGGATTTTTCTTTTACATAAATCTGCTTTGCTTCCCAGTTGTGAAGTATTTCGCGCTCATCATTCATCAATAACGTAGTGACTTCGGGCGCTATTTCCGGCGGTAATTGTTGCATGTACTGATCCATTTCGAAGGTTTCATGCTGATTGTAATAATCGATTAGATTTTCATAAATGGCTTTGAAAGTAGGATTAGCAAACTCAATTTCATCTTCCTGTAAACTCAAGTAAACCCGTTGAAATACCTTATAGCTATTCATTTCTTTACTTTCAACCATATCTCCATTTTCATCGGCTTTGAGTAAAATATCCTCAAAATCTTCTTCGCGATTTCCGTAAATCAACAACAGACTTATGATTTTTTGTTCCAACTCATATTGGATATCCACTTTTGTGGTGAGCGCCGGATTTTCATTACGGTGGACTTCAAAGGCTTTTTGTTCTTCTTTGTGTTTTTTGCCTAATTCCTGTAATTCTTTTTGTGAAATTTGCGCCAGCGTATTAAACAACACGTCTTCGGAAATATCCATGATTCGGGAAGTTTCCTGAATATAAATTTCCCGTTTGATGCGATCCGGAATTTTAGAAATACTACCCACCATATCCCGAATGAGGTCGGCTTTTTTAACCGGATCATGTTGTGCATCTTCCATCAATAAAGAAGCCTTGAACCGGATAAAATCCATTGCATTTTCATTGAGGTAGCGAATCAAGTCCTCATAAGGTGTTTTACGGGCAAAACTGTCGGGATCGTCGCCGTCGGGGAAGGTACAAACCTTTACATTCATGCCTTCTTCCAAAATAAGGTCTATCCCGCGAATAGAAGCCCGAAGTCCGGCAGCATCCCCATCGAATAAAACGGTAATGTTTTTGGTTAAGCGATTGATCAAACGAATTTGATCCGGTGTCAAGGCAGTTCCGGACGAAGCCACTACATTTTCTACACCCGATTGGTGCAGCTGAATCACGTCGGTATAGCCTTCAACTAAGAAACAATTATCCAGTTTGGCAATAGCTTGTTTGGCATGGTAAATTCCGTATAGGACTTTACTTTTATGGTAAATTTCACTTTCAGGGGAATTGAGGTATTTTGCGGCTTTTTTATCTTGCGTAAGAATACGACCGCCAAAGCCCAACACCCGTCCCGACATCGACTGAATGGGAAACATAACCCGGCCCTTAAAACGGTCGAATTGCCGGTCTTCACCCACGATAGTCAGACCGGTTTTTTCAAGAAATTCGAGTTGATAACCCTTACCAAGAGCCTCTTTAGTTAAGGCATCCCAAACATTAGGAGAATACCCTAAGTTAAATTTTTGGATGGTTTCGGTGGTAAATCCGCGTTCTTTAAAATACGTTAATCCGATGGCTTTACCTTCTTCGGAGGAAAGAAGCGTGTTGTGAAAATAGGTAGCGGCAAAATCGGAGACCAAGTACATACTTTCTTTTTCATTAGCCTCGGCGCGTTCTTCATCCGAAGCCACTGTTTCCTCGATTTCGATATTGTATTTTTTGGCAAGATACCGAATAGCTTCCGGGTAGGTAAAATGTTCGTGTTCCATCAAAAACGAGATGGCGCTCCCTCCTTTCCCGGTACTAAAATCTTTCCATATTTGTTTAACCGGCGATACCATAAACGAAGGCGTGCGCTCATCCGAAAAGGGACTTAGTCCTTTGTAATTGCTACCGGCGCGTTTGAGTTGTACAAAATCGCCGATTACCTCCTCGACACGGGCAGCTTCAAAAACTTTGTCTATGGTTTCGCGCGAAATCAATGCTTTAGTATTACGGGACGGTAAAGGTAATAAATTGAAGTGAAATAGCGGTTAGGGGATAATCGAGGAAAAAATGTAATTTTTAGCATTAATCAAAAAATCGAAACAAAAAAACGACACCCGAAGATGCCGTTTTACTAACCTAATTTGTATGAAAATGAAGTTGATGTTTAGTATTGCCTCGCGCTAGGGGAGCAGCGGCATCCCCAAACTTGTGAGGGACCTGCCTACCGGCAGGCTGGTTACAGCGAATGACCCGGTCCCGATGAGCCACAGGCGAATCGGGAAGCGCCCAAATTTTAATTGAAGTCAAATCGCACTCCTAACGACACATTATTTTGTTGCACTGCGTTGTGCTGAAACAGCTCGTTTAGGTCGTATTTCACATACAAACTTGTAGATTTATGCCCAATGTAAGCACTTAACCCATAGATAAAATTAGAGGCATTGAAATCGCCTTTGGCTTTTTCTTGGTACTCCACGTCATCGATTTCAAACTCGGTTTTTTGTTTGGATTTGATGCGCACACCTGCGTAGCCTCCCAATCCAAAACGAAAACTCTCGTGGGTGCGAAAAATAGTTTTGCCGTCTTTTTCGCGTTTGGGTGTAAAATCAAATTCGAAGTGCAGCGGCGCTACCAAATACACATTGCGGAAACGCACATCGCTATAATCTACCGGCCCGCTTTCCAACGCTGTTTGATTACCGTTGGCAACAAAAATGCGGTTATCGGTTGGACGCAAATCGTTGTACATAACCGAGAATCCGTATTTTAAATGCAACAAATTGCTGTTTTGAGCCAAACGGGTATTATAAGTCATGCCCCATTCGTAAAAACGAGAACCCCAGAATTTGTAATCGGAATTTTCTACAGAACCGTCGGTAACCACATTGTTTAACCCTATCGCAAAAACAAATTGCGAGGTAGTACGTGCTTCGCTTCTGTTGCGATGCAACGAATCGCGCTCCTTGAAATTGAAATAGATGTCAAACGACTCACCTTTGATTTTTCCGTCTACTTTTTGTTGTACCAAATCGCGAAGTTCTTGCTCAAGCGGATTTACTTGGTTTTCGATATTGGCAGCATGGGTTTCGGCCAATTGCTTTTTTTGGGCCTCGGCCTGCTGGGCATTGATTTCTCCTTTTTCGAGTTGGTCGTTCACTTTTTCAATCCCTTTTTTGAGGGCTTCTTTTTCCTGTTCGGTTACTTTTTCAATTTTGTTGGCTATAGCGCGGGCTTTTCCTTCAAAGGATTCCTGAGCTATGGCTTTTCCGGCCAAAAGGCAGAGTGCAAAAGCGAGATAAATGGTAAAATTTTTCATGATAATTGCATTTAGATTGATGATTATTGTTGGTAATTTCGGTTGGAAAGCGCCACTTTTACTTCTTTGTAGTTTTTACTGACACGATCCAACACACGGTCACGAAAGGTTTGCTCTACTTCACCGTCTACGGTTTTTAGCAATGCCGAAGCATCTACCTTGATGCGACGCGAATTGGTTTGCGGTCCCTGAGCCACCGGTGTGTTGTTGGTTTTAAGTTCGGGTTTTACCTCCTGTTGGCTGTTTTCCGGACTTACAACTTGCGGTTGCTGAAGTTGAACCACTTGATTGTTGGTTTTGTTTTCGGGCAGATTGGGACTGCTGATTGTAGGATTGATGATTGAAACCTTTTGTTTTTGTGGCATCACACGCTCCTTGCTACGGTTCGAGGTTTCGTTTGAAACAGTTGCAATTTGTTGGACAGGTTGCAGACTAACAGTCGTTCCCTTACTGGTGGATGACCCGGTTGTAACCGTATCGGTTGGTTGGGTAGCAACATGCACAACCTCCGGTTGTGAGCTATTTGGTGTGACTTCGTTATTTTGTGTGAAAAAAAACAAAGCGGCAAACAGACACACCAAAACGGCGGCAGCAATACCAATAGACCGGTAAGAGAAAAAAACCTTTTTTGTTTTTTTTTCTTCGGTTACGGTCAACATCGCATCCAATCGATCCCACGCCCCTGCAGAAGGCTGTATCTCTCGGTTGTCGAGTTGTTTTTTAATATGTTTTTCCAATTTATTCGGTTCCATTACTGTAATTTTTGAGTTTGGCAATATGTTCCTGCAACATTTTGCGGGCATGCGAGAGTTGCGATTTTGAAGTTCCTTCGCTAATGCCTAACATGGTCGCAATTTCCTGGTGCTTATACCCTTCTATAGCATAGAGGTTAAACACCATCCTATACCCATCAGGTAAGTTGTCTATAAGGAATTGAATATCCTCAACCGATAGACGGCTCTCAATATCGTTATGGCATTCTTCAAAAAAGGTTTCGTCTTCTATAAATTTGACTTTTTTCTGAACGCGCAAGTACGAAATACATTCATTTACCATAATACGCCGAATCCACCCCTCAAAACTACCTTTGTGTTCAAAATGACTGATATGGGTAAATACTTTCATAAAAGCCGTTATCATCACATCCTCCGCTTGGTGAACATCTTTCACATACTGACGACAAACCCCAAGCATTTTTGGCGAAAAACGGGTATACAATTGATGTTGTGCATGACGGTTATTTTGTGCCGCCAAGTCTATCAGTTCTTTTTCGTCTTTATGTAAAGAAATAACTTTCAAAACAGTTTGCTAAAGGTTTCTATTGGCATAGACGCAACACGATAAAAAAAGGTTGCATGGGGTGTGAAAAAAAAAGCCAATACGAGAAGAAATAAATTATAAAATGCTATTTATCAATTAAATAGGAATAATATTTTTTTTTAAAATTTTTATTCTTATTCCGATAATTTCCAAATTAACGTCTTATTTCTTCCGTTCAATCACATAGTTCACCATCAAGGTCAGACTGTCTTTGTATTCGGAAGCAGGAAAATCAGAAAGTAGTTCGAGTGCCTTGGTGCGGTATTCCTGCATTTTTTGTTCGGCATAGGTTAACCCGCCTTTTTGCTTTACAAATGCAATCACTTCACGCACGCGTTTTTTATCTTTATTGTGGTTTTTAATGGAATTGATACACCAACTTTTTTCTTTTTCAGAACAGTGATTCAAAGCATAAATCAGCGGAAGTGTCATTTTTTGTTCCTTAATATCAATTCCGGTAGGTTTCCCAATGGCATCATCGGTATAATCAAAAAGGTCGTCTTTTATTTGAAAAGCCATTCCGATTAATTCGCCAAAATGGCGCATTTTTTCCACCAAAATAGCGTCATCAGAAACCGATCGAGCGCCCAAAGCACAGCAAGCGGCTATTAACGTAGCTGTTTTTTGGCGAATAATTTCATAATACACCTCCTCCACTATATCCAAACGACGTGCTTTTTCGATTTGAAGTAATTCGCCTTCACTCATTTCGCGTACGGCGACCGAAATAATGCGCAATAAATCGAAATCACCATGATCAATCGACAGCAATAGTCCTTTCGAAAGCAGGTAATCGCCCACCAAAACCGCAATTTTATTTTTCCACAACGCATTAATCGAGAAAAACCCGCGACGACGGTTACTGTCGTCCACCACATCATCGTGCACCAAAGTCGCCGTATGAATTAATTCAATTACAGCCGCCCCGCGATACGTGCGCTCCTGCACCACCCCGCCCGAAAGCATTTTGGCGGTAAGAAACACAAACATCGGTCGCATTTGCTTCCCTTTGCGGTTAACAATATAATACGTAATACGGTTAAGCAATGCCACTTTAGAAGACATCGACTCGAGGAACTTTTTTTCAAAAAGCTCCATTTCGGCCTGTATAGGTTGCTTTATTTGCGCCGTGATATTCATTGGAGCCCAAAGATACAACAATATCGCTATTTCCAAAACACACCTAACGCTACTTATTGAGGGTGAGGATTTGGAGCTTTTTCCGGCCTTATGCTACAAGTCCGCGCCACCACCGGCCTGTTTGCAACGGTTCTGCCTCGCTTCCTGTGGTCGCAGCCACAACCGTGCAAGCCAAGTTGTTGTTGGCTTACGGGTTTTTCGCTTCAGTCCGGGCTATTTTTTTATGGTTCAATTAAACCTTTTGCAAACCCAAAAGTCTTATTCCTGAAAAACCAAAAAAAAAAACAATAGTATGAAAGTATCAAAATTAGTTGTAGGTTTAGCTGTAATCGCATTAGGATTTAGCTGCAGCAAAGACGAAGAAAACAACACCATGACCAGTGAAGAGCTTACCATTAATGCCAAAATGGATGAAATTTCAGATGATGTAGCCAAAATTGCCGAAGATCAGGCCGGTATTCAGCAAACACTCGGACGTTATTCTGAAACCCCCGAATCCATGTTACCTCCTTGTGCAACAGTCACTCTTGTGGTAACTGATAACACCTGGACACGCACAGTTGATTTTGGAACTACCGGTTGTGCAATGCCTAACGGGAATGTATTAAAAGGGCAAATTATCATTAGCGGAAGCACCAACTTCGATCAACCCTCGTATGTAATCAATTACAGTTTTGTAAATTTCTATCACAACAACATCAAAATCGAAGGCAATCGAACTGTTACACGTACCTTGGCTTCTACCGCAACATTAGCCGCTGTGCATCCGGTAGCCACTATGGATATCAACATGACAGTTACGTTACCTAACGGAGCAACCCACACACGCATTGGAACGCGCGTTCGCGAAATGATTGAAGGATTTGATACGCCTATGGTTTGGCAAGACAATGTGTTTTCCATTACCGGAAGTTGGACCACAACCTTCCCGGCCGGTACAAAAACCTCAACCATCACCACGCCATTGCGTATCCGCATGAACTGCCCTCATATTGTTCGAGGAGTAATACAAGTAGTGCGCAACGACAATACCGCTACCATCGATTTTGGTGATGGTACCTGCGACAACCTCGCTACCCTTACCATCAACGGAAATACTTATACAATTACTTTAGGAAATTAATACTGAGGATTGTGTAACACTCGAGCCCGTCACCGACGGGCTTTTTTTTTGTAGAAAATTATAAATGAGTCAAAAAATCACACCTTATTAGCCAATTGCCCGCAGGCGGCGTCGATATCTTTGCCGCGGCTACGACGCACTTTTACAACAATACCTTGTTTTTCCAAAGCAGCTATATAGTGCTGTATAATAGCTTCATCGGCTTGCCGAAAACCATCTTCGTTGTCATCGATGGGGTTGTATTCGATTAAATTGACCTTGCAAGGCACATAGTGGCAAAACCGCACTAAGGCATCTATTGCCTCTTGGGTGTCATTAACGCCTTGCCAAACAACATACTCATAGGTAACCCGACTTTTGGTTTTGCGGTACCAATACTCCAAACTCTCTCGCAAATCAGTTAACGGGAAGTTTTTCGTAAACGGCATAATCGTGTTGCGTGTTTGTTCAACAGCCGAGTGTAATGAAACCGCTAATTTGAATTTCACCGCATCATCGGCCATCTTTTTTATCATTTTAGGGATACCCGAAGTTGAAACGGTAATCCGTTTTGGAGACATCCCCAGCCCTTCTTCGGAGGTGATTTTTTCGATGGCTTTCATCACATTGGGGTAATTCATCAACGGCTCTCCCATGCCCATAAACACGATGTTGGATAATGGGCGATTGTAATACAAACGACTTTCGCGATCGATAGCCACCACCTGATCGTATATTTCATCGGGATTTAAATTGCGCATGCGTTTTAAACGGGCCGTGGCGCAAAAATTACAGTCCAAACTGCAACCCACCTGACTCGATACGCAGGCTGTTGTGCGGGTATCGGTTGGAATTAAAACACTTTCTACTACCAAATCGTCGTGTAAACGCACCGCATTTTTTACCGTTCCGTCTTCGCTGCGTTGCATTTGATCGACCTTAATGTGGTTGATTACAAAATAGGTTTCGAGTAGGTTTCGGGTGTCTTTAGACAAGTTGGTCATATCCGCAAACTGATGGGCTCCTTTGTTCCAAAGCCATTCATACACCTGATTGCCACGAAAAGCCTTATCGCCGTTTGCGGTAAAAAAATCGCGTAATTGCTCTTTGGAAAAACTCCGGATATCTTTTTTATCGGTTTGCATGGCGCAAAGGTAATCAATTTGGGAATTTACTTGACCGCTAAATGCCAATGCCGTCAGAATTATGATAGATACTTAAACAATATGGTAATTTTAGAATGATAACGAGTTATAACCTATTCGTAACAGGACTCTCTGGTTCGTTTGATAATTTTCACTTCCTTTTATTTGAATATTCTTTTGTTAAAAGGGAATTTCACTATTTCTTTAATTTTAATCTTTCGGAAGTCTTTATGGTTGGGGTTTAGTATGAAGTTATAGTCACCTTGAGTAACAGCTGAAGGGATTTTCAACACACAAAACTTATTTTCTAAAATAAACGCGTCACCAATTTTTTGTGTTACTAAAGAATAGGGAAAATTATTCCATTCGTTTGGCAGGTCATGAATGGATATTGTTTTAATTTTTATACTATCCGGTATTTCGATAGTAACCATAACATAATCTTCGGGTAAGGTGGACAACGTAAGATGCACCGCTACCTCAGCCATCGCAAGTGATCTATTTTGTGCTGTATAGATTACTTCTACTCCGGTAGAGTTCCATCTCGCTCCTTTCATCGCTGCACCTTTTCCTGAAAGTGGTGCTGCAAATTTTTCACGTGATAATCTATAAACTTCCAAACTACGCGAATATTCCGAAATTAATATGTGTTAGCTCATTCATTACCAATTCTTTACCGTAAGAATCTTTTAGTAAATCGATTGGTTTTAAATTTCCCAATGCGTAATTAGGCGTTTTTAACCATAGCCTGAATTTATCAATATTCCCAAAAACATCTAACCCTAATTTTGTCACCTCTGTAATTTCAATTATTTTTTCAGAATGGATGGGCTTAAAAGAATATTCAGTCGCTGATTTTGCTTTATAGCGTTGAAGTGATTTTGTTGAAATATCCAAAAAATTAGCCCAATCGTTTTCAGTGAAAGGAGCATACTCTTGAATGGAATCAAAAAGAGAATATGGAATCCCTTCTCGTATAGCCGCTATTATGAGTAACTTATTGGTTAAAAAGTCCTCATACGTGATATTTTTATTAAAATCAATATGGTACGTTTCTCCAATAGAAGACCGGCTCAAAAAGGAAGCTATTCTTTGATTCAGTTCATCTTCTACATTTAATTTAATTGCACCCATACAATAATTTTTAAGACATTTGTCTACAAAAATAAGACAATTTTCCTTAAAAGGCAAATTTTAGCAATTAAAAAAACCAGATTACGCAAAAGCCTTTGCACGAAAGAAGATAAGTCAAAACAACTACCCAGAGCGAAGTCTAACGCAAAAATACGCACAGAAGTAATTTAGCAGTATGTTTTAATGCATTTTGGACGCAAACAAACTTCTTACCTTGAACTCACGTTAATTTGTACCTTTGCGAAAAATCAGTCACTATGCATTTCCTTTCCGAAGCTTTAGAAGAATATGTAGCGCAGCATTCGCAGGCGGAACCCGAATTATTGGCTCGTTTGAACCGGGAAACCCATCAAAAAATAATGCAACCACGCATGTTGAGTGGGCATTTTCAGGGACGAGTGCTCAGCATGATTTCGAAATTAGTACGACCGCAACGCATTTTAGAAATAGGAACCTATACCGGATATGCTACATTATGCTTGGCAGAAGGTTTGACAACAAACGGCAGTATAGACACCATAGACAACAACGAAGAATTGTTTGATTTTCAGCGCAAGTACTTTGATTTCTCCCCTTATGGGGGTCAAATTCGGCAACATTTGGGCAACGGATTGGATTGCATCCCAACCTTAGAAGGGCCTTTTGATCTGGTTTTTATTGATGCTGATAAAGAAAATTATGCCAGCTATTTTGAATTGGTTGTCCCAAAAATGCAAAAAGGAGGCATTATTTTATCGGATAATGTTTTGTGGAGCGGTAAAGTTTTGGAGCCGGTAAAACCCAACGACAAGTCTACTTTATCACTTTTAGCGTATAACCAACTACTCCATACCGATCCAAGGGTAGAAACCGTGTTACTCCCCATTCGAGACGGGTTAACGGTGAGCCGGGTGATTTAATTAAAATAAAATTTAATACTAAACATTAGTTGACTTGGTCTTATTAGAAAGTTATTAAGACTATAGCCTAAACTATTTATAATAGTTTCATTATAGCTGTTTTTATTCATAATGTTTTCCCACTTGATAAAGACATCAATTTTTTTCTTTTTAAGAGTATATTGATACATTAAATCAATAAAATAATTTTTCAATTTTTGATTTTGAAATTTATTAAAATAATCTTCTCTTGTTAGCTGTATGGAATTTGTTTCGTTTATAAAAAAAAGTGCTCTAAAATTATTACGTAAAACTTTAGAAGAAGTTAATTCAGTTCTTTTGTCTTGCCCTAAAATTAAATTTTCATCAATTGTTAGCCATGCAAAATAATCCATTAAATAAGTTAGAGAAAGGGATTGTCCATTTATATCATATACTTGTTCAACATTATTTATTAAAGAGTTCCCTTTTTCACTAAAAAATGTAGCTTTTAAGGAAATTTTTGAACGAAATTTTGTGAAATATTTACTGATTTCAGTTGAAACAGATTTTCTAAAATTATGGTTCTCAATAGAGACAGGCATTGAAATAACCTGACCATTTGAGTTTATGTCATTTGAAATCAATAGATTTGTATTAGATTTACTTAGTTCATAATTGATATTTAAAAATAATTCATTTAAAACTTTTTTCATTTCTAAATTACCACCAAAAAGATATACTTTTTGCTGATTAATTTCATTATTATTATTTTTTAAACTTAAATCTGAAAAAATAAAATTTGGATATAATGTTGTTTGTGACCCAAAATTATACTTTACAGAACTATATATCAAATTAGAAAATTCTGAGTTAAATTTATACTTAACTTCAATATTTGGTTCAAACGTTAACTTTTTCAAATCTTTTTTAAACTCAAAATTATCTATTGCTTTCAAAAAGTTAAACATTATTGGAAAATTAGAATTCAAATTCCAAGAATCAGATGAATAAGTCAATTTTGTAGAAAAAGAGGGGACAACCTTAAAAAAGTTAACATGATTATTGAATGCGTTTCCTACATTTTCAAAATCTGATAGTAATCCAAATAGGTTACTTTTTAAGTTAGACCAATCATATGATAATCCAATAGTTTCTGTTGCATAAATTTTATTAACTGGAATTATAAAAGATATTTCATTAAGTAAATTAACTTCTTTAGATTCAACATTTTGAAAAAGTTCATTGTAAGGTTGATTTATTGAACTAAAAGCAATATTTGAATATGGATTTACAAAATAACTTTGCTTATCAGAAACAAAATTAAATACAGATTTAATATTGGCCACATTCTGCTTAATAAAAAAAAGACTACTATAAGAATTTTGGAGAGAAATACTTGGCGAGTTTAAATTTTGATTAACACTGTTACTGTTAATCTGCATGTTACTTTCTTCTAATCGATAATTCGTTTTTAAAGTTAATGTGTTTTTATAGTATTTTTTTTTTGAATTTTTATCTATACTTGCCTTTATTTTAAAAGTATTTTCCAATTCATTAATTGATGTACTTCTATAAAAATTGATAGGTTGTCCATTTTGGTTTATTATTGATGTAAATGAGTTTCCTTGTTTATAATTTTTTGATTTTGATAGACTCATATTTACTTTAAATGACAAATCATCTTTAAGATTGGTGAGAAAATCTGTTGATATCAAAAATGATTCATTAAACAGATAACGATTTTCATTTATTTTTGGATTTTGTAATTGCGAAATATTTAACCATTTTCCTGTAAGGTTATCATATGTTAAACCTTCAAATCCTTCGTCAAAAGAAAATGTTTGAATTTCAAAATTTTCATTTCTACCTATGTTATTTGATTTTAAATTGTATAAAGATTGAAACTTTTTTTTAAAAATAATTGGAGTGATTTTTGTATCCCATAAATATAGTGGCAATCCAGTACTTAACTCTGCATTCCCGGCTAGAGTTGTATTCTTTTTTAATCTAATGTTAATTGCCGCTCTATTACTTGGAACTTTATCTGAAAGAATTTTAATTGGTTGATGTTCTTCTAAGACCTGAACTTTAGTTACAGCTTCTGAAGGTAATGCATTTGTTAAAACACTGTAACCACCTGACATTAAATCTTTCCCTTCAACATAAAATTTATTTATTGGAACGCCTTGATATTTTATCTTCCCAGATTCCTCAACTTCTATTCCAGGCATCCTTTTTAAGACATCAGCAAGGCTTCTGTCACCTTTCCCTTCAAAATTTTTAACATTAAAATTTATTGTATCCTTTTTTTGCTCAATTGGTTTTATCTCTACTTTGACTTCTTCTAGCACATTAACAGCCTCTTTAAGAACAAAATCTATGTTTTGAGATTTATTATTAAAATAAATAACTTGTTCTTTGAAATAAACATTTGAAACTCTTATTTGCAGATTACTTAAATTCGCATCTATTTTTACTTGATAAAAACCATTGCTATCTGTTATTGAAAAAGCAATAATACTTTCATCGCTTACATCTTCTATTGTAACATTAACATTTTCAATCGGATTTCCTTTTTCATCTTTAATTTCGCCTTTAAGAATATTCTGGCAAAATGAGAATTGAATTACAAATAGGAAAAAAAAATATAAACCATTATTCATTTATTTCTGAATCAACTCAATAGGATTATAGTTTTTCTCTCGTTCTAATTTTCTTTTATTAATTTTCTTTGCCATACTAGGATCTCCTTCTACCTTTATTTGAGAGGGCTTTATAGCTTCTGAATGCCTAATTTTCTCATACTGTTCTTTAGTTACTTTTTTTGCTTTTGGATAATTATATAAATTAAAATTCTTAACTTTTCTATTCTTGATTTTATAAAGAGTAAATACATAATCCTTATTATCATCCCCTACTTCAAAGATCAATCCGGGTAAACCATAGAACTTATAAGGACCAAAAGGCAGTGGGTGCTTTGTAGAAAAATAAGCAATCCAATTTCTGCCCCATTTTGTTGTAGTTGCCTTTGTACACTCAATACCATTAATAACCTTTTTATCTTTTGTAATTTTCCAATTAAATTCAACTTCCTCATCATATCTACATTCATTGTCTAAAATTGAGTTTGCAAAACTCACATTTTTTCCTTTTCTATAAATAGTGAATGGTAATTCAACATAAAATCTCATATTTATTTCCAAATCCTTTTGAGTATTTGTATATTTCAAAGTACCATTGGCAAATAGTGAATCTTTTACATAAATATTCATATTTTTGAAAAAACTTTCACTATTGTTCATCAACAATATAAAATTATTTATTACTACATCATTTTGGTTTTTATATTCCTTAAACTTTAATTCATACCTCACCTCCTTCAAAACATCCATTTTTTGTTGAGAATATAATTCACATATGGAAAATAAAAATAAAAAAAATAAATTTTTCATATTAAAACAAATTAAGGCCTTGTATAACAAGGCCAAATATAATTAATTACGAATAAATTATACGAACATTTCTAGTGCCGCACATTTCATAATTAATATCAATCAATTCTTGTGTCATTTGAGCAGAACCCCATGAAGAATTTGTTGTTACAGTAGCAGCTTTACCACATGAAGAAGTAAAATGAACCACTGTTGCGAATGTATTCACTCCAATAAGTAAAAACATTGAAATAAAAAATTTTTTCATAATAACTGAATTTAGTTAAACATAATTAAAATAATGCAATTTTGTAATTTTTTACTTAATATTGTATTCCATTTTTAGGATAAAAAACTTCATTTTTGAGGTTTTTTTTCTCTTTTTTGATTTTTCCTTCTTTACTATTAATGTAAAATATAATTTATATGCTATTAGGTAAAAAACTTAAATCACTAAGAACTGCTAAAGGTTTTAGTCCAGATATTGTTGCTGAAAGAATTGGTGTTTCAAAATCCACATATGGAAGGTATGAACGAGATGAAACTACTCCTGATTTGAAATCATTAGAAATGTTAGCTCAACTATATGAAATAGAAATTTACGAATTACTTACTGATGATAAGATTTTCTTTACTCAAAATAACAAAAAAAGTACTGGAAATGGATTTTATGTATATAACAATCTTTCTGATAAACTTATTGAGCAACTAGAATTAAGAATAAAAGAAAAAGATGAACTAATAGCGCTTTTGAAAAGCGAACTTTCTAAAAAATTGTTATAGTTACCCTAGGGTAGAAACTGTGTTACTTCCCATTCGGGATGGGTTGACGGTGAGCCGGGTAATTTAGCCTATTGCGCGAGGGACCTGCCTACCGGCAGACAGGTAGCAGCGGAGAGCGCGCCCCCGACGCGTCGGGGCGCGCCAAAAAAATTAATCTTTTACGCCCAACTTGGTGAGAATATCTTCCATTAAGCACCATTTGGTGATGGACGACTGCAAGAGATTGGCACCTACAAAAGCGGTAAACCACAACCAATTTTGATTGACATACAATGCCAAAAGCAGGCTAATAAGTATAAATGAACCGGCTACGGCACGAATAATTCGATTTTTCATACGTTAGGTTAATTATAGGATTCGACAGCAAAAGAAGCCACATGGATACCGGAAAGCGTTTTTTTGTGCGCATTAAAATTGGTTACGGCGTCAAAGAGTTTTGAAACACTTTCTTTCTCCACGAAAGCATAGAATACTACGGATTCGTTTTCGTTGATTTCGGAACCAAACCAATTGGTTTCAACGGCATCCAAAGAAGCGTCGCGGTAACCGGTAACTTCACGATAGGAATACTGTTTGACTTGGGCTGTTCGGAGCATTTTTTGAATCTCCGATTTGTATTCCATAACGGCGGTAATGAGTAAAAGTTTCATTTTTTTTTAGGATTTAGTTGTTAGCATCAATGGAGGATTCATCTTGGGGTTTTTCCCATTTTTTTCGTTCCGTGATGTAATAAATAAGCGGCACTACAATAAGAGTGAGCAGTGTGGAGACTATAGCTCCCGCTACCAATGATATCGCTAATCCTTGAAAGATAGGATCAAACAAAATAATAGAAGCACCTATCACCACTGCTCCGGTAGTAAGGAGAATAGGTGTAGTACGTACGGCTCCGGCATCAATAATTGCCTGTTTAAGCGGGATACCATCATTGAGTCGGATTTCGATAAAGTCGATTAACAAAACCGAATTTCGCACCATTACACCGGCAAGCGCAATCATACCGATAAAAGAAGTCGCTGTAAAAAATGCGCCCAAAATCCAGTGTCCCAAAACAATTCCAACCAACGAAAGCGGGATGGCCAACATCATGACAATTGGGGTTTTGAAGTTTTGAAACCAACCCACAATAAGCATATAAATGATGATGATTACTACCAGAAATGCGGCACCCAAATCACGAAATACCTCGAGAGTAATTTGCCATTCACCATCCCATTTAACCGTAAAATCGGATTCATCGGAGGGTTGGTCCATGTAAAGTTCGTTTACTTTGTAACCTTTGGGCAATTTCATTTGTTGCAGTTTTTCGTTCATCCCTAAAATGGCATACACCGGACTTTCGAGTAGGCCTGCCATATCAGCTGTTACATACACTACGCGTTTTTGGTCTTTGCGGTAAATTGTTTTTTGGAGGGAATCGTTTTTAATTTGAACCAAATCACTTACCGGCACCACATTACCCATACTTCCTTTAATTTTGAGTGATGTAATATCTTGTAGCGATGTTTTGTCTTTATCGTCAAGCGCAAGCACGATTCCAACATTGTCGTTTGAGGTTTCATCGTACAGATTCGATACCGGATGTTCCCGAAGCAAATAGGTAAGATTTCCAACTACTTGTTGGGGTGCAATTCCGTTGAGCATTGCTTTTTCTTTATCGACCTCAATTTTGTATTCTGTTTGTGAGGCTTCGGCCATCCAATCAATATCGACAATATCCGGTGTGTCTTTTAGAATGGTTTTTACCTGATCGGCAACTTTTAATTGCTCCTTGTAATCCGGGCCGTAAATTTCGGCTACTAAAGTAGACAATACAGGTGGCCCCGGCGGCACTTCGATAACCTTAACATTGGCACCGTATTTTTTGGCTATTTTATTAATTTCCGGACGCACAATTTTTGCAATATCGTGACTTTGTAAATCGCGCTCCTCTTTATGAAGCAAGTTTACCTGAATATCGGCCATGTTACTTCCGCCTCGCATATCATAATGACGCACTAATCCGTTGAAGGTAATAGGTGCCGATGTGCCGATATAATTTTGATAATTCACAACTTCGGGAACGGTAGAAAGGTATTGAGCAATTTCGCCGGTAACCGCAGCGGTGCGTTCGAGTGTAGTCCCTTCGGGCATGTCAATTACAACCTGAAACTCATTTTTGTTATCAAACGGTAACATTTTAACGGCAACCGATTTGGTAAAAAACATCAGTACAGAGCCAAACAGCAACAACACCGTAATTCCTAACATGAGGCGTCTTTTTTTAGAACTTTCCAAAAACGGACGCTCAAATTTGTTATAAATTTTATAGATGCGTGAAGTTTCCAATCCGTGTTCGGCTTTGTGCTCTTGTTCCTCTTTTTCCTGAAGAAAGTGATATCCCAAATAAGGCGTAACCGTTAAAGCTACAAACAAAGACAGCATCATGGCAATGGAAGCACCTATCGGCATCGGACTCATATAAGGCCCCATCATACCGGATACAAAAGCCATAGGCAAAATGGCCGCAATTACTGTAAATGTGGCGAGAATAGTTGGATTTCCTACTTCGTTAATGGCGAAAATAGCTGCCTGCTTGAACGGAAGGCGTTTCATTTTAAAATGCCTGTGCATATTTTCGGCAATAATGATACTGTCATCTACTACAATTCCCACCACAAAAACAAGGGCAAAAAGGGTGATACGATTGAGGGTATAACCTAACAAATAATAACTAAACAGCGTAAGAGCGAATGTTAGCGGTACAGAAAAGAAAACAACCAATCCACCGCGCCATCCCATGGCCAACATAACCAAAACGGTTACGGCTAAAATGGCGATACCTAAGTGCATTAATAGTTCACCTACTTTGTGTGATGCCGTTTCTCCGTAATTTCGGGTAACTTCAACATGCACATCATCCGGAATAACTGATTTTTTAAGAACCGCCAGGTGTTCTATAATTTTTTCGGAAATTTTCATAGCGTCAGCACCTTTTACTTTGGCTATAGAAATGGTTACTGCCGGGTATTCGGATTTGTATTTTGAAAATGAGGTATTGGCTTTACCATAACCAAATGACACATAACTACGCGGTGTAGACGGACCATCCTGAACGGTTGCAATTTGTTTTAAATAAACCGGCATTTGATGGTTAACCCCTACAACTAGATTTTCTACATCTTCGGCCGTACTCAAGAACTGACCGGTTGTGAGTAAATACTCTTTGTCATCGGCCACAAAGCTACCCGACTGTGAACTGCCGTTATTGGCTTGGATCATTTGCATGACGCCCAAGGCATCAACTCCGTTTTCGGCCATTTTATCTTTGTCTAAAATGACTTTAAGCTCGCGGTTACGTCCTCCTATCTCTTTCGTGATAGCTACATCCTTTACTTTTTCGACTTCAGAAGTTACCTCTTCTGCTATTTGTCGTAACTCAAAGTCGTCGTATTTTTCACTCCAAAGTGTGAGTCCAAGCATAGGCACATCGTCTATGGAACGCGTTTTTACCATGGGTTTATAAACGCCTTGCGGAAACATGTTTTCATGTTTCATAAGTTCGTCGTATAACTTTACATACGAACGCTCAATATCTTCACCAACATAAAATTGAACAATAATCATCGCCTGTCCGTTCATGGCCATACTATGAATATGCTCTACTCCTTTTATATTACCGATAACTTTTTCCAAAGGTTTGATTACGCGGCTTTCTACCTCCGAAGGTGAAGCTCCCGGATAGCCAACCATCACATCGGCCATTGGAACATTAATTTGCGGTTCTTCTTCGCGCGGAATTAAAAATGAACTGTATACACCAATAATCATCAGTGCTACCATCAACAAAATGGTGAGCTTCGAATTGATGAAAAAATGGGCTATTTTACCTGATATACCTTCCTGCATGATTTTTTTGTTTGAAAGTTTAACGTTTTAGCATTTCGTGTTTACACAGCACCTAAAACGTTTTATTAATTACTTTACACTGATTTTTGCTCCATTATACAATTTACCTTCAGCCGAGATAATGTAAGGTTCATTGGCCGACAATCCGGAGAGAACTTCAACCTGACCTCCATAATTTTTACCGATTCGCAGCCAACGTAACAACGCTTTATTTTCGTTACCAACTGTATAAATTCCGACAAGTTGTCCTTTTTTAACCAAGGCAGTTTCCGGAACCATCACTTTTCCTGAATCCGAAACATTTGTGGTTTTTACCGAATTAGCTACAGGAAATTGAACATTAACAAACATACCTGACAATACTGTTTTATCGGCTTTGGAAACATTAATCTTCACCAAATACTGGCCTCCGGTGTTTTTTGCCGACATACTGACTTCGGTAACCACACCATCTAATTGTTTGTTAATCGATTTTACATGCACTTTAACTTTCATTCCGTTTTTAATCTGAGCGATATCACTTTCCGAAACCATAACAACTGCCTGTAATTGACCGGCTCCTTCAACGCTCACCAAAGGCATCCCCGGATTTGCCATATCACCCTCTTTTACAAACGTATTGGTTATTTCACCGCTAAATGGAGCAGTAATATTAGAATACCCAAATTGGGCCATGACTTCATTCCGCATCTGACGTGCTCCCTCCAAACCGGCTTTAGCCATTTCATAACGGGATGTCATATCATCCAGTTCTTTTTGAGAAGCACTTTGTTGACTGAATAACGCCATAAATCGGTCATAATCTTTTTTAGCATTGTTGTAAGCGGCTGTAGCGGCCAAAACACCTGCTTCGGCTTGCGCTTTTTTGGCAATTAAATCGGTATTGTTGACACTCACCAAGAGCTGACCGGCTCCAACGCGTTGACCCACTTTAACATGAACTTTGGTAATATAGCCCATCATTCGAGTGCTCACATTGGCGCTGTTTACTGCTTCGATTTTACCGCTGGCTGTTACAAACGGACTGGCAACGGCATTGTTATCGCCCGATACGGTTACAGGAATAGCTGCGGTAGCATCAGTTGCATTTTCCTTTGTTTCTCCGCCGCAGGATACGAGCAGCAATGTTGTAAGAGAAAAGAGAGACAGAATTATTTTTTTCATGATTAACGGGTTAAAAATTGTATGTATTGTTGGGTAAAATTATATTCGAAAACAGCTTGAAGGTGTTCCAATTCCTTTTGAAGTGTTAGGGTTTCAGACTGCAATAAATCGGTTGTTTTTTCCAATCCCTGCGCAAATCGATTCTGACGAATGCGATAAGCTTCCTGAGATTGTTCGAGAGCCAGTTTTGCTAATTGAACTTTGTTATTAGCATCGTCTAATTGTCGTAGTGTTTTGGATAATTCCAACTGACTTTGTTTTTTGTATTGTTCGGTTTCGGTTTCGGCCTTTTGTAAATCGGCTTTCGCCTTGTCGAGTTTCCCGTAGGATTTCATACCATCAAAAACATCCCAAGAAAGTTGGGCACCTACTAAATAACCATCTGCTCCAAATCCAAAAACCGATTTATCATTCCACTGGTAATTTCCAAAAGCATTCAGTCGTGGCAACAGTGCCGATTTTTGCGAAAGCATCATCTTTGAATACGCTTCAACCGACTTCGACATGGCTTGAATATCTTTTCGCCCTTCGGGAACCGTTACCGCCAATTCGGCTGATTGAATTACATTATCAGGCATTTCAGCCGGTTTATAAAGTTTCCCCTTCATGTCTTCATTGAGCAAAAAAGCCAAATAATCCGATGCATTTTGTACATTACTTACCGCATATTTCAATTGATTTTGAATTTCGCCCACACGAACCTGTACATTAAGTAAATCTGTTTTTTGAAGCATTCCGTTTTTAAAGTAATTTTCAACCAATTTCAGATTTGCTTTGGCTGTATTCTCAGCTTTTTGCAACACTTTTACAGCCTGATAGGCCAGTTGAAGTTGCATATAGGCTTTACTCACTTCGAGTTCCAAATATTCGGCTGTTCGCCCGGTTTGCAATTGAAATGCTTCCATTTTGGCCTTTGCTGCCTGCCGACCGTAATACCCATCGAGGTTGATGAGCGGTTGCTTAACCTCTATTTGTGTGGTAAAATTTTGAACCTGATCCGGGTTGTTTAACAAATCCGGATTAAAATCGGCCATAGTTAAGATTTCCTGATTGAGTTTGGACCCGAAAGCCATCAACGGACTTGTGGTTGCAATTCCGGTATGGGAAACTGAAACCTGAGGCAAAAACAAGGCAGCCGACTGTTTATAATCAGCTTGGGCCGATTGGTAGTTTTTGTCTGCGATTTTTAGCTGGAGGTTATTTTCAGCAATCTTTTGAATCAGTTCTTTTTTTGACACCATTATGGTATCTTGTGCTTTTGCAGTAAGCATAGCCAGCGATAAAAGAGCTGCAAACATCATTTTTTTCATCCTACTTTTGGTTTAATTACGAAGCAAAAATAGAAGCCAGTTTTTCTCCCTACAGTTACAAATGTTACTGTGTAACACAGGTTACAAAAAGCCCGTCGAATAACGGGCTCTTATTTTTGGTTGTTCTGAAGGTTACTAAAATTTAATGGGCACGCAGCACTTTTTGTGTCACATAATATTTTTTATCGAAAACAAAAGTGAGAATCAAAAAATTGTCTTCGGTTGACGGTAAATCAAAATGCATGATATTCTCACCCGTGCGCACCTCTGTTATTTCACCATCATCAATAATTTGTCCTTTGGATGATGTGACAAAATAATCAATGTCGGTTACATAAGGCATGGTAAAATGCACTTTAACAGTATCATTTTGCGTTGGATTTGGAATGACTTGCATGGTAAATGGATTTTCGCCGTTTGGCCCTGCTGTATGTAAGTTAGGACTCCGAATTAGTTTTACTTCATAAACCGTTGCATTAGCCGAGGTTTGCGATGTTTGGTTGACGGTAAAAGGGTTTAAGCTACTGCTTTGCAAACCGCCTACAATATGACCGATAACAAATTCATTCTCGCTGATATCATCCAAACGAATCACTTCATTTTCATAGTGCGGTAAATCTTTATTCAGAATAAACTCGGCGCTGGCTCCTTTTAAAGCCGGCATGGTTTCGGGTTGCTGAAACTCATGAAGTGAACCATCACTTAATCGAGTTACACGGCTGATTGTATTAACAAAAGGCACATTATCATCTTGAATCAGTGTTGTGCCATTGTAATAATAACGGCTCATACCGCCAAAAAACAAACTGTGCATTTTATTGGAACCGGTTTCATATAATGCTGCTTTTGCACTGTGATAATTACTTAGGTATTGATTAAAAAGCGTTTGTGCTTCGTAACCTCCCGCATTAATATCCACGGGATACAGGAATGGCAAGTTATTATTTATCTGAAACACACCGGAGGATAAGGTATAGCCCGGTGAACCGTCGGGAAAAATTTGAGGAACCAAATTAAAATCCCTTCGATGGAGGTGAATTGCATCGGCTAACTCATTAAAATTTGAAACCGTAATAACTCCTGCGGAATAAGTTAATTCGAAACGGCGAATACTATTTGTATACACCTGAGTGAATGTTGGGTTATTCATTGGGTTATAACGCCCATCGAAACGGTTTCCGCCTACCAAATAGAAAGTAGTTCCAATTTTACCAAGTTGACCGCCTGTGACTGCAAAATTAACGTCGGCAATTTGGCTAAAAAACGAAGCAATTGAAGTGCCATTAACAACCGCATTTATGAGTCCGGGAACATCCACTGCGGTAAGTTTATTGAATGTAATGTGATCGGCTACGGATTCGGAATACGCATATCCTCCTATGAGGTAAAGTGTGTTCCCATCCTGATAAAAATTGTAATTGGTTGCCTGAAGGTGTTCTTTGAGTGCAACCGGTAAAGCTGTTATACTTGCAGACCATGATGCATTTGAGTTGGCATCGACTACATAAATTGTTGTATTATTTCCGGAACCCGGAAATGCATTGAAAGGTTGTCGGGCGTGAATTCCGTCAACGCGCCCTCCAATAATAAGCCACTTGCCGTCATGCTGGCCAAAGGCAAACGAGTGCAAACCCGGTAATCCTGAAATTGTTTTGGGATTCAATTGAATTTGATAGTCGAATGACGACTGCCCGAAAACAATGCAACCGGTGAGCACCATTAGGTATACTATTATTTTTTTCATTTGTATATTCATTAAATGGTAAAACCATCTCAACACCTGAAAAAAACAGGTGTTGAGAATAAGTTAAAATACTTAATAAGCCTTATGCTTTTTTTGCAGAACAGCAACCGGATTTTTTACCTGAATCGGCTCCGGATTTTTTCCCGGATGCGCCACAACTTCCTTTTTGGGAGGCATCACCGCATCCTTTTTTATCGGTTGTACAGGTTTCGGTTTTGGCTTTTTTCTTTTTTTGTTTTGGTTCTGTTTGTTGAGCAAAAGCATTGAAAGAAAGTAGCATTGCGATAAATGCTACGAATAAAATTGATTTTTTCATACGGATCTGTATTGAATTAAACATGTGTAAAAAGTCTAAAATCAGCTACAAATCTCCGGCGGTTGCCAGATTGCAAAGTGAAAATGAGAAGTGTGTTTTCTTGGGTAGAAAAAAGTTGCTTTTTTGTGAAATATTTCTCCTCTTTTTTCGGGAAACGAAATTATTTCTTCACACAAAAAGGTATAACCATTAATATTAATATTTAGCATGCAATTATCATTGTGGCAACTTCTGTTATCGGTTTCGGGTGAACAGGCTTTGTGACAGTGCTCTGTTTTAAAATGCAAACGTATTGCTTTGACTGATGGAAGAATAGTCAATGCTGCAAAATAGAGACACAGAAAAACAGCCAGTTTTCGCATGATAACAAATGTACTGTCCTTTTTGGAATTGTACTGTGACTCATGTTACATTGGCAACAACTCGAATTTGCGCGAGGGTTTGTAGCGGCATCCCCGAACCGGTGAGGGACCTGCCTACCGGCAGACAGATTGCTGCGGAAAGCCCGACCCCGACTTATAGGGGGGCGCCCAAAAAAAATTACTGGTTGCGTACTTTGGCTTTGTAAATTTTGTAAAAAAGGTAGCCCATGAGTCCGCCAAAAAGATAGCCCGAGAGGATATCGAGGGGAAAATGCAGTCCTAAATAGATGCGACTGTAGGCAAAAATTAGCGGAAATCCGAACAATAGAAATGCATATCGATAGTGCGTTCGCAGCAGTTGCCAAACAAATACGACAGACGCCATGGAATTGGTTGCATGACCTGAAAAATAGCTAAACGTATCGCTTTGTTTAACAATACGGATAATCGTTTTTAGTTCGGGGTCGTTACAAGGGCGAAGGCGTTTTACGGTGTCTTTGACGAAATTGGCCGTTTGGTCACAAATCAGTATAAGAACTGCTATAAAACCTAAAGCGATAAGAAAATTTTGCAAGCCCAATTTACGATAAAGCAAAAACAAAATCAGGGCAAAAAACGGAATCCAATTGAATTGTACGGTGATAAAAAGCCAAAAAGCATCGCATGATTCAGAGCCAAAACCATTGAGCCAAACCAACAGTTCTTTATCGAGTTGAACAAGTTTATCGAGCATTACATTTGGCGTTTTATCGGACCGGTAAGTTCGTCAATATCTTGTTTCATGGTTTCCATGGGAGAGGTGAGATTGGTATCTAAACTTCCTTTTACCTCTTCTACTTCTTTGGTAAATGATTGGGTAAGTTCTTTCATGGATGTATCCAATCCGTTAGCTTCGGCGCTTTTTTGAATTTCAGATTTAATTTCGTTAGTGGCATTTTTTAGTTGCGCCATACCTTTGCCCAAGTTCCGGGCAATCACTGGAATTTTATCTGAGCCGAAAAGCATCAGAGCAATGAAAATGATAAAAATGAGTTCGCCGCCGCCTATTCCAAACATAGTTGCTTATTTTTAGCAAAAGTACACAATATTATTAGTCAAATTTAGATTTTACTTCCTCTTTTGGCCAAGTATTGTTTGAAGTGTCCACATCGGCAGTTTCTTGCTTAGGATCGACAACCACTTTAACAATAGCCTTATCGGTTGCAAAAGTGCGATTAGCCTCTTTGTCATTCATGCGCCAAATTTGTGCCGGAAACTTCTGCATTTCTTTGGTTCCGTCTTCAAAAGTCAGTTCAACAATAATTGGCATTACAAGACCTCCCGGTTTGTCAAACGTAATTTGGTAAAAGAATTTA
Organism: Flavobacterium sp.; assembly: GCA_041917555.1. GTDB lineage: Bacteria > Bacteroidota > Bacteroidia > Flavobacteriales > Flavobacteriaceae > Flavobacterium. The sequence goes on along the minus strand of JAYRXL010000013.1, from coordinate 31,337 downwards.
GGTTGTTTGAGTTGCGCTCTTTCCTCTGGAGTGAAATTCGTTTCCACATAGTCTGAGAGTGTTTTAATGTCTTTAATCTCAAAGGGTTTATCCATTGACTTTTTGAAACTCTCACTTCCTTCGGCAATCATGTAAACCATAGGGCCTTCGATACGATTACGACGACGTCGTGATTTTAAAAAATCTTGTACCTCTTTCGAAGGTTCGTTGCTTACATAGTATTTTTTCACTTCTTTGATTCCGATATCGTTGTTATCAGTCGTATAGAACCAACCTCTCCAAAACCAGTCCAAATCAAATGCAGAGGCATCTTCCATTGTTCGGAAAAAATCTTCCGGTGTCGGGTGTTTGAATTTCCAACGGTTTGCATAGGTTTTAAAAGCATAGTCAAACAATTCGCGACCCATCACGGTTTCGCGCAGAATATTGAGTGCAGCAGCCGGTTTACCATAGGCATTGTTGCCAAATTGGCGTATGCTTTCGGAATTTGACATAATCGGTTCCAATCCTTTTTCATCACCACTCATGTAAGGAACAATGCTTTTGGCAGGACCTCTATCAGCCGGAAAATCAGGATCCCACTCAATTAAAGCCATATATTCCATAAACGAATTAAGTCCTTCGTCCATCCAGGTCCATTGGCGTTCATCGGAATTGACAATCATTGGGAAAAAATTGTGTCCAACTTCGTGAACAATTACGCTCATCATGCCTTCTTTTACACGATCAGAATATTTTCCGTTGGCATCAGGGCGACCCCAATTCCAGCATATCATAGGATACTCCATTCCTTGGTCTTCGGCATTGATGGATACCGCTTTAGGATAAGGATAATCAAAGGTATGACTAGAATAACTTTTAAGGGTATGTGCCACTATGCGTGTAGAATATTGTTCCCAAAGCGGGTTTCCTTCTTTAGGATAAAGCGAAATAGCCATAGGTGTTTTATCGCCTAATTTAACCGCCATGGCATCGTAGATGAATTTTCGGGAAGTAGAAATTCCGAAATCACGCACATTTGTCGCTTTGAATCGCCAGGTTTTCTTTTTATCAGAAAACCCTTTTTCAGCGGCCATTGCCTCTTCTTGTGTTACTACGATTACCGGTTTGTCGAAGGTTTTTTCAGCCAATGCATAACGTTCCAATTGCGCTTTGGTAAACACTTCGGCGCGATTTTGAAGTTCACCGGTAGCTTCCAAAATATGATCCGCAGGCACCGTGATATTGACTTCAAAATTTCCAAAAGGTAAGGCAAACTCGCCGGCTCCCCAAAATTGTTGGTTTTGCCAACCTTCTACATCATTATAAACGGCCATACGCGGATAGAATTGGGCTAAGATGTAAAGGCGATTGCCGTCTTCAAACTGTTCATAACCTGAGCGTCCGCCGTCCAAACGGTAATTGTTAATATTATACCACCATTTTAATGAAAAAGTTATTTTTTCGCCATGTTTTAAAGGCTGCGCCAATTCGATGCGCATCATGGTTTGATTAATCGTATATTGAAGCGGATTCCCGTTGCTGTCTTTAACATAATCGATGTTGAAACCACCGTCAAAATCTTCTTCCAAATAGCGGCGGGAAAATCCTTTAGGACTCATCACCGGATCCGTTACATTGCTATCTACTAAAGGCGATAGTGATTTTCGTGATTGCTGGTTTTGGTCGAGTTGCATCCAAAGATAGTCGAGGCTTTCTTTGGCATTGTTAGTATAGGTTACGGTTTCCTGTCCGTAAAGTTTGGCATTGCGATCATCAAGTTCAACATCAATTTTATAATCAGCTTGTTGTTGGTAATATTCGGGTCCCGGAGCTCCTGAAGCGGTACGATACATATTGGGTGTAGCCAAGAGGTCGTACATTTGTTTGAACTTATCCGGATTTTTTTCAGATTTTTTGGGCTGTTGTGATTCCTGCGCCGATAAGGCGAATGGAATTGTGAGAACAGTGATCAGGAAACGCTTCATCATAAAGTACTTGGTTTGAATTGTAATAGGTAAGCTTTTAATGAAAAAAGTTACGTGTTTTTCTGATTTTTGAGGTAAAAATAAGGTTTTTGAGAGGAGATTGTAATGAAAAAGGCTTATTTTAACATTCCTTTGTAAGATTCTGAAGTCAATAACAGGTTTTGTTTTTTGTCATTGAATTTGGCCTGAATAATATTTTGTTGTTCAGGATGTTGTTCCATAATAATACTGTTTTCGATTTCGAGTGTTTTAATGGATTTAACCTCTTTGATGGAAAAGTAACACAATAAAACGTTGTCTTCGGTTTCTTTAGAATGAAAAAAAAGAGGTTTGGATTGGCCGTTTACTTTGATAATACATTTCTCGGCTATGTATTTTTTGAGCAATTCGACATCATTAGGTGTTTCCTGATCGGAGGCCAAATGCGTTTTGGTAGCGTAACGTTTGGAAACGGCTTCGTTAATATCATCTATAAACAGGCGAGCCGTAATTTGGATTGTTTTTTTTTCTTTGACATAATTCAGTTGGTAAATCGCCACATAAAATTTGTGCACACCAAATGAAGTAAGGGTGATAAAAAATAAAAAAAGAATCCATTTTTTTGGTAAACGCTTCATTGATTTGCTCTATGTTGGTTTTGAATTACGTAAAAGTTGGTAACAAAAATACTTTATGGTTTTTGCATTTCCAAGAAAGCCACACTCTTAACCGATAAAAAGTCAATGAGTTGCAGTGCTTTTTCCTTTTGTAACAATGCTTCTCGCTGTACTTCTTCTGTGTATGAAAATTGCAGGAACAGGTCGATTTTCGATTTCTCGATGGCAAGTGTCTCGGTGAAAAATGATTCATCAAAACGTTTTGTGATTTCAGTTTTGAAAAATTCCTCGGTATATTTGGGTGTAATGGGTTGTTCTTGCCATTCAGATTGTTTTTTACGAAAAAGCATTTTGGCAATACGAATAAAATCGATTTGAGTTTCGGGATTGTAGTTGTTGGGCATGGCTAAATTATCAACCCGCGCTTTTACACCTGTAATTTCGAGGGTTGACACATCTAAAGGCGGAATATCGGCCTTGACCGAAGGTTTCACTTTAATTCGTTTGGCATCGTACACTAAATCACCTGTAAGTTTGTATGGACCAATTTTTACCTCATCCAATTCCGTTGTGACAGGAACAAGACGGATATTCAATGCAATTGGGCCTATATCTTTTTTTCGAACCACTAATTGAGCGGTTTCAAAAGCAACACTGGTAATCACTAAGGTGTCATTTTCGCGGGCATAAATCGTAAAAAAACCTAAATCGTCCGAAACCGCAAAGCGTTCAGCAGTGGTGTTGGTAATGGTAGCCCGTTCCACTTTTAAGCTATCGGAGGTAACAATCCCTTTGAGTAGCGTGCGTTGTTCCGTTTGGGCAAGCGCGCTAATCGAAAAGAACACAACAATATAAAAGACAACATGCTTCATGGTTTTTCCTCAATTCGGGCTTTATAGGCTGTGGCAACTTCGGCCATAAGAAAAACAGCCAAGGTTTTGTTTTTAGCATTCACCGCATTGCGAAATGCTTCATTTTCAATTAAAAAGTACTTAAAGCCATCTACATAGTCGGCGGGAATACCAAATTTTTCCACGTAATAATTATCTTCAAACCAGTCGTTTATTTTTTTTAATAGTGTTTCCAGTTTTTCGATTTCAATTTCTTTTTTCAACTGTTTGGTTCTTCCCGAAATGGCATTCAGTATCGGGTTCAACGGTATTAATCCACTGCCGGTAATTGCCTCATTGAGTCGGCGTTCAGCAGGCGTAAATTTTTTGGCCGGTTTTGGAATAATTCCCAATTTCACGGCATTAATGTCTTTGTATTCATTAACAATTACTTCTTTCAACAAATATTCGGCCACCTTTAACTGAACATAGCAGGGGTTTTGCTTTAGCATACTTTCGGTTACCAATATTTTTTTTTCCACAAACTGCACTGCCGAAAAACGGAGTGTGTCATTCATGCTTGCTTTTATTTCAAAATAGCCATTTTCCTCAGAGGTAACAAAGGCTTTCGAATTAAGATTGGTAATGGTAACTTTTTCCAGGTCCGGATAATCCGCAGCAATTTTACCCTTGAGCAATCGGACTTGGGATAGCACAGGAGTAGCCATAAGCAAAAAGCAAAAAAGGAGATTGTATTTTTTTCTCATTCGCCGGGTTCAGAGGGTAAAGGTAACCAAAGGAACAGCAAAAAATAAGCCAAGTAAAAACTAAAAAAATGTTAATTAAACTGCAAACTTCGTAGTTTTGTAAAAATAAGCACCATGAGAAACCTTATCATTGCCAGTACATCTACCGTATATGGAGGCAGCTATTTAGCGTATTTAAAAGAAGAGGTTAAAGAGCTGTTTGCGGGTTGTAAAAACATTATTTTTATTCCCTATGCCCGACCGGGAGGGATATCACACGATGCCTACACTGCAAAAGTAAACGACGTTTTTTCAGGAATGAACTTAGCTGTGACCGGCTTACATACTTATGAAGACCCCGCTAAAGCCTTGCAAAATGCGGATGGTATTTTTACCGGAGGCGGCAACACCTTTGTATTGGTTAAAACTCTTTGGGACAACCAATTGATGACAGTTTTAAAAGAGGTTATTTTAAATGGGACGCCTTACTTAGGTACCAGTGCCGGAAGCAATATTACAGGGATTTCGATGAAAACTACTAATGATATGCCCATTGTGTATCCATCTGATTTTACCACGTTAGGCATCATTCCTTTCAATTTAAATCCGCACTACTTAGACCCTACACCTAACAGTACCCATATGGGAGAAACGCGCGAAACCCGTATCAATGAATTTCATTCGTGCAACACTACGCCGGTTATTGGGCTACGCGAAGGAAGTTGGCTCGAAGTTCGGGGTGAAAATTGCATTTTACGCGGCTCTTTAACCGCACGCCTATTCCAACAAAATGCGGCTGCCGTTGAGATTGAATCCGGAACCGATTTTAGTAAGATGACATTTTAGAGTCGGGGCTCTGAAATAAGGAAACGCTAAAAAGGGCATAGAAATAAAAACCTTTTTTTCTTTTTAAAACGAAAGACGAAACTTCCCGATAGTCATCGGGCTATCCCGAAACTTCGGGGCTCGCCTCGTGAAATGAAAAAACCTCTAACGTTGTTAGAGGTTTTAGAGCGGAAGACGAGGCTCGAACTCGCGACAACCAGCTTGGAAGGCTGGAGCTCTACCAACTGAGCTACTTCCGCATTGCGACTGCAAATATATAGCATTACTTTCTTTAGTTGCAAATTTTTTTGAAAAAAAATAAAGTAGAATTCATTTTACGAAATTAAGTAGACACAACTTTTTTTTAATCCGTTCGTAATCACTTATTTTACATCCCAAATGAAGACGATAAAAAAAATCAATGCGCCGGAAACGTATCCTGTAAGGCATGCTGTGTTGCGTAAAGGCAAACCGGTAGAAAGCTGTTTCTTTGACGGAGACCACGAAATTAGCACAACGCATTTGGGGCTTTTTTATCATGAAAAATTAACAGGGATTATTTCTGTTTTCAAAAATAAAAACAGTACATTTAGTGCTGAAAATCAATTCCAAATCAGGGGAATGGCTATACTGGAAGAATTCCAAACGAATGGCTTTGGAAGTCAGCTGTTAGAAGCCGCAGAACTTGAAATCAGGAAACAAAAGCCGGCTTTAATTTGGTTTAATGCACGTGAGAGTGCCGTAGGTTTTTATGAAAAAAGCGGCTATAAAATCCAAGGTGAAGCCTTTTCTATTCCTGAAATTGGAGTTCATTTTTTAATGTATAAAACGGTTTAAAAGTGCCTATGGTGAAATACTACTTCGGCTTACTTATTGTATTGATTGTTTCCTGTAAAGGACCTGAGAACAACAAAACGGTTCACGGTGCGTCCTTGGGCAGTTTTTTTGATTTTTTTTCGGCGGAAGAAAAGTCCGCGCCTATTGACTCATTATATGTTGCTTCTTTTGAAGAAGAAAATCTCAAGTCGTTCTACCGCAAGTTCAGTTTTAATACCGTTTGGGACGACAAATTACTCCGTGATGAAGCGCTCTTGGAGTTAGAAAAAGCCGGCTCCGAAGGTCTTAATCCCGAAGAATACAATTTAGAGTACCTCAAAAATTTTGAAAACCGATTTGACAGTTTGCCGGATACCGAGAAAATTGACTATGATGTCCAGCTTACCCGAAATGTATTAAAGTATATCATCCATATCAACAAAGGACGCGTCGACCCCTACTCGCTATACGATGATTGGGATTTGGGTAAAAAAGAATTGGATGAAAGCCGAGTTTTGGAAATGTGTATTACCGAAAAGAAATTCAAAACGATTATTGATGACAAAAAACCAAAATTCCCACTTTACCAACAACTTAAAGAGGCTTTGGCAAAATTAAAAAATACCGAAGACAAGTATACCGAAACGATAGATTTAACAGAGAAGTTTTCCTTTAACACTGCCTCAAAGAGTATGCCTCTGGTCAAGAGAAAACTGATATTGTGGGGCGATTTAAAACGAAAAGACACCTTATTAACCAAGGTTTATGATAAAGAAACTCAAGCAGCTGTTAAGCGTTTCCAAAAACGACATGGTTTGGCTGCTGATGGCGTAATTGGGAAAGGAACTCTAGAAGCACTCAATTTTTCGCGTAACCAGCGTATGGAACAAATCATCGTTAACATGGAACGCCTGCGATGGATGCCTGACGATCCGGGTAGCCATTACATACTGGTAAACATACCGGATTTCCACATGACTGTCTATAAAGATAAGGATAGTGTTTTTGGCAAACGTGTTGTGGTTGGAAAGCCCGATCGTAAAACGCCTGTATTGGCTTCGAAAGTGACCAATATTGTGCTAAATCCCAATTGGACTGTTCCCCCAACCATTTTAAAAGAAGATGTTTTTCCGGCTGCAGCAAAAAGTCGCAGCACCTTTGCGCGCAAAGGGTTACACATATTGGATTCCAAAAACCGAGAAGTTAGCGCCTCCAAATGGCGCCCTGAGGATGCAAAACGCTACCGCTATGTACAAAACCCCAGCGGAAATAATGCCTTGGGGTATTTAAAAGTGAATTTTAACAACAAATATGCTGTTTACCTTCACGACACCAACCATCGCAATTATTTCAAATACGATTACAGAGCTTTGAGTTCGGGTTGTGTTCGGGTGGAGAAACCGCTGGAATTGGGAGAATATATTTTAAATGACACCGCCAATTGGAGTTTGCCAAAAATTGAAAATTATACCGTAAAATCTAAAAAATTGGTCACAAAAACAATTGAAATAAAAGACGATATTCGCGTTTATCTTATCTATAACACCGGTTGGTTTGAACGCAATCAGTTACAATTTCGGGAAGACATTTATTGTATGGACGCCGACTTGTATAGTAAACTGCAATATGGCTTATAACCGAATATCCGTATTGTTGCAGTGGTTAATAAACAAACAAGAGCCGTTCTTTATTTTTCCAATTATTTTTGCCGTTAATTCCAAAGGTAAGGCCGGACAGCCTTGACTGCGCCCTAAACGGTTGTGTGCCCGAATAAAATCATACGAAACATAATCGGCTCCATGCATTACAATAGCACGGTTACGTGCATTTCCGTTTTTACCCCTTTCTAAGCCATCTAATTTTAGCGCCTGCCCGTGAACTCCGTTGTAGGTTTCTCCGGTTAAATAAAACCCTAAGCTGCTCTTATTCGATTCGTTCAAATCTGAAAATTGCGAAGCATACAACTCGCCCGAATTTTTACCATGCGCAACCAAAGACTGACAAACAACCTCGAGTTTATCCATATCGATAACCCACAAGCGCTCTTCAGAGGAAGGCAAGTTAAAATCGATTACCGTGAGCATGGCATTGCGAATCAATCCTTTTTGAGAAAGGCTTTCATAACCTTTTAAGGCAGCGACAAAACAACTGTAATCAGGAAGTGTAAATCGGCCCGGCTGAATCGCTTCATAAACAGTTAAAAACGCATCATCCGCTTCTTCAGTGGATATAGGCCTATTTTCTGGTTTCGAAGGGATAGAAATCGTTTTGACCTCTGTAGGTTTTTTATCACTTTGATCGGAAAGAATTAGTGAAAAAAATCCTATTAATGTCGTAAACATTAATCTGTAAATCATTTTGAGTAAGTTAAATTAATTTGATTTGGGATGTCAAAAATAGAATTTCAGGCAGAAGAAACCAAATAATTTGTCGATGAAATACTTATTTTATCGTTAAAATTCATTTTTTTTATTATTGTATAATTTTTTTCTTACTTTTGCTTCAATTTTAGACGTGTTATATAACGCTGACAGATTGAAATTATTTTATATATATTTGTTTATCTAACCCAATTTTATGTTTTTTAAAAGAGTAGTACTTCTACTTTCCTTACTCGTATACGCCCATTTTGGTTTTGCGCAGCTTACCAAAAAGAAACTTACTACCCGTTTCACATCTGAAAAGATACTTATTGACGGAAACTTGAATGAGGAAATTTGGAAATCGGCTGAAATAGCCACCGATTTTGTCATGTATGAACCGGATAACGGTACTCCGGAATCTGTTGATCGTAAATCCGAGGTTAAAGTGGTTTATGACCATGAAGCGATATATGTGGGTGCTATTTTGTATGATTCTAATCCGGAAAATATCAAACGAGAGTTATCCAACCGTGATGATTTTGCCACGGCTGACCATTTTGGAATAATGTTAAATGGGTACAATGACGGGCAGCAAGACTTTAGGTTTTATGTTAGTGCTGCGGGTGTGCAAATGGATTGTGTCTATACCGAATACAATGGCGAAGATTTTACCTGGAATGCCATTTGGGACAGTCATGTACATATTACTGATTTTGGTTGGGTTGTGGAAATGAAGATACCCTATGCTGCACTCCGTTTCCCAACGGACAAAAAACAAACTTGGGGTGTTAATTTTTACCGTGAAGTACGAAACAACCGTCAAACATTTACATGGAATTTACTCAGTAACACCATAAACAATGAGGCCGTTCAGGCCGGAATTTTGGAAGGTATTGAAAACATAGAAACCCCTACTCGCTTATTTTTCATACCTTATGTTTCGCAATACTTCAATGCAAATGACGCCTACAAAACCAAAGGAGAATTCAAAGGTGGTATGGATATCAAGTACGGCATCAACGACGCTTTTACCCTGGATGCCATTTTGGTCCCGGATTTTGGTCAAACTACTTTTGATCGTGTGGAATTAAATTTGGGTCCGTTTGAACAACAATTCAATGAAAACAGACCTTTTTTTACAGAAGGAACGGAACTTTTTAGTAAAGGAAATTTAGTATACACACGCCGAATCGGCGGTAATCCATCACGTTCCGCATCGCTAAACACGAATGAAGAATACCTTGAAAATCCGTCAAAAGTAAAACTCTTGAACGCGCTTAAAATTTCGGGGCGCACCAAAAAAGGACTGGGAATAGGATTTTTGAATGCCGTTACGGAAAAAACAGAAGCCGATATCGTCAACACCGCTACCGGAGAAACCCGGTCAGAACTTATTGAACCCCTGGCTAATTATTCTGTTTTTGTATTGGATCAACGCTTTCGCAAAAACTCTTCAGTAAGTCTGATTAATACGAATGTAACCCGAAATGGCGAGTTTAGAGATGCTAATGTAACAGCTTTGGTGTGGGATTTAAACAACAAAACCAATGCATTTAACATTTCGGGGGATTACAAATACAGTTACATCAACAACGATGCACTTCAACCTGATAGTAAAGGTTATAGTACATCATTGTTCTTTGGTGATACAAGTGGAAAATACCGTTGGGGTGTTAATTCACAATACATTTCATCGGATTATGACCCAAATGATTTGGGCATCAATTTTCAAAACCACTATCATTCCGTATCTGCCAGCGGAAGTTACCGAATTTTAAAACCAACAAAACGTTTAAATTCATTTAACGTAAATCAAAACCACTATTACGAATTTGACAACCGTACCGGTAGAGTGCAATCGGCTAATTTTAGTTTGAATTTCAATATGGTTTCCCGAAAAAATGATTATTTGGGCTTTGGATTTGGCTTACGCCCGTTGGATGTATACGATTTTTATGAACCACGAACCGAAGGAGAACAAAAATTTCTGACGCAACCGCGAAACATCAGAGGTTGGATTTTTGTTTCTACCAATTACAATCGAAAATTTGCACTCGATTTGTCGCCTTATTTTGCAAGATTTGACCAAGAAAACAGGTATGAATTTTCAAATTCGTTGACCCCACGTTATCGTTTCAGCAACAAATTTTCGGTCATTTATGATTTCACTTATAATTACCAAAACAACAATATAGGTTACGTTTCAGAGGATACAACCTTGCAACAAATTTATATGGGTCGCAGAAATAGAACGACTATTTCAAACTCTCTATCCGGGAAATTCACTTTAAACAACCTCATGAACCTGAATTTGAGTGTGCGTCATTACTGGTCGTATGCTATTTATAATCGTTTTTTTAATCTTAACGATGACGGTAGCCTAACCGATAATTTGTCGTATTCCGATAATGAAAATCAAAATTTCTCAACATGGAATCTCGACTTATCCTATTCATGGTGGTTTGCCCCGGGAAGTCAGATGTCAATTTTATACCGTAACAGTTCCTTTGGTTTTCAACAAGGCACCGACATCAATCGTGACTTTGGGTACAATATCAAAAACAACCTCAACAATACGGTTTTAGATCACATTTTTTCAGTAAGTGTGCGCTATTTTATAGATTATAATACGCTCAAAAGGAAAAAATAATTCCCATTATTGATTTTTCGTCAGCCTTAAAATGACGTATCTTTGTGGTAAATTTTATACCATGAACAAGAAAGTAATGCTGATGATTTTAGACGGCTGGGGACACTCGCCAGACCCGAAAGTATCGGCAATAGATAATGCCAATACTCCCTTTATTGACAGTTTATACACCTCATATCCCAATGCCGAATTGCGTACCGACGGCCTCAATGTTGGCTTACCGGAAGGGCAAATGGGTAATTCTGAAGTGGGTCATATGAACTTAGGCGCCGGTCGAATTGTATACCAAGATTTGGCCAAAATTAATTTAGCCGTTCAACACAAAACACTTAAAAACGAAAAGACACTTACGGATGCTTTTGCTTATGCGAAAAACAATGCCAAAAAAGTGCATTTTTTAGGTTTGGTTTCAAACGGCGGAGTGCATTCTCACACCTCCCATTTGTATGGTCTTTTAGACGCGGCCCATGATTACGGACTCCAGCATGTTTTTATACACGCTTTCACAGACGGACGGGATGTAGACCCAAAATCGGCTTTAAACGACATCGCGCAACTTGATCAATACACCCAAAATTCTTCTGCCAAAATTGCCTCTCTTATCGGGCGCTACTATGCAATGGACCGCGACAAACGCTGGGAAAGAGTAAAACTGGCCTATGACTTGATAGTCAATGGCGAAGGCGAAAAAACCCAAAACCTTACCGAAAGTATTGCGCAAAGTTATGCCAACGGCGTAACCGATGAATTTATAAAACCACAGTGTGTTACCGATGCTTCCGGCAATCCGCTTGCCGTTATAGAAGAAGATGATGTGGTGATCTTTTTTAACTTCCGAACCGATAGAGGTCGGGAACTTACCGAAGCTTTATCACAAAAAGACTTCCACGAGTTTAACATGCATAAATTGCGCTTGTATTATGTAACCATGACCAATTATGACGATACGTTCCAAAATGTACAGGTAATTTATGATAAAGATAATGTTACGGAAACCCTGGGAGAAGTACTGGAAAAGCAGGGTAAAAAACAAATTCGCATTGCCGAAACTGAAAAATACCCACATGTTACGTTCTTCTTTTCCGGCGGAAGGGAAGTCCCTTTTGAGGGAGAAACACGCATTTTACGAAACTCACCCAAAGTAGCAACGTACGACTTACAACCGGAAATGAGTGCCTTTGAACTCAAAGAGGCTCTTATTCCGGAATTGGAAAAAGAAGAAGTAGATTTTGTGTGTCTGAATTTTGCCAATGGTGATATGGTTGGGCATACCGGCATAATGGAAGCTGCCATAAAAGCATGCGAAGCCGTGGATATTTGCGTAAAAGAACTCATTACAACCGCATTGGCACACCACTACACTACCATTGTGATTGCTGATCATGGAAATTGCGAAACCATGATTAATCCTGATGGCACTCCTAACACAGCACACACCACAAATCCGGTGCCTGTAATTTTGGTCGATCCTGAGATTAAAAAAATAAACAATGGCATCTTGGGAGATATTGCCCCAACCATACTCGAATTGATGGGAATAGAAAAACCGGCAGTTATGACCTGTAAATCACTGCTGTAAAAGGATTTATTCTCTTTTTTATACTTAAAGCCATTCTGTTTTTATTGAATGGCTTTTTTATTTCTTACTCATTCCAAACCAAAAACAACTGATAAATAAAAGTTAATTTTTCATAATTAATAGTATTACTATTATTTTTGCAATAAAAATAAATGTTATGAAAAGTGCGACTCTTATAATTATCAGTTTTTTGATGGGTGTTTTAAGTTTTGGCCAACAAGAACAAACAACTAAGGTAATTACCTTTTATTCGTTGGAAGAAGCCCAAAAAAATCCGTTAGCGGTAACCGATTTGGATTTGAGCAACTTTAAAGGAGTCCTTGCCGCAGATGCCTTTTTGATGTTTCCCAACTTGGAGAAACTGAACCTTCGCAATGGGAATTTAGCCGTTTTACCAACTTCTGTGATTCAGTTAAAAAAACTCAGAGTCTTGGATTTGAGTAACAATCCGCTTAAAGATTTGCCAAGTGATTTTTGTTTGCTGTCCGGCTTGGAAGAATTGTATTTGAACCACGATGAACAATTAGACTTACCGGCTACCCTACTAATCCTGTCTAAATTGCCTAAACTAAAAACATTACATCTTGAGAATGATAAATTAAAAAATTTACCGGATGAAATTCGGCAATTAAAACACCTCGAAAATTTATTTCTCAATGATAACAACTTCAGGGAAGTACCGGTGCAGCTAAAAGGCTTGAACCACTTACAATTTCTTGATATTCGGAAGAATAAAATCACACCGGATTTTCAAGAAACAAAAAACATGAATTTTGGTTTTAAAATTTTATTCTAATGATGTCCGATTTACTTATACCCCTTATTTCGTTAATTTTCCTGGAGGTAATTCTGGGAATAGACAATGTTATTTTTATTTCCATTTTAGCTGACAAACTGCCGCCTGAACAACGTGACAAATTGCGTTACTGGGGGTTGGGATTGGCCATGGTAATGCGCTTGGCATTATTGGCACTGATTTCATGGATTATGAAATTGGATACGGTTTTGTTTCGTCTTTTGGAAGTAGACTTTACCGGAAAAGGCATCATATTGTTGCTTGGTGGCTTATTTCTGATTTACAAAAGCACCAAAGAAATTTATGCCAAAACAGAATCGAAAGACGGCAATCCGGTGCATGCCAAAAAATCTTCGTTTGCCAAATTATTGGGAGAAGTAATCCTGTTGGATTTGGTCTTCTCCATCGATTCCATCATAACAGCCGTGGGAATGGTTGACAATCTAAAAATTATGTATGCCGCAGTCATCATTACGGTTATCATCATGCTTGTAGCCTCCAAACCCATCAGCAACTTTATTCAAAAACATCCTTCGTTCAAAATATTAGCGCTGTGCTTTTTGATGATGATTGGTGTTTCGCTTATCGCGGAAGGCTTGCATTTCGAAATTCCTAAAGGCTATATCTATTTTTCGATGGCATTTGCTTTCTTGGTGGATATAGTTCAAATGAAAACAATACCAAACCAAAAATCCTAACCTTATGAATTCCATTTTATCAAACATAGTAATTAGTGTAAATGAAAAACTTTATGTTAAAAACCCTGAAACTTCCGAATTAGGTAAAAAAATAATTCGGGAAAGTATCTTGTTGATAGACGAAATAGGTTTTGATAATTTTACGTTTAAAAAGTTGGGCGAACGAATCGGATCCAACGAAAGTTCCTTGTACCGCTACTTCGAAAGCAAACACAAATTGCTTTTATACCTTTCTTCCTGGTACTGGACTTGGATGGAATACCGTTTGGTTTTGGGAACAGCCAATATTAAAGATCCTATGGACAAACTCCGAATAGCGGTGCGATTAGTGACCGAAAAAGTGGAGGACGACAGCCAAACCCAACATATCAATGAAGCGGTTTTAAACCAAATTATTATTGCGGAATTTACCAAAACATTCTTGACCAAAGAAGTTGATGATGAAAATAAAGAAGGCTTTTTTCTGGTTTACAAACGAGTCATCAACCGCATAATTGAAATTATCCGCGAGGTTGATCCCTTTTTTCCGTATCCAAAAACATTAGCCTCATCGATTGTAGAGGGCTCGTTGCACCAAAACTTTCTGAAAGATCACCTAAAAAGCATCACCGATTGCACAGAAACTATATCGCCAACAGAATTTTACTTGCTTTTAATAGAAAAAACACTTCAATAAAATGACACTTACTCCGCTACAACGATTTTACAACTTATTGAAATTAGATCGCAAAGACGTGTATCAAATCGTTTTTTATGCTGCGTTTGCCGGTTTGGTTAGTTTATCACTACCCATGGGAATTCAGGCGATTATCAACCTCATTCAGGCCGGAAGAGTTAGCTTTTCTTGGATATTATTGGTCATCATCGTGGTTATTGGCGTGGCCTTAGTGGGAATTTTATCGCTGATGCAATTGCGTATCACTGAAAACCTCCAACAAAAAATATTTGTAAGAGCTTCCTTTGAGTTCGGCTACCGTTTGCCTAAAATAAAGTTTGAAGAAATTTACAACCAATACCCACCCGAAATTGCCAATCGCTTTTTTGATACGCTAACCATTCAAAAGGGAACTTCTAAATTGTTAATCGATTTCTCCACAGCATTGTTACAGATTATTTTTGGTATCATCTTGTTATCCTTGTACCATCCGTTTTTCATTATTTTCGGGATTGTGCTTTTGGGACTTTTGTATTCTATTTTCAGGTTCTCGTACCATGCGGGTCTTAGCAGTAGCTTAAAAGAATCGAAATACAAATACCGTGTGGTTGGTTGGTTGCAGGAAATAGCCCGAAATAATTTTAGTTTTCGCAAACAGGATAACTTTGAATTTGCCCTTCAAAAGAACAACCAATTAGTCGAAAATTACCTCACTTACCGCGAAAAACACTTTGGCGTTATCAAAAGGCAGTTTACCCAATTAATTGTTTTCAAGGTTATTATCACTGCCTCATTGCTTTTGATAGGTGGGTTTTTAGTATTAAATCAGCAAATGAATATTGGTCAGTTTGTGGCTGCAGAAATCATCATTCTCTTAGTATTAAGCTCGGTGGAAAAATTAATATTAGGGCTTGAAAGTTTGTATGATGTATTGACTTCTGTAGAGAAAATTGGTCAGGTAACCGATTATACCATCGAGGAATATTCGGGTAAAAAAGCTGAATTTTGCTTTACTTCGATTGCATTACAGACCGAAAAACTGAAATACCATTTTCCGGATTCTGACGAAAATGTGTTGGACACCATCAATTTGCAGATTGAACAATCTGAGAAAATTTTATTGGAAGGAGCCAACGGTTCCGGGAAAACAACACTCATGCGTATTTTGTGCGGTTTAATTCAGCCTACATCGGGTTCGTTCTACATGAACGATGATACGTACCGCAAAATCGATATCAATTTGTATCGTTCGCAAATTGGAACGATCATCCACGGTGAAACTCCTTTTGAAGGAAGCATTTTGGAAAACATTACCTTAAACAACCCAACCGTTACGCACGAAATGGTTAAATGGGCTATTGATAGTGTAAAATTGGGTGATTTTATCAAATCCCTGCCAAACGGTTTAGAGACCCAACTATCGCCCGACGGCAAGCAACTATCATCCTCCAATGCGCAGAAAATCCTACTGGCACGTTGTATCGTTAATAAGCCGCTGATTTTATTTTTGGAAGACCCTATGGACAAAATGGATGAAGATGCGGCCAATGAAATTATCGATTTTATCACAAATCCGTCGCACCGTTGGACCGTGGTAGTGGCTTCTAAAAACAGCTACTGGAAACAAAAATGCACGCGTTGCATCACCATGCAGGAAGGTAAAATAATTCAGGATTTAAAAAAATAATTACAGCCATGCTAAATATTTCAAAAAAGAACCCCATTCAGGAAAATATTGAACAATTCAGCACTGTTCGTAACTTAACTGCGCGACCTCATTACAAGTATTTAAACCGAATCATCTTTGGGGTTTCGATGTTAACCTTACTCATTTTATTTATGCCTTGGACCCAAAACATTTCGGGTTCGGGTGCCGTAACCACGCTTAAACCGGATCAACGTCCGCAAACCATCCATTCGGCTATTGCCGGACGTATTGAAAAATGGTATGTCAAAGAAGGTGATTTTGTAAACAAAGGCGATACCATTTTATTTATTTCGGAGATTAAAGAAGATTATTTCGACCCTAACTTGGTTGAAAATACCAAAGAACAGGCCGACGCCAAACGACTCGCTGCCGAATCGTATGGCAATAAAGTCACTACCCTATCCACTCAAATTGCCTCAATTGATAGCGAACGCCGTTTGAAATTGGAACAGGCGCGGAACAAAGTTCGCCAATCGTTGCTTAAAGTAAAAAGTGACAGCATGGATTTGGAAGCGGTTAAAACGCAACTCCGAATTGCCACTACGCAGTACAACCGCGCCGTTACCTTAAACAAGGAAGGACTAAAACCCTTGACAGATGTGGAGGAAAAACGATTGAAATTACAAGAAAACGAGGCGAAAATTATCACACAAGAAAACAAATTACTCGCTGCCAGAAATGAACTCATCAATGCCCGTGTAGAAATTGGCCGCATTGATGCCGAATACAACGAAAAATCATCAAAAGCGCGAAGCGACCAATACACGGCTATGAGCAGTCGATTTGACACTGAGGCACAAGTGAACAAATTAGAAAACCAATACATCAATTACAAAATCCGAAACGGAATGTATTACATCAAAGCGCCTCAAAGCGGGTACATCAACCGTGCTATTCAGTCGGGGATTGGCGAAGTAATTAAAGAAGGCACTCAAATTGTAAGCATTATGCCGGCTCAATATGATGTTGCCGTGGAAACCTATGTCAGTCCGACCGATTTACCGCTGATCCACAAAGGCGAAAAAGTGCGGGTATGGTTTGACGGTTGGCCCACTATCGTGTTCTCGGGTTGCCCCAATATGTCGTATGGCACTTTTGGCGGTAAAATTGTAGCTGTCGAAAATTTTATCAGTCCGAATGGCAAATTCAGAGTCCTTATTGCACCGGACAAAGATGACCAACCGTGGCCAAAACAAATCAGCATGGGCTCCGGGGTGCAAACGCTTGCGCTCTTAGACAATGTGCCGGTATGGTACGAATTGTGGCGAACCTTGAATGGTTTCCCGCCAAACTATTATAAACCTCAGGCTTCAAAAACAGAAAAGAAATAAGATGTTACGTTTTTTGCTTTTTATATTTTCAATAGGCGCCGTTGCGCAAACACCCGATAATGAGTTGACGTTTAACGAATACTTGGGCTATGTGAAAAAATTTCATCCTGCCGTAAAAAGCGCCGGACTTGAAATTAATGCCGCACAAGCTTCGTTAATGACGGCGCGCGGGGCATTTGACCCCAAAATTGAAGTCGATTTTGACCGCAAAGAATTTAAAGACAAAAACTACTATGCTATTTTAAACAGCAGTTTTAAAATTCCGACCTGGTATGGCATTGAAGTTAAAGCCGCTTTTGACAACAGCGAAGGTGTTTTTTTGAATCCGCAAAACGTAATGCCCAACCAAGGATTAACCTCGTTAGGCGTTACCATTCCGGTGGGACAAGGACTCTTGATTAACCAACGAATGGCCGATTTACGGAAGGCTAAAATTCAGTTGCAACTCAGTCAGGCGGAACAAAAACTACGCGCAACCGAAGTCTTATATGAGGCCTCATTAGCGTATTTTAATTGGAAAAAAACCTACGACGAAGTACAGTTGTATACGACTTATCTTCGCAATGCCGAGATACGGTTTAAGGGCGTAAAAGGCTTGATTGAAAATGGGGATAAGCCTGCGGTAGACAGTGTGGAAGCCGGAATTATTGTGCGCAACCGAAAACTGAGTTTAACCGAAGCCACGTTAAAATTGGCCAAAGCCCGTTTGGAATTGTCGAATTTTTTATGGTTAGACAATTCGGTTCCGATGGAGCTTCAGGAGCGCATGGTACCCGAGGCCAATTTGTCGGTTACGTTGCGAGAAACCTTATCGGCGAATGATTTGATGGGGAATTTATCTACCGAAAACCACCCTAAAATCAATGCGTTGAACAACAAATTGAGTCTTTTGGATGTGGAGCGCCGGTTTAAAAGCAACATGCTCTTGCCCAAATTGGATGTGGGTTACCATTACCTTTCGGAGCCGAGTACGTGGAACCAGCAGGATTTTGCCAATTACAAGGTAGGCGTTAATTTTTATTTTCCGCTTTTTTTGCGCAAAGAGCGTGGTGGTTTGCAGCTTACCAAGCTTAAGATTCAGAATACCCAATACGAACTCAATTTAACCAAGGTGGAGCTTTCCAACAAGATCAAAGCCGGACAAACCGAGATTATATCTTTGGAAGACCAACGCGAATTGGTTTCGGAGTTGGTTAGCGATTACCAGACCATGCTTAGCTCGGAGGAGCGTTTGTTTTCGTTTGGCGAGAGTTCTATATTCCTGCTCAACACCCGTGAAAACAATTTGGTAAGCGCGCAACTGCAACAAATCAGTTTAGAAAACCGGTACCAGTCGGCTTTTGCTTCCTTATTCCGCACGCTTGCTAATCCGGAGTAGGGTGGGTAATGGGGTTCAGGAATTAGTTGTACGATGGCGCTTTTTATACAAAACCATACTTTTCTTCTCGTTTTTTGAAAGCTTCTTTTCCACCTTCAACAATTTCAGCTATATGTTCTCTAATTCCCATTGATTTCAATAAGTCTGTATTTTTATTTTTAGTAAATGTATTTTCCAAAGCACCATTAATATAATCAAATTTGAAACCACTTGTACTTTCAATATCATTTTGTCCTTTTTGATTTGCGACAATAATATTTTCTGCATCAGCATTAACAACAATATTTGGATTATGAGTTACAAGTATTATTTGTCTTTCTCTCTTTTTGTCTTTTAAAAAATCTACAAGTTCTTTTGATACTGAACGATTGTCTAAGTTATCTTCAGGTTGGTCAATTAAAATTGGCCCATTTTCGTTACTTAATTTTATCATCAATTTTAATAAAACTAAACTTGCTTTCCCTGTTGACATTTTATGAATATCATCTCCTTGAGATTTGACATCCCAATGGTCAAAAAAGAAATCAGTAAATATCTTTTTTATAGCATCTTTCTCAGAATTACCTCTTTTGGGTAAAAGTTGCTTATTTTCAATTTTTTCAAAAATTGCTTTTAAAGAATTTTCAATTTCATCATATTGAACACTGGAAAGTGCTGATTTTGGGTTTTTGTCCCAATACTGATATAAATACTCAAATCCAAGATTGTTAAAACCTCTACCATCGAAAACGTCATCTGCTAGCCCTCTAAATCTAGGAAAATTATATTTAATACTCGGCAATATTTCAACTTTATCAGTTTCATTTTGAACTTCAGAAATTCTACCTTGTAAGTCTCTTATTATTTTCTCATATAATTCATAATTTTGTTTAAAGTCTTTGAATATCTTTTCTTTTTGAGATAAAATAGCTCCTTTAGTTGTTTCTATTTCTTTTTTAAACTGTTCAATTATTGCAATTTTAGCTTCATCTTCACTTATACTTTTCTGTAAGGCCGATACTTGTTTTTGATTTTCAAGTTTTTTGTTATAAGGATTTAAGTCTTTGTAATTTTCAAGCTTTTTAGTTTTTATTTTAGACAATTCATTAAAAAAAATAGAGCTTTCAACTAACTCATTATTTTCATTTTTAGCAAAATCTTTAGATAATTCAATAATATTATTTAAAGCATCATCAATAAATCCTAGTTTAACAATGTATTCATTTTTAATATTTATTGTTTGCAATGATTCTAACAAAATTTTCTTTTTATTAGAAAGTTCTGATAAATATCTCTTTAATTCTGCTTGGAAACTGTCAATCTTTTCAAAATCAGAATTAATTTGATTTTCTTTTATCTTGAGCTGGCTTAATTTTTCTGTAAGTTCGGCATATTTTGTTTGCTCTTGAAATGAAAAGTCTTTATTTAATTGCTCAATTTTTTGCTTGTTATACTGAATTCCTTCATTTAAAGCTTTAATGTCACCTTTTGTTTGTAATTCAATTTGTTTTTTCTGTAAATCATTTTTTAAAGAAAAGTAAAAATCTATATCCTGGTTTCTTTGTTCATCATTTTTTTTAACCTGCCCAACAAAATCATCATATTTTAAATGATACACAGGGTCTTCTAATATCAAATCTCTAATTAGTTTTTTTAGTGTAGCTCCGTTTTTCCTACTCTTGTCAACTAAATTTGAAAGGTGGTTTTGAGGAATATACTTAATACTTGGTAAAATACTTGATTGTTCTTGACGATCTTTTTTACTTTGAATACTTTTTGAATACAATTCAACGGTAAAATCATAATTGATATCGTTTTCTGATAGATTATATAAATCTTTAACTCTATTGTTGTCTTCAACATCTTTGAACCTTAATACGTCATCGTTAACATTAGCGTATAAAGTTCTAGCGATTTCATATAACAAAATAGACTTTCCTGAAGATTTACCTCCTATGATTACATTTAGATTTTTATTGAAAAAAATCCGTTGAGGAGTAAATTTACTATTTGAAGAAGAAAATCTTATATTTTCAATAATCAAATTTTCTAATTTTTCAGATTCAGGTACTTCCCTCTGAATTCTAACTCTCTCTTCAGGTTCATAAATAATTTGTTTCAGACCCTCAAATGTTTTGTCGGCTTTAATCCAACAATTTTCCTTTAAAACATATTTTTTGATGTTGTGATTGTCTGATGCAATAATCATCGGGATATGTTTTTTAATTGCAGGGAAAACGATATTAATATAACCTTCTTTGTCGTCAACTTTTCCCAATTCGTAAAAGTCTATTAAGTTTGCTATTTCCGTTTTTTGTGCTTCTCCGTGCGGTAGAGAATGAGTGATATTTTCAATACTGTTAGATTTTTCGCCTGCGTGGATTGTTGTAATGCCTCCAAGTTCTTTTACTAATTTGATTGTGTCTTCTAAATCGCAATACACTTGATTGTGTGCCTTTCCCTCGCCTTTTATTTTTTTAATATTAGTAGAGTTTTCAAGTTGTCCCCAAACATATTCAATATTACAATTTTCGTCAAAGATGCCAATAAAGTGAATAGGAACTTTACCTTTAGCATCAGACAAAAATTCAATACCGGGCAATACAGTTATCCTTTTTTCTTTACCAAGTTTTTGAAGTTTCTTAATTCTTTCGATGTCTATTAGGTGATGGTCTGTAATTGCAACAACTGATATTTGATTATTTGATAATACGTCAATAATTTCTTCATTAGTTACAGTTTTGTCACCATAATCATAAGAAGATGGCGTGTGGAAATGCAAGTCCCATTTTCTCCATTCAGAACCTCTATATGTATCGTTCATAGTTTTTTGTCTTATTTGTTTTTTACTGTGCCGAGGAAAGTTTAATGCTAACGTTTTAGATATCGCAAAAGGGGCTTTTATAACAAAGTGCAATCGAAGAATAAATGCTGAACATGCAATAATTTAGAATTAAAGCTGTTCAACCCCGCTTTTGTCAATGCTATGTTGACGGTTTGTGTTTCTTTTACTCCTGTTTAAATGTCATTGTAGGAGACAAGTTTTGCTTTGTCTGGTACAAGATTATTGATTACAAAATTAAGTTTTTCTATGTCAAGTTCTCTTTCCTTGTTGAAACTACTTTGGCAGTTTGGGTCAAAAATGCCAATATGAAAAATAAATTCATAAATATTTTTTGAGTTTATAGATTTTATTATTTCTTCTAATTCTATTAAAGTTCTTCTTGTTGCTGTTATAGAAATGTCAGGGCTTTTTACCTCCACTTTTGTGCTTAAATATCGTCTAAAAGGAATATTCTTTTCTATACAGAATAAAGCAATTGAATCAAAATTTCCATTAAATGAACTTCCCTTGTGAATGTCAATATAATCTGGAGAAAATTGAAAAATTTCAGAAAACGAACTCCATTGTTTATTTAACTCTTCATAAATATCTAAACTTAAAAACTCAAAATGAAGACCTAAACTTAAAGTATGAGACTTTTTGAGTTCCTTCAACTTTTGAACTTGGTTATACTGGAATTTAGTAACTTTATTTATCATTATTGATATAGATGTCAACTTATTATTCTCAATTAGTTCTAACATCTTTTCATTAAAGATTGAACTTAAACCAAAATCATCAGATGTTAAAATTACTTTTACCATTTAATTTTTGATGCTTTTAAGAAGTCTTACAATTTCATTTAATTCGTTTGCTTTTAAAGATGCTTCGCCTACATTTTTAGCTTCTAATAAGTATTTTTTTCCCAAGCCATTGTCATTTTCATTCAAAGCTAATTTTGCCAATCCAACAGCATTTTTGGCATATTCATCTTTTCTGATGTCTTTACAGTTTTTATACCCTTTATTAAATTCGTTTTTTGCATCTTGGAATTTTTTATTTGCAAAATAGATATTGCCTAACAGAGCATGTACTTTTACTTGACGGTCTGTATCACCTTTAAATCTTTCAAAGGCTTGTTTTGCAAAAGTTTCGGCATCATTTAGGTTGTTTGTTTCTAAAGCGTATTTCGCTTTGGCAAGAAACAAACTTGCTTCCATTTCATTCTTTTCACTATGGTCTATAATTTGTGCGGTATAACTTTCTGCTTTTTTCAAATGTTGCTCAAACTGTGAAATATTTTTTTCATGTTTTTCAATTCCTGAAAGATGCCTTTCGCCTTTTGCTGCAAAATAGAACATTTCGTTTTTTAGGGCCAATTCAATACCACTATTAATATTTCTTTTTGCTATTTCTATATCACCTTCAACAGATTTAGACCAACCCAAATCGTCAATTAATGCTGAAACTTGTTCATAGATTCTTCCTTCTTTACTTGCAGCATCTTCAACAAGTTTGCCTATTTCAATTCTTTCAACTGTGTTTCCATTTAAATGCAAGTAACGACCAACTGTGGAACCAAAACGAACTACGTCCAAATATTTTTTATCATCGCTTAACCGAGTTACAATATTTACTAATTCAGTTGGCAATATTAACGGTTTCTTTTCTTCAACACCACTGTCAATTAATTTCTTTATAGTTAAAACTAATGACACTAAAATTGTTGTAAGAATAACACAAATAAAAACCAAAATAGGGTTCTTTTTTGTATTTTCAAAATTTGAAATACCACCCAATAAAGTTACAATTACTGACAAAGCAATAAGTACTTTCCATGAGTAGCTTAAAAAGATAATAAAAGCAGATTTGTAATTCATTTTTATGATTTAAAGTTTTTTTATTGATGGTATATCAGTATTTACTTTTAGAATTTTCCAATTATTATTATCCATTTTAAATAGAATTGATATGCATCCTAAATCCAAAGGAATATGACCAGAAAAGTTTTGTGGATAATTGTAATATCGCTTTGCAAATTCAAGTAGAATTGTAGTAATTGAAGAACGATGGGCAACAACTATTTTAATGGTTTCCGAGTTGTCATTTAGTAATTTATCAATGCACTCATTTACTCTTTTCTCAAATTCTTTTTTTGATTCTTTTCCTTCTGCAATTTGAAAATCATAAGCATTGAATAAGCCGTTTCTGAATAAATAGAGTTGCTCAATAAATATTGGATTTGTCTTTTTTGCTTCTTCTTCTGATTTACCAGCAAGTGAACCTGGTTTAGTAGATCTTAAATCTTCTTCTATACTTATTTTAACATTCAAACAAGATGAAATGATTCGTGCTGTTTCAATAGAACGAGTTGAGTTTGCTGCATAAATATTTTTACAAATAAGTGATTTTTCTTTAATGAAATCTTTTAAACAATTACCAAGATTTATTGATTGTTGACGACCAATATCTGTCAAGCCTTCTAAATCGTTTTCAGAAGAAAATTGAGTATTAATGTTTTTTATGGACTCTGTATGTCTAATTACAACTAAATACATTAGGGTCTGAATTTAGGGTTTGAAAATTTTAAATATGGTCTTTTGTCAGTTGTCCTATCAATCATTACATTTTCAAATACATACCATTCATTTTGAGGAAAAAAATCAGGTGGTAAATTCTCCAATTGTTTTGCGGTACAATTCTTTATAGATGAAATTAAAGTTTGTGAACTAACAAAATATACGCTTTCAAGAAAATTAAGTAGCGGTTGAATTATATACTCTCCTAATTTAAAATCAAACATAAAGCTGTGTTTTATTTTATAATTATCTTGATTATCCATAATACATTTATACGGAAAACTTTCAAAAGCGAAAGGCAATTTTAGATTTTCAATCAAAGAAATATCTTTGTCCATAGATTCTAAATCTCTAGTTATGAATTTTACAGGAAAGAAATTTTCATCAAACCCTATTAATAAATTTTGAGCATGCCATTCTGCTTGAATACCTGAGTTACATAGCAAACTAAAATAACATTCAATTATTGGGTTTATTAAATAATCTATAATATAAGTAGTAGGATCATAGTATTTTTCTGTAATTATTTGTTCCAATAAAGTTCTATGATTAATATTGTTTCTATCCTTGGCAAATAAGGAAAATACAGGTATTATATGTTTAATTTTTGACACATCTTTTCCATAAGGCTTCAAATCTCTCCAAACCATACCCCATTCAACAGATTTACCGTTTTCCTCTGTGATTTTTAATACTCTAGCGCCTAATTCAGGTAAATGTGTTAGTCTATCATCTAAAAGAGAGTTGTCAATTAGTGTCTTAATTATTTTTGAAATTTCTGGTCCCGAAATTGCTTTTGGGTATGTTAAATCTCTATTCAGTCGCCCAATGTTGCCTTCGTAATGTAACTTGAAGTATCCTTTATATTCTGAATCTATATTTTGCAATGTTCTTGCACTTGCCGTTGGTACAAGCCTTACAGTCTTTGCTTCTGATAATATCAAGTCTTTAGATTTAAAAATGGGGTTCTCCATCATGTCAGGATGAACTAACATCCAATTTTGGTTATCATTACATTTATCAAAATCTATATTAGGAATATATCCATAATCTAAAAATTTATCCCTATTTGCAATACAAACAAATGGGTTAATAAATTCTGATTTTCCAAATGGACTTGTTAAATCAGATGTGCTACACTTGATAGTAAATCCACTTGGTGAACCATTATTTACAAATCTTTCAAGATATGTAATTGAATTTTCTTGTAAGTCTTGAAGTAACATTATATAAAAAGATATTTTTCGTTTGCTAATGCTCTTTGAGCTAAAATCATTATTTTAAAGTGAAAATTGTCTACAAACTGAATAAAATCATTGTTTGTAAGTTTTACTAGCTTAATTATAGCTTCATTTGAATTTTCATCATCATTAAAAATGCCATTTGCATAAAAATGGTCAATTTCATTATTAAACAATTGCATACATTTTATTACTGGTAATTCTACCATACCTGCAACTTCGTCAGGTGGAAGTATGAATTTTGAAAGTGGTATAGTTTTTTTTATAAAATACACCTCTTGAAATTCTTTATTTATGTTGTTCTCTTTGTAATCTGACACACTTATTCTGACACCAAGTGGTATCAACTCTGATTGTTCAATATCAATTCCTGTCTCTTCCTTAAATTCTCTAATACCGCCCGCAATATCTTCTCCTGCTTCGTAGTGTCCTGCAACACATGAATCAAGTTTGTTTGGTGCGCTTTCTTTAACTGCTGCTCTTTTTTGCATTAGTACACAGTCTTCACCGTTTTCATTTCTAAAAATTATCCAACAATGAAATGTTTTATGCCAATAACCTTTTTGATGTACAACTTTTCTCAACTCTGTACCAAGATGTTGCCCTTTTGAGTTGTAAATGTCTAAATACTCTTGTCCCATTTTATTTAATTATTAATTTGAAAATTTTAATGCTTTTGAATTTTTTAAGTTATCTAATAGTATGACCGCTAAAAGTTAGATTACCCAAACTTAAATTTTTTATAATATTAACGAACATTTATTAGATTATTAGAAAAAAGCAATGCCTTTTTTACCTTGTTTTCCCACCAGCAATTACCGCCTATCTATCAATAATACACCTGCAGGAACAATTAATTACTCTAAAAATAAACTATTTACATTAAATCAAACGTGTGGATTCTCCCCAACCCCACCTATCCCCTGCGGTTCAGCGCTTGTTTATAATGGCTAAGAAATTGAATTAGAGTATAAAGCTACACTATTTTTGGGAATAATCGCTGTTTTTGGGGGTAAAAATTGTGTTTTTTTCGCGGGGTGGCGGTACATCACGTTATGGAACCTTTCGCATTAGGGATCGCAGCGAACTACCCTGCCGATTGTAGCGGCAGGTAGTGCGGAGAGCCCGACCCCGATAGAATCGGGGGAATGCCCCAAAAAAAGCTATCGGTTTAACCACCAAACTGCGGCGTTTAGGACTGTGGCAAAGCTTACCCATACCAAATAGGGCACCATGAGCCAGCCTGCCTTTTTGTTGATGCCGCGGAAAATAAACCAGGTTTCGTAAATCATCAGCCAAAGCAATACTATTTCGACCAAGGCCAAAAAGAGGTTGTGCAATCCGAAGAAAATATACGACCACAATGCGTTGAGCGCTAACTGAATCAGAAAGTACATAAAGCCTTTTTTGACTGCTTTTTCGTTGGTTTCGAGTTGCGACCACACCATACCGCCGGCTACGCCCATCATAACATACAGCAGCGACCAAACGGGTGCAAACACCCAATTGGGCGGGTTAAAAAAGGGCTTTTCTAAGGTGGGATACCACGTGGTTACACTCTCACGGGTTACGATACCCGACAAATAACCGACCAACATACAGGTGATAACCACTACGGCAATACGCACATATTTTTGCATTTGTTTATTTTTTTTACAAATATACTAAACAAACTATTAAAACGTTACTAAAGTTAGTATCTTTGCGTAAAATAATTGAGTATGTCCGAAACGGATTTCCGCTTCAGCGGTTCGCAGCAAAGCGTGGAAAATGGAAGTTTTTGTTGGAGTGCGCCAAGCAACATCGCCTTGGTAAAATATTGGGGTAAAAAGGACAACCAAATTCCGGCCAACCCTTCGTTAAGTTTTACGCTCGATGCCTGTAAAACGGTGACTTCGCTGGATTTTTCGACCAAAGAAAACGACGGTGATTTTTCGTTTGATTTTTTATTTGAAGGCACTCCCAAACCGGATTTTAAACCCAAAATTGAAACGTTTTTAAAACGCATCGCACCGTATTGCCCTTACCTCACAAAATACCATTTGAACATTGACAGTAAAAATACATTTCCGCACAGTTCGGGAATAGCGTCATCGGCTTCGGGTATGGCTGCTTTGTCCGTTTTGGTAATGAGCTTGGAACGCCAATTACAACCGGACATGACAACCGACTTCTTTGAGCGTAAAGCTTCTTTTTTGGCCCGCTTGGGTTCGGGGAGCGCCTGTAGAAGTGTTGCCGGAAATGTAGTGGTTTGGGGGAAACACGAGGCTATTGCAGAGAGTTCGGATTTATTTGGGGTACAATTTCCCGGAAATTTACATGCCGTTTTTGCAAACTACCACGATACTATTTTATTAGTCGATAAAGGCGAAAAACAGGTTTCCAGTTCGGTGGGCCACGATTTAATGCACCAACATCCTTTTGCCGAAAGGCGATTTTTACAGGCTCATGAAAATTTAGGCGCCTTAAAAACGGTGTTGGAAACCGGCGATTTGGAGCAATTTATTCGCATTACCGAAAGTGAAGCGCTTACCTTGCACGCCATGATGATGACGTCTTTACCCTATTTTATACTCATGAAACCCAATACGCTTGCCATTTTGAACCGAATTTGGCAATTTCGGCAGGCGACCAAAATTCCGGTATGTTTTACGTTAGATGCCGGCGCGAATGTACATGTTTTGTATCCCGAAAACGTTAGCGAAACCGTTTTGCAATTTATTCAAGACGAATTAGTTGGCTATTGTCAAAATGGTCAGTATATTTGTGATCGAATCGGAAACGGAGCACATCAACTAAACTAAAAAAAGCACATGAAAGGACCTTTGTTTTATTCGAAGATTTTACTTTTTGGTGAATACGGAATCATTAAAGATTCCAAAGGCTTATCCATTCCGTATAACTTTTATAACGGTGCGCTAAAAATTGACGAAAATCCGTCGGAAGAAGCCCAAAAATCAAATGCGAGTTTGGCGCGTTTTGTAACGTATTTGCGTGAGTTGCAAGATTCACAACCCGATTTGGTTGCGTTCAACATGGCCGCTTTGGAAAGTGATGTGGCGCAAGGAATGTATTTTGATTCGAGCATTCCTCAGGGTTATGGCGTGGGAAGTAGCGGCGCTTTGGTGGCGGCTATTTACGATAAGTATGCGCAAAACAAAATTACCGTTTTGGAAAACTTAACCCGCGAAAAACTGTTGCAATTGAAAACCATTTTTTCGCAAATGGAATCGTTTTTCCACGGCAAAAGTTCCGGATTGGATCCGTTAAACAGTTATTTGAGTATCCCGATTTTAATCAATTCCAAAGACAATATTGAGGCCACCGGCATTCCGTCGCAAAGCGCAACCGGCAAAGGTGCGGTTTTTTTGTTGGATTCGGGTATCGTGGGCGAAACTGCTCCTATGGTGACCATTTTTATGGAAAACCTGAAAGACCAAGGGTTTCGCAACATGGTTAAAAATCAGTTTGTCAAATACACCGACGCTTGCGTCGATAACTTTTTGGGTGGTGATGTTAAATCGCTTTTTTCAAATACCAAAAAGCTATCCAAAGTGGTGCTGAACAACTTTAAACCCATGATTCCGGAAGCTTTTCACGGCGTTTGGCAAAAAGGGATTGACACCGATGATTATTACTTAAAACTTTGCGGTTCGGGCGGAGGCGGTTATATACTTGGCTTTACGCAAGACCTTGAAAAAGCGCAAAAAGCGTTAAAAGACTATAAACTCGAAGTCGTTTACCAATTCTAATTCCTCTCCGATGTCCAGCCGTCAAACGAAGCTTACTGTAATGAAAATTATCAGTATGTTTTCCGTTGTACGCGGTTATAACATTCCGGTGATTGTATTGGCGCAATACCTTTCGGCTATTTTTATTTTGGCACCCGAAAAAAGAGCGCTCACGGTTCTTTTAGACTTCAACTTGTTTATCATCGTGGTGGCTTCTGCCTTGAGCATCGCATCGGGTTATATCATCAATAATTTTTACGACAGCAAAAAGGATTTGATCAACCGTCCTAACAAATCCAAAATAGACCGTTTGGTGAGTCAAAAAACGAAATTACAGGTTTATTTTGGCCTGAATTTTTTGGTGGCGGTAATCGCATTTTTTGTATCGTTCCGTGCCGTGATTTTTTTCTCTGCCTATATATTCCTGATTTGGTTGTATTCCCACAAACTCAAAAAATTCCCCATAATCGGAAACCTCACTGCGGCGGTTTTGGCGGTTTTGCCTTTTTTTGCCATCGTTTTGTATTACAAAAACCTGTACCCGCAAATTTTGGCGCATGCCACCTTTTTAATGTTACTCTTATTGATTCGGGAAATTATAAAAGACCTCGAAAATATATCGGGCGATATTGCCAATGATTACCAAACCATACCGGTAAAATACGGAGAAATAACGGCTAAAAAAATTATCACCGGACTCACCATTGCTACCCTTATTCCCATGTACTTTTTAATCGAAGTGTACAACGTCGGGTACATGGATTTGTACTTTTATGTGAGCATGATAATTTTGGTTTTCTTTTTGTCATCCCTTTGGAAAGCCGAGGAGAAAAAACAATACCTTACGCTACACAACACGCTAAAGTTTTTGGTTGTGATGGGGGTTTTCAGCATCATACTTATCAATCCACAAGTGTTGGTTCACGGCAAAAAACTATTGCATTTATAAGGAGCGATCCTGCTTGTGGCAGGTGCTGCCACAAGCAGGTGCTTGGGCATTTTTGCCATCCATGTTCCTGCCTTTGGCTTTAGTCCTCGCCCCTTTCAGGAGCTGTGGGCTACCGCCGCAGTCAGGGCTATTTAATAAACGTTAGGCTACTATGTAGGTTCGTTTTTAAACCAACCGGAATACATCACGTAGTTATTGGAAATACGCTCAATTTCTCCGGCAAAATCCGAAGCATTAATTTCTTTTACTTTTTTGGCAGGTACGCCGGCATAAATGGTTCCAGACTCCACTATAGTATTTTGTGTAACAACCGAACCTGCTGCGACTATCGAATTGCTTTCCACAACACAACCATCCATCACAATAGCGCCCATGCCAATTAATATATTGTCATGAACGGTACAACCGTGTACGATTGCATTGTGTCCAATCGACACATTATTTCCAATAGTAGTGGGATGTTTTAAATAGGTGCAGTGAATTACAGCGCCATCCTGAATATTTACTTTATTCCCGATGGTTATGGAATGTACGTCACCACGTACAACCGCATTGAACCAAACACTACACTCGGAACCAAAAGTGACTTCGCCCACAACTGTGGCATTTTCTGCGATATAACAATCCTCCGGAATTAGTGGTGATTTACCACGAACAGACTTTATGATCATAGCGCGTGTATTAATTCACCGCCGGACAGTTACAGTGGTATTTCTCCGGTTCGCAGAACAAGTTGATTCCCAAGGTGATGTTGTGGAATCCTCCCGAATCAAAGTTCACCGTTCCGCCCAAATGCGAATACGTATACGCCAACATAAACTGATTGTAGTTTATACCCAATATCGGTGAAAAATACTGCAACTTCTGTGAACCTACTGCATTGCCTTCTATGTACTCCGCTCCGTCTAAACTCCTTCTGTACGAAAACCCTCCCCATATCCTTCCAAAATCCAATGTCTTGTAGGCCTTTAAATTCAAATCCACCATCGACTCCTTGGTCTGACTGATATACTGAAACAATACCGATGGCTCTAACAATATCCGATCCTCATCCCCAAAGGTATAGCCCGCATTCAATACCACTCGCTTCAAATTA
>JAYRXL010000012.1:0-98674 GCA_041917555.1 Flavobacterium sp. | reverse complement strand
CCCGGTACCCAACTGGGCATCGGTTTGGGTTAGGTAATAATGAACCGTATTGCCCGTTGGGTTAGCACCCAAAATATCATCATTTAACTGACTCAAATCAAAACAACTCAATCCGTTCTGATCCGTATCACAAACCGTAAGCGGACTCGTTAAAGGTATCGGAACCGGAAGCGCCTCTACTCGAATATCCAAAGTCGAGATTACATAACAGCCCGTTTGTACATTAGTAACCCGAATACCCAAGGTTTGAACATATTGCGCAATGTTTTGATACGCTCCTAATTGAGAGGCCGAAATAGCACCAGTACCCGATTGCGCCAAGGCCAAACTCGGATAATACGTAACACTCATACCCAACTGACCGTTGAGAATCGTATCACTCTGACTCAATAAATTAAAAAACTCATACCCTACCAAGCCACCTGTCTCACACAACGTATAAGCCGGTGCTGCCGGTTGATTTACTAACGGTAGTGGGTCAACTATCAAATCCAAGGCAACAATATCAAAACAACCCGTAGCTGTGGTCTCTACTCGAACCCAAATCGTTTGCGTGGTCGAGGCAAAAGCCGTCGCAGGACTAATTGCTCCTACACCCGATTGTGCTGCCGGTAAACTCGTGTAAAACGTAACACTGTGACCAGCACTCGGTATCGAACCTAAAATCTCACCTATCTTAACCGTTAAATCAAAAATGGCGATACCATCCGAATCGTCATCACATACATGCAAAGGCGTAGGATCGGTGGCGATGGGAGAATCATAAACAATAAGTTGCAAAGGTACAACAGCAAAACAACCTGAAGTTAGTGATTCCACCCGAATATAAATGGTTTGGTTAAACAAATTATTGATATTCTGATAGTTCGTAGGGTTTGGTATTTGAGTTGCATCTACCTGAGCATCCGTCAAGGTCTCATGATATGTAATCGTATAGGTAGTTCCACCGGTAACAAAAGGGATTACCTGACTAAGATCAAATAATCCAACACCATCATTATTGGTGTCACAGTATTCAAGAGGTAACGGGTTATTAACGACAACATCATTAACGGTATTGATTATGTTAAAATTGTAAGGCGCTGTTGTACAACCTGCCGAAATTTGCTGGGCTATCAAAGTATGAGAGCCATTACTGAGATTGGTAAACACCGGATTGGTTTGAAAGGCCCCACCATCTAATGAATAGTGGTAATTCCCTACCGGACTCGTAACGGTAACCGTATTTGAACTACAACTTTGTTGAATAGTAACAGTAGGAGCAGATGCAGGATACACTATGATTTGCATCGTTGTTGTTGCTGCACATTGACCGGCATTCGGTGTAAATGTGTATGTCGTGGTGGCTGTATTATTAGGTGCCGGCGACCAGCTACCGGTAATTCCATTAGAAGAAACCGTTGGAAGCGGACTCAAAACGCCTCCTGAACAAATAGGAGCTACTTGCACAAAGGTTGGCGTTACAGGCTGATTAACTGTCACTGTCATTGTTGTCGTTGTAGCACACTGACCTGTTGAAGGGGTGAAAGTATATGTTGTCGTTGTCGTAGTATTTGGTGCCGGCGACCAAGTACCGGTAATACCATTATTGGATGTAGTTGGAAAAGGTGCGATTAAACTTCCTGAGCACACCGGAGCTATTTGGTTAAATACCGGAATTATATTTGGATTTACAGTAATCGTCATGTTCGTGGAAAGAGCACATTGACCTGCATCCGGAGTAAAAGTATAGGTAGTAGTTGCTGTATTGTTTAAGGCAGGTGCCCAAGTGCCGGTAATCCCATTGTTAGACACCGTTGGTAATGCACTGAGCGTATTGCCGGAACAAATTGGTGCTACTTGTGTAAAGGTTGGAGTGACATTAGGATTTACAGTTACAGTCATAGTGGCCGTAGAGGCACACTGCCCTGCAGCAGGAAAGAAAGTGTAGGTTCCCGAAACAGTATTGTTAAACGCAGGAGACCATGTACCTGTTATACCATTGTTTGATACCGTTGGCAGAGGAGATGTTGAAACACCTGAGCAGACAGGTGCCACCTGAGTAAAAGTTGGCGTGATTTGCGGGTTAACCGTCATATTAATTGTGGTAGCTACAGCACATGGGAATAACGTAGAATTGGGTGTAAAAGTATAAGAACCACTTGTGGTATTACTAATTACAGAAGGCGACCAAGTCCCTGTGATACCATTCGTAGAAGTTGTTGGCAATATGGGTGCTGTCGTTCCTGAACAAAAAGCACTGATAGGATTGAATGTTGGAGTTGTTGTTCCCGAACAAGGCGTATTACATGTCACCGTTTGCGGACTTACACAATTGACACCATTCGCTGCTATAGTAAATGTTACTGACTGGCCGGGGGTTAAGCCACTCACAATATAGTGTGAAGGTGCTATCCAAGTTCCGGTTACAGGTGCACCACCTGCTATAGAATAGGTATATGTAAAATTGGTTTGTCCTACATTGCTAAAATCAAAGTAGATAGATGTTGGAGTCGACAAAGTACCATCACAAAAAAGATTGAGCGGTAAGCCAGGTGCATTTACAGTAACTACAATTGCAGATCGGGTACTTTCGCAAGCTCCAATTGTTTGACTTACATAGTAGGTCACAGTTCCAACAGATGCTGTAGAAGGGGTTGGAGGCGTTGCCGATGCTGTTCCTCCTGTTGCATTAGTTCCATACCAATTTAGGGTTCCTCCCGGAGAAGCCGTTGCTGTCAAAGCCACAGGAGTCTCATTTTGACAATAGGAAATAGTTGATACCGTAGGCGGTGGACAGGCAGAGCCATTGGTACAGGTAAACTGTGCTGAAGAAAAACAACCAGATCCCGTTGGCAACACAGTTATTACTACCGTGCTGTTATTTGCAATTCCGGTAACATTATAGGTAGTTGTTGCTATACTGCCAACATTCACCGGAGTACCTCCATTTACAGTATAACTGATTGTGTAACCGGTTGCACCCGCAACAGCATTCCATGTAAAGGCTACTGACGATGCAGAAGAAGCACCGCACGCAATAACAGGGGCTGTTCCGTTTTGGACCGTAACTGTTACACTATTTGAAAGGTTACAGGTTGTTGAAGTAGTAAAGCTGATATCATCCAAGGCAAAATCATTTCCTGAAACTTGAATATTTCTATCATACAGACATATTTGAGCCATAGTACTAACACCCGAATTCCATACATACGTAACCGATGTCCAACCACATGTAGATGCCGGTGCTGCTGATATTCCCAGTGAAACACCGTTAATAACAACATCAATAGTAGCCGGGTTAGGAGTTGCAACCGTTTGTACCCAATAGGTAAATGAGTAGTTCTGACCCGGATTAACAGGGATGTTTTGACACCATAAACGATTATTCCCTGCATTGAGGTTTGAACCGTCAAAAACAAGCATATTGCCTGTACCGCTGGTATGATCTGTACATGCTGAAAAACCACTATACCAAGTATTGGCATTGGAAATTACACCATATGTAGTTTGACTTCCGGTTGGATTAGTTGCTAAATATTGATAATCACTCGAAAACCCTAAATTACCTTGCGAAAAATTACCGTTAAAAACCAAATTCGATGTAGTAGTAGCTGTTGACGTTACCGTGTAGGTAGTTGTTTGCGTTGGACTCACCGTTACGGATGATGCTGTTGGCGTGGTTAATGTCGCATCTAAAGGGCTTGCAGTCCAATTATAGGTAGTTCCTCCGCTTACAGAAAGTGTGGTGGCACTTCCGGCACAGATTGTCACCGGACTGCTCACTGTTAAATTAGATGGCGCTGTGATTAACACACCTGTTTGAGTTGCTATAGCAGCAGGCACTTTACTATCGGTAACCGATACAGTATAGGTTCCCGGCGCTAAACCCGTAAACACTCCGGTTGTATTGGTTTGAGATGTAGGGCCTGTAATTGAGTAGGACACATACGGTTGAACCCCGTTAATACCATATACTGAAATTGACCCATTTGCAGTGCCCGGGCACGTCGGATTTATAACTGAATAACTAACACCCAAAGGTTGTGGTGGGGGAATTACAGCCAGATCATCAATGGCAAAATCGTTTCCGACGGCATTTGTATTATTATCATAAAGAGCTATATTAACACATGAATTTGTCGCAGTAAACGAATAAACCACCTGCTGCCACCCTGCCGCAGGTAGTGGGGCAAAAGCAGAGCCGGATACCAAAGTAACGCCCGAAGCATTGTTAAACTGCACTACAATTTCGGCTTGCGTTGAAGTCCCTGTAACGGTATTGGAAACCGACCGAATCCAATAACTAAATGTATAGGTTGTCCCGGCTGTTAATCCGCAAACACCTCCTCCGCTGTTACCTGCTTCCCAGAAGCGCTGACCGCCACCGGTAGTGGTTCCATCCACAATCATCATGTTTCCTGTACCGGTAGAATGATCTCCGGAAACTATAAAATTGGCTGTGTTCATTGGGAAAGGATTGCTTGTTATGGCATAATCCCCGGGTGAAGTGTTTCCTGTAAAAGGAGGAGTAATAAGATTGTAAAACCCGTTATTTTCGTTGAACCCAACGCCTACTCCACCTGTTTCAAAGTTACCGTTAACCAGTAAATTTTGGGCAGAAAATGATCCTGAAACCAACACGAAGAGTAACGCTGAAATCTGTTTAAAATGCTTCATTTAATCAGTACTTAATTTTGGGCGCCAAAATACTACTAATTACCTAATTCACATAAAAAAAGAAATAAAAATTGTCATTTTTATTCTACTTTCAAACTTGTTTTTATTTGTCATTTTTGCAATTATTTTTTACCTTTATAAAATCAATTTAAAATCAACTATTATGGCAGTACTTAAAGTTATCGAAGTGCTCTCCAACTCGGATATCAGTTGGGAAGATGCAACAAAAAAAGCGGTAGAACAAGCCGCAAAATCTCTTAAACACATTCGCTCTGTATATGTTCAGGAACAAAGTGCAACAGTAAACGACGGAAAAGTAACTGAGTTTAGAGTTAACCTCAAACTTACTTTTGAAATCGAATAAATTCGTATCATTGCAATCTGAATCTTAAAACATAATCAAATGGGAATTGGAAGTTTTTTTAAAAATTTATTCGGTAAAGCCGGTGCAAGTGTGGAAAACATTGCTGATAAAGCCGAAGAATTAGCCGGAGATGCTATTGACAAAGCAAAAGAAGCCGCTGCGCCTTTAATGGACAAAGTTGAGGACTTTGCTGAATCTGCAAAAGAAAAAGTAAGTGAATATGTTCCTCAAGCCGGTGAAGCTATTGAAAATGCGGTTGACACCGTAAAAGAAAAAGTAGAAGAATTTGCCGACAAAGCGCAGGAAATGGCCGGAAATGCCATTGACACCGTAAAAGATAAAGTTAACGACTTGACTGACGGTGAAGATCCTGCTCAAACAGCTGACGAAAAAGCAGATTAATTTTTTTCAAAAAAATCTAACGCTCACGAATGTGAGCGTTTTTTGTTTCTACTATTTTGATATCGAAATCAGCTCGCTTAATTTTGCCTTATGAAAATAATTATTCCTTTAAACCTAAGTGGTGATTTAGTAAAAAAATTTGCGGAGGATATAGTCGCGTTTACGCCTAAAGCCATTTCAGCATTTTTACTCTTATTTGTCGGGTTATATGCCATACGTTTTATCAATAGACTTATTCGTAAAATAATGACCAAAAGAGAATTGGATCCTACGCTATCCAATTTTGTTGCTGATATTGTACTTTGGGGGCTTAGGGTATTGCTTTTTGTTACCTTTATATCCAAACTCGGTATTGAAACCACTTCGTTTGTAGCCATATTAGGTGCTGCCGGTTTGGCTGTAGGAATGGCACTTCAAGGCTCGCTCTCTAATTTTGCAGGTGGCGTGTTGATAATCCTTTTTAAGCCTTTTCGTGTGGGTGACACCATCGAAGCCCAAGGTGTTACCGGAACGGTGCAAGAAATTGAAATTTTTGTTACCAAATTAATAGCTCCAAACAACCAAACCATTTTTATTCCTAACGGAATTCTTTCCAACGGAACCATTACAAACTATTCCATTCAAGGAATGCGTAGAGTGGATCATACCTTTTTAATTTCGTATAATTCGGATTTAAAACTGGCTAAAGAAACAGCACTCCTTATCATGAACAACAACCAAAAAATTCTGAAGGAACCTGCTCCGTCGGTTTCTGTTAAAGGATTAACCGATAATGCCGTTCAACTGGCTATTCGCCCTTGGTGTAAAAACGAGGATTATGGGAATGTATTTACCGAAATCTTGGATGACTGTATTCTCGCTTTTAAAGAAAAAGGAATTGATTTTCAGCCTTCATCTAAAGACGGAAATTGATTACTTACGTGAGTATGATAAAATTTATTTATCGAACTCCGGTTACTTCGTTGTAATCAGGAAATCTTTGAGGTAAAAGGGTTCAAAATAGGCTAAATCTTCAAACTTTTGCTCCGTAAATTGGAGATAAGACATCGCTGCCATGGTTTGTGCCGAGGGAAAAACCACCTGTTCATGAAAAATAAATCTTGGATTGGTGAGTACCGTTTTGGCTTTATCCGAACTATCTCCCACGATATGGACAGTTCCTTCGAAAGCATCAAAAATCGATTCGGTAAGGATTTCGGCTTTAACATCTCTGATTTGTGTCCCGCTTGAATCAAAAACAGCCGAATATACTTCCATCCTACGCGCGTCTATCATTGGAATTACAACTCCATTTTCAATAACTATTTGGGATGCCAAAATCGCTAATGTAGGAATTGCAATTAAGGGAATATCCAAAGCATAACAAAGACCTTTGGCTGCGGAAACTCCTATTCGTAAACCGGTGTAAGAGCCAGGTCCTTTGCTAACAGCCACTGCTGAAAGTTCGGAAAAAGTTATGTTGTTCTCGAGCAAAAGGGATTCAATAAAAACATGTAGTTTTTCTGCATGGGTAAATCCGGCCTCAGCCACTTCCTTACTTGCAATAAGGTTTCCTTTCTTTGCAATTGAAACGGAACAATTTCGCGTAGACGTTTCAAGATTTAGGATATACATACTAACTCGATTTGCTCTTGTCTTTATCCTTATCTTTATCTCCCGAAGAAGTTTTCACTTTATCGCCTGAATTTAAATCTTTCGATACTGTGTTAAACGGTCCTGTTATGACTTCGTCACCTTTTTTCAAACCGGAAACAATCTCAATATTGGAATCATCCTGAATGCCGGTTTTAACAATTCTGATTTTGGCTTTGTTGCCCGACTTTACAAAAACACACTCAAATTTTTTATCGTTTTGGGCTTTAACCTTTTCAGGTTCATCCTCTTTCACATCATATTTATCTGCGGCGGCAGTATCAGTTTTCATCACAACCGCACTAATCGGGATACCAATGACTTTTTCTTTACGTTTAGTAATAATATCCACTGTGGCTGTCATTCCCGGACGGAAAGGTGAATAGGACGCCGGTTTGCCTTCTACTAAATCCATATAGGATTCTTTCAAAATTCTGACTTTTACTTTAAAATTGGTTACCTGATCAGCAGAAGTTGTAGCGCTGGCGGAGTTGGATATACTGGTAACAATACCTTTAAATTCTTTCTTTAAATAGGCATCTACCGCTACTTTGGCGGAGTCGCCAATTTTAATTTTAACAATGTCATTTTCATTAACATCTACTTCAACCTCCATATTGTCGAGGTTCGCTACGCGTAAGATTTCCGTTCCGGTCATTTGTTGTGTTCCCAAAACACGTTCACCTAATTCAACATTTAACATAGAAATTGTTCCGTTGGCAGGCGCATAAATAGTGGTTCGGCCTAAATTGTCTTTTGCTTCTTTCACAGTAGCGTTGGCGCTTTGCACTTGGTGGTAAGCCGATTGTTTATTGGCCACGGCAACTTCATAAGTAGCAACTGCTTTGTCCCAATCCGCACGAGAAATTATACCTTTGTCATAAAGTGTTTTACTGCGATCATAACTGGCTTTGGCCTCTCTAAAACTGGCATCTGCTTGGCTCAATGAAGCCTTAGTGCCAGAAAGGTTGGAAACGGTTCGATTATAACCTGAAGTATACAAATCAGGATTGATACGCACCAAAAGTTGCCCTTTTTGAACTACCTGCCCTTCTTTTACGGGTAAATCGATAATCTCACCTGACACTTCTGAAGAAATTTTCACTTCTATCTCGGGTTGTATTTTTCCTGTTGCAGAAACTGTTTCAACTATGGTTATTTCATTGGCAACAGCCGTTTCTACTTCGGTAGCTTCGTCACGATTACCGATAACCCCTTTTTTGGACAGGACGATTAACAGCAATAAAAACGCTAATACACTTACAATGATAATAATTGTTTTTCTTGACATGATTATTCACTTTTGGTTCGGATAGGAATTCCGAAGTAAAATTCAACTAATTTTAGTTTAAATATAAAATCGTATTTGGCTCGCAATAATTCCGATTGCGCATTTTGATACAGGGTTTGCGATTGGTTTAAATCGAAGGCATTCATCATCCCCGCCGAGAAACGCTCTTTTGCATACGTATACGCTTCTGTTCGCGCTTCCAAAGCAGCTTGAGCCGAGAGGTAACTGTTGTAGGCTCCTTTTGCATCAGAAATAGCATTGTACACATTTCGCTCCAAATCCAACTCAGCTTGTTGCTTGGCAATTTTGGTTCGGTCTAAAGCAATTTTGGCTCTCTCTATCGAATTACGCACTGAGAAACCATTAAAAACGGGAATCAGCAATTGCAATCCGAAATTATGCCCTTTGTTATCACTAAATTGATTGAAAAGAGATTCGGGTTTGCCCAATACTGGAGAAAAGTTGGGCTGCAACACATTCTGACCTGTTCCTTCTACTTGCCCGATTATACTGCTTGGATTAGCTGTGTTCAATTCAAAACCGGTAATCCTGTCAGAATAACTTGCACGAGTGCTGAAATTATAAAACCCACTTAATGAGGGCTGTAAAGCGCCTTTAGCAATTTGGATATCTTTTTCGGCCAAACTCTGATTTGCTTCGGCTATTTTGAGTTCCACTCGATCTTTTTTGGCTTTGGCAATAATCGTTTCGGGCTCTTCCATCATCACAGCACTTTCTTTAACCTCGACAGCTTCACCTACAATATCAAACTCCTTATAATCATCCAACTGCAGCAACTGCGCCAGACTTAATTTAGACAGAAACAAAGCATTTTCCGCAGCAATTAATCGTTGTTTGTCAGCAGCAACGGTAGCTTTTGCATCCAACAAATCGCCTCTTGGAATCATGCCGGCAGAGACTAATTCATTGGTTCTTATTTCTTGCTTCTGACTGTTTGCTAATTGTTCTTGTTGGACTTTAACGCTTTCTTTATTGAATAAAATTTGCAGGTACGCATTGGCAACATTAAGCGAAATATCATCTTTCATTTTATCCAATTGGTACTGAGCTGCAACCTTAGAAAGTGACACCCTTCTCCAACGATTTAGGTTTTGCAATCCGTTGTAAATATCGACATTCGAATTAATTCCAGCCGACGTAAATTGTGTCGTTTGGTTTTCCAACAAACCGGTTGTAATATTTTGGTTAAGACCAATATTCCATGAATGAGACGCATTTGCGTTGAGCGTTGGTAAAAAAGCTCCTAAAGCAGCCTTTTTATCAATATCGGTAGCCTTTAGATCTAACTCTGACTGGCGAATGGAAATGTTATTTTTTAAAGCATAATCCACACACTCTTCAAGTGTCCATTTCTTGGATTGCGCCAATGTGGTGACACTGAAAAGAAAAAGGATTACAACCTTACAGTAGTTTTTCATTTGAGATGTACAGATTATATTATAGGCAATCTTTTGCAAATTTAAGGGAATTCTTCTTCCCTTTGGCAAATTAACATTTACTTATCAGACGTGAAGTTGAAAATTTTGTTACATTCACACCCAAAAATCAATGGACTTCGTTAAACAGATGAAAAAATATAAATTAGTAGTAACTGGATTCGCTATGTTAGGATTTTTATTCGGATGCTCAACAGCAAAACGTATTGAAGCTTTAAAACCTGAGCCATCTCTCAACACACCTGTTGTGTATAATACCACAACATCGTTTGTTACTATGCCTATGGAGGTTACTTTAAAGGAAGTGGAGCACCAACTAAACAAATCGCTCAACGGACTGATTTATGAAGATAATGATATGAGTGATGATAAGACCGAAATGAAAATTTGGAAAACCGGTTCGATTAAACTCATTGAAAAAAACGGAAAAATTGAATCCGTTTT
The DNA here is from genome assembly GCA_041917555.1 of Flavobacterium sp. GTDB lineage: Bacteria > Bacteroidota > Bacteroidia > Flavobacteriales > Flavobacteriaceae > Flavobacterium. The sequence continues at coordinate 88,425 of JAYRXL010000012.1, read as the reverse complement.
ACCACTTAAAATTTGGGCCAAATTTAAATATGGTACTGAATTCATGGGATTAAATGATACGCGAGAAATAGAGGCCGGGGGAACTATAAATCTATTAAGTGCCGTTTCATTATCGAACTTTAAAATGAGCACCCAATCCAGTATTGAAGATTTTGAATGGTCTGAAAGTCCTACTATTTTAGTCGCCGGAAAAAAAGTACCTATCACCTATATTCTAACGCCAACACTTTCAATTTTTAAATCAAAGATTTCAAAAAAAATTGACGAAGCTATTGATAAAACCTGCGATTTTAAACCCTATGTTTTGGATGTTTTACAAAATATAAGCACTCCTTTTCAAACAAGTGATACGTATGAAACTTGGTTTAAAATGATACCGATGGAAGTCTACAACACCGATGCTATTTTAAAAAACAATACCGTTTATATGGATTTGGGATTAAAATGCAGTATGCAGACCTTAGTTGGTCAAATTCCAAAAAATGGATTTAATCGCGATAATATTACATTTAAACCCGTTTCAAAAATGCCTAACAAAACCACAGCAACTATAGCTGCGGTGTCTACCTATGAAAGTGCCTCACGTATTATTACCAAAAATTTTCAAGGCAAGGAGTTTGCCAGTGGCAGCAGAAAGATTACCATTAACAACGTTACGCTTTGGGCAAAAGACGGAAAAATTATTATTGCTTTGGAAATGACCGGGAGTTTAGACGGCACCATTTATTTGAGTGGTATTCCTAACTATAACCCTCTTACCAAAGAAATTTATTTCGACAACATGGATTATGTGCTCAACACGAAAGGGTTACTAACTAAAACGGCTAATTGGCTGCTCCAAGGGATGATTTTGAAAAAAATTCAGGAAAACTGCAGGTATTCCATCAAAGAAAATTTGGAAGAAGCCAAGAAAAACATGCAACCTTACCTCAACAATTATGCCCCCATGAAAGGCGTGTATGTAAATGGAGTGTTGGATGATTTTGATTTTGAAAAAGTAGAACTCAATAACCAAGCGATTATAGCTTTTATTAAAGCTTCCGGTAAATTAAATGTGAAAATTGACGGGATGGAATAACGCACTTACTGTGCTCTCTTTTTACGATACATCCTGTAAATAACATAACCTATTACTGCGACCATTACGTAAGGAATCGCCATTAAATAAACAATTCCATCGTTGAGTGCTTCGCTTTTGGAGGCATCGCCATGACTTTCTAACGAAGCGCGGCACATGGCACACTGCGCATGTGACGTAAACGAATAGCCTGCAAAAATCAGAATAAAGATTATTTTCTTACTTAATAAACCCTTATCGCGACTGCATTTCATGCTGTTATTTCTATTTCCGTTATGAGGCATAGTAAGGCGAAATCAGAATATAGACTAAAACTCCGGTAATGGCCACATACAACCAAATCGGAAAAGTAATTTTACCCAATTTTTTATGGCGGTCAAAACGTTCCGCCAGGGCGCGTACATAGGTAAACAATACCAGAGGAATTATAGCTATGGAGAGCAAAATATGGGAGGCTAAAATAAAAAAGTAAACGCCTCGCATGGCTCCGGCAGCGCTTTTCTCGGCTTCGGTAAGCAGGCCATCATGATTACTATCACCATAACGAACTGTTTCTGAAGTTAAATGATACGCCACATACATCACCAAAAAAGCCAAAGAACAGGCTATAGCGAATTTCATCAACTGCTCATGTCTTTTTCGATTTCCGTTTTTTATAGCCATAACAGCCGCCACAAGAAGCACGGCAGTAATTCCGTTTATCGTCGCATAAACCGGTGGTAAAAAATGCAACGGTTTAACGTCGAATCCAAAATCTTTAAGCTTAAAGCTAAAAAGCAATGCCACCACCAAAGGGATAACAATTGAAACAACTATAATAAGAACTTTATAACGTGATTCAGGCGATTTTGTTTCCATAGTTATTCTTCCAATAAAATTGCAATATCTTCTTTTATAGCGGCTACTCCTTTTTTGTCTAATCCGTCATAATAAAGGATTGGATTTCCATATTCATCTTTGCGGCAGCGAATTTTACCTTCTTTATCGATTAACGCGAACAAACCGGAATGTTCAAATCCTCCATTTACATTCTTATTTTCGCCAGCATATAGATTAAACCCCTTATTAGACAAATCCATTATTTTTTCATGATTTCCGGTGAGAAAATGCCAGTTTTTAGAAGTAACCCCTAGTTTCTTTGCATGCTCTTTTAATACTTGAGGAGTGTCATTTTCGGGATTGATGGTTATTGAGGCGATACCAAAATTTGGATTTCCAAAAAACTCTTTCTCTATGGTAAGCATACTTTGGTTCATTTTAGGGCATATAGTTGGGCATGTTGTAAAGAAAAACTCCAGCACATATACTTTCCCGAGATAATCCTTATCGGATATCGATTTGCCCTCCTGATTGGTAAGGGAAAATGCAGGAACCGGTCCGATTACTTCTAGGTTTTCTTTGCCTTTTATACGATCCACAATTTTTGGCACAGCCCAAATACCAAATAACAAAACAATAAAGGCAACTCCGATGTATGATTTATTTTTCATTTTACAATCCGTATTTTTTACGATCAGCACTATTTTTTTTGAGAGCCAGACGATACTCAGCCAACAATATCCGAACGTCATCGTTCATTTCGTTATGCAATTCGGATACTTTTGACGTATTGTAGCCTTCACGGTATTCGTTATCCTCTTTGTCAATCTGACCTTTACGACCACGAAGATTTCGCTCTCTGTCAACAATATAAACTATAGTTGTTCCCGTCACGGGATTTTCGGGTTTGAGTAATTTCATCGAGTTATAGATCGATTGAATTTCGTTTGGTGAACCAAAAGCAAAATACCAATTGGAAAGATCTTCAGTAATAGCAGCCAATTTTGACTCTACCACCGCAGTTTGCGGTTCAGATCCGTAGGGCTGGATTATCACAACCTGAAAATCTTTGAACGCTCTGTATTTTTTAAATATTTTTTCTTCCAGATTAAAAAAATTCCCTTTTCTGGCATCTGCGTTTGGACCGGGAAATACGAGTATTGTGATTTTTCCGCTAAATTTAACCGGCTTTCCTTTTGCTGTTTTAATGTTCTTACACTCGGCAATTTTTGGAGTAATTACCGGAAGTTTAATAAAATTATCTACACCGGTCGCAAAGAAAAGATATGCCACAAGAGGCAAGATAAAAAGTATAAAAAGAACCAAATTCTTTTTCATGAATCATCCTAAATTGAAGACTACAAAAATAAAAAAAAGCTCCGACACGCGGAGCTTTTTATGAATTAATATTTAGGTTAAAAATTCCATTTTATTGTGGAAGTTTTATAAACACCAAACACATAGTGCCCCTCGGTGAGGAGTATAAAAGTAAGATAAATTACAAGGAAAACGACTGTCCAAACTACAGCTCGGCGTAACGCTTTAGTTTCACCCTCCATGTGCATGAAAGTCCAAACAATACCATATGCTTTAACTAAGGTTAGAATGATGAAAATCCAGTTAAGGAGATTCATGCCAATAAAATTAGTCATGTATAAAGCTGCCGGTTTTAAAATCCCGAGAGCAACTTCTACAATGGTAACTGCAGATAGAAAGAAAAATACTTTCCATATTCTGCCTACATTCGATTCGTGAGCATGTGCCATATTCTAATTATTTTCGTAAAGAGGATTAAACAAGATAGAAAAATGTAAATACGAATACCCATACAAGGTCTACAAAGTGCCAATAAAGTCCAACTTTTTCAACCATTTCGTATGATTTTCTTTTTTCGTATGTACCCAATAAAACATTAATAAAGATGATTAAGTTGATAATCACTCCTGAAAACACGTGAAATCCATGGAAACCTGTAATAAAGAAGAAGAAATCAGCAAATAATTTACTTCCGTATTCATTGCGTTTTAAATTAGCTCCTTCCACTACCATAGCACCATTGGCCAACATTTTTTCAGACTCGGCGCGGTCTAAAACCACTTTGTGTTTAGGTTTATTTAGCCCTGCTGCCAATCCGGGTTTGCCTTTCATTTCATCATGATAAATAACTTCTGTACGAACTAATATATCTTTATTAGCGGCAAAACCAGCCTGCACATCTGCTACAGAAAAATTAGTCAAATCGGATGCATCATCAAACCAAACAGAGTTACTCTTGGTATCTTCAACTCGTTCAGTTGGCACTTTCACGGCAAAATCCTCTAATTTAAGGCGCTTACCGTCTTTATCAACAAATTGCAGAATACTTCCGCCTTTGGTTTCTACAGCACCAAACTCGCCACTAATAAAATTTTTCCATTCCCATGCCTGAGAACCGACGAATATTAAACCTCCGATAATGGTAAGGAATAAATAAAAAGCAACTTTGTCTTTTTTCATCTGATGCCCTGCATCAACAGCTAACACCATGGTTACTGATGAGAAAATCAGAATAAAAGTCATTAAAGCTACATAATACATAGGCGCCGGAACACCATGCATAAATGGGAAGTGCGTAAACACCTCATCGGCCAACGGCCACGTTTCGATAAATTTAAATCTGGAAAAACCATAAGCAGCTAAGAAGCCTGAAAAGGTTAAAGCATCCGATACGATGAAAAACCACATCATCATTTTGCCGTAGCTTGCTCCCATCGGCTCATTGCCGCCGTCCCAAGTCTTTCCTTCAATAGAAGCAGTAGTAACTGTCGATCCCATATGAATTAATTCGTTAAAAAGTTCCCAAATTTACATTTTTTTCTTATTTAAAGAAATATAAAAATAAAAACAAGTACAACCACAGAAAATCAAGAAAGTGCCAATACATTGCACCCAGCTCAATCCCAGTGTATTGAGTGGAATTGTACTTTTGTTTATAATGATTATAAATTATAACTAAGAGCGAAATAAACCCTCCGGCAACGTGCGCCAAATGGGCAACGACCACCAAATATAAAAAAGTTGAAGTAATGTTACTTTGGGGTCCTGTAAAATAATAATTTTTGTCGATTAGCGCATCAAATCCTCTAAACTGAAACACAACAAAAGCAATCCCAAAAACCAAGGTAGCCATCAAAAACAACATTACCGTTTTATTATCGTCTTTTTTGATATAGTGTTTTGCTAAAAACCACATTAAGCTACACAATACTATAGCTGCCGTACTCATGAAGAAAGGTGTTGGAATCTCAAAACCTTTCATCCAGTCATTTCTGGATTTACTTACAAAAAAAGCACTTGTTATACCGGCAAACATCATCGTCATACTTACCATGGCAAAAATAAGCAACAACTTTGCTGATCTGTTTTTCTGTAATTGCGCTTCGCTTAGCGGATTCAATTTTACTGAGTCCATTATCGTAAAAATTTATCAATAATATATACCAATTGCAGTAGTGAAATATACGACACACTGGCTAACATAAGTGATCTGGCTGCTTTTGTAGTTCGCTCCTGATAGAGTTTGGTGGCGAAATACAACATCCAAAGACCGAGCAAAAATACAACAATTGCGGCAATAGGAGAAATAAATAATTGTCCGGTTCGCCCCAAGGCAGGAAGTAACGAAGCACCAATCAACCATAGGGTATATAAAAGGGTTTGTAATGCAGTTGATTTGTCGCGTTTTCCAGTTGGTAACATAAAAAACCCGGCGCGCTCATAGTCCTCATAAAGCATCCATCCGATTGCCCAAAAATGAGGAAATTGCCAAAAAAACTGAACCAGAAAAAGAGTTCCGGCTTCAATACCAAAATTTCCGGTAGCGGCTACCCAACCCAACATAAACGGAATAGCTCCCGGAAAAGCTCCTACAAATACCGAAAGCGGCGTTTTTGTTTTGAGAGGTGTGTAAACCGATGTATACAAAAAAATGGAAATGGCTCCAAACATCGCTGTTTTCGGATTGATCAAGTACAACAAGATTAACCCGACTAAAGTAAGCAAAGAAGCGATAATTAAAGCGGTATTGACCGACATCCTGCCGGAAGGAACGGGACGGTTTTTGGTTCGGTTCATCAAAGCATCTAAATCTTTTTCAATAACCTGATTGAAAGCATTGGATGCTCCTACCATACAATAACCCCCTACCGTTAACATGGCTAAAACAGACCATGAAAATGGATAATCCTTGTCAACCCCCAACATATATCCCGCTATTGAGGAAAACAACACACTTATAGCCAAACCGGCCTTAGTGATTTCCTTAAAGTCACGAAACGCATTTGCTATCGTCATGTTTGAGGTTTTGTTTCTGGGGTTACAAAAATTGGGTGCAAAAGTAAGCTTTACAAAAAGAATAGACAAAAAACATCTGCTAAAATTGTAGATTTATTTTCAGTATGGGTTGCAGTAGATTTTTACACAAAGTATGTAAAACAAAAAAGCCATTCCGATATACATCGGAAAAGCTTTTCATTTGGTCTAACTACTAAACCGTCCTCGATGTTACTCGAGGAAAACAACACAACTATTTTGAATGGCCCTTAGAAGGACACATTTGAATGCTTTTTTGGGCAAAAAAGCGCTCCTTTACGGAACGCTTTTTTAAATTTTCCCAATTTTAGCGGTCTGGACGGGACTCGAACCCGCGACCCCATGCGTGACAGGCATGTATTCTAACCAACTGAACTACCAAACCTTTGCTCGAACGCCTTACTATACATACTTACATATGTGTTTAGCGATCTTTCAATTGCGGTTGCAAATATACATCAGATTTTTATATCTGCAAGCGTTTTTTTTATTTTTTGCTAATTGCCATGAAAAAAATCATCCAAACATTTGTTTTTCAACCAAATAAGTGGTTAGTATTTTTTCAAAATCTGCACCAACATTCACCGGAACATACTTTATTTTGTTTTGAGCACAGGTCATTGAAAGGGCTTTGAAGTAGGCTGCAACCTTCTTTTCGTATTCCGATTTAACACTGTCTGCAAATAAATTAATTTCTTCTCCTGTTTCCATATCGACAAACTTTCGTGGACCACTGTCGAAATCAAAATTAAATTCAGTTTTTTCGTCAATAACATGGAAAAGGACTACTTTATGTTTATCGTGTTTTAAATGTTGCAGGGCATTGAAAAGTTTCGCGGTTTCTGCAGAATCATTCTGAAACATATCTGTAAAAATGATAATCATGGAACGCCGATGTACCTTTTCTGCTATTTGGTGCAAAAACGTAACGGTATCTGTTTTTTTTGATACTTTCGGGTTTTCAAGCAAGCCTTCAAGCACATTTAATAACATGCGATGATGACGATCTGAGCCTTTTTCGGGAGCGTAATATTCGTAGGAATCTGAAAAAACGCTCATCCCAACAGCATCGCGTTGCTTTTTTAACAAGTTCATCAATACCGCCGAAGCTAAAACCGTAAATCCGATTTTGCTTTCATAAAACGGCTTACCGGCCGCTAATTCCGGATAATGCATGGACGAAGAATTGTCTACAATCAAATGACACCGTAAATTGGTCTCTTCTTCAAAACGTTTGGTATACAACCGATCGGTTTTGGCAAACAACTTCCAATCGATATGCTTGGTACTTTCGCCGGAATTATACACTTTGTGCTCGGCAAATTCAGCCGAGAATCCGTGAAACGGACTCTTATGCATCCCCGAAATAAAGCCTTCAACAACCTGATTGGCCAAAAGTTCGAGGTGCTTAAAACCGGATATGAGTTCTTTTTGCGATTCAATCTTCATGTTTCAAATATACAGTTTATCTTCAAAACGTGAGTTCGAGATAAAAATTTTTAAGAACACTTTAAAGGGGTGAATTATGAGTATAATTAAAATTACTATTTCAATTAAGAAAGACGAAAGCAGATTACCTTTCTAAAGTGGTTTTTCTCACTGTTCTGACTGCGTTATAGTGAACTCAAATTAAATAAACACAAAAAAGAAGACCCGAATCGCTCCGGGTCTGCCAACTTACTAAATGAAAATTAAGAACGTCTGATTATTCAATTTGTTGGAAATCAAATGACAAATCGCCGGCATAATAGGTAACTTCACTATTGGTCGGATAGGTTTGCCCTGTACCTGAAACCCATTTGTAACTTGTAATTTTAATGTTTCCGGCGGTAACAGGATAAGTTGCAGCAGTACCTGCTGTTTTGTTGTGTTTGTACCAGTCATTAGAATTCATCGTGATAGCATAAGCTTTGTCTTTGGTCAATTCCAAATCGGCTATATCCAAAAAAGCTTCTGTTCCGGCTGCAGTTACATTCATGGTTTCAGTTCGAATTACAGTTCCGGCATCTTTATCCCAAATCGTTACACGTAAAGTTGCATTTGCATCCGGTAATTTGGCGCGTAGTCCTGTGATTTTGCCTTTTACTAACGGAATAAACTCGCTGCCAAACTCGTAACTTCCTGAATTGACAAAATTACTGGTAGCTTGTCCTAATTCGGAATTAGTTAAGTAAGCACTCATAAAGTTCTCTACAGGATATACAACCGGATCATCGTCTTTATCACACGATACCAAAGCCGTTACTACAAGCGACATCATTAGAACTTTTTTAAAAAAATTTGTTTTCATGGTTAATTTAGATTAATTTATTTATAAACAGTTGATTTATAGATTTGTTAGGTCAAATTTCACCCAAAAAGAAGCACCAAAAAACACCTAATAGACAAACGTCTTTTTAAATAGATGAGCGACATGTTTTTTTTATATATTTGGAAAAATGCTTTTTGAAAATGGCCAATTACTCCTGTATTATTGTAGATGATGATGAAATCGACAGGTTGATGGTGTATTCATTTGCCAAAAACCATCCCTCATTAAACGTTAAAGCGGTATTTGAGGACGGCGCCGATGTTATTCCGTTTTTAAATCAAAATACGATTGACATCTTGTTTGCCGATATTGACATGCCGGAATTATCAGGAATTGAACTCCGAAAAAACTTTCGTTCAATCCCGGTTTGTATTTTTATTACTTCGCATCCGGAATATGCCTTGGAGAGTTTTGAATTAGAAGCACTCGATTTTGTGGTTAAACCGTTAAAAGTCGAGCGGTTCAAACAAGCGGTAATGCGCGCAGAACATTTTTTAGAGATTCGTCAAAAAGCGGGATTGTATGAAAGCGCTTTGGGCGATGACACCCTTTTTATTAAAGAAGGTCACGAGCAAACCAAAGTTAAATTGCAGGACATATTATATCTGGAAGCACTTAAAGATTACACCTTAGTTGTTACAGCGCAAAAAAAACACTGTGTTTTATCTTCAATCGGGAATTTACTAAAAGAAAACCACTTTGATTCTTTTTTACGCATACACAAAAGTTTTGCCGTGAATAAAAAACAGGTGATAGCCAAATCTTCTTCTGAGGTCAGATTGTCTCACGGAATTGCCATTCCGGTTGGCAGAAGTTATAAAGAAAACCTCAATCAAATTGCAAAATGAAAGCCTTTTTTTGTTTCGCGTTTTTTATTTTGCACGGTTATGGCTTTTCGCAAACCGCCTCGCTTTCGAAAAAAGAAGCTGAACACAAGGCCAGTCTGCTTTTTTATCAGTCGCTATCTAAAAGGTATTCCGACTTGGAAGGTTGTTTAAAACTAAGTCGGGAAATTGAGAAACTGGAATCAGCAACCAACTCTAAGGTCATATCCGCCTATAAAAAAGGGTGTTTAGCCATCTATTTTCTTGAAAAATACAAATTGGAAAATGCGCAAAAAGCGGCTATTGCAAGCGAAAAATTATTTTATGCCAACCACCTTTTTAAAGAACAAGCCCTCATGCAATCTGTTTTAGGAAGAATTGCTCAAAATAAAACCGATTATGTAAAAGCCAGCGCTTATTTTTTTTCCTCAACTAAAATTGCCGACAGTATTGGGTATGACTATGTAAAAATACTAAATAACAAAAATTTGGCTTTTGTTTTTTTGGATCAAAAGAACTTCAAAAAAGCTTATTCGTATGTTTTCAAAGCGGCTGAAATTGCCAAAAAAACAAACAATAGTGTTGAACTTGGATTTACCGAAGGTGTGCTGGCCGAAATCTACCGCAGCGACAATAAAGCAGACAAAGCCAACTTTCATTTTCAAAAAGGATATGACTACTTTGAGAAAGCCAATCTGGATTTTGGAAAAGCATGGACGCTGACTAATTGGTCGCTTTTGTACAATAACGATTTGCTTAAAGCGCATACCATGCAATTGCGCGCGCAAAAATTTTGGAACAAAACCGCTCCTAACAATGTAATGTCGATAGCCAATCAATACAATATTGCCTATAATTTTATCGATTTATACGAAAAAGGCAATCATCTTAAAAACAACCCGCTATTTAATGTACCAAAGGAAAAGCTGATGGATTCTGCTTTTATTTATATAAACAGAAGTTTGGCAATAGCAGAAAAAGAGGATAATTTACAATGGCAAATGTTTTGTTATGGCACTTTGAATGCCCTTTATTATTCAAAACGTGATTTTGATAACTACCTTAAATGTAACGAGGCCTACCACAACCTGAAAGATTCCATTTATTCGCAAGACAATAAAAATAAAATAGCCGAACTTGAGGTCGCAGGCGAGTTAGAACTTAAAAACAAGCAAATTGAACTAAACCGTATTACCATTGAAAACAAAGAGCGTCAAAAGTGGTATTTTATTGCCGGTTTGATTTTACTGGGTATCATTGGACTACTCTTGTTGTATCAGAATAAGGTGCGGCAAAAACACAACGAAAAATTGCGCAAACTCAATGCTGAACTTGAGTTGGCAAACCGCACCAAAACAAGGTTTTTCAGTATTCTTAATCATGATTTACGAAGTCCGGTCAGCAATTTGATTCATTTTTTGCATCTTCAAAAGGAGAATCCGGAACTTTTGGACGAAGAAACCCGCATTAAGATGCAGCAAAAAACCATCACAGGAGCAGAAAACCTGCTTTCTTCCATGGAAGATTTATTACTGTGGAGTAAAGGTCAGATGGAACATTTTCAACCGCAACCAGAACCCCTTGAGGTAAGCAAGTTATTTGACGATATTGCCCTTTATTTTGGCGGAGAACAGGTAGTCTTCCATTTTGAAAATCCCTCAAATTTGACCTTAATCACCGATGAAAACTACCTTAAAACGATACTGCGTAACCTTACTTCGAATGCCATAAAAGCTATGCAAAATACTGCCATCCCGAGCGCAGCCGAGGGAAAAATCATTCGTTGGAGAGCTTGGCAAGAAGATAATCATACCTATTTGGCAATAACCGATAATGGCCCCGGCTCTACACACGAAAAATTCAAAGCCTTGTACGACGACAAAGAAGTGGTTGGCATCAAAACCGGATTGGGAATGCATTTAATTCGCGATTTGGCCAAAGCAATTAATTGCACCATTCATGTGGATTCTGAACTCGGAAAAGGAACTACAATTACACTTAGGTTATAAAAAAGGCCCGACTTTCATCAGGCCCCAACTGCTTTAAACTACTTACTCAACTTTTCTTCTAACGCTTTTAGTCGTTCTTCCAACGACTGGATTTTAGTGTTTTGCCTCTCGATGATTTCTTGTTGTTCTTGGACGGCTTTTACGAGCGGAACTACAAATGAAGCATATTGAACACTGTACAAATCTTTCTCGTGTTTGGGTGGTTGTACACCATTAAATTCGTAACCCAAGCGCCGAGCTGTTGCTTCTACTTCTTGAGCAATAAAACCAGTTTGCAATTGGTTTTCTAAATCGTATTTGCCTTCCCATTCACCCACTTCAACACCTTTATATACAATTTCATTTTGTTTATGCAGGTCAAAATTATACGTCACAGGTCGAAGTTGGGTAATAAAAGCCAATCCGGGCACATTATTCTGAACATTTTTCTTGATTCGTGCATCGCTGTAATTAAAAAACCCCACTTGTCCTCCAATCCAATTGATGCTCGTGTTTCCAATTTCTATGGTATTGCTATTCATCCCAACATAACCTGAAACATAACCAAAAGAGCCAAAATTGGATGGATTGAAACCTGCGCTTCCTCCAGCTTGTTTACCGATTGCTGTATTATTTTCTCCAGTGACATTATGATATAAAGCAAACGAACCAATTGCTGTATTACTAGATGCTAACGTGCTACTGTATAATGCTTGGTTTCCTATTGCTGTATTGTCTACACCAACTGAATTAGTCAAACTTGCATGATAACCAACAGCTACATTTCCAACACCAGTTAAATTACTGTGGAGAGATTGATATCCGACAGAAGTATTTGCCCAACCACTAGTATTACTCCAAAGGCTAGAATAACCAATAGCTGTATTATAATTATTTGTATTACTAATAAGTGCGCTGTACCCAATTGCCACATTTCTTACACCAGTAATATTATTACCTAATGCAAATTGTCCTATAGCTACGTTCAATTCACCAGTTGTATTGAAACTCATTGAATTAAAACCAATGGTGATATTATCACTTCCTGTTGTATTAGCATCTAAAGAATAATTTCCTAAACAAATATTTCTAGAACCACTAGTATTTGAAAACAAACTCCCAACTCCAATAGATAAATTTTGACCACCTGATGTATTACTTAAAAGACAACTATTACCAATGGCTATATTACCATATCCATCAATATTATTGGTCAACGAATTAACACCTATTCCAATATTAGCATAACCTACAGTATTCGAAAATAATGAAAAATTTCCAACTGCAATATTACTTAACCCTGAAGTGTTATTGTACAATGATTGATATCCAAAAGCTGAATTATTTACACCTGTTAAATTACTAAAAAGTGCCCCTCTACCAAATGCTGAATTATTACTTGATGTATTATTTCTCAATGCATTTGTACCCACTGCAGTGTTATTATTTCCAATAAGATTATTTAACAACGCATAAGCACCCAAAGCTGTATTTTCTGTCCCTGTGGTATTGAATCGTAAAGAATTTGTGCCAAAAGCAGCATTGTAATTGGCTGTGGTATTAGCGTGTAAAGCATATGCTCCTGTGGCAGTATTTTCACTTCCAGTTGTATTAAAATTTAATGAATAAGCACCCGAAGATGTGTTGTAATTTCCCGAAGAATTAAATGTTAAAGCATTCGTGCCTAAACCTGTATTTTCAATGCCTACAGAATTACCATATAAACTCCCAGCACCAATAGCTGTATTGTTAGTTCCTGTTGTATTATTAGTAAAAGAAAAATTCCCAAACGATGTGTTGTTGGATGATATTTGTCCCGCAAGATTATTAAAACGTTTAAAAATAACATCTTGATTATCAGTTGTTCCAAAAAAATGAGTCGCCGGATTGGTTCCCGAGTTACCGTTGATACTCCAAGCGCGTTGGTCTTTGGAAATCGGAATCCAAGTCGTTGAAATGTCATCCCAATAGTAAAATCCGGGTTCGTTTGTGCCAGAAGTGGTAGTTAAATACACCAACATGCCTTGTTGTGCCGCAGTTGGATTGGTAACCGGGAAATTGTCTACTTTCGGAATCAAAAGTCCGTCGGTATTGCTTGGAGTTGCCTGATTACTCGAGCGAATATCCAATTGGGCTTCGGGCGAAGTAGTGTTGATTCCTACTTGAGCCCACAATGAATGTGTTATTAGTAAAAGTAAAAAAGAAATGATTCTTTTCATGGCACAATTTTATTTTTTGATGATTTTTTGAGTGAACGATTTTTCGTTTTTTTGAAGGGTTAACAAATAGATTCCTGAATGCAATTCGGAGAAATCTACTTGCTCATTTACCGAATTCAACTTCGATTGAAGTACGATTTGTCCTTGTAAATTAGTTACTGAAAGTTGTCCATTAATAAATTCATCTGTTATAGTAATAGTACTAATTCCGTTAGTTGGATTCGGATAGAAATCCATTACTTCAGAATTCCATTCGTCATTACCTAAAGAAGGTGTCAACTTGCAAAATTCAACACCTTGCGAACCGAAAAACGCGGGCAAATACAATCCATCGGCAAATCCTAAAAAATTAAATCCGTTGGGCGATGTAGAATACGTAGCAACTATTGGCGTGATTTGAAAAGTTCCTGCTGAAGTTCCGTCGCTTTCATATAAATATTCAGAACCACCAACTGAAGCATAACCCACAAAATAGATTTTTCCGTTAAAAACATAACTGTACGAAACACCAATAATATTGGGAAGCGATTGAATCAAAGTGGTTCCTGCAAGCATCCCGTTTGTCTTGAAAAATTCAACTGCACTTCCGTTATACCCAAACGAATACGTTTCGTTATTGAATTGGATCATTCCGTTGGGAGTTCCAGCATAGGTAACCGAATTACCGCTTCCCACATTGATGTCTTTGACCAATTGTGTTCCCGCATTAGTTCCGTCGGTGCTCCACAATTCCCTGCCCGTTATTCCGTCGTTGGCGACGAAATACACCTTCTGACCATCACTAAAAAAGTTTTGTGCGTCTGAACTGAACGAAATTGTATTGATGTCTTTTACCATGACGGTTCCAGCATAAGTTCCGTCGCTTACCCACAATTCGCCTCCCAGCGTATTATCATAACTTTGAAAATAAAATTTACCGTTTAAAATTGCATGAGTTGTACTGGGCGAACCTATAACTCCAGATTTTACCAATTGTGTTCCTGCCGTCGTTCCGTCGCTACTCCACATTCCGTAACCGCTTCCTGCATTGCCTTCAAAATAAATCTTATTATTCAAAACAATGAAATTCGACACCGAAGCAAACGGATCAGAATATTGATTGCCCAACATTTGTGTTCCTGCTTCTGTCCCGTCGGTAACCCAAAGACCTTGTGCTCTCGTGGGCGTTGATGCTTGAAAAAACAACAATCCATTACATACTGTAAAAAAAGTAGGGTTACTACTGTACGGAATTCCGCCACCGGTTGTACCTGTCCAAATATCTTTTAGTAAATGGGTTCCTGCTGTGGTTCCGTCGCTCGTCCAAAGTTCGAGTCCGTGAATGCCATCGTCGTATGTAAAATACAATTGGCCGTTGTACTGCGTCAAATACCAAACTACACCATTCCCAACCGTTGGCCCAACTAATTGTGCTCCTGACGTTGTCCCATCTGAAGAATATAATTTTGAATGCGTTCCGTTTCCGGCAACAAAATACATCACTCCGTTGTATTCCATAATGTAACGCGGAAATGAACCCGTAAAACCTGGATTAACATCGGAGACCAACGACAGTGTTTGTGATGGCGAAATGATTGAAAATAAAATTGTTACAAATAAAGTGAGTAGTGTTTTTTTCATGATGGCAAAAATTTCGAGTAAAATTATTCTGAAAAAAGGGCACTTTGAAAAATATAGACGAATGAGGCAATTAATAGACGAATACAGTATTTTTTTTTATATTTGGATGAGATGAAAAAATACAATTGCATTATAGTGGATGACGACGAAGTGGCTAGACTCAAAGTGGTTTCGATAGTCAGAAAGTATCCCATTTTTACTATTATAGGTCATTTTTCATCGGCAACTGCGGCCTTTTCGGTTTCGGAAAAAGAATCCATAGATGTGCTTTTTTTAGACATTGATATGCCGAACTTGAGCGGATTGGAACTTCGGAAGAAACTGATGAACATTCCGGTTTGCGTTTTTATCACTTCGCATCCGGAACATGCAGCCGAAAGTTTTGAATTGGAAACTTTAGATTTTATTGTAAAACCCTTGCGTGAAGAGCGTTTTGCCCAAACTGTTTCTCGCATTGAAGAGTTTATGGAAATCAAACTCAAAGCCAATTTGTATGAAGCCAGTTTTGGTGATGATTTTATCTACATCAAAGACGGTTATGATAAAGTGAAGGTTAAATTGCACGACATATGGTACGTTGAAGCCTTGAAAGACTATTGCATTTTAGTCACAGCTCAAAAAAGATATTGTGTTTTTTCGGGCATTGGTAATTTGTTGAAAGAAGAACATTTCAAAACCTTCATTCGCATTCACCGTAGTTATGCTGTTCAAAAACAATTCGTTGTAACAGTGAAAAGTAATGAGGTAATGCTTATCAATCAAATCAAATTGCCGGTAGGAAATGCATTCAAGTTTAATGTAACATCGTTGTAAATGAAAAAGATGATTGGGTTGTTTTTTTTGTTTGGCATTTTTTCAGTTGCTCAAAACAATGATTCTTTGACTCAAGAAATATCCAAAGAAACAAATACTAAAAAAAAGATTGAACTTCAGTTGCAATTAGCTCAATCATTATCTGAACATTCTCAATTTGAACAAAGCATTGCTCTAAGCAAAAAATTACTAGTTACCAATCAAAAAAAAATAACGGAAGAAGCTACTCTTCTCATCGCCAAATCATACATTGCATTGGCTGAAATAGATTCTGCTCAAAGGTATGTCTCGAAATCAATTACCATATCTAAACAAAATCAATCCTTGAAGAATTTAGCTCGAAGTTATTTCGTTCAATCTCAAATTTACCAATACAAAGCCGATTTTACCCAACAAGCGAACTACAGTTTACAATCGATTCGAATTGCAAAAAAAATTAATAATAACGAATTACTTGAACTTAATTACCGCAATTTAGCTATGCTTTATTTGGATCAGCAAGATTACAAAAAGGCATTAGAATATAGTCAAAAATCATTGCAATACGCCACCCTTTTGAAAGACATTAAAAGAATGAGCATGGCAAACGGAGCCATTGGTGAAACGTATAGCATGATGTACATTGACGATAAAGCCGATTATTATTTTAAAAAATCATACATTCAATCAGAACAAGTTCAATTTAAAATAGGAAGTGCATGGACGTTGACTAATTGGGCCAATATAAAACTGGGGGATGAAGCACTTCAAATGAGACAAAAGGCCCAAAAAATATGGAATGATTTGAGCCCTGATAACATTATGTCAATAACCAATTTAAGTCAAATTGGGTTGCTTTACCACGAAAAAGCAACAGCCAAAAATACTCCAATTTCACAAAAGAACTCATTTTTGAATATAGCCAAAGATTACCTTATACAAGCAATTGAAAAATCAAAAAAATCGGGAAATACTACTACTTACATCGAATCAGGGAAAGTATTAGCCAAAATTTATTTTGCCCAAGGAGACTATAAAAACGCCTATTTAATTCAAAATGAATACCAAACGTTGAGCGACTCATTATATTCTCAAGAAAATAAAAATAAAATTGCTGCTTTAGAGGGTAAACAAAAGTTGTTGGAAAAAGATAACGAAATTGCGCTTAAAAAAATGACTATACAACAAAACGAAAGGCAAAAATGGTTTTTGATAGGGGGGTTGGCTCTTTTGGCAGTCATTGGAATATTACTTTTTTACCAAAATCAAAACCGAAAAAAAACCAATCACCTCTTACAAAATCTTAACATTGAACTTGATAATGCTAATAAAACCAAAACTCGCTTTTTTAGTATTTTAAATCACGATTTGCGCAGTCCGGTTTCCAATTTGATTGATTTTTTACACTTGCAAAAAGACAGTCCCGATTTGTTAGACGAAGAAACCAAAAGTCGTATTGAACAAACTACATTATCATCGGCTGAGAACTTGTTGACTTCGATGGAAGACATTCTACAATGGAGCAAAAGTCAAATGGAAAATTTTAAACCACAGCCTCAACAAATTGAAGTAAACCACCTTTTTGAAGATACCAAAAGACATTTTTCAAGCGTAAATGACATTCAATTTGTATTCGAAAATACTGGTAATTTAGTTTTGACAACTGATGAAAATTATTTAAAAACCATCGTTCGAAATTTGACTGGAAACGCTATCAAAGCACTGATTGATGTCGAAAACCCCATAATTATCTGGAAAGCTTTTCAGCAAAATGGAACTACCATTTTATCGATTACTGACAACGGAAAAGGCGCTTCCGAAGACCAATTCAAAGCCTTGTACGACGACAAAGAAGTGGTTGGCATCAAAACCGGATTGGGAATGCATTTGATTCGCGATTTGGCCAAAGCAATTAATTGCTCCATTCATGTGTATTCTGAACCGGGAAAAGGAATTACAATTACGCTTTTACTTGGCTAATTGCGCTTCTAAAGCTGCGAGTCGCGACAGCAAGTCTGCGTTGATTTGTTGCTGTTGTTCTACTTGTTTTTTTAATTGCTCCACTTCGGTTTGTTTCCTTTCTAACGCTTCAATTTTAGCATTTAATTCTTTGATGGCATTGATAGTGGCAACCAAAATAGCATGCATATTAAAACTCAAAAAACCATCTTCATCTTCTTGCACCGCATCGGGAAAAAGCGGTTGTACTTCTTGGGCAATAAAACCTGAAAATTCGGTATCCAACACTTCTTGTTCAAATTTGCGACTGCCATTATTTTTGTAATGATAACGAATCGGTTTCAACTGAAGAATTTCGTTCAATCCTTTGGTATATGTACCTTCAATTGTTTTCAATCGCCCATCCGAAACGATTGTCCATGTAGTTGTCCCGGGTTTTCTTCCTTCGTTCAACGAAAGTTCCAATTGTCCGCCGGGGGTTGCGGTTCCAATGCCAACATCGCCTGTGGCCGTAATTCGCATGCGCTCCACCAAAGTCAAATTGCTATTGGTTTTAAATAGTAGATAACCTGATTGAGAGTTATTCACCGCATTGGCTTTCCTTCCTTCAATTGAAGCAAAATTTCTAGCTGTATTTCCGCCATTATCAATCATTCCGCCTAAAGAAATTGAACCACCAACGTCTATATTTTGGAAATCACGTGTTCGCACCAACAAATTTCCATCAGTGGCTCCGCCCGGATTAACATTGTAACCCGTAACATCTAATATGGTTTGAGGAGCTGTAGTTCCAATTCCTACATAAGTGGTTGAACCAGAGTTTACTCCCGGTATGCTCCCCAAAACCATCGAATTACTTTGAGTTACGTAGGAATCAGGACCGATAGCAGAGCTGTAATTTACTCCGTTTGCTACGTCGCTATTAGAACCTATTGCTACATTATTATTTCCATTCGGATTACTATTTAAAGCTCCAGCACCTATGGCAACACTATGAAAACCTGACGTGTTAGATGACAATGCATTATGTCCAAGAGCCACATTATAACCACCTGTAGTATTTGCATTCATACTATTTGCACCGCAAGACACATTCCCTATACCCGTCGTATTCAAGTACAACGAATGATAGCCGTTAGCTACGTTATTTTCGCCTGTAGTATTAGACATTAACGCTTCACCACCAATTGCCGAATTATAATTTCCAGTTGTATTGGAAAATAATGAAGCAAAGCCACAAGCAGCATTATACAATCCTGTTGTGTTTGCATTGAGGGATAACACTCCAAAGGCCGAATTAAAACTTGTTGTGTTGTTTTCTAATGATCCGGACCCAAACGCAGCATTATTATTTCCTGAAACATTTGAGGCTAAAGCCAACCGACCAAAAGCGTTATTGCCAAATCCTGTGGTATTGAAGACCAAAGCACTTCTTCCTACAGCCGAATTACCAAATCCAGTGGTATTGTTAGTTAAAGCAATGGCTCCCATAGCAGTATTATCAGCACCTGTTGTATTGTCTTGCAAAGAATTTGAACCAAAAGCAGCGTTTAAATTACCTGTTGTATTATTTTGTAGTGCCGTAAAACCAAAAGCAGCATTTTGTGTTCCAGTTGTATTATCGGCTAATGCATTGTATCCGAAAGCGGCCAATCCGTTTACAGTTATTGAAGAGGATAGCGCCGATGTTCCAAACGCAGTGTTATTACTCCCGGTTGTATTGGAATTAAGCGCTCCGAAACCAAAAGCAGCATTATTTCCTCCCGTGGTGTTGTTCTGCAGACTTATATCCCCAAAAGCAGAATTAAATCCACCTGACGTATTGGAAGTTAATGCCTGCACCCCAAATGCATTATTATTTGTTCCCGTTGTATTATACCGCAACGCTGCTGCTCCAAAAGCAGAATTGCTAAATCCCGATGTGTTGGAATTCATAGCGGCAGCACCAAAAGCAGAATTGTTGTTTCCTGTTGTGTTAAAAACTAAAGATCCGCCGCCAAAAGCCGAATTTCCAACTCCCGTAGTGTTGGAAAACAATGCGGCTATCCCAAAAGCTGAATTTGTATTGCCAGTCGTAAGCGGATTGAGCGCAGTAATACCAAAAGAAGTATTGGAAGAACCAATCAAACCAGCTTGTGTATTGTTGCGCTTAAAGGTAACATCGGCATTATCTAGTGTTCCAATAAAATTAGTAGCTGGATTAATCCCTGAATTTCCGGTAATTGACCAACCCGAAGTTTGATTATTCCCTACCGAAACCCAATCGGAACTGACATTATCCCAATAATAAAAACCAATGGCTTTCGGGTTGCCTGAAAATGTAGTTGCAGTAGTCAAATACACCATCATTCCTTGTTGAGAAGCCGTTGGATTGATAGCGGGAAAAACATCGATTTTGGGAATTAATACACCATCGGTATTGCTTGGTGTGGCTTGGTTGCTCGAACGAACATCCAATAGCGCATTGGGCGTAGTTGTATTGATGCCAACTTGCGCTTTTGTTATTGCAAAACAAAGAAAAAAAAGAAGAAAAACTATATATTTCATTGTGCTTATTGCTTCTGTGATTGAGTCCAACTTCAAATTTATGGATAGTACACAGTTGTGTTTTAAAATTTATACCAACAACAGCTTTATTATACCAACGACATCATCATAGCAAAAAAATCCTATATTTGAGTACTAAAGTTGCTTTTAAATGGAAAAATGGAATTGTATAATTGTGGATGATGAAGACGTGGACCGACTTATGGTTGTGTCGTTTGCGAAGCGATTCCCAAAATTAAACATCATTGGCGCTTTCAATTCAGCTGAACAGGCTTTAGTGGTTTTAAATCAAGAAAAAATTGACATTCTTTTTTTAGATATTGACTTGCCCGGACTAAACGGTTTCGAATTTAGAAAAAAAGCTTCCGAAGTTCCTGCTTGCGTTTTTATTACTGGGCATGCCGAATATGCGGCAGAAAGTTTTGAATTAGAAACTATCGATTTTATTGTAAAACCCCTTCGATTCGATCGTTTTGAAAAGGCTATGCAACGGGTTGAATTATTTTTAGAAATCAAACAAAAAGCGCTATTGTTTGAGTTAAGTTTTGGGGATGACACAATTGAAATCAAAGAAGGAACACAAAAAACCAAGCTAAAACTTTCTGACATTTTATACCTTGAAGCTTTAAAAGATTACACTCTTTTGGTAACTGCCCAAAAAAAACATTGTGTTTGGTCAAATATTGGTTCGTTACTCAAACAAGACCCATTTCAATCCTTCATCAGAATCCACAAAAGTTATGCAATTCAAAAGCCTTTTGTCCAAAAAATAGGCGCTCAAGAAATTCTTTTGACTAATGGCGCTACGCTTCCTGTGGGTAGAAACTACAAGGAAAACGCAAAAATATATTTATGAAAAAGGGATTGATTCTTGGACTTTTAATTTGTTGCAACTTGCTTTGTTCGCAAGAGATCAAAAATTTGGAAAGTCAATTATCAAAAATGAGAAACGATTCCGCTAAAGTCAATCTCTACCAAAAAATTGCTCGAAGTTATTCTTCTAAGGATTCTGCAAAAACATTTTTACTGTTAAACAAGAGTCTTCAATTAGCCCAAAAATTAAACTGGAAAGACGGTGAGTCGAAGGCTTTACTCCAAATTGGCGAAAACCATTTGGATTACTATAACAACGCCAAAGCTTTGTCAAATTTCCAACTCGCCTTGACGAAATCAAAGAATCCAAAAATTAGGGCCTCTATTTATTTTTCAATTGGTGAATTATTTTTAGAAGAAAGTAATTATGCTAAGGCGCTGGCAAATTATCATGAATCTTTGCGGTTATATGAAACGGTTAAAGACAACGCCGGCATTGTTAAAGTTTTGGTGTCTATAGGAAGTTTGTACACGGGTTTTGGCAAAAATAAAGAAGCGCTTGAAACCTATAACAAAGCTCTAATGGTTAGCAAAGGCTTAAATCATTTTAAAGAAGACATGATTTTAAGAGGCCTTGGAACAGTGCACTACAATTATGGAAATTACCAAAAATCACTTGATTATCTGACTAAAAGCTTGGCATTAATCAGAACCAAAAAAGACACCAATTTAGAATCGCGATTGCTGTCTGATATTGCTCTCGTTTTTTTGGAAATGAAAGACTATCAAAAAGCGATACGATACAGCCATGCTTCGTTAAAAACAGATTTTTTGATAAAAACCAAAAAACACAATGCCTCTTTTAGTTACGGTGTAATTGGCGATTCGTATATTGAATTAGCCAAAGAGTACAATGATAACCAAAAATATGTTGACAGTGCTATTTTTTACCTGGAAAAAGCGGCGGCCTTACATCGTGAATTGCGCAGTCTGCGTGGATTATACGACGATTACGAAAGTATTTATGAAGCACAAAAATTAAAAGGAAACTATTCTAAAGCACTCGAATACCTTGAATTAAGTGCGTTATACAAGGATTCGATGTACAATTCGGACAACCGAGAAACCATCAAAAATTTGGAAGACAAACGCACCATCGAATTGCGTAACCGCGAGTTAAAAATCAATAAACTTCAATTGGAAGCCAAAGAAAAACAAAAATGGTTTTTAGTAGTTGGATTGGCTTTGCTCGGAATCATCGGAAGTTTGTTGTTTTATCAAAATAGAAACCGAAAAAAGACCAACGAGAAGTTGCTGCAATTGAATACCGAATTGGATTCGAAAAACCACGAATTGGACGAGGCCAATCAAATAAAAGCGCGCTTTTTTGCGCTATTAAATCACGATTTGCGCAGTCCGGTTTACAACTTGATTCACTTTTTACATTTGCAAAAAGAAAGTCCGGAGTTGTTAGACAAAGCCATGAAGGATTCGATTCAAAACAAAACAATGGTTTCGGCTGAGAACTTGCTTCAATCCATGGAAGACATGTTGCTTTGGAGCAAAGGTCAGATGGAAAACTTTAAGCCTAATCCACAACCATTTCAAATTGCTCAACTTTTTGACGATACTCAAAAACATTTTTCGGGTGTGGAAAACATTCTATTTTTCTTTGAAAATCCGATGAATTTAGCCGTCACAACCGACGAAAATTACCTCAAAACCATAGTGCGCAACTTAACCGGAAATGCCATAAAAGCATTGCAAAATACTACCATCCCGAGCGCAGTCGAGGGACAAATCAGTTGGAAAGCGTATCAAGAAGACGATAAAACTTTTTTATCCATATCAGATAACGGACCAGGAACAACCTTGGACAAATTCAAAGCCTTGTACGATGAGAAAGAAGTGGTTGGCATCAAAACCGGATTGGGAATGCATTTAATTCGCGATTTGGCCAAAGCAATCAATTGCACCATTCATGTGGATTCTGAACCGGGAAAAGGAACAACTATCACGCTTACGCTATAAAAAAAAGGCCCGACTTTCATCAGGCCCCCAACTGCTTAAAACTACTTACTTAACTTTTCTTCCAACATTTTTAATCGTTCTTCCAACGATTGGATTTTAGTGTTTTGTTCTTTTATAGCTTCAATTAACAAAGGCGTAATGGCTGCATAATCAACAAAATATTCTCCGTATTCATTTTTTTGGATTGCTTCGGGCAACACCGTTTCAATTTCTTGGGCTAAAACACCACTGGCCGCGGTTGGTTTCTCCCCTTTTTCGACTTCAGAAGGCTTTACTTTGAATTGGTAGGTATAACCTGAAATTTGGTTAATTTTAGCAGAAGCATCGGTAATTTTTCTGATATTTTCTTTTTTGTTTTTATCCGAAACCTGAAAATACTGACCATTATTGGCAATGTAGGCCACTTCGGCAGCGTTGTCATACGGATTTCCGTTGCTGTCTGTCCAAGCATCTTCATCTAAAATCCGCAATTGTCGTCCGCCGTCGCCCGGTGACCAAATCGAGATATTATCACCATCACCGCGAATACCGGCTGTTTCAGAATTTGTTTCAGCTGTTGCCATTAAAAAATTTCCGCCTGCGGTTCCAAAATTCAAATTAGCATCAACACCATGCTGATAACGGTTGCTGTTTTTAAAAACCATTTGAATTCCATTCACTGTTGGATCATTGATAAAAAACCGTTGGCTGTTGGTTCGTACAATATCAGTATCAAATTCGCCGTAAAGTAAGGGAGTTGTTGAGCTGGAGTTTTCTATATAAAGCTTATCACTACCCGTTTCGCTATAACCCGCATTATAACCTATTGCAATATTTCTAGCACCACTTACATTTGCTTGTAAAGCATAACTTCCTATTGCAATATTTCTGTTTCCACTTTGATTAAAAAACATCGAAAAGTCGCCCAATGCTACATTTTCAGATCCAGCCCTAATATTAAACAAAGTGCGAGTACCTACTGCAGTATTATTAGAACCTGTATTTATCCAATCCATCGAACCTTCACCAATTGCAGTATTACTATTCCCTGTTGGGTTATATAATGCACCAGCCCCAAAGGAAGTATTAGAACTTCCGTTGTTATTAATTTGAGAATTGACCCCAAAAGAAGTATTAAATTGTGATATTCTTCCAGCTGCTGAATTAGCTCTTTTAAAAACTAAATCAACATTGTCTGTTGTTCCAATAAAATTGGTTGAAGAATTTGTTCCCGAATTTCCAGTTGTAGTCCATGCAAAATTATTCAAAGCTGTATTCGGATTTTGCCAAGTTACGTTTCCTGAACCGTCAGTTTGCATGATTTGCCCATTTGTTCCTCTGGAAGCAGGCATAATATAAGTGTTAGCAGTTGTACTTCCGATGGCTACTCGTCCTAAAAAATAGCCAGAATACGAATTTGCTTTTACCACATCCGAATACACACCATAATGAACACCGCCACCAGCCGAATTAATACTGATATAATTACCGTATTTTGTACCTGTACCTGTTGCAAGGCTACTGATGTTGCTGTACGTTCCATACAAATTCCCATTTCCCGAAACATCGATTGTGTTTTTTAAACCATAAATAACCCCGTTTCCTGTCCCGGCAAAAAGATTATTTACACCATTTCGTTCTGCTGTCGATGTAGTAAACTCATTGCGAAGACCAATATTTAAACTGGTGCAGTTGTAGGTAAATTGATTATTAAATCCGTAGGCAACACCGTCATTATACATAAATTGATTGCTTACACCGTAGCGAATTCCCAAGCCGGCCGTTGTAAAATCATTTTTTATTCCGTAAACATAATCCGTGGTATAGCCTTCAAAATCATTAAAAATTCCCATTGCCTTATAATTTTGCCCCGGAACTACATAATTATCAAACCCAACAATTGTCCCATTGGTTTGAGTAGTTGTAGCAATTTGTGATTTATATACCACAGAGTAACTTCCGCTTTGAGGAAGATTGTTTTTGGCTCTAACAATAAAATTTTGCAAAGAGGATTCTACATCAAGCTTCGCTAAAGGGTTTGACACCCCAATTCCGACATCACCCATATGATACATATTCGCATTGATATTAAGAGGAGGAGAAGACGTTCCAACTTCATAAAAATCGGCATCCGAGCTACTAGGGCTAATAGGTAACCAATCGGCAAATCCGTTGTGCCAATAATAAAATCCGGGATCTTTTAGCCCTGAGGGCAAATTCAAATACACCATCATTCCGTGTTGATCGGCTGTTGGGCTTACCAAAGGAAAATCGTCGATTCGCGGAATCAGCATTCCGTCTTTATTTGTAGGCGCAGTTGGATCAGTTGCTTTAACATCCAGTTGTGCATTGGGTGTAGTTGTATTTATTCCTACCTGTGCTTGGCCCGAAGCTACAACAAACAATAATAAAAACAGTATTCTATTCATTTTCAGTAGTATTAGCATTTAAAGCGAACCAAAATTGCTGAAATGTAACATGGTAGAAAAGCTAAAAAAGACAAACGACATTTTAAATAGACAAAAAACGTATATCGAACTCACGTTAGTTATAATTTTTTATCTTTGGGTAGGATTGTTGGGTATGACAAAATTTAAATGCATAGTAGCGGATGATAATGAAGTGGATATGTTGTCCACGCTGGCACATGTTAAAAACGTGCCACAGTTTGAAATTGTTGGTGCTTACTTAGATCCGGTTGCTGCGCTTTCGGAAATTTATAACCAAAAACCTGATGTTCTTTTTTTGGATATTGATATGCCCAAAATAAGCGGATTTGAATTGCGCAAACACGTAATGGAAATACCTGTTTGTGTGTTCATTACCTCCCATCCCGAACATGCTGTTGAAAGTTTTGAAGTGGAAGCTTTTGATTTTATCGTTAAGCCTTTAAAAAAAGAGCGGTTTGACACTACCGTAAAACGCATTTTGGAATTTATGGAAGTTAAAACCAAAGCAAGTCTTTTTGAATCTTCAATCGGAGGAGATTCGGTTTACATCAAAGAAGGCAATGAAAAAGTAAAGATAAAGCTTCATGAAATTATCTACATGGAAGCGCTCAAAGATTACACCTTATTGGTTACACCCCAAAAACGACATTGTGTGTTATCGAGTATCGGGAATATTCTTAAAGAAGAACATTTTCGCTCCTTCATCAGAATTCATCGCAGTTATGCGGTTCAGCGTCAGTATATTGAAAAAATATTAACCAACGATGTACAACTCAATAACAAATCGGTTATTCCTTTGGGGCGAAGTTATAAAGATAACTTAACCGGGATTTTATGAGAAGACTTTGCTTTCTGATTTACCTCTTATCTTTATTTACTTTTGCCCAAAACCCTTCTTTGGTTAAAAGTCTTGACATACAGTGTGATACGCTAAAAAACAGCGGTGATTACAAAAAACTTATTGCAACGGCAGAAAAAGGAATTCAGTCGACTTCGGACACCTATTATGCGTCTCGGTTTTATTTTTTTAAGGCCTACGGCCTTGAATACGATAACAACCGGTATGTTGAAGCGGTACCTCTATTCGAAAAATCGTTAGCATTAGCTCAAAAAGGAAAACATCTTAAAGAAGAAACATTAGCCTTAATGCGGTTGAATTACCTTTATTTTTCGACCAAAAAATTCAAACAACGCGACAGTTTAATTGCCTACGTAAAACGGGTTTTGGATACCACAAAAAATATCTATACACAGGGTATTTTAAACGGAACTTTGGGTGAGTATTATTTGGACAATTCGGAATTTGAAAAATTCATCGGATATAAATTGAAAGCCATCAATTACCGAAAAAAATTTCCTAAAGACGACAAAAAGAACACGATAAATATTGGTATTTCGTATTCGCAAATTGGTCAGGCTTACTATAAAATGAAGCTTTACAACAAAGCGGTGGAATATCAAAATTATGCGAAACCTTATTTGGTAAAATCAGCAAATGCCACTGCTAATTTGTACAACGACTACATCAAATGCTATTACCGATTGAACAAAATTGACAGTCTTAGTCATTATTATAAAAAAATTGACCCATTAGTTTCAACAAATGATTCGCTTTACATTAGCAGAAGCCTTGCCAATCGTTATATGGCTGAATATTGGTTGGACAAAAAACAATCGGAAAAAGCCGCTTTTTATGTATCAAAAGCCCAGTCATTTGCCGAAAAATCGAATGACGATGCCGTAATCATGGAGGCCCAGTTATCTAAAGGAAAACTCCTTTTTCTTCAAAAAAAATACGAAGAAGCCATAACAACATTAACAAATGCGTCCACTTATGCTTTTGAATTTGATAAAGAGTCGTATTTGGTCATTACCAACTACTTAGCCGAATGCTTTGCGGCGACGGGTGATTGGAAAAAAGCATATACCTATCAAAAAGAATTTAATCGTGTTAATGAAAATCTACTCCGAGAGTCGGCCAAACAAAGTATTGCCAATGCAGAAGCACAGTTTCAAAACCGAAACAAACAACAGCGAATTAATGCCTTATCAACCGAAAACCAATTAAAAAATCTCCAAATCAAAAACAGCCAACGCCAGAAATTATTCTTATTATTAGGTTTTTTGTTTTTGGTCATTGTGGCTGCATTGTTGTATAATCAGAATCAAAACCGCAGAAAAACGAATGAAAAATTACAACAACTCAATGATGAATTGGAGCAGGCAAATAAAACCAAAACACGTTTTTTTAGCATTTTAAACCATGATTTACGCAGTCCGGTTTCGAGTTTGGTTAATTTTTTAAACTTACAAAAAAACAATCCCGAACTTTTGGACACCGAAACGCGTAACCGTTTGGAAAACCTTACCTATACCGGTGCCGAAAATTTGTTGCATTCGATGGAAGATTTACTATTGTGGAGCAAAGGGCAAATGGAGAATTTCAAACCTGTAGAAAAACCTACCTATATTGCCCCAATTTTTGAAGAAATCAAAGCTCATTTTGTAACCTTCGACACTATAAAGTTTGAGTTTTTAAATCCGGAAAACTTGAGTTTGATAACGGATGAAAACTACTTGAAAACCATTATGCGCAACTTAACCGGAAATGCCATAAAAGCATTGCAAAACGCTGTTATCCCGAGCGCAGTCGAGGGAAAAACCATTCGTTGGAGAGCTTGGCAAGAAAACAATCATACCTATTTGGCAATCACCGATAACGGCCCGGGTGCAACAGAAGAAGATTTTAGAGCGCTCTACGACGCAAACGAAGTGGTTGGAATTAAAACCGGATTGGGTTTGCATTTAATTCGAGATTTAGCCAAATCGATAAATGCAACCATTAGAGTGGATTCAGAACCCGGAAACGGTACGACCATTACGTTGGAATTCCAATAAATATATACCAATAAAAAAGGCCGGAAAAACCGGCCTTTATAATACTACTTTTGCTTATAACAAAGCATCTAAAGCTTCTGTATAGGTTTTCTTAGGTGCTACTCCAACCTGTCTTCCTACTACTTCTCCGTTTTGGAAAATAAGAACAGTCGGGATGTTTCGTACACCATATTTTGCAGCGTATTCCTGATGATTGTCTACATCTACTTTGCCTACTACTGCTTTTCCTTCGTATTCGTTTGCGATTTCGTCAATAACCGGACCAACCATTCTACAGGGACCACACCAAGCTGCCCAAAAATCTACTACTACCGGTTTATCGGATTGTAATACTACTTCTTCAAAAGTAGCATCTGTAATTGCTAAAGCCATATATTTTCTTGTTTAAAGTTTGAACATGTTTCACGTTTCAAGTTGCAAATATATACAAACATTTGAGTTAAAATAAGTAACATTTATTACTTTTAATTATAGCTGAATTGATGGCTCTGATGCGCCATTAAAATAATTTTACCACTTTCTCCTTATCCGGAAAATCGGCTATCTTCTCTAATTCGAAAATAAATTTTCTGGTTTGCCTATTGATGTTTTTCAGGTTATCAGGCTTTACGCGATATAGCGCAGCCAATTCATCAAATACAAGAATTTTAGTATCTGCGTCGGGGTCGAACGCAAAACGAGAGGGGCCATAGCCATTGTAACCATCATAACGTAAAACTCCGTTCACATTTTTATCGACCACAAAAATGACACGGGGCTTCATTTTTTCGCCATTTTCTATAACATATTCAACGTCTGCAACGATGGGTTGAACCATACGATAAATCTGATCACAATTATATATTCCCATCCCTCCTATACGTATGCTGGCTATCCGTTTTTGTATTTGCTCTTCAACAATTTGTTGCTTTTGATACAATTCGTATTGCTTTTTTTTGTCTTCAATACATTTCATGTAATCCTCCGATTTAAGAATACTATCGTAGCGTGAACCAAGGATAGCTCTGTTGTTATCCATAAAAACAAACCATTCCTCTTTATTCATTTTCTTTTCAGCCACGGGCATAAATTCCTTATTAAACTCCCAAATATAATTCGAAAAACTATTTACCTTATCCAATGAATCTTGGGTTATATAACGAATGGCGTTTAATCTGCGGATTTGATTTTGATTGGAATTAATACTTTTAGTGGTATTGGTAATTCCCGATTTTTGCTGATTTCTTAAGGCATTTATGCTTCTTATTTTTTGGACACAACTTACAATCATTTGTTTGATTTCCGGGGTTGTTCCTTTGGGTCTTTTCACCAAAAGGGTTTTGATTTTATCGTCTTCCAGTATTATTTTATAGTCATTTTGGTCAACAATGATGTTTACCAATTTCATTTCGGGAGATAACTCGGGTACCGTCCCTGATTGGATTTCCCAATTTATTTTATTGAGATTAGTGACAAAATTAGTACCGGCAATGTTCAACGAAAGTGTATTATCTTGGATTTTAGGAAAACAAATCAACAGATTATCATCTGCTGTTTTGGTTTGTATAGCAAGACGTTTATTTAAAATTTTCAAGCGTTGATTGAAGGCCTTTATTTTCTTTACATTGGCCGCTTTGGTACTCTTGGGAGTAAACTGAAAAAGCACAGAAATAGAATCCTTAGAACGGATAAGTTTATCCATAAGGTTTTTTTTGTACTGCAATTGATTACAATCAAAAACCACTTTACTGACGGCCGTTTGTCCTAAAGGAGATTTGATTGAATCACGATTGTTAGGTATCGCCGTGTAAACCACATCCAATAACGATTCGGGTTTGTTTTCTGCCAAATTTGTAGTATTCCCAACCATATCGCTGATGTTTTTTTCAAGTTCAATCCATTCTTTTTTTGTTTCATCGAAAAAGTAAAAATTGGTGTTGGGGATGGTTTGCTCAAGAGGAAAATCGATTGTAATCTCTTTGCCCGGTGCCATAAAAACCTCTTCATTATTGGATTTGGCTCGAATTTTAAACATTCCGGAAGAATTAAACTGTACCTCTTCGTCATGTAGTTTAAAATGCATCGGAATATCGCTAAAAATAAAATCGGCTATGGAGCGGTACTCCGTGTAATCTATGGAAACTTTGCCTGTAACAGGATTTCCCGCGGCATCTACAAAGGCATTTTCGGGGATGTGTAATTGCGTTCCTGTAGGCGTTTCGATGTGGTTTTCTGTTCCCGCCGGAAAAGTAAACGCAAACGTAGTATTCTCAGCGTTTTTGCTTTCATCTGCATTCGCTACCTCAGGTCTGGTGAGTGTAATCGTGACACGCCGGTTTTTAGCTTTTCCGTCATCTGTTGTATTGCTCGCCACCGGAACAGATTCACCGTTTGCCACATAAACCATTTTCAGCAACGAGACTCCCTGTTGTGTTAGCAATTTGATAACTTCTTGCGCTCTTGCCATGGCCAACTTATCATTGTAAGCCACATCGCCATCACTATCAGTATGTGCTGCAATTCGAATGGTGTATTCCGATTGGAGCGAAAGAGCTCCTTGTACAAAATTGGTAAGTATTGCATCCTGTCCGGACTTGAGAACCGATTTATCCGAATCAAAATAGAGTGTAATTTCGGATGGAAATTCCGATTTCTGTTGGGCACTCGTGTTTACGGAAAATAAAAGTACAACAAAACTGAACCAAATATATTTCATAGGAATCTTTTAGTAGTTAACGTGACTTCTATTCAAGAACTCACGTTATTTAATGTGAGTTCGATATAATAATGCAGTCAGAATTCTTAAAAGTGCTTGGCTATAAGGCAAATTTTCGAGAGATAACCGGTTATCTTGAGGAAATTTAACGAAATAGACGAGTGCTTTTTAGGATAGCTTTAAAAAGTAACGCATAGAGAAGCAATCTACTTCGCCTTAAATCATTGAAAACAGCCCGTTATTACTGCTTATTTATGGCTCTTATTTCACTCCTCTAAAGCGCTCTGACAAAATTCTTATATCGAACTCACATTATTTAAGATACTAAAATAAGCCCAATGGTTGGAAGTACTTTTAGTTTAACTTAAAATTAACCTGCAGTTTTTCAAGAGAATA
This sequence comes from Flavobacterium sp., assembly GCA_041917555.1. Lineage (GTDB taxonomy): Bacteria > Bacteroidota > Bacteroidia > Flavobacteriales > Flavobacteriaceae > Flavobacterium. The sequence continues at coordinate 56,656 of JAYRXL010000012.1, read as the reverse complement.
TAACAACTCGTTCGATATTTTTACTTTGAGTTTACGGCTAGGCATTGACAATCGGTTTACAATTCGGATTTCCTCAACCGGTCCGGGTGTATCAATTTCATCCAAACTATCGAGCGTGTCAATTGGTTCTAGTTCCTCCGAAGTATCATTTTCTGTTAGGGTTGTAACCGGATTTAAAACCGGAGGCGTTTCTTTGGTAACCGCTTCCAATTCCATCACTTCAAATACAACCTGATTATCGCCCTTGTTGGAATGAAAAACCTCATGTAATTGCTGAATCATATGTTGCTGCAAATCACGTATATCCAGAAGCAAAATCAATTTCTTGGCGTAGGTGGGCAACACATCTGCAAGCATTTTGGCTTCCAGGAATTGCAATCGCGGATCAGATTTTTTTCCGGTTTCCCGATTTACCCATCCTTCGCGTACATTCACCCTAAAAAATACAAACTGATTTTGCACTAAAAAATGCCTAAATTTAAGGTACTCTTCATCAAAAATTCTAAACTCAAAACTCTCATCATACCCTTCTAAGACAAAAGTTGCCCAGCCTTTTCCGTTTTTAGCAGTTCGGTGTTGTACATTGGTAACAATGCCCCCAAATGCGAGATTTTTGCCTACAAAAAGTTCCAAATTTTTTAAGGATTCTAATTTGGTATTGCAGAAGTATTTCATTTCAAATCGGTAATCATCCAAGGGGTGACCTGAAATATAAATTCCGACTACTTCTTTTTCGCGTGCCAATTTTTCCATCGTGCTCCACTCGTCGCAGGGAGGAACCACGGGCTCCGGAATTTGAATTTCACTGGCTTCGCCAAAAAGACTTACTTGAGCTGAATTTTCATTTTCCTGAAACTTCGAACCGTAACGCATTGCTTTTTCCAAAAATGTACTGTTATCCCCGTCCATGTGAAAATACTGGGCACGGTGGGTTGAAGCAAAGCAATCAAATCCGCCGGCGAGAGCAAGACTCTCAAACGCTTTTTTATTGGCCGCCCGCAAATCAATTCGTTTGGCTAAATCAAAAATCGATTTATAATTTCCTGATTTTCTGTTTTCAACTATGGTTTCTACCGCAGGAGCACCCACTCCTTTAATAGCACCCATTCCGAAACGAACAGCATAATTTTCGTTTACGGTAAACTTATAAAAACTTTCATTTACATCAGGACCTAACACTTTCAATCCCATGCGCTTACATTCTTCCATAAAAAATGACACCTGCTTGATATCATTCATATTATTGGAAAGCACAGCTGCCATATATTCAGCCGGATAATGTGCTTTTAAATAAGCGGTTTGGTAAGCAATCCAAGCATAGCAGGTAGAGTGAGATTTATTGAAGGCATAACTTGCAAATGCCTCCCAGTCTTTCCATATTTTATCTAACTTCTCTGCATCGTGACCGTTGGATACTGCTTGATCAATGAACTTTGACTTCATTTTATCAAGTACATCTTTTTGCTTTTTACCCATTGCCTTACGCAAAACATCGGCATCCCCTTTCGAAAAGCTGGCTAATTTTTGAGAAAGCAACATAACTTGCTCTTGGTATACCGTAATCCCGTAGGTTTCTTTGAGATACTCTTCACAAGCTTCCAAGTCGTACGTAATAGGTTCTTCCCCGTTTTTACGTCGAATAAAGGAAGGAATATACTCTAAGGGTCCCGGTCTATACAGCGCATTCATCGCGATAAGATCGCCAAAAACCGTAGGTTTAAGTTCCTTCATGTACTTTTGCATTCCGGGCGATTCATATTGAAAAATCCCAACAGTTTCACCCCGTTGAAAAAGCTCGTAGGTCTTGGTATCATCAATCGGAAAGGCGTCTGGGTCCAAATCAATTCCCAATCGGTATTTTACCAATTTACACGTATCTTTAATCAGTGTCAGGGTTTTAAGCCCCAAGAAGTCCATCTTGAGCAATCCGGCACTTTCCACTACTGAATTGTCAAATTGGGTAACATACAATTCAGAATCTTTAGCTGTTGCTACCGGTACATAATCTGTAATATCGCTGGGGGTAATAATAACACCACAGGCATGAATACCGGTATTCCTCAAATTCCCTTCGAGCAATTTTGCCTGATTAATGGTTTCGGCACCTAAGTCTTCACTGTTTGCCAGCTCAATAAGCTCTTTTACCTTATCATATTCATCTGAACGTAAAGCCGCTTTGAGTTTGTCTTTTTCGAGTGTGAAGATCTTTGCTAAATTAAGGTTTGTTGGAATTAATTTAGCAATTTTATCGGCTTCAAACAAGGGCAAATCCAAAACTCGGGCCGTATCACGAACCGATGATTTTGCGGCCATTGTACCATAAGTAATAATTTGAGCTACCTGATTAGAGCCGTATTTTTCAATCACATAATCCATCACTTTACTGCGCCCTTCATCATCAAAATCGATATCAATATCGGGCATAGACACCCTATCCGGATTTAAAAAACGCTCAAAAAGCAAATCGTATGCAATGGGGTCTATGTTGGTAATACCGAGGCAATAGGCAACAGCACTACCTGCTGCAGAACCCCTGCCCGGCCCAACAGAAACACCCATTTTTCGTGCTTCGGCAATAAAATCCTGAACAATCAAAAAGTAACCCGGATAGCCGGTACGTTCTATCGTGGTTAATTCAAAATCCAGTCGTTCGCGAATGGCTTCAGATAATTCCGGATAGCGTTTTTCAGCTCCGATATACGTAAGGTGTCGCAAGTACTTATTTTCACCCCGCTTTCCGCCATCTTCCAAGTCGAGTGGGTCTTCAAACGTTGTTGGAATATCAAATTTTGGCAACAAAACTTCACGTGCCAATTCATAAATTTCAATTTTTGATACAACCTCGTTTATGGTGGCGACTGCTTCCGGAAAATCCTGAAACAATTGTTTCATTTCGTCGCCCGATTTGAAGTAATATTCCTGATTGGGTAAACCATATCGATAACCGCGTCCACGTCCGATAGGTGTTGACTGTTTTTCGCCATCTCGAACACAAAGCAAAATATCATGGGCATTGGCGTCTTCTTTGTTGATGTAGAACACATTATTTGTCGCTACCGTTTTAACATTATGCTTTCGCGCTAAATCTATCAAAGCACTATTAACACGGTTTTCATCTTCCTGATTGTGACGCATTAATTCAATATACAAATCATCTGCAAATTGTTCTTTCCACCATAGCAATGCCTCCTCTGCCTGATTTTCACCAACATTTAATAGTTTAGAAGGCACTTCACCATACAAACTACCGGTAAGTACAATTATATCCTCTTTATAGTGTTTGATAATTTCACGGTCAATACGAGGAACATAGTAAAAACCGGATGTGTAGGCTATGGAAGCCATTTTCGCCAAATTATGATACCCTTTTTTGCTTTTTGCTAAAAGAACAATTTGATAGCCATTGTCTTTACGCGTTCTGTCTTTATGGTTTTCACAAACATAAAACTCACAGCCCACAATTGGTTTAATCGGCACTTCTGTAGGGGTCTCTCCCGCTTCGATTGCGGCATCATTTTTAGCTTTGGCTGCCTTGTTATGAGCCAACACATCGCGCACAAAATGAAAAGCCCCCATCATATTCCCAATATCTGTCATGGCAACAGCCGGCATTTTATGCTTAATTGCCGCGTTTACAAGATCCTTAACCGAAATCGTCGACTGTAGAACAGAAAATTGTGTATGATTGTGCAGGTGAACAAAATCCACTTCAGCTAATTCGCGCTGACTCTGAGCGATATCAACCTGCGAAATCGGTTTAGTTTCCTCTTTTTGTAACCGCTTCCTGATTGCTTCCGAAGCGGCTTTCAGGTTAATATGTTGCAACCCGATTAGTGCAAAAGCTTTCGGATTGTGTGTGTTGAATTCGGTAAAATAGGAAGCCGGAACATCAAGTTCTTCTTTGGTGAAAATTTCCCTTTTGATGAGTTCCAAAAAACATCGTGTAGTCGCTTCAACGTCGGCAGTTGCATTATGTGCTTCAGCAAAAGGTTCACCAAAAAGATACTCATGTAACTCGGTAAGCGTAGGCAACTTAAACCGACCTCCACGACCACCCGGGAGTTTAAGCAATTCGGCTGTGGTTTCGGTACAGGTATCTAAAACCGGCAAAGCTGAGAGTGCAGTGCTTATACCGGCACGGTAAAATTCGCAGCCCAATACATTAACATCAAAACCTACATTTTGCCCAACAATAAATTTGGTTTTCGAAAGCGCTTCATTAAACTTTGCTAAAACTTCGGTCAGTTCAATTCCTTCCTGCTGCGCTAATTCAGTTGATATTCCGTGTATACGCTCGGCATCAAACGGGATATTAAAACCATCCGGAGTAATTAGATAATCCTGATGTTCAATAAGATTCCCCATGGCATCATGTAATTGCCAGGCAATTTGAACACAACGCGGCCAGTTGGATGTATCAGTAATAGGGGCTGCCCAACTTTTGGGCAATCCTGTGGTTTCGGTATCAAAAATTAAAAACATGTGATGGGCATTGACATTGGTCTACGTATTCAAAAGTACATTTTTGAATGCGCACAAACAATATTAGTTATCAACAAAAAAAGCCTTCGCAGGGAAGGCTTTTACATATTCAGTTATGAATGTTAGGGTTCCGGTATCACCGGAATATTGTAAAACGCTCCGTATTGGAAGTTCGCTAATTCGGTTCCAAAAGGATTACTGTAAATATTCTTTACATTAAACTTAAAGTAGCCAGACAAGGTGTTATTGCTGTTATTCGTGATTTCAATTTCACTCAAAATTCTGAATTTAGCATTATTATCACCACCGCTGATAGTAATTATATCACCGGTTTTATAGCCTGCTCCGGGAACAGCAATCAAAATATTTTTAATAACACCATCTTCCACCTGTGTTTTCACGCGCATACCGCTTCCGGAACCTGTACTTGTAGTAGGCGCACTATTGGCTGCAGAATAACCTGTTCCTCCTGTCAATATAGCATTGGCTATTGTAGTTATCGGCTGAAATGAATCACGTGAAGAATACAACACATAATTGTCGTCGAATGTCGTTTCGTATTGGGCCCAATTGTCTAGATTAGTGGAAGCGATATAGTATTTTCCAATATCGGAACCGGAAATTCCCATCGTAATTACTTCATCTTGTGCTTCGGCCTCGATACGGATGGAGCCGTCAGCAGATTTATAAGCAACTGTATTTACTGCTTTCAGCAATAGGTCATTACGGTATACCTGAAAACCCGGATCACTGAACTGTACTTGATTTTCACAAGACGAAAACAAAGCCACAGCGGCAATAAAAAGAATTAATTTTTTCATTCTGGTAGGTTATAATTTAGCACAAAAATAGTTTTTTTCGCGAATTGACCTATTTTTTTAACTATTTTTCTTGTTTGTTTCTGATTTTTAACTTCACATTCGTTTGATTAAAAAAGTTTTGTATATTTGCGCCCTCAATTAACCGGGGTCGGGTACCCCATAAATCATCAAAAGATGTCAGTAAAAATCAGATTACAAAGACACGGTAAAAAAGGAAAACCTTTTTACTGGATTGTTGCCGCCGATGCGCGTGCGAAAAGAGATGGTAAATTTCTTGAAAAATTAGGAATCTACAATCCAAACACTAACCCTGCCACTATCGACCTTAACCTTGACAAAGCGGTTCAATGGTTACACAATGGTGCGCAGCCAACCGACACAGCGCGAGCTATTCTTTCGTACAAAGGTGCTTTATTAAAACATCACTTAGACGGAGGTGTTCGTAAAGGTGCTTTAACTCAAGAACAAGCAGATGCCAAATTGGAAAAATGGTTGGAAGAAAAAGCATCAAAAGTAACAGCTAAAAAAGACGGATTAGCTAAAGCAAAAGATGATGCTAAAGCTAAAGCGTTAAAAGCTGAAAAAGAAGTAAACGAAAAACGTGCTAAAGCTGCGGAAGAAGCTGCTAAAGCTACTGAAGCGGAAGAAGTTGCCGAAGAAGTTGCTGAAGAAGTTGTTGCTGAAACTGAAGCTCCAGTTGAAGAACCAACTGCTGATGCTCAGGCTGCTGAAGAAGCAGTAGCTGAAACTACCGAAGAAGCTCCGGCTACTGAAGAAGCTCCGGCTGCTGAAGGCGAAAGCACAGAAGAAACAGAAGCTTAATTGGTTAGCGGTGCGTAAAGAAGAATGTTTCTATCTTGGCAAAATCGCAAAAAAATTCAGCTTTAAGGGTGAAGTCTTACTCTATTTAGACACCGACGAACCCGAACTTTATGAAAATATGGAATCAGTTTTTGTCGAATTCGGCACAAATCTGGTTCCATTTTTTATTGAAACAGCTTCACTGCACAAAAACGATTTTCTAAAAGTTAAATTTGAAGATGTAGACGATGAAGCCGCTGCCGATGAACTAATTGGCTGCGAAATTTACCTCCCCCTTTCTATGCTTCCAAAACTGGAAGGCAATAAATTTTACTACCACGAGGTAATTGGCTTTGAAATTGAAGACAAAAGACTTGGTGTTTTCGGAAAAATTGTTTCCATCAATGACTCGGCAGCACAGCCGCTTTTTGAAGTACTCAAAGACAATGTTACCGAAATTTTGGTGCCAATGATTGACGAATTTTTGGTGAAAGTAGATCGCGAAAACAAAAAAGTGGTCATGAATTTACCCGAAGGATTGATTGAGATGTATCTTTGATAAAATTCCAATTTAGAAATTCCAATTTAGAAATTCCAATTTAGAAATTCCAATTTAGAAATTCCAATTTAGAAATTCCAAATTCCAATCCTTGCCAATCCCAAATAAAGAATTCCAAATTCCAATATATGCCATTCCTAACCTTAAAAGCCGAACAGAATTCAAATGGAAAAAATCTACAACCTTGAAGAACGCACTTATCAATTTGCGAAAAATTGTCGAGTTTACATTAATCATTTAACTAGAACAATTTCGAATCTTGAAGATTCAAAACAACTTGTCAGATCTTCTGGTTCAATTGGTGCCAATTATATAGAAGCCAATGAAAAACTTGGCGATAAAGATTTTGTATATCGACTAAAAATTTCCAGAAAAGAAGCGAAAGAAACCAAATACTGGTTGAAATTATTACACGAAATGAATCCTCAATTTTCATCCCAATCAGAAGTTCTTTTGGCTGAAGTAGAAGAACTCAGAAAAATATTTTCCTCCATCATTAGCAAAACACAGAATTAATCATCAATTCCACCATTGGAATTTGGAATTTTAACTATTGGAATTTATGTTTTCATTCAAACAATTCTCCATCCATCAAGATCGTTGTGCAATGAAAATAGGCACTGATGCCGTTTTGCTTGGTGCTTGGTGCCCAATTGATAACCATCCGTTTTCGGTTTTGGATATTGGCGCCGGAACGGGAATCCTTTCCTTGATGCTCGCTCAACGCACTCATGCTCAACAGATTGACGCTATCGAAATTGACGAAAATGCCTACGAACAATGCGTAGAAAACTTTGAAGCCTCACCTTGGGGCGACCGGTTGTTCTGTTTTCATGCCGGTTTGGATGAATTTGTAGCAGAACCGGAAGACACTTACGATATCATCATTTCCAATCCGCCGTTTTACGCTGAAGATTATAAAACCGATAATTCGCAAAGAGATTTAGCTCGCTTTCAAGACGCATTGCCTTTTGAAGAGTTGGTCGAAGCAGCCGATTTACTTTTGTCGGAAAACGGGATTTTTGCCGTTATCATTCCGTTTAAAGAAGAAGAACATTTTATCGAATTATGCACTCAAGTGGAACTTTTCCCCGTAAAAGTAACACGTGTTAAAGGTTCGCAAAACACACCCATCGTACGCAGTTTATTGGCTTTTAAACGTTACGAACTTCCGGTTTTAGAAGCCGACGAATTGGTGATTGAAATTAACCGTCATGAGTATACGGATGATTACATCAATTTAACTAAGGCGTTTTATTTGAAGATGTAAACTAATCTGAAACTTGCAATTCCATAGCAATAGAATACCGTTCACTTTTATTCCAAATTCCTTTATTAAAATACCAACTATCTTTATAAACTTCGGTAAAATCAATCGCTATTGATGGCTCGTAGAAAAAAGCATTCGGATTTTTGCTTTTCGGATCATAATATTTGTTTTGTTCCAATAAAGGATGCTGCAACACAATAAAAACACCATTCGAAGGAAACCCGATGTTATATGAATCCAAGTCGATTTCTACTTTATGATTACCTTTATTAAGTCGGTAAATTATATTTTCCGAATTGAGAATTTCACCCGGAGTTCCGTTCTCATTTACAGAATAGACAAACACATTAATCAATCGATTCTTGGTCGAGGTTAAAGCAAAAAAACGTATTTTACTCAAAAAAGAATGGGAGGCATTTTGATTGGGAAAATACTTGGCTGTCATGGCTATTTTGCTATCCCACTGCACTGCGTAGTGACTATCGCCTCTATTTACTTTGCCAATTTTTTGTTGTTTTTCAAATTTCCTTTTTACAACTTTTACTTCTTTAAGAGCTATTTTACTTGGGCTGATATAAATTTCCTTTTCAAGCATTGTTAATGTGTCTTGATAACCTACACAAGTAATTTTGAAAGGGTGGTCATTGTCCTTTTCATTTACCATAAAAACGCCTGTTGAATCGGCTGTGGTATAAAGTGCATTTTCTTTCCAAATAGTAGCATAGGCTATCGGACTTTTCGTTTCTTTATCAAAAATTCTGACCTTAATTTGTCCTTGTGCTAATGTTGCAATGAAAAGCAATAATGCAAAAAGTCTTTTCATAAAAATATTTTTTTAAAGATAGTTTTTTTAGTTGGATTTCATTTCATGGAAAATTTATAATGAACGATTGCCCTATCCCTACTTATCGATAGCCCAGATTGGAATGGCATCCTTTTGCTTTTTAAAGAAAAAAGCAAAAGATAGAATGAAAAGCTGGAAATAGCTCCAAAAAATAACAAGCGTTGAACTAAATCTCCAATATGTTTTCTTACCTTTGCAATCGTTTTCGTAAACTACAAAATTGACACAAAATGAAACCAGATTTATTTCAAGCTCCTGATTATTATTTGTTAGATGATTTGCTGACTGAAGAGCATAAATTAGTGCGCGATTCGGCTCGTGCGTGGGTAAAAAGAGAAGTATCTCCAATTATAGAAGACTATGCGCAGCGCGCTGAATTTCCGAAACAAATTATAAAAGGTTTGGGTGAAATTGGTGGTTTTGGCCCTTACATTCCTGTAGAATATGGCGGTGCCGGTTTGGACCAAATTTCGTATGGTTTGATTATGCAGGAAATTGAACGCGGCGATTCGGGTGTGCGTTCTACCTCATCGGTACAATCTTCCTTAGTGATGTATCCTATTTGGAAATACGGGAACGAAGCGCAACGCATGAAATACTTACCCAAGTTAGCTACCGGCGAAATGATGGGTTGTTTTGGTTTAACCGAACCTGATTTTGGTTCCAATCCGGGTGGAATGGTAACCAACTTTAAAGACATGGGTGACCATTATTTATTGAACGGTGCCAAAATGTGGATTTCGAATGCTCCGTTTGCTGATATTGCTGTGGTTTGGGCTAAAAATGAAGAAGGGCGTATCCACGGATTAATTGTGGAGCGCGGCATGGAAGGCTTTTCAACCCCTGAAACACACAACAAATGGTCGCTTAGAGCCTCGGCTACCGGTGAACTTATTTTTGACAATGTGAAAGTTCCGAAAGAAAACTTACTTCCCAATAAATCCGGTTTAGGTGCCCCGCTGGGATGCTTGGATTCGGCCCGCTACGGAATTGCTTGGGGTGCTATTGGTGCTGCTATGGATTGTTATGATACGGCTTTGCGATATGCCAAAGAACGCATCCAGTTTGACAAACCGATTGCGGCTACCCAATTACAACAGAAAAAATTAGCCGAGATGATTACTGAAATCACCAAAGCGCAATTATTGACTTGGCGTTTAGGCGTATTGCGCAACGAAGGCAGAGCTACCTCAGCACAAATCTCGATGGCCAAACGCAACAACGTAGATATGGCAATTAATATAGCTCGTGAAGCCCGTCAGATTTTGGGTGGTATGGGAATAACCGGCGAATATTCAATCATGCGCCACAGCATGAATCTGGAATCGGTTATTACGTATGAAGGAACACACGACATCCACTTATTGATTACAGGAATGGATATCACCGGGTTTTCGGCATTTAAATAAACTCGTGTTAAAATAGACAGTTGATTGGTGTTGTTATTGATTATTCCGACAGCCAATTGATTGTTGAAACCCATTAAACTATCATTAAAATTGATATAAAATGCTTCCCTTTTCGGGGAAGCATTATTATTTTTACCAAAAAAAGTTATGACTGTTTCTATTGTAAACCAAACCATCCAACCCTATAAAGACCAGCTTTTACACCATTCGCTTTACAGCAAAATTAAAACGCCGCACGATTTACAGTGTTTTACCGAACACCATGTGTTTGCTGTTTGGGATTTTATGTCGCTTTTAAAAGCACTTCAAATTCGGTTAACCTGCACCACAACACCATGGATGCCTGTGGGTAATCCTGAGATGCGTTACCTGATAAATGAAATTGTGGTAGCAGAAGAAACTGATAGTACCGCCGAGGGAAAACGATTAAGTCATTTTGAAATGTACCTCGAAGCTATGGAACAAGGCGGAGCAGACACCAAGCCTATAGAAGCGTTTTTGGAACGTGTTACGGCTACACAAAATATTTTTGTTTCTATACGCAACAGCGGATTGGCCGAGGGCATTAAAGATTTTCTGGATTTTACATTTCGCATCATTGAAGAAGGCAAGCCGCATAAAATTGCTGCCGCTTTTACCTTTGGCAGAGAAGATTTAATCCCGGAGATGTTTACCGAAATCCTTAAAAATTTTCAAGAAAATTTTCCGGAGACCAAGTTAGACAAACTCATTTATTATTTTGAACGCCACATCGAACTCGATGCAGATGAACACGGTCCGATGGCTATGCAAATGATATCCGAGTTATGCGGCGAAAGTGAAACGCGTTGGAGAGAAGTAACCGAAACAGCTGTTGAAGCGCTCCAAAAACGGATAGGTTTGTGGAATACTATTGAGCGCGAGGTAACAGCAAAATTAGACTTAGTTTGATTTTTTAGCTTTTCCCTTTTCCTTCTTGAGCTTTTTCAACAATTCATCCAGTGACAGGTTGTATTTCAGCGTCCAAACGATACGATCTGTTTTTCGGCTGTCGATACGGTTTTCATAGAAGGTTGAAAGTCCGATGGTATTTCCGTATTTCAAACTATAGGTTGTTCCGGCGCTGTATCGAATTCGGTTGTAATCAAAATTACTTTCACCTGTTTTCCAAAAGAATTCGGCTCCAAGGTTAAAATTCAATTTACTTTTTGGAACATTATAGTTGACACTTAGTTTTTGACGCAGAAACACATTGGGTGGAAAATCGTCTAAAAAAGCGGAGTCAAATCGGCGGGTAGTATATTGATAGCGAGTTCGGGAATTAAAGGTGAACCTTTTCCATTTATAATCGTATAAAAACGAGGCAAAAAAGCGATGATTATCCCGTTCGAACGACGTAGAAAAACGGTAGCCGGCATCGAAAGCAATGTGTTTGTTGTATTTATAGGCTGCCGAAAATTCAAGATTTGATGATTGGAAAGAACTAATGTCTTTTTCGAGACTGTACCTGTAATCCAATTCGACCTTCCATTTTTTATTGATTTTATAATCCACAGAAGAATTAATACGCAATTGGGTATCCGTATTTTGGGCTAATCCCAAAAAAGGCAAAATTACGATCCAATAATATATCTTTTTAATCATTATCTACAGATGAAGGGAGGGTATTTTCACTTTCTTTAGCTAAGTAATACGCTTTTAACAGCACGGTATCTTTGAGGTAATTGATGGATACTATTTCCACTTTATGAATAGCCAAGCCGGTACGTTCACGCAAATCGGCTATTAATTCGTCACGGTTATCCGGGCGTATCAAACTTACATTGTCATAAATGATGTCTTTCGAATTTTCATTATTGATAAAATTCAATCGTTCCAAAAACCATGTTAAAATCAGAATAACCACATTGCAAATCATCAACAAAACAAAACCGTCTTTTGCCGAAGCTAACGAATTGAGCATCCCTAAGGCAACACACACAAAGAAATAGCCCATATCTTTAATAGACACTACAATGGTACGGTAGCGTATTATGGAGAAAATAGCAAAAAGTCCGAAAGCAAATCCAATTTTAATTTTAGCAGCACCCAAGAGGTAACAAATCATAAAATTTATCACATTGAACAGTACAAAGGTGAAAATAAAATCTTTGTTCTTGTATTTTGGATAGTAAATAAACCCTACCAAAATGATGATAGCAACAATATCGATGACGGCACGTGCTGAAAAATCGGTTAGGTTAAAAACAGCATTTAATTTCTCTTCAATTTCCATAAATTACAGTTTATTAATATGTTTGAGCAAGGGCAAAAAGTTATTTCGTTTAACAGTCGTATTCAGTTTCATAACACCATAGACATACTTACTAAATCCTTGCTCACGTATGTTTTGTTTTTTTAGTAATTCGGCCACTATAGAACGCCCGTTGGATTTGGATTGTTTGATTTCCATCACAAAAAAATCACCTACTGATTCTGTTTTTCCGTTTTGTCTAAAATGAATATCAAAATCGATGGTTAGTCGTTCGGTTCGGTCGTGGTTAACTAAGGTGATTCTCTTAAAGCGATTTGTAAGTATGTATTGCAAATCGTTTAGTGGAGTTCGCGAAAGCAAGTTAATTTGCTGTTGCTTATCAGAATCCAACTCCGTTAAAATTTCCGTTTGGAGTTCACGAATTTTGTGCGTGCGATCGGATTTTTCCTTTTTCTTAATTTCGAAAAAACTTTGCCCGGTTTCTAAATATTTCCTACTTCGAACCTTAATTCGGTTCGCATACCCATTGTGGTGATCGTGGTAAAGTTTCAGGTTGGCTGTATCAAAATAATTATTTTCGTAGGTAAAAATGCGATTTCCGTCAATTTCCAAAACACAATAATGTTTGGCCATTTCGGGTACAATTGTGTGGAGTTGTTCACGATTCAATACGAATTTTAGATCAATTCGATTTTGAAGTGCAACAGCATCCAACTGTCCCAGCGAGACACTGGGTAGCGATTTTAAATACGATAATAAATGTTGATTCATTAAAAAGAAACGACAAAATCTTCGGTTACTACAACTTCTTTTTTAGAGGTGATTTCTATGGTTTTTTTAACATAGACCTGATCCCAACTGCAATAATCACAATCGCCATACACCCACAAATCGTAGGTTCCCTTATACAAATTGTCAAAACGGAATGAACCGTCGTAAGCAGAATCCATACTGTCAAAATAATTAGGGTCGTCATGCTTACTGATATAGACTTTAAAACCGCCTATGTAACCTTGATTAACCAAATTGCCATTTGAGTTATAGTCTTTTCCGTACACCTTGCCTTCAATGCTGGCAAGGCCTCCATAACCCTCTTCGTGAGAGCAGGAATTGAGAACAAAAACAAAGAGGAGTAATGCAAAAATTCGTTTTAACATAATATAAAAATTGGGTTAGTTTAGAATGACAAGTTTTTTAGATAGTGATCCGTAAGTAACAATATAAGTACCAAGAGACAGGTTGAATATATCAATGGTATTTTGATAATCTGCTTCAACATCTGAAACCAATTGACCCAATTGATTATAAATTCGGATATTTTGATTAGCCTGTAAATCCGAAATCACAACATTTACTGTAGCCTTGGCCGGATTAGGAAAAACAACCATATTAACGATAGGCTCCTGCACTTCAATAGTATGTAGTGCCGGACTGTTATTCGCATTGAATGTAGGACTTTGAATTACAAAATTACCGGTTCCGTTAGGCACCCGTGCGTTGCCCATATCGGTAGTTTGTGCGCCAAAAACAAATTGATCAATTACGGTAAGCGACGGATTTGCCAAGGTAACCGACTCGCCGCTGGCCGATAACTTCCAGGCGGCATGAAGTGTTCCGTCGGCCGCTTCATCATCTGCCCAAACAATCAAATATCCGTTAGCCGGAATAATCGTATTGGCCGGGAATTGCCATTTGGTAAGATTTGTTGTATTGTCACTTAAATAATACCCTCCTAAATCGATGTCATAGGACATATTATTGTACAACTCAACCCAGTCTTCAAATTCACCTACTTCATCCGTAACGGTTGCCGTGTTTTGAGCCATAAATTCATTAATAACAACTTGGCCGGCGGAAACTGCTGAATAATTTCCGGTTAATGTATAAAATTCATGTTCAGCTCGCTCCGGAGCAAACTTACCAATAGTGTTATTTTCTGCATAGATATAATACTGCATGGCAATATAACTAAGCGTGAGAGAAGCGCCATAAACGTTGTCTCCGGCAGCGCCGTCATCGTGCGCACCGTCGTCATAAAGTTGTACTTTGGTAAAAGGAGCATAGGCATTGTAACGATAACCTATGTATACAGAACTTGCATTGGCGTTGGTAACCGTAGCCCTCATAGTAAAAGGACTACCTAAAGAGGGTGCAGCCGGAACAGCTGTTATCGATGCAATTGTAGGCTGTGACGCGGTAAAATCAGACAATGCCGATAAATAGGTACTGCGACCCGACATAAGATTTGATAAGCCAGGTGCTGTCATACCTCCTCCTCCTCCTCCTCCGCTGACATCGGTGGTTAAATTTGCTGTAAATTGTGCTGTTGTAAAAAACTTATTCACGTCGGCAGTTACGGCTGAAGTAATAAGAGTTTGGTAATTTTGAGCTTTGGTGTAGTACGAATTATTAGCAATATTTTCGTTCAAAATAGTTTTATAGTGAGCCAAGTATTTTCGTTTATAAGAAGGCACAGAAAGTAACTTAACAACCAAAGGCCAAGCAGCATCAGAACTATGCAATGTGTGCGTCATTTGGCGTTTTGCTGCCGTAGTGTTAAAGTTCACAGTTCCCGCATCACTAAACACACCAAAGCACATGTTTAAATCCCAAATAATCGGATTAAAACGACCGTAATCATCTTTATAGAGGTAATAATTTTGTTTGAATCTTCCCAGATAACTATCAAGATTTACCATAACATTATCAAAAGCAAGCATCCACAAAGCACGGTCTACATCCAATACCGTTTCTACATTGGCCACATCATTATTTAAAATATTAGTCAGATTGATTAAATCATTCCATCCGTCTAAGGATTTCATATCATAGGCTGATGTATAACTGGCGCTATCTGTACCCAAATAGGCCAAATTAGGCAAATTCGTCGTGGTAGGTCCTGCGCCGTTTGGCGGACTGCAATCAAAAAAAGCATTGCCATTTGAACCAAAATGATTGTCTACAAATTTTTTGGAAATCGATTCCACATTGGTATACAATCCGATATACGTTCCATTAACATATACCCTGGCGTAGTTTGCCAAAGGAGCATGCATGTACTGGCGAAGAATAGCATAAGAAAGTGTTTCACGGGTAAACGACGGATCGGCAAAAACATTGCTCAATTTAATATCGGTGTACCCTTGATAATCCTGATTCACATACGTATCCAGTTCAATGTGAAACGGGTTTTTTACTTGATTGGCATTGTAGGAACTATTCCCTTTATATTTTACACCCACCGTATTAAACACAGTGCCGTTAATAGTTACAGATTGCGCCTGCACATAGGCATCAGTAGGTTCAGCCGCGTCCAATAAGGCATCCCAGTTGGATTGCGCAAATACAATTTCGATAGTTTGTATGGTACCTTCATCATAAAAACCCTGAGCCATAATTCGGCTCGGCACAACGCTTAAAAAAAACAGAAAAACAACTATTTTGGGTATTGAATTCATGTGAATATTTTTAAAAACTAATGTTTTATTTATGATTTCATAACAATTTAATAATAGTGTCAAAAATACACTAATTGGTTAACTGTCAAAATATTTATAGGTAAACTTTACTTTTTTGTAGGTAAATCTGCATTTACCGCACAATAAAAAGCGTTTACCTCAATTTACTGGTAGTGTAGGAGCATTTACGTACCTTTGAATGAACAAAAAGGGGTCATGAAAAATAAAACATTGGTTTTGCACATTCTCGGGAGTCTTGGTTTTATGTTGCTTCCGATTATCACTTCACCCGATTTCAATACCGGGCGAAACTTGTTTTCCATTCCGCCTTTTTTGAATAGCTTTTCACGGCAATTCTTGCTCCTGTTATTTTTCTACCTCAATTATTATCTCTTATTACCTCGCTTTTATTTTAAAAACAAAAAATGGATTTATGCATTCCTATTGTTACTTTGTGCTGCAGTCATCTATTTAGTCCCTTCCTATTTTTTCCCTTTTGGGCCGCCAAAGCCACGGTTTGATGCCCTGCCGGATATGGGACAAAAACCACCTCTTTTTCATTTTATGGAAGGTGGAATTACCCAGTTTTTATTTGTATTCGTTTTATCGCTTTTTCTTAAAATACAAAACCGATTTGAAACGCTTAAAAACGAAAAATTAAATGCCGAAGTATCCTACCTGAAAGCACAAATAAATCCGCATTTTCTGTTTAATACCCTCAATAGCTTATACGCACTCACCCTTCAAAAATCGAATGAAGCTCCAAAAGCGGTTTTAAAACTCTCGGGGATTATGCGTTATGTAGTTACTGAAAGTTCGCGCGATTTTGTATCTTTAGCTAAAGAATTGGATTATATTTCGGATTACATCGAACTTCAAAAACTACGCTTAGACGAAGGCGTTAATTTAGAATATACGGTTATTGGCTCTACGGCAAACAAACAAATTGCACCGTTATTGCTTATTCCGTTTATAGAAAATGCTTTTAAATATGGCATTAATCCGGATGAAGATTCCTTTATCAAAATTGTCATTAATAGCGGAGAACGCGATTTGGAGATGATGGTTCAGAATGCGATTGTAGCTAATCCTCCGGAGGGCGAAGGAACAACTGAACAAGGGATTGACAACACGCTCAAACGGCTTGAAATAATGTACCCAAACAAACATAAAATACAACTCACCCAAACACCTGAAACGTATACGGTAAATCTTAAACTGTTTTTGGAATGATTCATGCCATTGCCATAGATGACGAACCCTTAGCACTCAACGTGATTGCTTACTTTTGCAGTTTGACCGATTTTATTTCGCTTGATAAAACATTCACCAGTCAGAATGAAGCTACCAAACATTTAAAAAATCATCCGGTCGACTTGCTTTTTTTGGATATTCAAATGCCAAAACAAAATGGGTTGGATTTTTACAAAATGTTGGAAAATGATACTATGGTTATTTTTACCACAGCATTTAGTGAATATGCTGTTGAAGGGTTCAACGTTAATGCGACAGATTACCTTTTAAAACCCTTTTCTGAAGAACGGTTTATGCAGGCGGTTGAAAAAGTTCGAAATGAATTCGAATTTCGTAAAAACCAAAAAATTCAGACCCATTTGATGTTGCGCGCCGACTATAAATTATACCGAATCGATTTTGAAGACATTGTAATGATAGAAGGATTAGACGATTATGTTCAGGTACATTTGACTCAAAAAACCAAAATCGTAGCGCGCATGTCGATGAAAAGCATCATGGAAAAACTGCCCAACGACCTTTTTATACGCGTTCACCGCTCCTATATTATTCCTGTAAAAAAAGTTGCTTCCGTACAAAACAAAACCATTCAACTTGGTGATGATTTTGTGATACCCATAGGTGAAACCTATAAAGATTCTCTTCAGAAATTTTTCTGAACTGCAATTTCATTATATTTGATAAAAAATACCTCATGTCATCATCCGACAGGCTAAACCGTGCGTACAAAAATGCCAAGCGTATCCGTTTTTCTAACACGGATAAATTTATCCTTTTTAGCGATTGCCATCGCGGCGATAGTAGTTTTGCCGATGATTTTGCCAACAACCGCAACATTTATTTTCATGCCTTAACCCATTATTTCAACAACGGTTTTCAATATATTGAACTGGGTGATGGTGATGAATTATGGGAAAACCTGTTTTTTAAAGATATTTTTGAAGCCAATAAAAATGTGTATTTACTACTTCAAAAGTTTTTTACTTCCAATCGGTTACACATGATTTACGGGAATCACGACATGGTGTATCGAAATCCTTCGGTCGTAAAAAGACTTTTGGCGGAGTACTTCGAACCCAAAGAGGGTAAAAAACTTCCTCTTTTCCCCGGCATTCAATTTCATGAAGGTATTGTACTTGAAAATGCCGAAACCAAACAAGAATTGTTTTTAACGCACGGACATCAGGCCGATTTTATGAACTATGTGGGTTGGAAAATAAACCGCTTTTTGGTTCGCGTTTTGTGGAAACCACTACAGGTTTGGGGCATCAAAGACCCTACCAGTCCGGCTAAAAACTACGTAGAACTGATAAAAGTGGAACGCCGAATCAAAAAATGGATTGCTGATAATGGCAATAAAATTACTATAACAGGCCATACCCATCGCCCTCGTTTTCCAAAACCGCAAGAAAATGCTTTAAATTATTTTAATGATGGTAGTTGTGTTCACCCGCGCAGTATAACCGGCATTGAAATCAAAGAAGGTACCATAGCTTTAATTAAATGGTATATTGATACCCGTGAAGACGGCACTTTACAAATTGTAAAAGAGTATTTGGAAGCTCCTGAAAAACTTAGCGATTATCAGGCTCAATAATTAATGTACGTTCGACATAAGAATTAAGTCATATTTTCTTTCGTTACAAAGTCTAATGCGTAATCTGGGTTTAAAAACGCC
This sequence comes from Flavobacterium sp., assembly GCA_041917555.1. Classification (GTDB taxonomy): domain Bacteria; phylum Bacteroidota; class Bacteroidia; order Flavobacteriales; family Flavobacteriaceae; genus Flavobacterium. The sequence goes on along the minus strand of JAYRXL010000012.1, from coordinate 37,847 downwards.
GTAGAGCATCCATTTACTGCACTTTAGATTAGTGAACTAATCCGATTATTGCTCGAACACTCTTCTTTAAATACTCTGAGAAAATGGCTTCTCAAAATCACTTCATCTATTGTTCAGGTGCAATTTCTATCTCTAAACCATCAATAGACTCGGTGATAGGAATTTGGCAACCCAAACGTGAATTTTCTTTTACATGATAGGCTTCCCAAAGCATGGCCTCTTCGTCCGGATTGCGTTCTAATGAAATCACATCATTTAAAACATAACACTGGCATGAAGCACACATGGCCATACCGCCACAAATGCCAACGGTTCCTTCTTCGGCCAATTCGTAGGCACGAATCAGCTCCATGATGTTCATGTTCATATCGGTTGGCGCTTGCACTTCGTGGCGAACGCCGTTTCGGTCGGTTATGTATACAGTTACGTCTTGTGACATGCTGTTATTCTATTGATTTTACAACGGCTTTTTCGGCTTCTTTTCGGGTGCCGTCAAATCCGTCAACGCCTGAAACTGTGGTATATTTCAACACGTATTTTTTCCCCGGATTGATACGGTTGTACACACTTTGGCACATTAACGTTGCTTCGTGGAAACCACATAAAATCAGTTTCAATTTGCCCGGATACGTATTCACATCGCCAATGGCATAAATTCCGTCAATGTTGGTTTGGTAATCCAAGGCATTGTTCACTTTGATGGCGTTTTTCTCAATTTCCAATCCCCAATTGGCTATTGGGCCAAGCTTAGGTGTTAATCCGAAAAGCGGTATAAAATAATCGGTTTCAAAAACACGTTGAACGCCTTCATTTTCTAAAACAATACTTTCAACATGGTCTTGTCCGTTTATAGCGACTACTTCGGCGGGTGTAATTAAGTTAATTTTGCCTACTTTTTTGAGTTCTTGAACTTTTTCTACCGAATCTAACGCGCCTCTAAATTCGTTACGACGGTGCACCAAAGTCACCTCAGAAGCTACATCCGACAAGAAGATACTCCAATCCAGAGCCGAATCACCGCCACCTGCAATTACGATGCGTTTGTTGCGAAACAGTTCCGGATCTTTCACAAAATATTCCACCCCTTTTTCTTCATAATCAGCGATATTTTCAATGGCTGGTTTTCTGGGTTCAAACGTACCCAACCCGCCGGCAATAGCCACGGCTTTAGCGTGGTGTTTGGTTCCTTTGTTGGTAGTAACAATGAAGGTTCCGTCGTCTAATTTATCGATGGTTTCGGCGGTTTCGGCTAAGGTAAATCCGGGTTGGAATTGTTTGATTTGTTCCATAAGATTCGTTACCAAATCGCCCGCCAACACTTCAGGGTAGCCCGGAATATCAAAGATAGGTTTTTTGGGATACAACTCTGCCAATTGGCCTCCCGGTTGTGGCAAGGCATCAATAATATGGCATTTTAGCTGCAATAAGCCTGCTTCAAAAACGGCAAAAAGCCCAGTTGGGCCGGCTCCAATAATAAGTATATCTGTTTGAATCATAGTCTAATTTTGGTTCAAAGATGCCACTTTTTAGAATTTACAATCATGATAAAAATCAGTTTTTAGGTGCTGTGTGACTTAGGTTACACAGCCCGGCTGAGGGGTGGTAACGGCAGCTCCCGATTAATCGGGACTACAGTGTACAACCCGACCCCAATCCCATTGGGGGCAGCCCCAAAAATTCAAATCACGTTTTCTACAGATTCAATTTGTGGTGCATACCTTTTGATGGTTGTTTCCACACCGGCTTTTAAGGTCATTTGATTCACACTGCAACTGGTGCAAGCCCCTTGAAAACGTACTTTCACATGTTTGTCATCTTCGATAGACACCAATTCAACATCGCCTCCGTCTGAGTTTAAGAAAGGGCGAATTTCCTCGAGTGCTTTTTCAATGTTATGCGTTAATTCTTCGTGTGTCATTGTGTTAATGTGTTACTGTGGCAATGGGTTAATGTGGCAATGTGTTAATGTGGTAATGTGGCAATGTGTTAATGTGGCAATGTGACAATGTGGCAATGTGACAATGTGTTTATGTGTTTATGTGTAATTTAGCAATTAAAAACTATAAAATTGACTAATTGACTACTTCTTTTTTACTGCTGAGCAACCCGCCATGGTTGTTATTTTGATGGCTTCGGTTGGTGGTAGGCTTTCATTTCGGCTAACGACCTCGCTCACTACATTTCGTGCAATTTCCTCGTAAATGTTTTCGAGAGGAGAAGCTGTTTGAAGCGCCGCAGGGCGACCAAAATCACCCGCTTCGCGGATACTTTGCACCAAAGGAACTTCTCCCAAAAACGGAACCTGTAAATCTTCGGCCAAATTTTTGGCTCCTTCCTTGCCAAAAATATAATATTTGTTGTTAGGAAGTTCTTCCGGAGTAAAATAGGCCATATTTTCGATAATTCCCAAAACAGGCACATTGATGGCTTCGCTTTGGAACATGGCAACTCCTTTGCGGGCGTCGGCCAAGGCGACAGGTTGTGGCGTACTAACCACAACAGCTCCTGTTATCGGTAGCGACTGCATTATAGAAAGGTGAATGTCGCCGGTTCCCGGAGGTAAATCGATTAACATGAAATCGAGTTCCCCCCAAGCGGCATCAAAAATCATTTGATTAAGGGCTTTGGCAGCCATTGGTCCACGCCATATTACGGCCTGATTTGGTGAGGTAAAAAATCCGATGGAGAGCAATTTAATCTCATAACTCTCTATGGGTTTCATTTTAGATTTTCCATCCACTTCAACCGAAATGGGTTTGGCGCTTTCCACATCAAACATGATGGGCATTGAAGGGCCGTAAATATCTGCATCGAGCACGCCAACACGAAATCCCATGCGTGCGAGGGTAACGGCCAAATTTGCTGTTGTGGTAGATTTCCCAACACCGCCTTTGCCGGAGGCCACTGCGATAATGTTGCTAATTCCGGGAACCGGTTTCCCTTTTATGAGCATTGCCTGCTCGCTTCCGCTCGATTGATTCGGGTTTTGAGGTGTTTCCACTTTGCTATTTACTTTAACCACTACATCGGTGGAAAAGCGTTCTTGGATACATTTGCGAATGTCGTCTTCGGCTCTTTTTTTGATGTGCATTGCGGGAGTAGTAAGTACTAAATCGATTACTACTTCGTTACCAAAAGTGAGTACATTTTTTACGGCACCACTTTCTACCATATTTTTTCCTTCTCCGGCTATACTGATTGTTTCGAGAGCGGCAAGGATTTCTTTTCTGTCTAATTTCATCTTGAATCGTAACGGCTTAAACTATATTTATTTAAACTGAATTTAGATTGCAAAGATACTGGAATATGACTTAAATTAGAGTGAGAATACTAAAAGTTTTTGATAGAGAAATAAATGTAATTTATGACACAAGTAGTTAACGTGAGTTCGGTATTCGAATTCTGACTTTAGTAGTATAATTTCTGTTTATTTCGAAGCCGAGCGAGATTCAAAGTCTGTTTTGGGTGAGTAATTTAATTTTCACTTCCGAAAATTCAATCATAAGTTTGTTTTTCAACAAATCGTATTCTGATTGTAACCACTGACTTTTTGCTGTGGTGTAGAGAAGCGCATCGATTTTTCCGTTTTCAAATTTAGCTTGCGTTGTTTTATACGAAAGTTTGGCCAGTTGAACCACACGTTCCAATTGTGGTTGTAGTGCGTTATATTGTTCCCTTTTTTGGTTTTCTAAAGCCAGTTGCTTTTCGTTTTTTTGTTTTTCGGCTTCGATGGCTGATTTGGCTTTTTCGGCTTCAATTTTAGTAGCCGCAATCCGATTCCTGTTTTTTAGTCCGTTGAAAACTGGCACTACAAGTTGTAATCCCGCCTGATGGTTTTTGTTATCACCTAATTGCACACTAAAATTATCAACCATCACATTGGGTTGGTTGAGTGGTTTGTAATAAAACGTTGAAAACTGGTAGAAGACAGCCAATGAAGGAAGTGAAGCAGCTTGTTGTCGTGATGTTGTTTTGAGGGCATATTGGTAATTGATTTCCGCCAATGTAAGGGCAGGTGTTTTAAAACCGGTTGAGTTGCCCGAGGAAAGCACCTCGGTTTCTGATAAAATTATACTTTTTGCAAGTACTGTTGTGGCATTAATAAGATGCAATAGTTCGGTTTTTTGGTTATCTAACAATTGGCTGGTTTCGGCAATTCGTATCGTTTCTGCGGCAACACTTAATTGCATATCGTACAAATCGCTTTTGGGTTTGCTACCGGCATCTACTTCCTTTTCTACTCGTAGAAGATTTGTAGTAAGCAGGTTTAATTGCTCTTCACGGATACGTAGTAATTCCTGCGTGTAGAGTGCCTGATAATAACTTTCGGCTATTTGCAATTTGTATTCATTTTCAAAGACTTCGGTTTCGGCTTTTGCCTTTTGGGTATCCAATTTCGATTGGGTGTTTGCTATAAATGCATTTAGATCGATTAGGTTGATGTTAGCATTGATATAAAAATTATCGTACTGAATATTAGAGCTTACCCTGCCGTTGGTTGCAGGGTCTATGGTTGACCCGAAATTATAGGTATGACTGCCATAAAGTCCAATGGTTGGCAAAAGTGTAGTAATGATACTGCTTTGAGACCTTTCGGCTCGTTTAACCTCAAGTAGTTTGATTTTAAGTTCAATACTGTTGCGCATTGCCTCGTCGAAACAGTTTTGAAGTGTCCAAACCGAGGTTTGTGCGGAAAGCCAACAGCAGCTACAAAGTAGCAAGAAAAGCACTTTTGTTTTCATTTTTTCAGTTTTACTTGCGTTAGGGGTTGAGGCAAGTACCGTGTACAGCCGAAAACCCGGCCCCGATTCGAAAAACCTGTTTTGCGAACCGGGGAAACGCCCAAAGCATTATTCGTATTTTAAATAGTTTAGAATATCAACTCGTGTGGCTTGATAAGCACGGGTTAGTACAACTACCAGGGTCAGTAATAGCAATACTGCAAACCCGATTACAAATGGCAGGGGAGAAATATCGATTCGGAAGACGAAATTTTCGAGCCATTTGTTCAGAAAATAATAGACCGGATAGAGCGATAAAGAAAAGCCTATGAGGCAAAAGACCACATATTGTTTGGATAAATCTTTGAGCAGCAAATTCGTTTCGGCGCCGAGTGTTTTTCGGATGGCGATTTCTTTCATTCGCCGTTGAATGGAAAACGATGCCAACGCAAAAAGTCCGAATAACGCAATGAGAATAACAACTGCATTTAAGAGTGAAAACAGATTTTTTTGATTCACATAGTTTTCATAGGTACGCGCATAGTGTTTGTCTACAAAATCGTATTTAAACGGGTATTCGGTATCGACTTTTGTGGTCCAGAATTTTTCAATACTGCTAATGGTTTGTTCCCGATTTTGTGGTTTTACCCGAATATAAATTTTATTGACGTTAAAAATCATCCAATCGATGGTTTTAAAATGGAAGAAAGCCATGGGCGGTATTTCGCCTTGAGGGCTGAACAAATTAAAGTCCTTTACTACTCCTACAACTTTAAGTTTGTTGTCGTTCCAATCGATAAATTTACCAACCGGGTTCGGCTCTTTCATCATTTTGGCTGCTGTTTCGTTTACCAACATGGTGCTTACGGTATCTGATGCCAATTGGGCAGAGAGTTGCCGTCCTGATTTCATTTTGATATTCATCAGGTCGAGCATTTCAAAATCGATACCCATATTTTGCCCTTGTATGGTGATATCTTTGTACACAAAACTGGAGGAAGAATTAGCTCCGTTTCCAAACGAAAAGGCCCCTGTAGAAACCTTGTCTACGCCATTTATTTTTTCAAGTTCTTGCTTAATGGTCATGAAACGGTTGAAGAGTTTTTCTTTGATTCCTTCTTCCCGCCAATCGTATGCGTTCCGGTAGGAAACTATCATGACTTGTTCGCCTTTAAAACCAATATCTTTTTCCATAAGATACTTCACTTGGCTGTAAACAATATAGGAACCTACAATAAAAAAACCGGCAATGGCAAACTGTAGGATAAGCATCGTATTTCGAAGCCAAATACCGCTTTTACTACGACTAAAATTACCGCGAAGCACCTTTAGGGTTTCAAAATTTGACACATAGAGCGCCGGGAAAATTCCGGCCACGGCTACTGTAATAAAGAAAATGAGCAGCAACTGTAAGTAGAACTGTTTTCCGTAAATGACAAGCTCTTTTCCGAGAAATTCGTTATAGTACGGCAAAGCCAATTCAACTATTACCATGGCTAAGAGCAACGCAAACAAGGTTGTTAGTGTTGTTTCAAAAAGGAATTGTAGCACGATATTCTTTTTGGAAGCACCCAACACTTTTCGTACCCCAACTTCTTTCGCTCTTTTTATGGCATTGGCTGTTGCCAGATTGACATAATTAACAATAGATAAAATAAGAATAAGAATAGATAATCCGGTCATAATCATCAGAAACTGATAATTTCCGCGGCCTTCGGGATAACTTTCTACACGAGCTTTGAGGCGTCCTTTGGAAAGAGCTTCCAAGTAGGCGATATTTTGTCCGTGTTTTTTAACATATTCTTCGGGAGTTACTCCTTCTTCTTTGGCCCAGTGCAAGGTGCGATTTACATAAAAAAGATTTGTAAGTTTCTTGGCAACCGTTACTGAGTCGGATGGTTTTCGGAGTTTCAAAAACAAATTAAAATTAAAATTTCCCCATTGCCCTTTATTTTCGTTGAGTTTGGCTTTCATGGTATTGGTTACCATCTCGGGGGCTATTGATGATTTTCCTTTTATTTTGTAAACCCCTCGAACAACATAGGTACTCTTACCAACTCGTAGGGTTTTGTTGTAGGCCTTTTGGGGAGAGCCAAATAACCGTATTGCTGTTTCTTCAGACAGTGCTGTACATGTAGCCTCTTTTATGGCATCTTTAGGGTTTCCTTGAACAAAAGGAAAGGGGAAATAATCAAAGAAATTGGCTTGTGTATCAAATATTTTCCCAATAAACTCTTTTTTATCATTGGCATAAACCATACTATCGTAGTACCAGCCATCGGCATAATTATAGGAGACTACTTCGGGTTCTTTTGCAATTAACTCACCCAAAGGTTCCGGCACATTTGACCAAATGGCATTCTCGCCAACATTAATTACGGTTTGAAAAACAACGTCTCGATTTGGATTCCATTGGTTGTAACTCTCTTCGTCATTGCGGTATAATATTGCAAAAATAAGACCCGCAATACCAATACTCAATCCCAAAATATTGAGAAAGGTAAAAAGTTTATTGCTTTTTATGTGGTAAATAAAAATATGTAGCCAATTTGTTACCATACTGTTCGTTTTTTGATGGATGATGATTAATGTTGCCGGATACTTCCCGATGAAGAAGTGTTTTGAATAAGATGGATTGGTTTTCCGTAATACACTATAGTACCACTCGATGATGCTGAAGCGGTTAATTTATCGGAAACCATGAGTGTAACAGCGCCCGAACTCGAAGCACTAACCACAGCATCATTTGATTTTAATTTCTCCAAATTACAATCGGCTGAGCTACTGGCTTCTGCTATTAGCTTTTCCGTGGTTCCTGTTAGCGTAACATCTGATGAACTTGAAGCTAAAATTGTTACTGAAGTCGCCGTTATTTCGGCCATAAGGTCGCCTGCGGAAGAAGCCAGGATTTGCGTCGTTTCGGTTTTAAATTTACCTTTTATACTTCCGGAGCTACTGACGCTAAAACTTACATTTCGATTTTCAACCCAATTTTCAAAAACAATGTCCGCCGATGAAGACGCTTCGATTGCTTTGGGTGATGGTCCTTCCACATAAACATTTAAGTGGTCAAATGTCACATCATTAATACGTTTTTCATTGCGCTTTTTTGACTTATTATTAGGGGTATACCCTTTTGTGTCAACATAAATTAGCAATTGATCATTTTCAACACGGGTTTTAATTAAAGGTAATTTTTCGTTATCATCGGTTTCTACTTTAATCGCGTATTTTTCGGACACCGTGTAAAAAACCGTAACACCCGAAGAGGCTTTTATTTTAGAAAAATGTTCCGGGAACCGATTTTCCGAAACCTGTGCTTTGGCAATTATCCCAGCTACCAAAACGAAAGTTGCTATTACAATTCGTATCATTTCATTTATTTTAAGACATAAAAACATCCACATTTTTACTGTTCATTTTTTCGGTTACTATCATACCGTCTTTCATCACAATGGTTTTTTGAGAAAAAGAAGCATCGTAATCCGAGTGCGTAACCATAAGTATTGTGGCCCCTTGTGCATGTAAATCGGTTAAAAGTTCCATTACTTCATTCCCGTTTTTAGAATCCAAATTTCCGGTTGGCTCATCGGCCAGTATTAATTTTGGGTTATTAATAAGAGCTCTGGCCACAGCTACACGTTGCTGCTGTCCTCCCGATAATTGCTGTGGGTAATGTTTTAATCGGTGAGAAATGGCCAAGCGTTCAGCTATTTCAGTCACTCTTTTTTTGCGTTCTGAAGCTCCTACATTATTGTAAATTAGAGGTAGTTCGATATTATCAAAAACGGGTAGTTCATCAATTAAATTAAAGTTTTGAAAAATGAATCCCAGATGTTGTTTTCGGATGATTGCTTTTTGCGATTCGTTGAGGCCACTGATTTCCTTTCCTAAAAAGACATAACTTCCGCTTGTGGCACTGTCTAAAAGACCAATTATATTTAGTAACGTTGATTTACCGCTCCCTGATGGCCCCATTACCGAGACAAATTCTCCCTCATTTATGACTAAAGAAATGTCATTAATGGCTTTGGTTTCGACTTCTTCGGTTCGAAAAACCTTAGATAAATTTTTAAGTTGTATCATACTGTTCGTTTTTTATTTAATATCTAATACTTCTGCCTCTGTGTAATCTTTATAATTTGACGTAATTACCGCTTCGCCCGGTTGTAAACCGCTAACCACTTCATAATAGAGCGGGTTTTCACGCACAATCCGAATCATGCGGCGCTCTGCTTTGTTTCCTTTCACAACAAAAATCCATTTCCCGTTGGTTTCATCATAAAAACTTCCTTTGGAAACTATAACCGATTTAGTTTTTTCGGATAATTTCAAACGCACACTAAAACTCAATCCTTGTTTTAGGTCAAGGTCTTCGTTATTCACAAAGTTAAGTTCCACCTGAAACCGTCCATTTTTAATTTCGGGGATAATTTTAGATACAACCACTTCGATTGATTTACCTTCAAAATCGATGGTCCCTTTTTGTCCCTGAGCTATTTTTGGTAAATAAAATTCATCTGCTTCGGCTAACAATTTATACCCTTTCATGATGTCAATTTTACCTAAGGTTTGACCTGTTTGATACGATTGCCCTACAACCGGTTCAAATGAAGAAAGGCGGCCCGAGTAAGGAGCTAAAATCAAGAAATTTTGTTTGTTGGCACGCAAAACAGACAAGCTTTTTTCCATAATGCTGATTGACTGATTTAATTGTCCTAATTGAATTTGATTGGCTTGTTTTTCTTTTGAAACACTTTGCTTAATAATATGCATTCGTTCCTTTTGAAAGCGAAAATTTTCTTGTGTTTTATCCCACTCACTTTTGGCTAAAATTTCTTGCTCAAAAAGCTTTTTATTCAAATCGTACTCACTTTTGGCATTCAAAAAATCATGTTCTATAGCCACCAAATCCTTGGCAAAATTTAACTCTTGGTTGCGCAAATCGAGTTTGGCTTTATTTAGATTATTGATTTGTTCAATAATTGCCGTTTCTTGTTGCATATAATTCAGTTCTGAATTTGGATTGTACAAGCGCACTAACGGTTGCCCTTTTTCCACCCGATCACCATTCTCCACATACATCTCCTGAACTGCCCCGCCTTCGGTTATGGTAATTAAAACCGAGTTCATCGGTTCAACGCGCGTTTGCAAAACCATAAAATCTTCAAAATATCCGGATTCCGCATAGTGTAAAGTAATATCAGATCGTTTTACCGACAAGGTTCTTTTTTTACCAATCACTGAGTAGCCTAAAAAGGTTAGAAGTAAAATAAATCCAATGCCTAGTGGCAGATAATATTTTTTTCTATTTTTACGAGGAATGACGGTGTCCATTTGATGTTTTTAATTGCTAAATAAGCAAAACAATGCCAAAGAGTTATTTTTTATAAAACATTGATATTCTGTTTTTTAAAATTTTGCTTTAAGCGCAACTGTCCGTAAACGGACACTGCTTGTCCAAAAACGAACACTCATGAAAAAAATTCAGGCCTCACTTTTAGTAATTGATGATAACGAAGACATACTTTTTGCAGCAAAAATGTTGCTTAAAAAGCATTTCGAAACTGTCATTACACTAAATAACCCAAAACATATTGTTAAACATTTAGCCGATAATGAGGTAGATGTTGTAGTGTTAGACATGAACTATCGCATTGGTTTTGAAGACGGACGTGAAGGCTTGTATTTGTTACGTGAAATTAAAACATTGTCTCCCAATACTACCGTAATCCTGATGACTGCTTTTGGAAAAGTTGAAACTGCTGTCGAGGGGTTAAAATCAGGGGCTATGGATTATGTTCTCAAACCTTGGGACAATGAAAAATTATTGCAATCGGTTAAACTTGCGGTTGATGAAAGTAGAAAGCGCAACAAAAAAAAGCAAGTTCAAGTTAATAGCAACTCCTTTTTCATTGGGAAATCTATGGCGATTAAAAAAGTGTTTTCATTGGCCGATAAAGTAGCGTTAACCGATGCTACCGTTTTACTTTTGGGTGAAAACGGGACCGGAAAATCGGTTTTAGCCCATTATATCCACTCTCAATCTCAGCGAAAAGAAGCTCCTTTTGTGCCAGTTGATTTAGGCTCATTAAGTGAAAACTTATTCGAGAGTGAATTGTTTGGTTATGCAAAGGGTGCCTTTACCGATGCTAAATTCGATACCCCAGGTCGTTTTGAAGCGGCTCAAAACGGAACCATTTTTTTGGATGAAATTGGCAACATTCCGCTTCATTTGCAATCAAAATTATTACAGGTCATTCAAACAAAAACGGTCACACGTTTGGGTGAGTCCAAACCCCGACCCTTGAATGTTCGAATCGTTGTGGCTACCAACACCCATTTGAAAGAGGCTGTTGAAAAGAAAAAATTTCGAGAAGATTTGTATTACCGAATTAATACTTTTGAGATAACAGTTCCCTCATTACAGGAAAGAAAAGAAGACAAAATTCCACTCGCCGAGTTCTTATTAGAACAACTAGCCGCAAAATACAATCGCCCCGGATTGCATTTAAGCGAAAAAGCCATCATACAAATTGGCAATCACAGTTGGAACGGAAATATTCGCGAAATGGAAAATAAGCTGGAAAGAGCTTTAATTGTTTGTGAAAACAACACGATAACGGCTGCCGATTTGGACTTAGAATATGTTCAACTCCCAGAGTTGCCCTCGGAAGATATACCCTTGTCTGATTTAGAAAAAAACTCAATTGAGCGAGCCTTGGTTCGCAACAAATTCAACATCAGTAAATCGGCTGAGGAACTCGGATTGTCTCGTGCGGCTTTGTACCGCAGAATGGAAAAATACAATATAGCTTCACATCCGGAAGGGAAATGAAAAACAGAAGTACATACCAGCTTATTTTTTTTAGGTTGCTCCTAATTTTGTTTGAACTAAGCGGTATTGTTTACTGCTTGGTTAAAAGTTTACATTATACAGCTATCTTTATTGGCGTGCTTGCTTTGATAACAGCGCTGGAACTTTTTGTGTTTATCAAAAATGCCTGGCTCTTTTACGACAGAACCATTGCCTCGATTTTACAAAACGATTTTTCTTCCGACTTTTCAAAATTACGCCAACAAGAAAGATACAAAAGTCTCTTAACTTTATATGAGTTCCTTAAAGATAAACAAAACGAAGAACAAAGTCGGGAAACCATTTATCGCTCCTTACTCAATGCGTTGGATACCGGTATTTTGATTTTGAGTAAAGAAAATAGCGAATGGCGTATTTTTTTAATGAACGATTTTTTTTCTTCTCATTTTAAAGTGCCTAAAGTTACCCATTGGAAATACCTGAAATCAAAACTGCCCGGTTTATGTGCTCTTTTAGAACAACACGATTTTGGAGTAATCAGAACCACATTACAAATTCGAGTTAACCAACTAGACACACAAACTTTTACATTACAGGCTTCGCAAACCAAAACATTTAACAACGTGTATTATGTGGTGATGTTAGACAGTGTGCAAAAAGTCATAGAGAAGAAAGAGAAAGAAGCTTGGATTAACCTGATGAAAGTAATTTCGCATGAACTGCTTAATTCACTTACCCCGATTCGATCTCTTTCACAAAATCTAAAAGAACTTGTACACCAAGACGAGCTTTCGCCCGAAGATTTGGAGGATATGCGACAAAGTCTTTCTACGATGTTAAACCGTAGTAATCACCTTCAAGAATTTGTTGAAAGTTATCGTAAATTGGCCTCAATGCCCAGCCCGGTTAAAGAAACTGTTTCCCTTAAAACATTACTGGAAAACAGCATTACTATCATGAAACCTCTCTTTAAAGCTGAAGCAGTGACGCTTCAAACCGAAATTCCGTTTGACCGTCGTTTGTATGTTGATGCCAAGCAACTGGAGCAGGTTTTAATCAATCTGTTTACAAACAGTATCTATGCTCTTGAAGGAAGAAAAAACAAAATAATTACCTTAAAAGTTGAACACAACAACAAACGCCTATTCATAATCATTTCGGATAATGGTAGTGGAATTGCACCTGAAATTGAAGATAAAATTTTTCTTCCTTTTTTTACAACACGCAACAATGGAAGTGGTATTGGGCTCACTCTCTCAAAAGCGATTGTCGAAGCGCATGGTGGTTACCTCGCATTTCGGCAGCAGAACGAAATCACCGAGTTTATGGTTTGCTTGATTGAATAACGAAAACTAAAAAAGTGTGTTTGCTATACGAATTCTGACTTTAGTAGTATAACGGACTCACGTTAAAAAATAACCTTTCAATAACATCCGAGCAACATGGCTTTTCGTACTTCGCAAGAAACTTCCCATGCAGAAAAAAAGAAAAGTAGATCTTGTTGTCGTTTCTGATGTCCATTTAGGCACCTATGGTTGTCATGCCAAAGAACTGTTAAACTACCTCAACAGCATCAAACCAAAAACACTAATTCTCAATGGGGATATTATCGATATGTGGCAATTTCGAAAATCGTATTTCCCGCAAAGCCATCTTAAAATCATTAAAAAAATAATTTCACTCAGCGCAAAAGGCACTAAAATTTACTATTTAACAGGCAATCACGATGAGTTGTTGCGCAAGTTTACCGATGTTCATTTAGGAAACATCAGCCTTTTAAACAAATTAGTGTTACCCTTAGACGGCAAAAAAGCCTGGTTTTTTCACGGAGATGTTTTTGATGCTTCGATTACCAAAGCGAAATGGTTGGCTAAATTAGGAGGCTGGGGCTATGATTTTCTTATTTTGATCAATCGCTTTATCAATTGGGTACTGGCTCGAATGAACCGCGAACCGTATTCACTATCCAAAAAAATCAAATCCGGTGTTAAATCGGCTGTTAAATTTATATCCGATTTTGAAAAGGCCTGCACCGAATTAGCGATAGACAAACAGTATGATTTTGTGGTTTGCGGCCACATCCATGAGCCTAAAATGGAACGGGTTGTGACCAAAAAAGGGGAAACCGTATACTTAAATTCGGGGGATTGGATAGAAAACCTAACTGCCTTAGAATACCATTGCGGCCGATGGAAAATATACCGCTACTCCGAAGATACGCTCTCGAATAAAACAGAAGAAGAAGTAGATTTCACCTACGAGAACACCCTTGCCGAACAGTTTATCGAGTTACTTCATCCTAACTGATTTTTAGGCAAAACCTTTTCGGGCAAATTATGATTATTTGTAAATTTTTGAAAAATTAGGAAATAATTACAAATCTACTTTTGGCTCCCAAAACACCTTTTCAAAATCCATTATCTGATTGTTTTTAACAACAATTCCCTCACTTTCAAGTAATTGCTGCATCAAATTGGTTCCGTCAAAATGGTGCTTTCCGGTCAGTACTCCGTTGCGATTCACCACCCGGTGTGCCGGGATGTCCTCCATCAGGTGACTCGCATTCATGGCCCATCCTACCATTCGAGCAGAGCGCGCTGTGCCCAAAGCCTTGGCAATGGCACCATACGAGGTTACCCGTCCGGCCGGAATTTGGCGCGCAATGGCATAAACCCGTTCAAAAAAAGTATCGTTATTGCTCATCATATATTCTGGGCGCGTCCCCGATGCGTCGGGGTCGGTCTACGGCTCCCGCTTCCCGCTGTCTCGGGAGAGCTCCGCCTTCGCCCTCGCGCGGTTTATTTTAAAATATTGTATACCGTAAACAAAGCCACCAAGCCGGTTATTGTACCTATAATACGGTTCATATTGGCTACAAAAAAGATGGTTCTTCCTTTTAACTTCCCGAAAAATACCACATAACAATAAAACACCGCAAACGAACCGCCTAAAACGCCGGCAACCAAACCCACAATTCCCGCCATCGAAAAATCAAAAATGCGGTACGAAGCAGCTGTTACTCCAACGAACACATAATACGGAATCGGGAAAAAGTTCAACGCCGAGATTAGCATTCCCATAAAAAACCGACTCCTTTTACTCTTCATCGGTAAGGTATCATCTGTATTGATTTCGGGTTTTTTGGCAAAAAAGAAAAAATACACCGTTAAGGCAATAAAAATTCCCAAGCCAATTTGTCGCAATAACACAACCACCTCTTCATGCTGACTAATGTAACGTGCAAAAACTAACGATATGTAGGTTTGCAACACAATTACAATCAGGGCGCCCAACACAAACATCATGGCTCTTTTCTTGCCGTCGGTAAGACTTACTTTGGCAGCCGACATATTGATAAGTCCCGGAGGAAGAATACCTACAACCGCTGCCAAAAACCCGGTAAGAAAAGGATAAAAAACGTTCATGGGCGACTGTATTAATGTCGGGTTTCCCGCGGCAAAATAGATTAACTTATTTTAAAACGAATATACGTAATTGCTTTGTTATGTTCCAAATACTGTTGCTCATAAAAAGTTTGAATTCCGGTAACCTCTTCGGGAGCTCCTTCGTTATGGTAAATATTGTGGTTGGCATACAATACCTCATGACCCAAACCGTGTAAGAGTCCTAAGGTATAACCATGCATAAACTCACTATCGGTTTTTAGGTTCACTATTCCTCCCGGTTTGAGGATTTTTTTATAGCGCTCCAAAAAATCGGCATTGGTCATACGGTGCTTGGTGCGTTTGTATTTGATTTGCGGATCGGGAAACGTAATCCAAATTTCATCTACTTCGCCGGCGTCAAAAACCAAGTCGACCAATTCGATTTGGGTGCGTATAAAGGCTACGTTAGTCAATCCGCTTTCAACAGCGGTTTTGGCACCACGCCAAAAGCGAGCTCCTTTGATATCGATTCCTATATAGTTACAATTCGGATTGCGTTGCGCTAAACCCACGGTATACTCGCCTTTACCACATCCTAATTCGATTACAACAGGATTTGTATTTTTAAAAAGCGTTGTGGCCCAATTCCCTTTAAGGCTAAAATTGCAGTTTACAATTTCTTCACGGGTTGGTTGGATCACATTGGTAAAGGTTTCGTTTTCCTTAAAGCGTTTGAGTTTATTTTTACTTCCCACAACAAAAATTAAAGTTTTGGCAAAAGTAAGGAAATATGGGAAACCTGAAATAGTTTTATCTTTACAACAAAAATGCGCAAGGAACCTCCTCACCTGATAAATCGGGGTTGCGCCAAAAAAAAGAAATGAAAGAAACCAAAAACATTTTAGTTGCTCCGTTGAACTGGGGTTTGGGTCATGCCACCCGTTGTATTCCGATAATTCGTGCACTATCGGATGCGGGATTTACTCCAATAGTAGCCAGCGACGGCAATGCTTTGGTTTTATTGCAAAAGGAGTTTCCTGAACTTTTGGCTTTGGCCTTGCCTTCGTATGAAATTGAGTATGCCAAAAAAGGGGAAAATTTTAAATGGAAACTGCTTAAAAACAGTCCGAAAACCCTTGCGGCTATTTACCATGAGCGACAGCTTGCCAAAAAATGGGTGAAAGAATATCAATTATGTGGAATTATTTCCGACAATCGTTTGGGCGTGTATTCCAAAAAAGTACCGAGTGTGATCATTACGCATCAATTGACTGTTTTATCGGGCAAAACAACGTGGATTTCGAGCAAGTTGCACCATCATTTTATAAAAAAGTTTACCGAATGTTGGGTTCCGGATACAGAAGGCATTCCGAATCTTTCGGGCAAGTTGGGCCACCCAAAAAAGGGAACTCTATCGGTAAAGTATATAGGTGTTTTGAGTCGGTTTGAGAAAAAAGACCTCCCGATTACCCATTCGTTATTGGTGTTACTTTCGGGTCCTGAACCACAGCGAACCCTGTTAGAAACAAAGTTGTTGGAGGAACTCAAGCACTTTGACGGGAATGTTCTTTTTGTTCGGGGTGTAATGGAAGCCGAGCGGAGTAAGGCCCAACAGGGGTCAATTGAAATACACAACTACATGGTGGGCTCCGAATTGAATGAGGCGCTAAACCGAAGCGAGATTGTGTTGAGTCGTTCCGGTTACACCACGATCATGGACTTAGCCAAATTGGGTAAAAAGGCATTTTTTATTCCCACGCCGGGTCAAACTGAACAAGAATATTTGGCGAAAAAACTGCAACGTGAGGGATTGGTACCGATGAAGAAACAAACAAAGTTTGAATGTAACGATTTGGATGTTGTGCCAATGTATCGGGGTCTTTTTTTACCTGAGACCACCAAAAGTTTACTACCGTTGTTCGCTCTTTTCGAGGGTGAATGAAAATTCGGAGCCTTTGCCGAATTCACTTTCCACGTAGATTTTTTCGTTGTGCCCTTCGATAATATGTTTTACGATGGACAATCCTAAACCGGAGCCGCCTTCGCTGCGAGCCCCACTTTTGTCGACGCGGTAAAAACGCTCAAACAAACGCGGAATATGTTGTTTTTCGATGCCTTCACCGTTATCCCGAATACGCACAATGATTTTATTTTTCACTAAATCTTCGATAGTTACCTCCGTAGTTCCGTTTTCTTTACCGTATTTTATAGAATTCATGATCAGGTTAGAAAGAACCTGTTGGATTTTTTCCGGATCGGCGTGAACCAGAATCGGTTTAGGGTATTTACGGTCGAACATTAAAATAATATTCTTGCGATCAGCTTGCATTTCGAGCATATCAAACACGTTTTGAATGAGATCTACAACGTTAAAAACCCCATAATCCAGGTTTAAATCGCCCATTTCGAGTTTTGAAATCAAATCCAAATCCTCCACGATATAGACCAATCGTTCCACTCCTTTTTGTGCGCGTTCAAGGTATTTTTTGCGCAACTCTTTGTCTTTCATTGCGCCACCCAAAAGCGTTTCAATATACCCTTGCACTGTAAAAAGTGGTGTTTTGAGTTCGTGCGATACATTGCCCATAAATTCGCGGCGGTATTCTTCGCGCACTTTTAAGTTTTCGATTTCTAACTTGCGATCCGTAGCATATTTTTTGACCTCTTTGGTAAGCGTTGCCATATCGGTAGTAATGGATTGGCTGCGAAGAGTAGCTGAATCGAGTAGAGAAACATCGTCGTAGATTTTTTTTACCCGTTGATAAATAAAGCGTTCCGTTCTGTATTGAAGCATATAGAAAGAAAAAACACCTATTATAATTGCAAAAAAGAAGGTAAACCACCAAGAGAATTCGGAAAACAATAATTGAAGTACAATAATTAATCCCGTTGAGAATACTGTAATGTAAAAGGTGGAAATTACCGCAAAGGTGTATGTTTTTTTGAGTTTAATTCCCATAATTTTCTTTTTCGGAGCCATAGGCTGCTGTAAAAATACGGAAATTAGGCTTCAAATTTATAGCCAACTCCTTTTATGGTTTTGAAAAGGTCTTCACCTATTTTTTCGCGCAATTTACGAATGTGTACATCGATGGTGCGACCGCCCACAATAACCTCATTACCCCAAACTTTATCGAGAATTTCTTCGCGTTTGAAGACTTTTCCCGGCTTAGAAGCCAACAGGTAGAACAATTCAAATTCTTTTCGAGGAAGAACAATTTCTTTATCTTCCATCACAATTTTATATTCTTCGCGGTTAATTTGAATACCACCCACTACGATATTATCAACGGCTGCTGTATCGTCCTTTAAGCGGCGAAGCAAAGCTTTAACTTTGCTGATAAGCAATTTGGGTTTTATGGGTTTGGCTATGTAATCATCTGCTCCGGCGTCTAATCCGGCTACTTGAGAATAGTCTTCGCTTCGAGCGGTTAGGAAAGTGATAATGACATCTTTTAGTTCGGGTAATTTACGAATGTTTTCGCAGGCCTCCATTCCGTCCATTTCAGGCATCATCACATCCATAATTATCAATTGGGGAAGTTCCTTTTTGGCGACTGCAATAGCTTCTTTACCATTACTGGCTGTTACTATTTTATATCCTTCTTGAGAGAGGTTATACCCCACGATTTCCAAAATATCCTGTTCGTCGTCGACCAGTAAAATTTTGATATCTTTTTTCTTCATAGAGGTTGAAAATTTATCCGTTTTTCGAATGTAAAGATATACTATTAATGCCTTATGATAGGAGGTAAAACATTATTTAATGTTAAAATAATCATTATTTAACACAAATTTTAGCGTTTTTTCGGGCTGTTGGTATGGTATTTGAAAAATAATTATTATGTTTGTAGCAACCTAATTGTACTCATGACAAAAAAATACCTACATATTGCGTTGTTCTTTTTGTTTTTTGCCGTGGCTTCTGTTCATGCGCAAGAAGGAAAACAACGAGCTCAAGACAATGGTATTGAGGGCTTAAGTATCTATCCAAATCCTGTGGGTACAGGCAAGGTTTATATTTCTTCCAAATCGAATGCCGACAAGCAAATTACCATTTTTGATGTATTAGGTAAAAAAGTGATGCAAACGCAGTTAACTTCTCGTGAGTTGAATATAAGTTCACTTACACCGGGTGTTTACATCATTAAAATTGAAGAAGGCGACGCCTCTGCTACCAGAAAGTTAATAGTTAGGTAGTTATATCCGTTAAATTAACTATTTTTTTACGTTGATAGTTTTAGAAGTCTAAAATTGTCATTATCTTTGTACGCTAATTTTTGAAATTTCATCTTATGAAAAAAATTTACTTATTGCTTTTTTCTTTAGTTTTTGCTAATTCGTTTGCTCAAACTATTTTTTCTGAAAACATGGGTACTCCTTCGGCAACTACGCCTATTGCATCAAATGTTTTCCAAAACGGATCTCCCATTGTATTTTCAGGTACTGCCGATGTAAGAGCTACCACAGTTTCTTCTGGCTATACAGGTGCTTCTGGAAGTGGGAATGTATTTTTTACAAATACTGCCGGAAAAGATTTGTTGATTGAAGGTATTAATACCTCTGCTTACAGTGCTGCTAACTTACAATTGACTTTTGGACACTACAAAAGTACTACAGCAGCTAACAATGAACTTACAGTTGAGGTTAGTACTGACGGTACAACCTATACTCCGCTAACTTATTCACGTGCAACCGGAACCGGTACAAATAACTGGACATTAATCTCAATTACAACGGGTATCCCTAGCACTACAAACTTAAGAATACGTTTCACGCAAACTTCTACTACAGCTCAGTTTCGTTTAGACGATGTTAAAGTTATCAACTTCAACCCGGCTTGTACATTAGTACCGGGTTCACCAACAACTGCTTGTGATGCTGTAACGTTCAATCTTGACACCTACACAGCTACTATCCCTTATACAGGAGGTGGTTCAGGTTCATACACTATCGTACCAACAGCCGGTACAGTTGGTGGAGATAATCCAGGTACTGTAGCTGCAGGTAACATCCTTATTAATGGTATTCCGGAAGGAACTACAGCGTCTGTAACCATTACGAGTGGTCCATGTAGCTATACCGTTGATATTTCGGCTCCATTAGATTGTAAACCGGCAAATCCGCTACCGTTTAATGAATCGTTTACCTACAATGTTGGAACTGTATTGGGCTCAACACAATATTGGTCTAATTCAAACACCGGTGACGATATTACTGTTGCAACCGGAAACCTTTCTTACACAGGTGTAACTCCAGCAGGAAATTCTGTTACATTAGCCGCTGACGGTAAAGAATGTCATGCTCCTTTTACAGCAACCACTTCTGCTGAAGGCACATTATACGCTTCATTCTTAATGAACGTAACGGATTATACATCTCCAGCTGATGCAAGTCAGGATTATTTTGCTGTATTAACTGACGGTGTTTCTAATAATTTCAAAGCACGAGTTTTCATCAAAAAAACCGGAACACAATACCAATTAGGTTTAACATCTGGTTCTTCTACAACAAACTATGATGCTACTCTATTCAACGTTGGCGACGTAGTAATGGTGGTATTAGCCTATGATTTTGCCGGAAATCAACTTAAAGCATGGTTCAATCCTAACCTAGCAACATTTAACGGCACACAAACTCCTAATTTAACAGATACTCCTGCTACTGCAATTACTACATTAGGTGGTTTCTTGTTAAGACAAGGTGGTGCTACTACAAACCCTGCCATAACGGTTGATGAATTGCGAGTGGCTTTAACTCCTCCAAGTTCTTTGGGTGTAGCTCAAAATGAAATTGCGGGCTTACGCGTTAGTCCAAATCCGGTTTCAACGGGTATGTTCTATATTGTAACCGAATTAAATGCTACGAAAAACGTACAGGTTTATGACATCTTTGGTAAAAAAGTGGTTGAAACTGTTGTTACTGATAATGGAGTTAACGTGAACGGTTTATCAAAAGGTCTTTATGTGGTTAAAATCACTGAAGAAGGAAAAACTGCTGTGAAAAAGCTTATAATCGAATAATTTTTCGCTCAAGATAACTGCGAAAAGCCCCAACTTAGGTTGGGGCTTTTTATTTTGTATTTTTGCCCCATGAATCCCTACGAGATTTTTTCCATATCGAATCAAAAAACATTTGAAAAAGCGGCATTAAAAATATTCCGTCATCAACATGCGCACAACAAAGTATACCGCGCTTTTTGTGACCTTTTGGCTGTTAATCCGCAAGAAGTAAAACAATTGGAAAGCATTCCTTTTCTGCCTATCAGCTTTTTTAAATCGCATTCTGTTTTATCCGATGCTTCTCCAGTTGTGGAGACATTTACAAGCAGTGGTACAACCGGAGCGGCCACCAGCAAGCATTTGGTAACCGATATTTTGTTGTATGAAACCAGTTTTAGAAGGGCATTTTCCTCTTCTTACGGAAACATTGAAGACATGACCATTTTGGCTTTGCTACCCTCTTATTTGGAGCGCAATGGTTCCTCGTTGATTTATATGGTAACCGATTTAATTCAGGCGAGTAACAAACCACACAGCGGTTTCTATCTGAATGATTATGACGCATTAGCCCAAACACTATTGCAGTTGGATCAAGAGGGCGAAAATGTGCTGTTGATTGGAGTTACCTACGCACTTTTGGACCTGATAGAAAAACACCAATTCCGACTCAAGAATACTATAATCATGGAAACCGGTGGCATGAAAGGCAAACGTCGGGAAATGATTCGCGAAGAATTACACCAAGAGCTTTGTAACGGTTTTGGTGTTGCACAAATTCATTCTGAATATGGAATGACCGAGTTACTCTCACAAGCCTATTCTTTTGGAGAAGGAATTTTTGAATGTCCTTCGTGGATGCAGGTCCTAATTCGAGATACAGAAGACCCTTTTTGTTATCTCAACAACGGAAAAACCGGCGGAATAAATGTGATTGATTTGGCAAACTACAATTCGTGTTCATTTATCGCCACACAAGATTTAGGCAAAAAAAATCCCAACGGCTCTTTTGAAGTGTTGGGACGTTTTGATCATTCTGACATCCGGGGATGTAATTTAATGGTTTTGTAGTATGCTGATTGATTATTTAACGTGAGTTCGATATAATAATACCGTCAGAATTCTTAAAAGTGCTTGGCTATAAGGCAAATTTTCGAGGGATAACCGGGTTATCTTGAGGAAATTTAACGAAATAGACGAGTGCTTTTCAGGATAGCTTTTTTAAAAGTTGCACTTTAGGGAAGCCATCTACTTCGCCTTACATCATTGAAATAGCCCGCTATTACTGACCATATAAGGCTCGAATCTCACTCCTCTAAAGCGTTCTGACAAAATTCTTATCTCGAACTCACGTTATTTAACCACAATCAAATAATAATTTTTCTTCCCTTTTTGTAAAAGTACATATTTGCCTAACAGCAAATCGGATGGCGTTATTTTATAGTCCATTCCCACTTTCGTTTTGTTTAACGATATGGCATTTTGTTTCAATTCTCGAATTGCTTCACTATTGGATGCCAAAAAACCGGTTTTAGCAGCTAAGGCTGCGACCATATCCAAACCTTCATTTAAAGTAGCGGCAGACACCTCAGCCGAAGGAATGCCTTCAAAAACTTCGATTAACGTTTCATCATCCAACTGTTTTAATTCCTCCATGGTTGGGCTGAAAAAAGCCCCTGATGCAAAAACAGCTTTATCAAATGCTTCTCGACTATGGACAAAAACTGTAATTTCTTCCGCTAATCGCTTTTGAAGCACACGTAAATGTGGAGCTTGTTGGTGTTCGGACAGAATAGATGCTATTTCCTCTTTTGTCAGAAAGGTGAAAATTTTGATATAGTTTTCCGCATCTGCATCCGAAGAATTAAGCCAAAACTGATAAAATTTATACACCGAGGTTTTATCTGCAGTTAACCAAACATTCCCGGACTCTGTTTTACCAAATTTAGAACCATCGGCTTTGGTAATCAGTGGTGTAGTGAGAGCAAATGCTTTAGCGTCTGTATCAGGATTCATTCGGCGAACCAATTCTGTTCCAGTGGTTATATTTCCCCATTGGTCACTCCCTCCCATTTGCAACTTACAATGATGCGTTTTGTTTAAATGGTAAAAATCGTATCCCTGAATCAACTGGTAGGTAAATTCGGTAAAACTCATTCCCGAACCGGCTTCACCGCTTAAACGCTTTTTTACCGAATCTTTTGCCATCATATAATTAACCGTTATGCGTTTTCCCACATCACGGGCAAAAGCGATAAACGAAAAATCTTTCATCCAGTCATAGTTGTTTACCAAAACAGGAGCATTGGCATCTGAAGAATTAAAGTCCAAAAAACGAGAAAGCACCGCTTTTATTCCGTCCACATTTTTAGCAAGCGTAGCTTCATCAAGCAAATTACGTTCATCCGATTTCCCGGAAGGATCACCAATCATACCTGTAGCACCACCAACCAAAGCTATAGGGCGGTGTCCAAAATTTCTAAGGTGAACCAACAAAATAATCTGCACCATACTTCCTATATGAAGAGAATCAGCCGTTGGGTCAAAACCTATGTATGCCGTGGTTGGCTCTTTAAGCAGTTGTTCTTCTGTTCCCGGCATCATATCATGAAACAGACCTCTCCATTTCAACTCTTCGACTAAATTTTTCATCAATGTAGTGTTCTTTTATAGTGTTTTGCTTGCTTATCGTTTTTATTTTAATCTCCAAAAATGACTGTTTGGATTTGTCTTTGTTGGAAAAATATGCGCAAATATAAACCAGCCACACAAATATTTTAGGGCATTTTGGAAAAAAGTTGCCGTTTGTGGTGTAGGCAAAAAACAATTTTAACAAATTATACACTTTTTGTGTATCAAACTTAAGACGATATGTTATAATTTTACCTGAAATTCGATGCCTATGATGTTATGAATCAGCGGTTAAACATTCCGTAAAAATGTTAGTATAAGCCATGTTAAATTAAGTATAACCCAAAATTTTGTATTATGAAACAACCTAAAATCCACATTACAATTATGGCTCTATTTGCCCTGCGCTTCCTGATAGGTTGTCAGGCAGAAGAAAAAATAGGGAATGAAATGCACAACCATGTGCAAGACGGCGTTGAAGTCAGTTACCTCAAAGGAGAGGAAGCCAATATTGCGCGGCAGAAATTAATTTCAAAGCTTCAATCAGAAAATACGATTGAAATATTGGAATCGACACCCATAGCACTGCGAACCAATGAAGGCACAATTGATTTCAACACCATAGTGCAGGTAATAGACACCTTGGGAATAAAAAATTACACCTTTAGGGTGATTAATCATCCTGAAGACGATTACAAGACGTTCCACAATTTGATATTAACCGAAAAAGAGACTACAATGGAAGTCAAGATGTTTGAATATGAAATGACAGATACGTTTGCACAGGAGTACTTTGCCCAATTAAAATCATTCCAACAGTTTCAGGGAGCTTTACGCGTATCGGGAGTAGCTTTAATTTCACAGCCGTGTGATGAACTTGAAATTGAATATCCCGGCGACAGCAGTGGCGGTGGAGGGGGTGGTGACTCGCCAGGCGATAGCACACCGGGCGATGGCAGTACAAGCGGAAGTAGTGTTGGAGGTTGCGTTCAAACTTTTTTAACCATTGAATGCAGTTGCGGTCGAAGTTATAACAGTTGGAATGCGTACGAAGGATCCATTTGCGGGAGTGGAATGTATCCCGGTTACAGTATAAGCGTTACGGTTACTTTTGTATATAATACATTATGTAAAAACACCCAAGACCCTTGTAATCCGGATGGCACTGTGGGAGTATTAACACCTCAAGAGGATTGTAATACATTTGAAAAAAGAATTAATGAAGTGTTAAATTTTGAAGGAGGCTATGTGAATGATCCCAATGACTCCGGAGGAGAAACCAATAAGGGTATTACGTTTCGCACTTTTCAAAATACGGCAACATCTGTTTTAAATATTCAGCCAACTCATGAAAATTTTATAAATTTAACAACTGAACAGGCCAAATTAATTTATAAGCATCAATATTGGAATAGTATTTCTTGTGATGAAATAATAGATGGTGATTTAAGATTTTTATTGTTTGATTTTTATGTCAATGCCGGTCCAAACGCCATCAAACAATTGAAAAAAACATTAAATCAATTGGGCTACAATGTAGTTGTCAATGGAATCATGACACAAGAGACATTGGATATTATAAATTCACACAATAATGTAGTTGAACTTTATAATACTTTTAAACAAAAAAGAATTGATTATTATAATTCCATTGTAGATAATAGTGTTCAAAAGTACATGATTAAATATCCCAATGCAACTGCAACTCAAGTTCGAAACAATTCAAAGAAAAAATATCAGACGGGATGGCTCAATAGAGCTAATTCATTCAAACCTAAAACAGTTAGTAATCCAAATAACGTAAATTGTTAACCTATGAAAAAAATTGTTCTAATTATCGCTTTGATAGGCTCTTTCTTACTAGTTGCCTATGCCGGAATAAAAAAAGTAAATGTCTTTCAACCTGCTCAAAATGAAATTACAGATACTTGGTATTGGGAGTCTGAAAATGGAAAACATACATTAGAGTTATACCTGACTCAAGACGGAAATACAATTACAGGTAAACATTGTTGTGTATATAATGATGGTAAAAGAATTGATTGTGTGGATCAGGAATCAGAAAATTCAATTTCATTGACATCTACAAATTCAAACATATTCCAAGGCACTCTTCGCAGTTCTTTCTCTGACTCCAATATAGATATTAGAATTACACACAACACAAATAACAATACACTGTTTTTCGAAGTAGTTAACCCTCCTTCTGCAGAGTATTATTTGCCTGATAGTGCAACTTTATTTAATCATAATGAATAATTTAGTTTGACTCACGAGTGAGAACAAGCACTTCAAACTTGAAAGTTTCTAATCTGATGAGCCATAGAAAAAATGGAATAGTAATCTTGAATAAAGTGTAAAACATCTTTTTGCCCTTATTTACATTCTTGTTTTTTTTGATTCAATACAAAGTAACGATAGATAAAAATCACAATTTTAATTTATAGACTGCTTATAACTTTAATTATGAAAAAAAATCGAAACCTATGGCTCTTGACATCTGTTCTGGTTGTCAGCTTTTTATTCTTTTCGTATGCGTTAGTATCTGACCAAGATGCTTCCATATCCGGAACTTGGACCTCTGAATCAGACCCCAGTTGGAAAATGGAATTTGATTCCAATCACTGTAATTGGTTTGTTAACAATGAACCTGCCGGCTCATTTACGTTTGTTATTTCAAACACCAGTCCGCAATGCGGCTATGATGTGCCTACTACAAACAACTCAAAATACATTAGCCTCACAAAAAGTGATAATGCTGATGATGTGACTTGTTATGAAATTTACGCCTTGTCGGATACTACATTAACCCTCAGGGCTATCAATAGTAGCGGTTTTCTTGTTTTTAACAGACAATAAATAGTATGTCACAAACCTTCATGTTTATTGGCTCTTATTTTGATCGTAAAATCCCGGTCCGGTTGGTGTTTTCAGTAAATAAAAAAGACCTTACTGTCCAATTCTTAAACAATGAAAATCAGAATTATAACTTTCCCGAGCAAATTACATTGTTGTCAAACTAAATTTGAAACTTAAAAGTGGCCAAGTGCCACTTTTTTTTATCAAGAACGTTTACCTTTGCCGTTATGATTTTAGTTACAGGAGGAACCGGTTTAGTGGGTGCGCATCTTTTGCTTCATTTATGCGAAAATGAAGCGCAACAGGTACGGGCTATTTTTCGAAATCCCTCTGGCATTGAGAAAACAAAAACACTTTTTCGGTATTACGCTCAAGAAAAATTATTTGATTTAATCGAATGGGTAGAAGCCGACATCATTGATATTCCATCCTTAGAAAACGCATTTAACGATGTGGACTATGTTTACCATTGTGCTGCCGCTATTTCCTTTAATCCCGATGACGAAAACACTTTGCGAAAAGTAAATATTGAAGGAACAGCAAATATTGTCAATTTTTGTATTGCAAAAAAAGTCAAAAAATTATGTCATGTTAGTTCTATCGCTGCATTAGGCGACTTACCACCGGATAAACATGATAACCAAATGATTACTGAGCAAACCGAATGGAACCCCGAAGTAGCACATAGTGATTATGCCATCTCAAAATACGGTGCCGAAATGGAGGTGTGGCGTGGCCAACAAGAAGGTTTAGCAACCATTATCGTGAACCCGGGCATCATACTGGGACCCTATCCTAGTGGTTGGGATAAATCCAAAGGGAGCGGTGCGCTTTTTCATACCATAAAAAAGGGAATGCCTTTTTATACTCATGGTTTAACGGCTTTTGTAGCTGTTACTGATGTGGTGACACTAATGCGCCTGCTGATGCGAAGTGCGATTTCTGGGGAACGATTTATTGTAATTGCCGAAAACATATCATATCGTGATATCATTTTCAGAATTGCCGATAAAATCAAGGCTAAAAAACCCAAGAGAGAAGCCAAAAAATGGATGTTACTGTTGGGACTCCGAATAGATCAATTGTTGTCGTTTGTATTTCGAACACGAAGACGCTTGTCGCAAAACAGCGTAAACTCATTGCTTCAAAAAGATATAATCTCCAATCAAAAGATTGTGCAACAACTCAACTATACTTTTGAACCAATCGATGCCTATCTTGATAAAATATCCGATTGCTATCGGTGATTATTTAACGTGATTTCGATATGCTACTACAGTCAGAATTCTTATACCGAACTCAAATTATTTAACTATTCCCTGATTATCCGGTGGAGGCACAGGTGTACCTCCGATTTTAGAAACCTGCTCCTCCAATCGTTTTTTTACTTCATCATACATTTTGCGGTATTTTTTGTAATCAGCAGCATAGTATTTCGAACTTTTGGCAAAAGTAAGACTGTCCGTTTTGTATTTGCTTTTGAGCATTTCCGACGTAGTTGGATACTGCGTGCCCGGCATAGGGTTTTGATTTTTAATGGCATCTAATACCGAGATATCATATAAAATAGCAACCATCGTATCCTCATCTATCAAATTATCTGGCTTTTCTATTCCGTTAGAATTACAGGAAAGAAACACAACAAAAAACGAAACTAAAATCCAAAAACGTTTCATAAGCAACACTAACGATTAAACAAAAGACGCTGACCCGCCTTATTTTCCCTCACTTTTTCATCTTGGTACACCAGTTGTCCGTTAACCAAAGTGTGGATAATTCTCGACTTAAAAAAGGTGCCTTCTAAAGGTGACCATCCGCATTTATAAAGTATATTTTCTCTTTTTACATTCCATGGTTTTGCCGGATTTACTATAACTAAATCAGCGTAGTAGCCTTCTCTGATAAAACCTCTTTTTTCGATTTTAAAAATTTTCGCCGGATTATGGCACATTTTTTCTACAATCTTTTCTAACGAAATGCGTCCCTGATGCCAAGCCTCAAACAGGGCAACCACGGCATGTTGAACCAAAGGGCCTCCCGATGGCGCATTTAGATAGGGTTGCGACTTCTCTTCTAAGGTGTGTGGCGCATGATCGGTGGCAATAACATCAATGGTATCGTTAAGTAAAGCCTGCCACAAGGCTTCCCTATCAGTTGCTTTTTTTACAGCCGGATTCCATTTTATAAAATTGCCTTTTTCAGCATAATCCGCTTCACTAAACCATAAGTGATGTATACAAACTTCGGCTGTAATTTGCTTTTCTTCTAAAGGAATTTTGTTGGTAAAGAGTTCCATTTCTCGGGTCGTAGACAAATGAAAAACATGCAAACGAGCACCCGTTTTTTTGGCTAAAGCTATAGCTTTGGAGGATGACAGATAACAGGCTTCTTCACTTCGAATGAGGTGATGTGCGGTTACCGGTATAGCATCTCCATATTCGGCTTTATAACGTTCTGTATTGGCACGGATAGTAGCTTCATCTTCACAATGCACTGCAATCAATAAAGATGTTGATGAAAATATTTTTTCCAACGTTTCTTCGTTATC
The DNA here is from genome assembly GCA_041917555.1 of Flavobacterium sp. Taxonomy (GTDB): domain Bacteria; phylum Bacteroidota; class Bacteroidia; order Flavobacteriales; family Flavobacteriaceae; genus Flavobacterium. Next base: position 8,886 of record JAYRXL010000012.1, on the reverse strand, counting down.
CACCAACATGTTTCCGGTTGAAGAACCTAAAAATAATTTTATTCCGGCTACATTGCGCGGATTGGTTTTCAATAATTCCTCAAGATTATCATTTGTGCCACCCATCATAAACGAATAATTGGCATACGATTTCTGAGAGGCAAGGGTATATTTTTCTTCTAATAGTTCCTGCGTTACCGCATTGGGAACCGTATTGGGTTGTTCAATAAACGAAGTTATCCCACCGGCTACTGCTGCCCTGGATTCAGATTCAATATCGCCCTTATGCGTTAATCCGGGTTCCCTAAAATGCACCTGATCATCAATTGCACCGGGCATAACATAACAGCCGGAAGCATCTAAAATACGGCAATTACCCGACTTCGGGCTGATATTTTCTCCGATTTGAGCAATAAATTCACCCTCAATAAGAATATCGCCTTCTGTAATAGTTCCCTCATTTATGATGCGGGCATTTTTTATAATGATACTGTTCATAAGCGATTGAATAGTTTTTTTATCCGAAGTGAAAGCACCCCAAAAACGGCTTCTTTAATGATTGCACCACTCATCTTTGATTGACCTTTGGTGCGGTCCGTAAAAATAACCGGAACTTCCTTAATAATAAATCCTTTGGCATACGTACGGTATTTCATCTCAATTTGAAAGGCATAACCCACAAATTTTATCGTATCCAAATTAATAGCTTCTAATACCTGACGGCGATAACATATAAAACCGGCGGTGGCATCGCGAATCTCCATTCCGGTGATCATTCGCACGTAAACCGAAGCAAAATACGATAACAAAACCCTACTCAAGGGCCAATTAACCACATTTACACCGGTAACATAGCGCGAGCCTACAGCCATATCAGCTGTTTCAAAATGACAGGCATCATACAAACGTTCTAAATCATGAGGGTTGTGCGAAAAATCGGCATCCATCTCGTAAATAAAATCATAATTACGTTGTAAGGCCCATTTAAAACCATGCACATAGGCGGTTCCTAAGCCTGCCTTTTTTGTACGTACTTCCAGAAAAAGCCTATCGGTAAACTCGCTCTGCAATAAGCGCACTTTATCGGCTGTTTTATCCGGAGAATTGTCGTCTACAATAAGAATATGAAAGGATTTATGAAGAGAGAAAACGGCACGTATAATACTTTCAATATTTTCTATCTCATTATAGGTGGGAATAATAACAATGCCGCAACAATTCATAAACAAGGATTATTTGGCGCAAAAATACTCATTTTCCGACTTGTTCCTCTTAATAAAATTATAATAACATATTGGGAAATAATTTTTAGTACTTTTACACCAATGATTGCGCTCGAATTACACCCCAGAATAATAGAAAACAACGATTGGGCTACTGCCCTTTTCTTACTTTCGTTTGGTTTGATTGTGATTACTCGTAATGTATTTGAAAACCGTTTTTACGACTTTATTCGGTTGATTATTTCCGATAAATACACCAAAATTTACCGCGAAAGCAGTCACCTGTTCGGAGGATTCACAATCATGTTATTTACAACAAATCTGCTGTCGCTAAGCTTTTTTATTCAGTTGGTATTTCACCATTTGGGTTATGGTGCTAAAACCGATTGGATCTTATTTGTGCAGATTTTTACCTTTCTAACCGTATTTATTTTGTCGAAATTTTTGATTGAGAAAATTATTGCCGCCATTTTTGACATCGATGAAATAATTGAAACCTTTAATTTACAGAAACTTAACTTCAGAACCTACCTGGGACTTTTACTTCTGCCGGTTACAGCCTTACTGTATTACAATGATTTTTTATCAAATTCGTTGCTATATGTGATTATAGGTGTGTTATTGATAATAAATTTGCTTACTTATTTTGTTTCTTTAAAGAATTATCAAAATTTAATTTTTAGCCATCTGTTTTATTTTATTTTGTATCTTTGCGCACTTGAAATAGCACCGTACTATTTCCTGTATTATCTGATTACAAAATATTTAGCATAGGATGTCAAACCTGTTAAAAGTGAAAACAATTCTGGTTTCACAACCGGAACCCAAGATGGAGAACTCGCCTTATAACGATATCATCCAGAAACATAAGGTTAAGGTGGATTTTCGTTCTTTTATCCATGTGGAAGGCGTAAGTGCTAAAGATGTTAGAGCGCAAAAAATTGACCTGAACAATTATTCTTCAATCATACTTACCAGCAAAAACTCAGTTGATCATTTCTTTAGAGTAGCCGAGGAAATGCGCTATAAAGTTCCTGAAGATTTACGTTATTTTTGCCAATCTGAGGCTATTGCATTTTACCTTCAGAAATATGTGGTTTACCGTAAACGTAAAATTTATGTAGGCCAAAAGGACTTTGCTGATATGACTCCCTTGTTCAAAAAATACAAAGACGAGAAATTTTTGTTGCCTTCTTCCGATCAGCTTAACGCCGATGTGCCGCAAACTCTAAACAATTTAAAATTGGATTGGACTCCGGGTACTTTTTACAAAACGGTGATGAGTGATTTATCAGACTTGGCAGATGTATATTACGATGTTTTGGCTTTCTTTAGTCCTACCGGAATAAAATCATTGTTCAAGAACTTTCCGGATTTTAAACAAAACAATACCCGTATTGCTGTTTTTGGCAGCACCACACAAAAAGAAGCCTTAGAGCATGGATTACGCATAGATATTATGGCACCAACTCCCGAAACGCCATCCATGACCATGGCCTTGGATAAATACATTGCTGAAGCCAATAAAGGAAAATAATTTTCCCCTTTATATCAATACAAAAAAGAGCCGCAATTTGCGGCTCTTTTCATTTGTTGGTTGGTTAATTTATAGTTGCGGACCCGCCTGAACCAAACTTTGGCCTTCAGCATTATCCGTATATTGTGCAAAATTTTTAATGAAGCGCCCGGCTAAATCTTTTGCCTTTATTTCCCAGTCCGATGCCTGTGTATACGTTTCGCGAGGGTCTAAAATCGCCGGATTCACGTCGTGTAAGGCTAAAGGAACTTCAAAATTGAAAACCGGAATTATTTTGGTGTCGGCTTTTTCGATGGAACCATCTAAAATCGCATCAATAATGGCTCGCGTATCCTTAATGGAAATTCGCTTTCCGGTCCCGTTCCATCCGGTGTTTACCATATAGGCTGTAGCCTGGTGTTGTTCCATTTTTTTAACAAGTTCTTCTCCGTATTTGGTAGGGTGAAGGGACAAAAATGCCTTTCCGAAACAAGCCGAAAAAGTAGGCTCAGGTTGCGTTACACCGCGTTCCGTTCCGGCAAGTTTAGCGGTAAAACCGGATAAAAAGTAATATTTTGTTTGTTCCGGAGTTAATTTAGAAACCGGCGGCATCACACCAAAAGCATCTGCTGTTAAGAAAATCACTTTCGTAGCATGACCCGCTTTGGAAACCGGACGAACAATGTTGTTTATATGGTAAATCGGATACGAAACACGTGTGTTTTGTGTTACCGAACCGTCTTTAAAATCAATTTTTCCGTCGGCATCTACCGTTACATTTTCCAGCAATGCATCGCGTTTAATGGCTCCGTAAATATCGGGTTCATTTTCGGCACTTAAGTCGATTGTTTTAGCATAACAACCTCCTTCAAAGTTGAAAACGCCTTCATCATCCCAACCGTGCTCGTCATCACCAATTAATTCGCGTTTTGGATCAGTTGAAAGTGTAGTTTTACCGGTTCCTGACAACCCGAAAAATACGGCCACATCGCCATCTTTTCCTTTGTTGGCCGAACAGTGCATGGAAGCAATTCCCTGAAGCGGTAAGTAATAATTCATCATTGAGAACATTCCTTTTTTCATCTCGCCACCATACCAAGTACCGCCAATAATTTGGACTTTTTCAGTGAGGTTAAACGCCACATATACTTCCGAATTTAATCCGTGTGCCTGATAGTCTTTAAACGACGTCTTTGAACCATTCATCACCACAAAATCAGGTTCGCCAAAGTTTTCCAATTCTTCTTCAGTAGGACGAATGAACATATTGGTCACAAAATGGGCCTGCCAAGCCACTTCCATAATGAAGCGTACTTTTAAACGGGTATTTTCGTTGGCGCCACAAAAAGCATCAACCACAAACAAACGCTTCCCTGATAACTGTTTCACCGTGGTTTCTTTCAAAGCATCCCACGTTTGTTGTGAAATGGGTTTGTTGTCGTTTACCGCTTTTTCTGAATTCCACCATATTGTGTTTTCGGTAACACTATCTTTAACGATGTATTTGTCTTTTGGAGAACGTCCGGTAAATTCACCGGTCATCACATTAACCGCTCCTAATTCGGTTAGCTGTCCTTTTTCATACCCTTGAAGCGAAGAATCGAGTTCTTCATTGTATAAAAAAGCGTAAGAAGGATTGTAAACTAATTCAGTTGTGTCTGTTATCCCGTATTTTTCTAACGAAATCGATTTCGTAAGCTGGGTGTAGTTATTCATAAAATTAAAGTTTGATGCAATTGTTACTTGTCCGCAAAGGTAAAAATAATTAATTACAACGTTGTAGTTTATGTGTTTTTTATGATTTTTTACGCATAAAATGTACCATCAAAATAGCCCAAGCTGCAATTAGCAACATACCTCCAACGGGGGTTATAAAACCTATGGGTTTAAAATTAACCGACGTAATACCTTGGGTAGTTAACAAATAAATAGAGCCTGAAAAAAGGGTAATTCCCAAAACAGTAAGCACAAAAATGGTTTTACGTATGTTGGGTGCAACATGCAAATTGAGTCCAATAAACAACAAAAACAACGCATGATACATTTGGTATTTCACACCGGTTTCAAAGGCTATTAATTGCTCCGGCATCAGAATTTTTTTTAACGCATGCGCCCCAAAAGCGCCCAAGATAATGGCAGTCATTCCAAAAAAACCGGCTGCCGAAATTATTTTTTTATCCACTTTAACAATTCGTTTATACTAAGAAACAAAGTTATCAGTTATTCAAATACAACAAATGAATTTAACACCCGATTTTTCCCTGCGTTTGAAAATAGTATATTTGCAGCCGGAAAAACAGACAACAATCGATTTATGAAAAAAATACTGTTACTTTTAGGTCTGGCGCTTTGTATTTCTTCGTTTCGCTTAGGAGACACCCCTCCGGTTCCCTCTGGCGAAAAATTAGTGTACAGCGGATCATATAATATGAGTGGTTTAATGACACAATTGGCGCAAATAACCCTTTCAACAGAAACGGTAAGCACCTCCAAAAATTCCTACCTTCACCTGAGTTGCGACTTAGAAACCTATTCCAAATGGGATAAGTTTTTTAAAATACGCGACCTGTATGAATCCTATGTTAATCCGGCAACCCTAAAAGCAAGCCTTTACAAACGCAGTATCGACGAAGGGGGGTATACCAAAAAAGAAAAATACACCTTCAAAGGGAATCAGGTGACCAGTGTGGCCAAAAAACGCAACAAACCGGAAACCACCAAAACGTTTTCCATTGGCGCCAATACCCTCGATGCGGTTTCGTTACTCTACAAAATCCGAACTGTAGATTACAGCAAAATGAAATCGGGTCAAACCAAAGGTTTTACCATCGTTTTTGACGAAAAAGAAATTCCAGTAACCTTAAAATACTTGGGCACCGAAACCGTTTCGGCCGGCAATTTAGGCAGTAAAAAATGCTTCAAGCTTTCTGTTGGTGCCAAAACCAATGTGTTAAAAGGAACCGATAAAAATCTGATTTGGTTAACCGCCGACGACAAGAAAGTTCCGGCGCTTATAAAATTTAGTATCCCGGTAGGAACCGGACAAATGCAACTCACTTCCGCAACCGGAATATAAAAGGTATCGTTATGCGAAAATTATTTTTAATCCTCGGATTGCTATTCACCGTACTCAGCCTCTTGTTCACGGTTTTACCCATGGATACACTGGCTTTTGCCCCCATTGGCGCAGCGCTTATAGCCCTGTTTTTAGCATTTCGTTTTTCCGATACCTCACAACGCACCTGGCCCAAACGCCTGTTCATGGTGACCTATATTTGTGCAGCTGTTGTTGTGGTAAAAATGTTGTTTTTTAAAGACGAAGTTGCGGTCGACACCCAATTTCAACAACAAAAACAAGAAAGCGTTCAAGAAGCGAAAAAAGACCTCGAAGAACTCGAAGGTTTGGAGTAAAACTATTTTTGGGGGCGTGCCCCTCGCCTGCCCTTGGCTCGGGTCGGGCTATTCCTTACAATCTTTTGTGCCTGTGGCACAAAAGGATTTTCAGTGCTATCCCTCACGCAATTTCCCAGCCCTGATGGCAGCGAAAAGCCCACAGCCAAAAAACTGTGCTGTTGTGCAGCCGGCCGCAGCGCCCACAGGAAGCTCGCAGCCGGAAGCGTTACAACAGCCGTATTGCGGCGAGGACTTGCAGCGAACAGCAGGTTAGGCTCCAAAAAAACCAACAAAATTGAGGCGGTTACCGTACCAATTTATACCTTTGCGCCAACAACAAACGTAACATGAGAAACATCTTGATTATCGGCGCCGGGCGCTCCGCTTCCTCGCTGATTCAGTACTTACTTCAAAAATCGGAGGCAGAACAATTGCACCTTACCATTGGCGACTTATCGCTGGAGTTGGCCCAACGCAAAACGGCAGGACACCCGAATGCTACAGCACTCCAATTGGATATTGCTAATGTGGCGCAACGCCAAGCCGAAATAAAAAAAGCCGATATCGTAATTTCGATGCTTCCGGCGCACATGCATATTGAAGTCGCGCAAGATTGTGTTGCCTTTGGAAAAAACATGGTTACCGCTTCGTACATCTCGGATGCCATGCAAGCCTTAGATGAAGCTGTAAAAAGCAAGGGATTGGTGTTTATGAACGAGATTGGGTTGGATCCCGGAATTGATCATATGAGTGCCATGAAAGTGATTGACGAAATACGCGACAATGGCGGGAAAATGCTGCTGTTTGAATCGTTTTGCGGTGGATTGGTAGCTCCCGAAAGCGATACCAATTTATGGAATTATAAGTTTACATGGGCACCTCGCAATGTGGTGTTGGCCGGTCAGGGCGGTGCCGCCAAGTTTATTCAGGAAGGCAAATACAAATACATTCCGTACCACAAATTGTTTCGCAGAACCGAATTTTTGTTGGTAGAAGGTTATGGTAAATTTGAGGCCTACGCCAACCGTGACTCGCTCAAATACCGCAGCGTATATGGGCTTGATGATGTGCTAACCTTATACCGCGGCACTATTCGACGCGTAGGTTTTTCTAAAGCATGGAATATGTTTGTGCAATTGGGCATGACAGACGACACTTATGTGATGGAAAACAGTGAGCACATGAGTTACCGCGATTTTATCAACTCGTTTTTACCTTACCACCCAACCGATTCGGTGGAAATCAAAACCCGTTTGCAATTGGGCATCGAACAAGACGATGTGATGTGGGATAAATTACTGGAACTGGATTTGTTTAATGCGTCTAAAAAAATTGGATTAAAAAATGCTACGCCGGCGCAAATTTTGGAACATATTCTAAATGATAAGTGGAAATTAGACCCTGAGGATAAGGATATGATTGTGATGTATCACAAATTTGGTTACGAACGCAACGGGACTGAATACCAAATCGACTCAAAAATGGTATGCATAGGCGATGACCAAACCTATACGGCGATGGCAAAAACTGTCGGACTTCCGGTGGCGATGGCTACGCTTCGGATTTTAAACGGCGAAATTACCACACCGGGCGTTCAACTTCCTATTCGTAAGGAAGTGTATGAGCCCATTTTAAAGGAATTAGAAACCTATGGTGTGGTGTTCAAAGAAACCGCTATGCCTTACATTGGTTACAATCCGGATAAATTAATTTTTGAAGTGTAATTCATTATAGCTCATGAAAATCAATCAACTTCAAATTGAAATTGACGGTATTGACAAAGAAATCCTCCGCAATTTGATGGAAGATGCCCGCAAACCCATTTTGCAAATTGCCAGTAAAATTGGGATTTCGGGTGCCGCTATACACCAACGCATTAAAAAACTGGAAGAAGCCGGCGTGATTTCGGGTTCCAAGTTTATCGTGAACAACAAAGTATTGGGTTATAAAACAATGGCCTTTATTGGTATTTTTTTGGAAAAAGCCTCCAGCAATGCTGATGCGGTGCGCGAGTTAAAAAAAATACCCGAAGTACTGGAATGTCATTACACCACCGGAAACTGGAGTATTTTGGTGAAGATAATTTGCCGCGACAACGAGCATTTAATGCAATTGTTGAACAAAAAAATACAACCTATTGAAGGTGTTTCGCGAACCGAAACATTTATTTCGCTTGAGCAACAATTAGAACGCCAAATCCAATTGTAATGAAATCTTTTTTGAACCAATTCACCAAAGAAACCCTAACCATTGTTTTTTATGTGGTTTTTTTGGGTGCAACCTATGCCTTGTATTTACTCATGCCCGGCGATGCTACAACACCAAACATGGGTGTTGCGTTATTGTTTTTACTGATTCCGGTTAGTTTTTTGTATGCTTCGGTACAGGTTTACCGTCATTTTAATTCGGATAAAAGCTATTTTAAATGCCTTTTAATTCACACCTTGGCTTGGTTTTCAATTATTACATTTCTCACCAATTTGAAAACGTAACGGAGCGTGATTTTTAATACAAAAAAGGCCGACTCACGAATGAATCAGCCTTTTGTATACTACTAAACGTGAGTTCGACATAATAATAAAGTTAGAATTCTTAAAAGTGCTTTGCTATAAGGCAAATTTTCGAGAGATAACCGGTTATCTTGAGGAAATTTAACGAAATAGACGAGTGCTTTTTAGGATAGCTTTTTTAAAATTTACACTTTAGAGAAGCAATCTACTTCGCCTTACATCATTGAAATAGCCCGCTATTACTTCCTATGTAAGGCTCGTATCT
>JAYRXL010000011.1:0-154638 GCA_041917555.1 Flavobacterium sp. | reverse complement strand
CAAATTTTCGAGAGATAACCGGTTATCTTGAGGAAATTTAACGCCATAGACGAGTGCTTTTCAGGATAGCTTTGTATAAGTTACACTTTAGAGAAGCAATCTACTTCGCCTTACATCATTGAAATAGCCCGCTATTACTGCCTATGTAAGGCTCGTATCTCACTCCTCTAAAGCGTTCTGACAAAATTCTTATATCGAACTCACGTTAATTTATACATTATCAGAGTTGCCAATGACTATTTCGGATGATTTTTTTGATCGATACCGGAACGGTTCTCGTCCCAACGGCAATGCAGACGCAGACGAGTTGGCGTTAGTTAAAACACTGTTACAAGCCACACTTGAACAAACCCAAACCGATTTTAACAACAACCGTTTTGTTCGTTTTACACCCTACCAAACGCAAACCGGATTTTACTTAGGAACTTTTCAAGATGCCCTCGTTTTTAATAATTATCACGAAGGAATTCATTTAGGGATGATGATGACAATAAAAAAATTTGTCTAATACTTTGTACTTTTGCAAAAACACAAATACAGATGAAATTTAATACTAAAGTTATACATGGTAACCAACATCATGAAAAGGTTACCGGTGCAGTAATGCCTCCTGTTTTTCAAACATCAACCTATGCACAAATCAGCCCGGGGCAACCGGTTGGTGATTATGAATATTCCCGAGCGGCAAACCCAACGCGTCAGGCCTTGGAAGACGCTTTGGCAGCTATAGAAAATGGTGCTCGTGGTCTTGCATTTGCCTCCGGATTAGCGGCCACCGATTGTTTGTTACGCATGTTCAAAGCCGGTGATGAAATCATTGCTATGGACGATTTATATGGCGGTACGTACCGCTTATTTACCCGATTATACAAAGACAGCGGGATCAAGTTTCGTTTTGTCGATATGAACGATTTAGATGCATTTCAGGCTTTAATTAACGAAAATACTAAGCTGGTTTGGGTCGAAACACCCACCAATCCCCTCATGAAATTAGCCGATATTGCGGCTATTGCTTCCATCACCAAAAAGCACAATATTCTCTTTGCGGTTGACAATACATTTGCTACACCCTATCTTCAAAAACCTTTGGATTTAGGCGCCGATATTGTAATGCATTCGGCTACCAAATATTTAGGAGGACACAGTGATGTAATCGCAGGAGCCTTGATTATTAAAGATAAAGAGTTGGGCGATGAGTTGCACTTTAAACAATTTGCCACAGGTGGTACTTTGGGTCCTATGGATAGTTTTTTAGTGCTTAGAGGCATCAAAACCCTACACCTTCGGGTGCAGCGCCATTGCGAAAACGGCAATAAAGTAGCTGAGTTTTTAAGTAATCACCCCGAAGTAGATAAAGTGTACTACCCGGGTCTTCCGGATCATCCTTTTCACCAAATTGCTAAAAAGCAAATGAATGGTTTTGGGGGAATGGTGTCCTTCACATTTACATCAGGTAAAAAAGAAGATGCCATAGCGTTTTTGGAAAAGCTACGGGTTTTTACATTGGCCGAATCGTTAGGCGGTGTAGAATCGCTTGCTAATCATCCGGCACTTATGACACATGCCTCAATTCCTGAAGATGTTCGAAAAGCAGGCGGTATTTCAGACGATTTGGTTCGGTTGAGTGTGGGAGTTGAAGATATTGATGATCTTTTAGCCGATTTGGAACAGGCGTTCAGATAATTGTAAAAAACAAAAAGCTGTCTTAGACAGCTTTTTGTTTTTATATATTTTTTTATGGATTGAATTATTGAATGTAGTAAATATAACCCACATTAAACCATAAGTTCCAATCGTTAGCTTTGTTTTCAGGATATAAGACCGGATCCGGGTTTAAACCGTCAACCCAGTTGGAGAAATAATATTGCCAACGAAGATCAACCATAAGGTCGGATAACATACTCAATTTGTAACGTGTTCCCACACTTGAGACTACAGACCAAGTTGAACTGCTTTCATTACGTACAGCATTTATGTATTTGTCCGGAGTTACTGTAGGCAAGGAACCTAAACCGGGACCCATATCAGACCATGCTTTTGAAGTGTAAAACGAAAACTGTCCGCCTAAACTCATAAAAGGGGCCCATGTTCCGGGTGAAACGGCAAATTCACGGATGCTGTAAGGAAAAAATTCCAACTGCATACCAATATTGGTCACCGAAGTACTTCCGCGCATGGCTCGCAATTGATCAGCCGTTAATGAAGTGCGCGTGTCTTCAACCCATTTCCCAAAATGTTCAAGATTGGTTTTGTTGTAAGACAATTCACTTCTTAGTTTAAAATGATCATTAAAATAAGTTTCCGGAGTATAACAGTTACACTCCGCTCGGTATGAAAAATTGAGGTAGTGTACTAAACCGATTCCAAGTCCGGTATTTCCGGCATTGGTAGAAAAATCATGACGTTCACCGTAGTCCGATTGAAATGCAACAGGCCCAGTAATGGCGCCTATTTCGTGAGAAAATCCGAACTGAGCTGATACATCATTTACAAAGCAAACGATGAATAAACACGATGCAAGTAGGTATTTAGGCATTTTCATATGCTTATCTCATTTGTTGACAAATATATAAAAACATCATTCACTATTAAAATAAATGAAAAAAAATACACAGAACACTGTAAAATTTAACGTAACTCACCTTAAATTCATCTAAAACACCTCAATTTTTTAGAAATCTTTATTAAAAAAATAAAATCAATGAAGAATTGAAAAAAATTACGCCTTTATTTTAATATAATGTATATTTGTGCCGTTTTTACGAAAACGTTTTCACAAACACTAAACACTTTATTATGTCACAAAGTATAAACGCTTTCCTTGAGGAAGTTGCAAAAAGAAACGGCCACGAACCCGAGTTTATGCAGGCCGTAAAAGAAGTTGCAGAAACTGTAATTCCTTTTATCGAAGAAAATAAAAAATACCAAGGCAAAATGTTATTGGAACGTATGGTTGAACCTGAGCGTGTAATTATGTTCCGTATTGCTTGGATTGACGATGCCGGTAAAACCCAAGTTAACCGTGGTTACCGTATTCAAATGAATTCTGCAATAGGACCTTACAAAGGCGGTATCCGATTCCACCCTTCTGTAAACCTTAGCATTTTGAAATTCTTGGCTTTTGAACAAGTTTTCAAAAACAGCCTTACGACCTTGCCAATGGGTGGTGGAAAAGGAGGATCAGATTTTGACCCGAAAGGAAAATCAGATAACGAAATCATGCGTTTTTGCCAAGCTTTTATGACCGAATTATCGCGTCATATTGGTGCCGATACCGACGTTCCTGCCGGAGATATCGGAGTAGGTGGTCGCGAAGTAGGGTATATGTTTGGTCAATACAAAAAATTGCGCAACGAATTTACAGGGGTATTAACCGGTAAAGGAATCACTTTTGGAGGGTCATTAATTCGACCTGAAGCAACCGGATACGGCGATGTGTACTTTGCACAAAACATGTTGGCAACCAAAGGCGACAGCTTTGAAGGAAAAACCGTTGTAGTATCGGGTTCCGGAAACGTGGCTCAATATGCTATTGAAAAGGCGACTCAATTAGGAGGTAAAGTGGTGACGGCTTCAGACTCGTCAGGTTATATTTATGATGCAGAGGGAATAAATGCCGAAAAATTAGCCTACATAATGGAAATCAAAAACGTGAATTACGGCCGTATTTCGGATTACCTAAACAAATACCCAAATGCCAAATTCGTAGCCGGAAAACGCCCTTGGGAAGTTAAATGTGAAATAGCCTTACCATGTGCAACTCAAAACGAATTGAATGGTGAAGAGGCGCAAATGCTTGTCAATAACGGTTGTATTTGTGTAGCTGAAGGAGCCAACATGCCGTCAACTCCGGAAGCTATTGAAGTGTTCCACAAAGCAAAAATTCTTTTTGCTCCCGGAAAAGCGTCAAATGCGGGAGGAGTAGCGACATCAGGTCTTGAAATGTCACAAAATTCACTTCGATTAAGCTGGACACGTGAAGAAGTTGATGAGCGATTAAAACGCATTATGTCTGACATCCACGAATCTTGCGTGAAATATGGAAAATCAGCCGACGGGTATATCGATTATGTCAAAGGTGCCAATATTGCCGGTTTTGTTAAAGTTGCCGAAGCGATGTTAGCCCAAGGAGTGGTATAATTCATAAATACAATACAAATAAGAGGCTGTCTCAAAAGGGCAGCCTCTTTTTTATTTTATTGTGAGTTTCGCTATACTTATAACGTCAGAATTCTTAAAAAACACCCGTCTATTGCGTTCAGACAAAATTCTTATATCGAACTCACGTTATTTTAGTATATTAAAATGGGATTAATTGCGTTTATACTATATTTGTTGAGATAAAATCATGATGAAAAGAATTGTTTCGTATTGGCTTATCTGTTTTGGGATCATTTTGGGCAATGCCCAAAGGGAATCTGTATGGCAAGGGTATTTCTCTTATAATCTTGTAAAAGATTTAGCGTATTCCCCATCAAGTATTTATGCCGGTTGCGAAAACACACTTTTTTCATACAACATTGCGAGCGGTACATTACAAACCCTAAATTCGATTGACGGATTTAAACCTGACGAAATATCCGCAGTTTATTATTCTGAAGCCAAACAATTACTCTTTGTAGGGAATAAAAACGGGTTGCTGTTATTGGTTAAAAATGACGGAACAGTGTTGCAAAAAAGAGGGATAATAGACGAAATCCCGGTTAGTTTCCAACTCAAGAATATTAATAATTTTTACGAATATCAGGATAAAATTTACCTTTCCTGCGATTATGGCATTTCTTCCTTCGACCTAAATGTATTGGAGTTTGGCGATTCCTATATCATTGGCAATAACGGACAATACGGAAAAGTATTTCAAACCACAGTCTGGAACGACGAAATTTATGCCGTAACCCAATATGAAGGAATAAAGAAAGCCTCGGTTACCAACCCTAATTTGGTCGATTACAACCAATGGATAGTCTTTAATGCAAGTGTATGGAATGGCATCACAACCTTCCAAAACAACCTTGTTCTTACAAATTATGGCTCAGCCTATAAATATGATGGTGTAAATTTTACCCAAATCGCGACGGCAAACGAGACCATAAATAAACTTGCTGCTTTCAATAATTTTGTAACCCTCACCACTACAAACAAAATTATTGTTCTGGATGCCTCATTGCTGCCAAGCGCTACCATAACTACGTCGCAGTTAACGGGTCTTACCACACAATTTACGGCATCGGTTGTTTTTGGCTCCGATGTGTATGCGGGAACCACCACCGAAGGGATGTTAAAAATACCCCTAACCAATCCTTCCGGTTTTCAACTAATCAAACCAAACGGGCCGGAACAAAATAATATATTCCGACTTAAAAAATCGACTTCAGCGTTGTGGGCTATTTATGGCAAATACGACCCGAATTACAATCCCTACAACCCAAACCCACCCTATACGCCATATACCAACCCAATAAGTATCTATAATGCGGAAACCGGCTGGAGCACAATTCCCTATGCCGATTTATTGGGAGCAAAATCGCTCGCCAACATCGCCATTAAACCCACAGACGAAAATGAAGTGTATATCAGTTCGTATTTTTCGGGCCTGTTAAAAATTAAAGACGGAATTCCGGAAACCTGCTACGATAATACCAACACAGGCACCGATGGCTTGCAAAGTTTGATACCAACCCCACCCAATCCAACCTATATTGATATTCGAGTTAACGGTCCGGCATACGATTCCAACGGTAATTTATGGATGACTAATAATTTTGTAGCCAAACCACTCAAAGTTCTAAAAGCAGGGGGAACTTGGCAGTCGTTTAGTTTTTCCGAAACCGTACCTTCTCTTTCAGGCGATAACTTTGCCTCTTTGGTAGTGGATAAAAACAACACAAAATGGTTGCCAACCCAGTTTAGCGGCTTAGTTGGTTTTAATGAGCAAACCGGAAAAACCATTCAAATCCAAGACGATTCCGAAGGAAACCTCCCCGATACCGATGTGCGTTGTTTGGCCATAGATGCGCGCAATCAACTTTGGATTGGAACCATCAAAGGTCTTCGGATTATCACAAACGTAGATCAATTTCAAACAGAGGAAAGTTTGAATACTCGTGCCATAATTATTCTGGAAGACGACTTGGCTCAAGAGTTGTTCTTTGAGCAACAAATTGTTGATATATGCGTAGACGGTGCCAACCGCAAGTGGGTTTCTATTGGTGAATCGGGGGCGTATTTGGTCTCGTCCAACGGACAAGAAACGCTGTATCATTTTACCAAAGAAAACTCTCCGCTTCCCTCGAATAATGTTAACGATATCGAAATTGACAGCGTGACAGGCGAAGTGTTTTTTGCCACCGATAAAGGATTAGTTTCGTTCAAAGGCTCGGCCACTAAACCCAGCGACGACCTAAGTAACGTATATGTATATCCTAATCCGGTTCGCCCGGAATACACAGGAACCGTAAAAATTAGTGGTCTAACCGATAAAGCCAATGTGAAAGTAACCGATATCGCCGGCAACCTGGTCTACGAAACAACAGCCCAAGGAGGAACCATCGAATGGGATACTACCGCTTTCGGAAAGTATAAAGTAGCTTCAGGGGTGTATATGGTATTCGTAGCAGCACAAGACGGAATCGAAACTAAAGTCAAAAAAGTAATGATTGTTCGCTAAAAAAATGTGCTTTGAAAAATGAAATAACCATCACAAAGTCGAATTGTTAAAACGCTTACCTGCCTTTTAGTGATTCTTCAATCAACAATCGCCAATCGCCAATCAACAATCGTAAATCGTAAATCGTAAATCAAAAGCATGCTGGTCAAAACAAAAGCACTGGTTTTATCGGCTCTCAAATACCAGGAAAAAAGCCTGATTGTAAAGTGTTTTACACGCAGCGACGGACTTAAATCGTATTTTGTGCCGTCTGCATTTTCTTCCAAAAAAAACAATCAAAAAATAGCCTATTTCCAACCGCTTACCTTACTCGAGATCGAAGCCGTTCACAAAAACAAAGGCACGCTCGAACAATTACGCGAAATCAAACTTTCCTACTCCTACCAATCGTTGCCCCTAGATATTACCAAAAGTACAATTGCCATCTTCCTCTCCGAAATCCTCCACCACAGTATTCGCGAAGAGGAAAAAAACGAACCGCTTTTTACCTTTTTAGAAACGGCTTTTCAATGGCTCGACACCCACGATGCCGCAGCCGATTTTCACCTAATTCTCTTGGTTCAGGTTACCAAATTCTTAGGGTTTTTCCCGGGCACTCCCAACGCTCCTTTTTTCGAAATGACCGATGGTGTTTTCGTACCGTTGCAAGGCATTTCGTGCCTCAACGAAACCGAATCGCAGCTTTTTGCCAAACTCCTGCAACTGCGTTTTGAAGGTTCCGGAAAGTGCTTTTCCAAAACGGAACGCCTTCAATTGCTCAAAATCCTGCTCGATTACTACGCCATCCACCTCGATGGATTCAAACGCCCTAAATCGCTCGACGTGTTACAGGAGGTTTTTGCTTAGTTTATGGGCATTCCCCCGATTCTACCGGGGTCGCGCTTTTCGCTTCAATCTGCCCAAACCGGGCAGGATTTCCGCTTCAATCGCTAATGCAACCCAATAAATTGCTGAAAAAAACGTTTTTTTACCCACTCTTTTTTAAAAAAACGGCAATTAACGATACCCAAAATCACCCCAAAAACGGAATTTATTAAAATCGCCTAAGCATACACCATAACTCCTAACTATTTAGTATTTTCGCGAACTGATTTAAGTATACGACAAAATGAATACGAAATTTACTGAATACAAAGGACTTGACTTGCCAACCGTGGCATCTGAAGTACTTGATTTCTGGAAAAAAAACAATGTTTTTGAACAAAGCGTAACAACCCGCCAAGGGGCTACTCCCTACGTGTTCTTCGAAGGGCCGCCCTCAGCTAACGGACTACCCGGAATTCACCACGTCATGGCGCGCGCGATTAAAGATATTTTTTGTCGTTATAAAACCCAAAAAGGGTTTCAGGTAAAACGGAAAGCCGGCTGGGATACGCACGGACTTCCAGTAGAACTGGGAACCGAAAAAGAACTGGGCATCACCAAAGAAGATATCGGAAAAACCATTTCGGTAACCGAATATAATGAAGCGTGTAAACGAACCGTGATGCGCTACACCGATGTGTGGAACGACCTCACCGAAAAAATGGGTTACTGGGTTGATATGAATGACCCGTATGTGACCTACAAATCCAAATACATGGAATCGGTTTGGTGGCTACTCAAACAAATTTACGACAAAAAATTGTTGTACAAAGGCTACACCATACAACCGTATTCGCCCAAAGCAGGAACCGGTTTGTCTTCGCACGAGGTTAACCAACCGGGAACGTATCGCGATGTATCTGACACCACCATTGTAGCCCAATTTAAAACGAAAACCGAAAGCTTACCCGCATTTTTACAAGGTTTTGGTGATGTTCATATCTTGGCTTGGACAACCACACCGTGGACATTGCCAAGTAATACGGCATTAACCGTCGGACCTAAAATCGAATATGTATTAGTTAAAACGTTCAACCAATATACGTTTGAACCTATACAAGTGATTTTAGCCAAACCATTGGTTGGAAAAATTTTCTCCGGAAAATACAAACAAGCAGAAGAGGAATCTCAACTTGATGCCTATAAACCGGACGATAAAAATATTCCTTTTACCATTGTAGCCGAGTGCAAAGGGGCTGATTTAGTCGGAATTCGCTACGAGCAATTGCTGCCGTGGATTCTTCCGTATCAAAATCCGGAAAATGCATTCCGCGTGATTGCCGGCGATTTTGTAACCACCGAAGACGGTACGGGTATTGTACATACCGCACCTACATTTGGTGCCGACGATGCCAAAGTGGCTAAAGAAGCTTCTCCCGAAGTGCCGCCAATGCTGGTGCTGGACGAAAACGGAAATCCCGTTCCTTTGGTTGATTTGCAAGGACGATTTATTGAAGGCTTGGGCCCTTTTTCAGGTAAATACGTGAAAAACGAATACTATGAGGATGGCCAAGCACCCGAAAAATCGGTTGATGTAGAAATTGCAATCCTACTGAAAGAGCAAAACAAAGCTTTTAAAGTAGAAAAATATGTTCACAGTTATCCGCATTGTTGGCGTACCGATAAACCTATTTTGTATTACCCGCTCGATTCGTGGTTTATCAAGGTAACCGATGTTAAGGAGCGTATGTTCGACCTTAACGAAACCATCAATTGGAAACCCAAAGCGACCGGTGAAGGACGTTTCGGGAATTGGCTTAAAAATGCAAACGATTGGAATTTATCGCGTTCCCGCTATTGGGGAATTCCGCTTCCAATATGGAGAACCGAAGACAAAACAGAAGAGATTTGTATCGGTTCTGTTGAAGAGTTATACAACGCCATAGAACAATCCGTTTCTGCCGGACTTATGGCTGATAACCCATACAAAGGATTCCAAGTCGGAAACATGGACGAAACAAACTACGACTTGGTGGATTTGCATAAAAATGTGGTAGACAATATAGTTTTGGTTTCCCCATCCGGTAAACCGATGAAACGCGAAACCGATTTGATCGACGTGTGGTTCGATTCGGGCGCTATGCCTTATGCACAATGGCATTACCCGTTCGAGAATCAGTCATTTATCGATAATAACGAAGCTTTTCCGGCCGATTTTATCGCGGAAGGCGTAGATCAAACACGAGGTTGGTTTTATACGCTTCATGCAATCGGAACCCTTGTTTTTGATAAAATAGCCTATAAAAATGTTGTTTCTAACGGCTTGGTTCTGGATAAAAACGGACAAAAAATGTCCAAACGACTAGGCAATGCCATCGATCCGTTTCAAACGTTAACCGATTTTGGACCCGATGCCACCCGTTGGTATATGATTTCAAATGCGAACCCTTGGGATAACCTAAAATTCGATCTTGAAGGGGTTGCTGAAGTGCGTCGTAAATTCTTCGGAACACTTTACAATACGTACTCATTTTTTGCATTATATGCCAATATTGACGGATTTACGTACAGTGAGGCTGAGGTTCCTCTTGCTGAAAGACCCGAAATTGACCGTTGGATTTTATCGGAATTACATACGCTTATTCAAACAGTAGACGAGGCTTATGCGGATTATGAACCCACAAAAGCAACTCGTGCAATATCCGATTTTGTTCAGGAAAACCTCAGTAATTGGTATGTACGTTTGTGCCGACGTCGTTTTTGGAAAGGCGACTATGGAACCGATAAAATTGCAGCGTATCAAACCCTGTACACCTGTTTGGTTACCGTGGCAAAATTAGCAGCTCCGGTTGCCCCGTTTTACATGGAACAATTGTATCGTGACTTAACAAGCGCAACACAAAAAGAGCCATTTAACAGTGTTCATTTGGCTGATTTCCCGGTTGCAGTTGAAAACTTTGTTGATAAATCGCTAGAGGGCAAAATGTTGAAAGCACAAACCGTTTCATCCTTAGTTTTATCACTCCGTAAGAAGGAAATGATTAAAGTGCGTCAACCGTTGCAAAAGGTTATGATTCCTGTACTTGACGCCGATTTCAAAGCGCAAATGGAAGCGGTTTCGGACCTTGTTAAAGCAGAAGTTAATGTAAAAGAAATTGAACTTTTAGAGGATGCTTCGGGTATACTTGTAAAACAAATTAAACCAAATTTCAAAACGTTAGGACCTCGTTTTGGGAAGGATATGGGATTGATTTCCAAAGAAATACAAAACCTGAATCAAGAACAAATTAATGAAATTGACAGAAATGGCGAAGTAACGCTTGATATTTCAGGAAAAAGTATAACTTTAGCCTCCCAAGATGTTGAAATAACTTCTCAAGATATACCGGGATGGCTGGTTGCCAACGACAAAGGAATTACCGTTGCACTGGATATCACAATTTCTGAGGAGCTGAAACAGGAGGGAATTGCACGGGAATTGGTCAACAGAATTCAAAATATTCGTAAAGATTCCGGCTTTGAAGTTACCGACAAAATCAAAGTTACAATCGGGCGAAACGGCGAATTAGAACAAGCGGTGCAGAATAATGAATCCTATATCATGTCGGAAACGTTAACAGAACAACTAAATTTTGTTGATGTTTTGGAAAATGGTACAGAAATTGAGTTTGACGACATCAAAACAACAGTATTAATCTCAAAATAGAATTATTATGGTAGAAGAGAAATTGAGATACTCGGATGCTGACTTAGCAGAGTTCAAAGAAATTATCGTAAAAAAAATAGAAAAAGCCCAAGCTGATTTGGAGTTGATAAAAAGTGCCTATATGAACGATTTAAACAATGGAACTGATGATACATCGCCCACGTTTAAAGCGTTTGAAGAAGGTAGCGAAACCATGAGCAAAGAGGCCAATTCGCAGCTGGCAATTCGCCAGGAAAAATTTATCCGAGATCTTAAAAATGCATTGTTTCGCGTAGAAAACAAAACCTACGGGATATGTAAAGTAACCGGGAAACTCATTTCGAAAGAGCGTTTAAAAATCGTTCCCCACGCCACCATGAGTATTGAGGCTAAAAACATGCAACGCTAAAAGGTTGCAAAACCATAATTAACGCTCCGTTTGGAGCGTTTTTTTTAAATAAAATCTACTATTTTTGCACGCAAATAAATTGAAATGAAACTGAGAAACGCTGCTCTTCTGATTTTTATAATTTTAGTTATCGATCAATTTTCCAAAGTATATGTGAAAACCAATTTCCTTTACGAAGAAGAAGTTGAAGTGTTTTCTTGGTTCCGCATTCATTTTATTGAAAACGAAGGAATGGCTTGGGGAACAACACTTCCGGGCGATAACGGAAAATTGTTCCTGACACTTTTTCGCATTTTAGCCATTTTCGGTATCGGGTATTGGCTTTATGATTCGGTTCACAAAGAAAAATCGAATTACCTTATAGTAGCCGTTTCTCTCATTTTTGCCGGTGCTTTAGGAAATATTATTGATTCAGTTTTGTATGGTGTGATGTTCAACGACAGCCACCACCAATTAGCCACTTTTTTCCCACCCGATCATTACGCTACCTGGTTTCACGGTCGTGTTGTAGATATGTTTTACTTCCCGATTTACAAATTTGAAAATGTCCCGGATTGGTTTCCGTTCCGTAATTATGACGGCAGTTTTACCTTTTTTAATGCAATTTTCAATGTGGCCGATTTTGCCATTTCGGTAGGTGTAGGGATCTTAATCGTTTTTAACAAGCGTGCCTTTACCCTTCCTGAACGAAGCCGTTCTCGTATTTTTTCGGATAAATTGGATTAATCTTACCGGTTGCGGAAAGCATAAATTTTTTCAGGCGTAACACAAAAGTCTAAACGAATATCGTTTGGTGTAACATCATCAATATACGCTTCCGGATCAAAAAGCGAAAGGCCTATTTTTACCGTATCCGGTCGGCATTGACTCAAAAAAACATCATAATAACCCTTGCCATACCCCACGCGATTTCCAACGGTGTCATACGCCAATAGCGGTACAAAAACAACATCAAGCAATTTTGCTTCTATCATTTCTGCTTTCTCATCTTCTACAGGTTCCGGTATGTTGTAGCTGTTTTTCCGAAAACGGGTGTTTTCCGTCAAGCGGAAATGTTCCATTTGCCGGGTTTCAATATGTGTTTTAGAAACAACCACTTCTTTGTCTTTACCCGCTAAAATCTGTAAAATATACGCCGTATTAATTTCCTTCATTTCGGTGATTGAAAGAAATAAATGGTAATACTGTTTGTCCCAAATAGGCATTTCCAACAACTTGTTTGCTATGGCCAAACTGCCATTTTCAAGCGTTTCCTCGGAGCTGTTTTTTCGGAGTGCTTTATAGCGTAATCGCAAATCCTTTTTAAGCATAAACGGCCGACTTCAATTCAGCTGTAAATGTAGTTAAATGCTCCACTTCTACGTGATTCATCAGCACAATTTTATACCAATTATTCTCGTTGTTGTGTGTTTCGGGAACCAAATGGTATTTTTCGGCCACTTCTTTGGGTACAAATGGCGCGCGAATCGTTACAATGTTCATATACGGATTTCGGTAAAAATCGATATTCAAACGCTGTAATTCGGCACACAAAAAATTCGTTCGCATTTGTAATACACTTATTTTTTCAAACCATTTGTGTGGCCCGTAACTAAATAGAATTGTCCAAACCGCAATAGCATTAGCGCCGGAGCGACTGCCGCACAAGGTCAAATCCATTCCTTCTACATATTGCGCTTCTTGCGTGAGTACATTTTCGATTAATCCTTTTCTGCAAATAAAAATACCGGTTCCATAAGGCGCCTGCAACATTTTGTGCGCATCAATTGTTATTGAACTAATGTTTGGATTTTCAAAATTGATGGTCGAATTGGGATTGCTAAACGGATAAACAAATCCGCCGTAAGCCCCGTCAATGTGCATTTTATACTCCACTTGATGACGGTCTAAAACAGCCGAATAAGTTTCCGGATTATCAACTGAACCAAACATGGTTGTTCCAAGGTTCGATACAACAATAAAGTATTTTTTTCCGGCTGTTTTCGCCTCAATAATTCGCTGCTCAAGTGCTTTTTCATCAATAACTCGACTTGTAAAATCAACCGGAATTTGTAACCAATCCAAATGCAACAAATTGGCGGCTTTCGGAATCGAATAATGTGTGTCTTCGGAGGCAACAATGGCAATTTCATCCAAGGTTGCTTTTCGTTGGTACATAAAAAAATTGCGGTACATCCAAATGGCTTGAATATTGGCTTCGGTGCCACCGGGTGAAATATAACCATCAAACGATTCAGGTTGTGCCTTGAAAACATCTACAGCAAGCACATCTAACACCTCTTTTTCCAATTCATGAGTGCCTTTAAACGCACTTTCTGAATCGCCCAAGGTATGACATCCTATATGATTCGGATTTGCTACAAAAGTCTGTAAAACAGGAGCTTCTTTTAGAAATTCAGCATCATAAAATACTTTTTCATCCAATTTTGAAGCCGGATAACCCAACGAAACATCGTTGGCAAAGTTGATGTTTTCCTCTAATGCTTTTTGAATTTTATTTTTCCGTTCTTCCTTCCGTAATTTTTTCCAATACATCGGTTTATTTTTTGGCGAAAATAGGCTAACAGTCTAATTCAAAACATGATAAATGTTAGTTTAATCGATTGAATGTCGAATTTGGTTGGTGTCGAATTTAAAGTTAAATTTGTTAGTAGGAAATGATGATTTTAATCGCAATGGCAATGGCAATGGCAATGGCAAATTCAATGACAAATTCAATGACAATGACAAATTCAATGGCAATGACAATAGCTAAAGGCTGAAAGCTAAGAGCTAATTGCTAAAAGCAAAAAGTACCAACCAAGAACTGCAGGACGAGGCAATAGCAATAGCAATGACAATGGCAATAGCAATGGCAATGAAAAATTCAACAGTAATAGCTAAAGGCTGAAAGCTAAGAGCTAATTGCTAAAAGCAAAAAGTACCAACCAAGAACAACCTGCCTACGGCAAACAACCCACAACCGATAACCAAAAATGGCCAATCCTTCTTTAGAGCTTCAATTACAAACACTTCCTGATAATCCCGGGGTGTATCAGTATTATGATAAAGACGGAAAGATTCTGTATGTAGGTAAGGCCAAAAACCTCAAAAAGCGCGTATCATCCTATTTCCATAAAGTTCACGATAATGCAAAAACCAATGTATTGGTTCGCAAAATCGCCGAAATCAAACACATTGTTGTGGCAACCGAGGCCGATGCGCTTTTATTAGAAAACAACCTAATCAAAAAACTGCAGCCCAGGTATAATGTTTTGCTAAAAGATGATAAAAGTTATCCTTGGATTTGCATCAAAAAAGAACCATTCCCGCGCGTTTTTTCTACCCGAAAAATCATTAAAGACGGCTCAGAATATTTTGGCCCGTATACCAATTTTAAAGTGGTACACACGTTGTTGGATATGATTAAAGAATTATATCCGCTTCGCACATGTAACCTCGATTTAAAACCCGCCAATATTCTGTCGGGTAAGTTTAAAGTATGCTTGGAATACCACATCGGCAACTGTAAAGGTCCTTGCGAAAATTATGAAACGCAAGACAACTATGAAAAGCATGTGGGCGCTATTCGTCAGATTCTAAAAGGTAATTTTAAAGACAGTATCCGCGATTTTAAAAAATTAATGCAGGATTATGCCGCCAATATGCACTTTGAAGAAGCGCAAAAAATGAAAGAAAAAATTGAGGTACTCGAAAATTATCAGGCGCGCTCCACAGTATTCAATCCAAAAATCAATAACATCGATGTGTTTTCTATCGTTTCCGACGAAACCATGGGGTATGTCAATTTTCTCCAAATTGCCCATGGAGCCATTATACGCTCCCATACACTCGAATTAAAAAAGAAACTCGACGAAACCGATGAAGAACTTTTAGAACTCGCTGTGGTCGAACTCCGAGAACGTTTTCACCTCACTTCGAAAGAAATTGTACTCCCCTTTGAATTGGATTTAGGCGAATCGATTAAAGTAACAGTACCCCAATTGGGCGACAAAAAACAAATTCTGGAGCTATCACGCCGCAACGCCAAATACCATCGCTTGGAACAACTCAAACAAATTCAAATCGTCGATCCCGAACGCCATACCAACCGCATTATGGCGCAAATGCAAAAAGACCTTCGCCTTTCCGAAGAACCACGACATATCGAATGTTTTGACAATTCCAATATTCAGGGAACAAACCCGGTTTCGGCTTGTGTGGTTTTTAAAGACGGCAAACCCAGTAAAAAAGACTACCGTCACTTCAACATAAAAACAGTCGAAGGGCCTAATGATTTTGCCAGTATGGAAGAAGTGGTGTACCGCCGCTACAAACGCCTGCTCGACGAAAACGACCCTTTACCGCAACTCATTATTATCGATGGCGGAAAAGGACAGCTATCCGCAGCGCTCAAAAGTATTGATGCCTTAGGACTACGAGGAAAAATAGCAATCATCGGGATAGCCAAACGCTTAGAAGAACTCTTTTACCCCGGCGACAGTGTTCCGCTGTATTTGGATAAAAAATCGGAAACCCTCAAAATAATCCAACACCTTCGCAATGAAGCCCACCGATTTGGTATTACTTTTCACCGCGACAAGCGCAGTAAATCGGCTTTGCAAACCAGTATCGAAACCATTCCCGGGATTGGCGAAAAGACCATGCAAACACTCATAAAACATTTTAAAAGTGTTAAAAGATTAAAAGAAGCCACCGAAAAAGAAATTTCTGACGTAATTGGTGTGGCAAAAGCCAAAAAAATTTCCGAATTTTACAAGGAAATCAAGCCTTAGTTTATTTTGAAGCGAATCAATAACGCCTTTTTGGATTCCCTATTCCCGCTTTCGCCTTTATTCCCGATGCATCGGGAGATACCGGCTCAATCGGGGCTAAGGGGTTTGCTTTTGGCTTTCATGTTGTTCTGTTGTTACACGAGTAATGCTCAGGACTCACTTTCAGCGCCACCCCGACCTAAAATTGGTTTGGTTTTGTCCGGAGGCGGTGCCAAAGGTTTTGCTCATATTGGGGTGCTCAAAGTATTGGAGGAAGCCGGCATTAAAATAGATTATATTGGAGGGACCAGCATGGGCTCTGTAATAGGAGGGTTGTATGCCAGTGGTTATAATGCCTCACAAATTGACTCTATTTTTCGCGAAACCAATTTCGACGAACTCATTCAGGATTATATTCCACGCAGTTCGAAAAGTTTCTTCGAAAAACGAAACGATGAGCGCTATGCCATAACATTACCATTTAATAAATTTAGTATTGGCATACCCTTAGCCTATTCAAAAGGGATGTACAATTATAATCTTCTCACCCGGCTAACCCATAAAGTACGCCATATAAACGATTTCTCCAAATTACCCATTCCGTTTGTGTGTATTGCTACCGATATCGAAAAAGGGGAAGAGGTAGTGCTCAAATCAGGTTACCTGCCACAAGCCATTTTAGCAAGTTCAGCCTTTCCAACGTTATTTTCTCCGGTAGAGATTGACGGCAAAATGCTCATCGACGGAGGGGTAACGAATAATTATCCCGTGGAGGAAGTACGTAAAATGGGAGCTGATATTATCATTGGAGTCGATGTGCAAGATGATTTAAAAGATCGAAATGCGCTCAAAGAAGCCACACGTATCTTGGTGCAGATTTCAAATCTTCAAATGATTGAAAGCATGAAAGGTAAAATAGCCAAAACAGATATTTATATCAAACCGGACATAACGCAATTCAATGTGATTTCATTCGACCAAGGACAAGAAATCATTAAAAAAGGAGAAGAAGCAGCCCGAATGGTTTGGGACAAATTAGAACAATACGGTTACAAAAAAGAGTATAAGTTACCCCATTTTAAATCGGGTGTAGACAGCCTTACCATTAACATGATTGAAAACAATGTGTTGCGGAATTACACCCGCGCTTATATAATAGGTAAGTTAGGATTCCGTCAGGGGTCTACCATTAGTTATGACCAACTTAAAGTTGGAATCAATAACCTAAATGCGACTCAAAATTTTAGCTCAATCAATTACACGATTATGGATAACGGAGATGGTGATCAATTGCAGGTTTTGCTGAAAGAAAATCCAAACAAAACACTTTTAAAATTTGGCTTGCATTATGATGGTTTGTTTAAAAGCGCTGTTTTGGCAAATATCACCCAAAAAAAAGTACTCCTGCGAAACGACGTGTTATCGTTAGATGTTGGCTTAGGGGATAACTTCAGGTATAATTTGGATTACTATATTGATAACGGCTTTTATTTCAGTTTTGGCTTGAATTCAAAATTCATTCAATTTAACCGCAATGTGTTCACCGATTTTCGCGATGGAGCTTTATTCGCTCAAAATAATATACAAAGTCTCAATGTCGATTTTTACGATTTTACACATCAGGCCTATGTTCAAACGGTTTTTGCGCAAAAATTCCTCATAGGCAGCGGATTGGAGTTTAAACACATAACTATCAAATCCTCCACCTTAGACAGAAGCAACCGAATTATCGAAGACAGTGATTACGGAAGTTTCTTTGGGTATTTGAAATACGATTCGTTGGATAATGTTTACTTTCCCTCTAAAGGCTGGTTTTTCAACGGAAACTTTCAGTCGTTTTTGTTTTCATCCAATTTCTCAGGTTTATTCAATCAATATTCTATAGTTCAAGGAAAAGCCGGTATTGCACGTAAATTTTTAAAACGCTTAACTTTGTCTTTCGATACCGGCGCCGGTTTTTCAATCGGAAACGAAAGTGTCCAATTTATGAATTTTGTGCTGGGAGGTTATGGTTTTCATGAGTTTAATAATTTCAAATCATTCTATGGCTATGATTTTGTAAGCATTGCCGGAGACAGCTATATAAAATCAGCTGCATCCATAGATTTTGAATTTTATAAAAAAAACCATTTGAATTTTTCTGCCAATATTGCCAATGTGGAAAACAATCTCTTTGATTCGGTTGACTGGATAAAAACACCACAATACACAGGTTTTGCTCTGGGCTACGGACTGGAAACCGTGATAGGGCCTGTAGAAATAAAATACAGTTGGTCCCCCGAATTAGCCAAAGGATATACTTGGTTTAATATCGGCTTTAAGTTTTAATGTTCAGCGAATTAAAATTTTTACGATATTTGTAAGGATGAAACATTGGGACAACTTATTAATCCTTTTAAAATTCCTCATCAAGCGCAACCCTGAATGAGGTAAATTCATGTGCCGTTTAGTCAATTTGACTTTTTAAGAAGCCATGTCTGATTGACTTTTTTCAAAATTGTCTCACCTTAAATTGATTTTTATGCCAATTTATCATAAACTGGGAACTATTCCCCACAAACGTCATATCCAATTCCGAAAGCCTAACGGGGATTTGTATTATGAGCAGTTGTTTGGAACTGTTGGTTTTGACGGTATGTCTACCAATATGTATCACGAACAACGCCCTACTCAGGTAAAGGAAATACGTTCCCAATACTCGGTTGCTCCGGTTATAGCGAAAGCTAACAATATTCAATCCTATCGCCTTCGCGGTTTTGAAGTGCCGGCAGAAGATGATTTTCTTCAAAGCCGAAAAATTGTATTAACCAATGCAGATTGTCATATTGTATTGGCCGCACCACGTAAATCTACAACCGATTATTTTTATAAAAACACCGATTCAGACGAAGTACTCTTCATCCATAAAGGAAGCGGTAAATTACGAACCATGTTGGGCAATCTTACCTTTTCTTATGGTGATTATTTGGTTATTCCGCGGGGCATGATTTATAAAATTGATTTTGATACAGAAGATAATCGTTTGTTTATCGTAGAATCGCATCGGCCGGTTTATACACCAAAACAGTACCGAAATTGGTTTGGCCAATTGCTGGAACATTCACCGTTTTGCGAACGGGATATTCGTCGTCCTGAGGAGCTTGAAACCTATAACGAAAAAGGAGATTTTCTGATTAAAATTAAAAAGAAAGATGAAATTTTCGACATGATTTATGCTACACATCCTTTTGATGTAGTAGGTTACGATGGTTTCAATTATCCCTATGCTTTTTCTATCCATGATTTTGAACCCATAACAGGAAGGATTCACCTCCCGCCACCTATTCACCAAACCTTTGAAACTGATGCATTTGTAATCTGTTCTTTTGTACCGCGACTCTATGATTATCATCCGCAAGCCATACCGGCTCCTTATAATCACAGTAATATTGATGCCGATGAAGTTTTGTATTATGTAGATGGCGATTTTATGAGTCGAAATGATATTGAAGCAGGGCATATCTCTCTTCATCCTGCTGGAATTCCGCACGGCCCTCATCCGGGTGCTGCTGAGCGAAGTATCGGTAAGAAAGAAACGTTAGAATTAGCCGTAATGGTTGATACCTTTAAACCCTTGATGGTTACCGAAGAAGCAATAAAAATTGCGGACGACACGTATTTCCAGTCATGGCTTGAATAATTTAAAACACAACCCGGAG
This sequence comes from Flavobacterium sp., assembly GCA_041917555.1. GTDB lineage: Bacteria > Bacteroidota > Bacteroidia > Flavobacteriales > Flavobacteriaceae > Flavobacterium. Next base: position 134,621 of record JAYRXL010000011.1, on the reverse strand, counting down.
TAAAATCCTTAAAAATTACATTAAAATGTCAAAAGAAATAAAATCAGTCGAGTACGGACTCGAAAAAATATTTGAAGGAGCGCAAGACTTTTTGCCGCTTTTAGGAACCGATTATGTGGAGTTTTATGTGGGAAATGCCAAACAAGCGGCACACTACTATAAAACAGCATTCGGATTCCAATCGTTTGCCTATAAAGGTTTGGAAACCGGTTCGCGCGATACAGTCAGTTATGTGGTAAGGCAAGACAAAATTAAATTGGTACTCACTTCGCCGCTCAACAGTAATTCGCCAATAAACAGTCACTTAGTCAAGCACGGTGATGGTGTTAAAGTAATTGCGTTGTGGGTGGAAGATGCCCAATCAGCATGGGAAGAAACCACCAAGAGAGGCGCCAAATCCTTTATGGAGCCTGTCGTCGAAAAAGACGATCAAGGCGAAGTAGTGCGCTCGGGGATTTACACTTATGGTGATACCGTGCATGTTTTTGTAGAGCGAAAAAACTACAACGGAATATTTCTTCCCGGATTTGCAAAATGGGAATCCGAATATAATCCGGAACCTTTGGGCTTAAAATACATTGACCACATGGTTGGAAATGTAGGCTGGGGCGAAATGAACCAATGGGTTAAATGGTACGAAGAAGTTATGGGATTTGAAAATTTCCTCTCATTTGATGATACGCAAATTCATACGGAATATTCGGCATTGATGAGTAAAGTAATGTCTAATGGAAACGGTAGAATTAAATTCCCAATTAACGAGCCGGCTGAAGGTAAGAAAAAATCGCAAATTGAAGAATACCTCGATTTTTATGAAGGCCCGGGTTGCCAGCATATAGCGGTAGCAACAGATGATATTATCAAAACGGTTGCCGGCTTAAAGGCTCGCGGTGTAGAGTTTTTACCGCCTCCTCCTCAAGCTTATTACGACGAAATTCCGGCGCGTTTAGGTAAACATATGGAAATGATGAAAGAAGATATCAAAGAATTACAAAAACTTTCCATATTAGTTGATGCGGATGAAGAGGGCTATTTGTTGCAAATTTTCACCAAACCTGTTGAAGACCGACCAACACTTTTTTATGAAATTATTCAGCGTATGGGCGCTAAAGGGTTTGGAGCCGGTAATTTTAAAGCCTTATTTGAGTCTATTGAACGTGAACAAGCCTTAAGAGGAACATTATAATTTAGCAAAACCTTTAGATAAAAACCAAAATACAACGTTTTCGTGATGTTATTTTTGATAATAATATGTTAAAGTTGATTTTTTGTTGAAGAATATTTAAAAACCACACTATATTTGCACTCGCAAAAAGAGAAGGAGTGGTTTCCTTTATTTTTTGATGTAAATTTTCATAATTTATAGTTTTTTGGTTGGTTAATAGCATAAAAACTCAGTCAATTTTTTGACTGGGTTTTTTTGTTTTAATACATTTGGAACAGAAATTGTACTACAGAGCGTATCATGAACACTGTTTTTTTACTATCTTACTGGTTTTAAGGTAGTTTGTAAAAGCACTAATTAAAAAATTTAAAAATGAAAAAATTACTTGTACTTGCCACTGTATTTTATTTCTCTGTAGGATTCGCCGAATTGGGAACGCTCCAAAAGGAGCCGGCTTTTGACGTAGGTGAATACTTTAAGTTTCGTATTCACTACGGGCTTGTCACGGCTGGTTATGCCACACTTGAGGTAAAAGAAGCCGTAAAAAACAACAAAAAGGTCTACCATGCAATTGGCAAGGGCTACACCACCGGTATGACAAAATTCTTTTTCAAAGTAGAAGATAATTATGAAAGCTATTTTGATAAAACAACCGGAAAACCCTACCAATACGTGCGAAAAATTGATGAAGGCGGTTACACTAAAAACCAAGAAGGTTTTTTCAATCAGGATAAAAACACTATCTTAGTGAAAGATTATAAAAATAAAACTGAAAAGACTTTTGTAACGCCCGAGAATGTACAGGATATCGTTTCAACCTTTTATTATTTAAGAAATCATCCTAATATTGATAAACTCAAAGTGGGTGAATCCATCATGGTGGATATGTTTTTTGATGATGAGGTTTTTAAATTTAAATTAAAATACACCGGAAATGATAATTTAAAAACAAAATTCGGTACCGTGAAGAGTATGATTTTTAAACCACTGGTTCAATCCGGAAGGGTTTTTAAAGAAGAAGAAAGTCTTACCGTTTGGATTTCGGATGATGAAAATAAAATACCCTTACGTATAAAAGCCAGTTTAGCAGTTGGCTCATTAAAAGCCGATTTGGATTCGTATAAAGGATTACGAAATCCTTTTTACATTAAAGTAGATTAAAATGACAACGCAAACCAACCAACTACTAGAAGAACTCGAAAAAAAATTTAAGGACATCAATCAAAATACAGATGTGCATTTGGAAGGACTGCTTTGGGCTAAACCCATAACCTATTGGGATTATATCCAAACCGATGCCTTATTACATCTTCAAACCCAAAGAACCATTTTGCCCGACGAAATGGTTTTTATTATGTACCACCAAATCAACGAGTTGTTGTTTAAAATGGTGCTTTGGGAAATCAATCAAGTATGTCATAATCAAACACCAACTACTACTTTTTTTACTGAAAAAATGCGCCGCATTAGCCGCTATTTTGACATGCTTACCACTTCTTTTGATATTATGGGCGACGGAATGGAAGTGGCCCAATACATGAAGTTTAGAAACACATTAACTCCGGCAAGCGGGTTTCAAAGCGCGCAATACCGACTGATTGAGTTTGCTTCTACCGATCTTATTAATTTAATCGATTTTAGATTTCGGGCTACAATTGATCGTAATACACCCTATTCACATGCTTTTGAACATCTGTATTGGCAAGCAGCCGGAAAAGATCACACAACCGGACAAAAATCGTATTTAATACAAGAGTTTGAGCGAAAATACCGTGATGAGTTTCTCCGTTTTATGGAAGAATATAATACCATTAATCTATGGCGTAAGTTCAAACAACTTCCTGAAACCGACCAAAAAAATCCGGAATTGATTGCAGCGATGCGTCACTACGATAAAACCGTCAATATTACTTGGGTTATGGGCCATTACAACGCTGCGCGAAAATACATTGAAAGCGGTCAGGGCTCAGGAGAAGCCACCGGAGGAAGTGATTGGAAAAAATACATGCATCCCAAATACCAACGCCGAATTTTCTTCCCGGAACTTTGGAGCGAAGAAGAGTTAAAACATTGGGGAGAAGACTGTTAACGGAATTGCCTTTGAAAAAATATATCGTTTTATGGCTCTTATCAATACTTCTTTTTTCTTGTAAGAAAGAGGAGGAAGAGGTATGGATTGACGAATCTGAACCTGAAAAACCTATCGTCGATTTTGGTATTTCGTTCAACGATTACAATGTGGATCAGGATACCGTGCAATACTATGATAATTTTACGCGCATTCTAAAACGCCAAAACTTTAGTAATAAACAGGTTACTAAAATTATTGAAAAGGTCAAAGATTCCCTCGATTTTAAAATGATTAAACGACACAAGGCGTTTACTTTTTTTAGAAGTAAAGACAAATTCAATAAAGTGCAATTGTTTGTATTTCAGCCGGACCAACTCAATTATGTTTTAGTCGATTTGAGAGACTCGATTGTTGTACATAAAAAAACGCGCCCGCTAACCTTTAAAATCAGAACAGTTGCTGGTACCATCGGAAATTCTTTATCCAAAACCTTAAAAGAGGAAAACATTGACCTCTCACTCAAAAAAAAGTTAACCAAAGTATATGCTTGGTCTATCGACTTTTTTAAGATTAAAAAAGGAGACCGTTTTGCGGTTAGTTTTACAGAGCGCTATATTAATGATACCATTTATGATGGTATTGATAGTTTGCGGTGTGCTTTTTTTGAATATAAAGGTGAAAAAATCTACGCTTTCCCATTCATAGCGGACTCCATCAGTGGCAAAGTAGATTATTATGATGATAAAGCCAATGCACTGCGAAATTTCTTTCTCAAAGCACCATTAAAAGTGGTTAATATTACCTCCAAATTTAACCCAAAACGATTCCATCCGGTTCAACAAATTTGGAAGCCTCACAACGGAACTGATTATGCTGCGCCAACCGGAACACCTATTATGACTACTGCTTCCGGAGTGGTTGAACAAGCCGGTTATACGGCTGGTAACGGTAATTTTGTTAAAGTAAAACACGACAATACCTATTCCACTCAGTATTTGCACATGTCTAAAATCCTGGTCAAAAGAGGACAACATGTTAAACAGGGCGAAATTATTGGAAAGGTTGGAAGTACCGGACTTGCAACCGGGCCCCATGTGTGCTACCGTTTTTGGAAAAATGGCGTTCAAGTAGACGCATTAAAACTTAAACTCCCCAATTCGGAACCCTTAGGAGCCAAAGAACGGCCACGGTATTTTAACTACATACGACCGCTAAAAAGAGAATTAGACAGTGTCGCTGCGGTTAAGTTTGGCGAAAAATTACCGCCAAGCCCTACCCAAAAATCGGCGAAAGCCAAACCCGATTCGGCTAAAAAAAATCAAAAACCGACCTCAAAACCGGTCTCGGAAAACAAACCCAAACCCAAACCAAAATCGGCATCTCCAAAACCCAAACGAAAACGTTAGCGTAGGTTTTTGACTGTCAATTTTGTATAGTCCGAAACATTGTTGAAATTTGCCAAAAATTATACCAATGGCACTTAGTTCTGTTAATCCTGTAAGCACAGTTGCGTGGGCAAAACTTCAGGAGCATTTTGAAACCATGCAATCTCATTCGCTTAAAGAAATAGTTAAGCAAAATCCCGAACGTGTAAAAGACTTTCATATTCAATGGGGAGAATTCTTGGTTGATTATTCTAAAAACCATATAACTAACGAAACACGTCAATTACTCTTGGCTTTGGCCGAAGAAGTACATTTGAAAGAAGCAATTGCAAAATATTTTGAAGGCGACCGAATTAACGAAACAGAAAATCGTTCCGTTTTACATACCGCACTACGTGCACCAGAAGATGCCGTGATTAAAGTAGATGGCAAAAATGTGATGTTGGAAGTTAAATCGGTTAAAAGAAAAATCAAATCTTTCTCCAACGCCATTATTTCAGGCAAAGCAAGAGGTTTCAGTGGGAAAGCATTTACCGATGTTGTCAACATTGGAATAGGCGGCTCTGATTTAGGTCCAGCGATGGTAGTAGAAGCCTTACAGTTTTATAAAAACAAACTCAATCTTCATTTTGTTTCCAATGTAGACGGGGATCATGTTAATGAAGTGTTGAAGAAGATAAAGCCTGAAACCACCTTATTTGTAATTGTATCCAAAACATTTACCACCCAAGAAACACTTTCCAATGCCGAAACAATTCGTAGTTGGTTTTTAAAATCGGCATCACAATTTGATGTAGCTAAGCACTTTGTTGCCGTCTCAACCAATATTGAAAAAGTGACCGAATTTGGAATAGCTTCTGAAAATATTTTCCCGATGTGGGATTGGGTTGGAGGCCGTTTTTCGTTATGGAGTGCTGTTGGATTGAGTATAAGTTTGGCTGTTGGATATGATAATTTCGAAAAATTATTAACTGGAGCTCAAAAAATGGACACCCATTTTCGAGAGGCAGATTTCTCACAGAATATACCCGTAATTTTAGCATTGTTGAGCGTTTGGTACAATAATTTCCATGGAGCAGAAAGTGAAGCATTAATTCCGTACACACAATACCTTCAAAAGCTGGCGCCTTATTTGCAACAAGGAATTATGGAAAGCAATGGTAAAAGTATTGATCGTAGCGGACAACGGGTAGATTATCAAACCGGAACTATTATATGGGGAGAACCGGGAACTAACTCGCAACACGCTTTTTTTCAGCTAATACACCAAGGCACAAAACTTATTCCAACCGATTTTATCGGATTTGTTCATTCGTTGTATGGCAATCAGGATCATCATGATAAATTAATGTCCAATTTCTTTGCTCAAACCGAAGCATTACTCAATGGGAAAACAAAAGAAACGGTAATAGCCGAATTCGAAAAGCAAGGTATTACCGGCGAAAAAGCAGCACGATTACTTCCCTACAAAATATTTGAAGGAAATCGCCCAACCAATACACTATTGATTCAAAAGCTTACACCAGAAACATTGGGTTCTCTCATTGCCTTGTATGAGCACAAAATATTTGTACAAGGTGTTATTTGGAATATATTCAGTTATGACCAATGGGGTGTTGAACTAGGAAAACAATTAGCCAACTCAATTTTAGACGAAATAAACACAGGGAGTTTGAAGGAACACGATAGTTCGACCGCTTTTTTAGTTAACTTCTACAACAACCAAAAATAAAACTTAAGCCTGATGAATAATTATCAGGCTTTTTCGATTTTTTATAGAAAAAACCCAAACAACTATTGCTTTTTAACAATCGATTGATAATTGTTTAAAGTTTTCACGTTTGTTAACAATTGCTTAACATTGGAAAGGCTTAAAATTCTGACTTTTGCATCAAATTTTAACTGCTAATCAAATGAAAAAAATCTACAACAATTTTCTTGCAGTTCTGTTACTCATGACCGCTTCTTTTGCTTTTGCACAAGGTAAAATTAAAGGGACAGTGGTTGATAACGAACTCAAAGCTCCGCTTGCAGGAGTAAACGTGGTGATAAAAGGTTTAACCACAGGTGCTACAACTGACATGGATGGAAAATTCAATGTTTCGTCTACTTCAGTTTCAGGTCAAATCGTTTTAACTTACATTGGTTTCAAAACGCAAACTATTAACTTTACGGTAAAAAACGGTGAAACAGTTGATTTAGGAACCATAGTTCTTACTGTAGATTCTAATCAATTGGAGGAAGTAGTTATTATTGGTAAAGGAGTAATAGATTTAGCAAAAGACAGAAAAACTCCTGTTGCAGTTTCTACTATAAAAGCTGTTGATATCCAACAAAAAATTGGTACTGCAGATATTACTCAAACAATGGTAAACACTCCCTCAGTTTATGTAGCTGGGCAATCTGGAGGGTATGGAGATTCAAGAATTACAGTTCGTGGTTTTCAACAAGATAACACTGCATTTTTATTAAATGGTCAACCTATAAATGGTATGGAAGATGGTAAAATGTATTGGTCAAACTGGTCTGGAATGGCAGAAATTGCAAACGCAATCCAAATACAGAGAGGTTTAGGTTCCTCAAAACTAGCTATTTCATCTGTTGGAGGAACTGTCAACTTTGTAACTAAAGCAACAGATAAAAAAGAAAGTGGTTTTGCGTCAGTCGGAGTTGCAAATGATGACTACTTTAAGTCGACAGTTGCATACAATACAGGGATGAGTAAAAAAGGATGGGGAGTAAGTGTAATGTTATCGCATTGGCAAGGTGATGGTTATAATGATGGGACAAGAGGTGAAGGTCAAAACTATTTCATTTCTTTTGGTTATAAACCAAACGAAAAACACAATTTCAACTTCTTAGTAACTGGAGCACCTCAATATCACGATCAAAACTTCACAAAAACAATTAGTTCCTATTTACAATATGGTAGAAAGTATAATAACAACTGGGGAACTTTGAATGGAGAATATCTTTCTGAAAGAACAAACTTCTATCATAAACCTGTTGCAAATTTAAACTGGGATTTTAATATCAATAACACAACATCATTGTCAACCGTATTATATGCATCTTGGGGGCGAGGTGGTGGAACAGGAAACTACGGAAACGGAAGAGTTAGAACAGCTACTGGTAATATTGATTTTGATGCGATTAACGCGAATAACTTAGCTGATGCTGATGGATTAGGAACTAGTTCAAATTATGCGATAAGAGCATCAATGAACAATCATGAATGGTATGGTCTTGTTACTAACTTCAAAAAAGAATTAAACCAAAACTTAGACTTGAATTTTGGTCTTGATTTAAGAACGTATCACGGTGATCACTATCGTCAAATAAGTAATTTTTTAGGATTGAATGGTTGGAGAGAAAGTAGACCTTTGAGAGATAATAACCATATTATTCCGAATCCTAATACTTTGCCAAGTTTAGTAAATATAGTAAACCAATCCTATAACATTGATCCTTGGTATGCGTTTTTTAACAATGCTGCGGGTGATCAAAAAATAGATTACGATTATAGCGAAACCATTTCTTATGGAGGATTTTTTGGTCAATTAGAATATTCTAATGATAATTTTTCAACTTTTTTCCAAGGGGCAATTTCCAATCAATCACACCAAAGATTTGATTATTATGATTATCAAGAGCAATATCAAGATTCTGAAAAAGTTTCTAATTTAGGGTATAATATAAAAGGTGGAGCTTCTTACATCTTTGCTGATAAACATTCGGTATATGCAAATGCAGGTTATTATTCACGTCAACCTTATCACGATAACATATATTTAAATTTTACAAATCAAGTAAATCCATTAACAGAAAATGAAAAAGTTTTAGGTTTAGAAGTAGGTTATACTTATAAATCGAAAATACTGACAGCGAGTGTAAACGGATACAGAACCACTTGGCAAGATAGAGTTGTTACAACATCTAATGTTCGAACTTCAAACGGTACCATTGGCACAACTCCAGTATTTATTGGAGATGTAATTTTCACATCTAATCAAGGAGTAAAACAAATACATTCAGGGGTAGAATTGGATTTTGTTGTTAAACCTTTAAAAACTCTAGACATAAAAGGTTTTGCGTCTTTTGGAAATTGGGAATATGCAGATAATGCTATTAGTACTTTATTTGATGAGAATTTAAACCCTTTGTTAGTTACTGAAACAGATTTAGATGGAGGAAAAGTTGGTGATGCTGCACAAACGACTTGGGGATTAGGTGCTAAATATGAAATATTTGAGCGTTTTTCAATCGATGCAGACTGGAGAAACTATGACGATTTATATTCTAATGTGGTTGTTAAAGAAAATTTACTTTTACCTAGTTATGATTTAGTAGATGCTGGTATTTCATATAAAATGTTGGTTGGGAAAGACAAACAAAATTCGGTTAATTTTAGACTTAATATGAATAACGTTTTTGATGAGGTATATTTATCAGAATTAACTACTAATATCAGAACTACCGATAACGTTAACCCTTCTAATCCTAGCTTAGGAACATATGAGTCGAATAATAGAGTTTACAAAGGAATTGCAGATGGTAACAACGGTTTCTTCGGTTTCGGAAGAACTTGGAACTTCGGAATTACCTATAAATTCTAATCGTTACAATTACATTCTATAATAATTAAACCGCATTCTGAAAAGGATGCGGTTTTTTTATATTAGATAAATTTAAAAGGATTGTCCCTGCCCGCGATTTATAGTTTGTAGTTGCTACTTAAAACTTCGTAAATTGTAAATCGTACATTAGCTAATAGCCATTAGCCAATAGCCAATAGCCATTAGCCATTAGAGATTTGGAATTTGGGATTTGGAATTTGGGATTTGGAATTTGGGATTTGGAATTTGAGATTTGGAATTTGTAATTTGAGATTGTCATTGTCATTGCCATTGTCATTGCCATTGCCATTGCCATTGCCAAACTACTCCCCTAAGCATTCAAATTAAAACACAAATTTTAACAACTGCATACCTCCTGATAACCAGAAAGTTGCCTTAAAAAAGTATCCTTAAAAACCGCAATCTGCAAAAGAATGCGTTTTTTTTTGCCCTTTTTTTTATCTTTGTTAAAACCAAAAAATCGATACATGGATCAATATTATAACATCATCCAAAAATTTCACTCCGGTTGGGCCTATTTGGCACTGCTCTTAGTACTCATCGCCGTATTTAATTCATTTACCGGTTGGTTCTCTAAACGTGAATTCACTGCTCAAGATAAACGATTCGCCCTTTTTGCTCTTATCGCCATTCATTTGCAGTTTGTGGTAGGCTTGTTGTTGTATTTTGCTTCTCCAAAAGGCCTCGACGCCATGTCGCAAATGGACAACGCCGAATTACGCCTTACCGCCTTAGAACACCCTTTGGTAAACTTGTTGGCCATTGTTTTGATAACCATTGGCTGGTCGCGCCATAAAAAAGCCATGGTAAGCGACTTAAAATTCAAATCACTGTTCGTTTTCTACCTCTTGGGATTAGTATTACTGCTTTCCCGAATTCCATGGAAAGTTTGGTTAGGTATTTGATAACGAATAAGTCCTGAAAAGGACTTTTTTTAACCCTACAACCGGCCTGCGGTTACAACAAACCAAAACGCCCTTTGTAGCATTGTGAAACATAAACTATCATTATGAGAAAACATAAGGCATCCCTCCAACTGCTCACCGTACTGTTTTCAGTTATTGTTGGTCTGGCATTCGCACAGCCTAAACCCAAACCGGATACCTTAAAGATAAACCCTCAACTCAAAAATCTGGATGTTAAACCGGTGCACGAAGTCATAGACAGCCTTCTCAAACAAAAGGTTAAATTACACAAAGAGAAAGCACACGCTTCCTATTATGCCGATAAATTTAACAACCGTAAAACAGCCAGCGGCGCTAAATTCAGTAACGATAAACTCACCGCCGCTCACAAAAGCCTCCCTTTTGGAACCAAACTCAAAGTAACCAATTTGGTCAATAGTAAATCGGTTATCGTGGTGGTAAACGACCGCGGTCCTTACGTAAAAGGACGCGAAATCGACCTCTCCAAAAAAGCCTTCATGACTATAGCAAACAATAAAAATTCAGGGGTCATGGATGTCAAAATCGAGATCATCGAAGAAACCAAGTAATACCAATGTGCTGTTTAGAATTGTCCAAAATTCTAAAAAATTTACATGGTAAATGCCGAATCTAAATAGAACAATTGAGATTACGATAATTGGACTATACTCAATTCGGTATAATAATCAATTACAGCGTTCAAACAGCATTCTTTCCCACATCAGCTTACCAATCGCCATAGGGTTTCCGACTCAAACTGGCATTATAGTAACGGTTGTCTCCCGTTACTTCTGCACCCAACCAATACGGTTTTTCAAACGATTCATCGGCATGGCTCAGCTCAATTTCTGCCACAATCAAACCCGCATTTTCACCCTCAAATACATCCACTTCAAACGTGTGTTGACCCACACAAACCTCGTAACGGGTTTTTACAATCGAACCTTTTTCACACAAGTTTAGCAACAAGTTTGCCTCTGCCAATGCAATTTCCTTTTCCCATTCAAAACGCGTCACACCCGCTGCATCCGAGAGTCCCTTAACCGTCAAAAACCCTCTATCACCCTTAATTCGCACACGAACCGTACGCGCCGGATCCGAATTCAAATACCCTTGCGCTATCGCATAATTCCGCTCGGCTTCACCCTTAAAGGCATCCGAAAGCACTAAAAATTTTCGCTCAATTTCTGTCATATCACTCCCTCAATTTGTATTCCACCGGTAAAGATACATTTTTTCAGGGCAGCTTTTCCGGTCGTTCGCTTTAGCCGGTTGGCCTCAAATCGTTTTGCAGCTGCCTTCAGGAGCTCCCTTGTCGCTCTGCCGCCAGCGCAAAACCGGATTTTTGCCTGCACCGGGCTACCACTGCCACCCGGGCTGCGATGCTTAGTAGTCAGAACGAACTCACGTTAAAAAACACCGGAAATTTTTGTACGTAATCGGGGTGAACCATTTCCAACTTACCACAAACCCATTACATTTGTAGTATGGAAGACCAAGTCCCCACCCGAAAAATTATCCACATCGATATGGATGCTTTCTATGCTTCTGTCGAACAAATGGATAACCCCGATCTGCGCGGAAAACCTATCGCTGTTGGGGGTAGCGAAGTGCGGGGAGTGGTTTCAGCGGCCAGTTATGAAGCCCGAAAATTTGGTGTGCGAAGCGCCATAAGCGGCATTCAGGCCAAACGACTTTGTCCGGAACTCATTTTTGTTAGGCCCCGATTTGAACGCTACAAAGAAATCTCCAAAAAAATCCGAAAAATATTCCATGAATATACCGATTTGGTCGAACCACTTTCGCTCGACGAAGCCTATTTAGATGTGACCCAAAATAAAAAAGGAAACCCAAGTGCCTCACTAATCGCCGCCGAAATTCGAAAACGTATTTTAGACGAAGTGGGTCTAACCGCTTCGGCCGGAATTTCAATCAATAAGTTTGTAGCCAAAGTAGCCAGCGACTACAACAAACCCAATGGGCAAAAAACAGTGAATCCGGATGAGGTAATCGAATTTTTGGAAAACTTAGACGTCAAAAAATTCTACGGCATCGGGAAAGTCACCACCGAACGAATGTACCAACTGGGTATATTTACCGGGAAAGACCTCAAATCCAAATCGCTCGAATTCCTTACCGATCATTTTGGCAAAAGCGGCGGGTTTTATTACACTATTGTTCGTGGTATTCATCGTAGCGAAGTAAAACCCAATCGCGTCGCCAAATCGGTTGCAGCAGAACATACTTTCAACGAAAACCTGACTTCCGAAATTTTTATGGAACAAAAACTGGAACGCATTGCACAAGAACTCGAAAAACGACTCAAACGCTATGCTATATCCGGTAAAACAGTTACACTCAAAATCAAATACAGCGATTTTACCACGCAAACCCGAAGCAAAACATTGCCCTATTTCATATCCGACAAAGGATTATTGCTCGAAACGGCAAAAGAACTGCTTTACCAGGAACGCTTAAAAGAGTCGGTTCGCCTGCTGGGAATTTCGTTGAACAATCTGAACACCGAAGTGAAAAAAACGGTCGTGGTACAACTTAAATTTGAGTTTTAAAACCGTATTTTTGTACTCAAATTTGCAACATGGAAAAAATCATTTCCTATCCAATTTCGGTAATCTATTACCTGCTTTTCGGACTAACATTGGTTATTTTTCACCCCATACAATGGGTGTGCCTAAACGTATTTGGGTATGAAGCGCACAAACGAAGCGTTGATTTTCTCAATCTTGCACTCATACTGTGCACGCGTGTGTTGGGCACACGTTATACGTTTACAAACCGCGAATTAATCCCCGTGGGCGAACCTATGATAATCGTGGCCAACCATCAAAGTTTATATGATATTATCGGCATTATTTGGTACCTGCGTAAATGCCATGCCAAGTTTGTGAGCAAAAAAGAGTTGGGAAAAGGAATTCCGAGTGTTTCCTTTAACCTGCGCCACGGAGGTTCGGTACTCATTGATCGCAAAGACCCCAAACAAGCGCTTCCGGCCATAAAAAGCTTGGGCGAATACATCGAAAAGCACAAACGATCGGCAGTTATTTTCCCAGAAGGAACACGCAGTCGAAACGGTGTGCCCAAAAAATTCTCCGAAAACGGACTTAAAATTTTATGCAAAAATGCGCCTTCGGCTTATGTAGTGCCGGTTACCATAAATAATTCATGGAAAATGGTCAAGTTTGGCTCTTTTCCCATGGGTTTGGGAACACATATTATGTTTACGGTGCATCCGCCTTTAAAGGTTTCAGATTATTCTTTTGAAAAACTTGTGCAACGCACAGAAAAAGCAGTAACCGAAAGTATCTCCGTTTAATGACACTGATAGACAAAACGATTCTTTTTGTAAAAAACGAGTTAAAAGAGGCAGAAGGAGGCCACGACTGGTTTCATATCGAGCGGGTTTACAAAAACGCCCTTTTGATAGCGGCCACCGAATCTTGTAACCTCACTGTGGTAAAACTGGCGGCTTTGTTACACGATATAGCCGACAGCAAATTTCATGGAGGTGACGAAGCTGTTGGGCCTGCAAAAGCAAGAACTTTTTTAACAAGCCTTGCGGTAGAAGAAGTGATTATCGACCACGTGGTAAAAATTATTGAAAACATTTCTTTTAAAGGCGGAACAACGGAAAAGCAATTTACATCAATCGAATTGGATATCGTTCAAGATGCTGACCGCCTTGATGCGATTGGCGCTATCGGGATTGCACGAACATTTAACTATGGCGGATTTAAAAACCGCACCTTGTATGATCCGGCTATTGCGCCACTCACAAACATGACTAAGGAAGCGTATAAAAACAGTACAGCCCCAACCCTCAATCATTTTTACGAAAAGCTATTGTTACTAAAAGACCTTATGAATACTAAAACCGGTCGCAAACTGGCCGAAGAACGCCATCGGTTTATGGAACAATTTCTGGCTCGCTTCTATGCAGAATGGGAGGGGGAGATGTAAAAAAAGAACCAATATTGGTTCTCTTTTTATTAGTTCAAAGTTACTTTAAGTAATTGCCTTATGTCTTCATCTTGGCCAATAAATATCACGGAATCCTTTATGATTGTTCCATCAACAACTCTGAAAGGGACTTTATTGTCTTTGGCATTAAGAATTTCTTGGTAATCAAAATCACCATTTGCAGAAACTTTAATTACATATAAATTAGAATTTTTAGCTGAGTTTTGACCAAATCGAATTCTGTCATTTTTTATTTTTTTTACCTTATCGTCTGCATTTATAAAAAAGTATGTGTCTCCATTTTTAATTGTAGAAGTATAAGAAAGATAAGCTTTTGAATCAGAACTGGTACCGGTAGAATATTGTCTTTTATTAATGTTTCTTGCCCATACTAAATCACCGGAGGAATCAATTTTTGCGCATATGATATCATCATAATTATCTCTATAACTATTAAATTGCGATGATGCTGATGTAGTTCTATATTGTTCTTCGGCATTAAAAAAGATACCATTAGGAGTGATTGTTATTTTTTTAAGGGATATATCCTTTAATTCTTCATTCTTTTCCTCACCATATTTATCTATTAAAAATTGTTCAGTAAAAGGATTGAACTTGGTTTTTTTGACAGCTAAAGTTACAGGATCAAACTCAAGATAACATACCCCTTTATATTTTAAATCACTCTGATCAGAATAAAATCCAAGACAGGTTAGTTTATCTTGAAAAATGATGGTGTTTAGAGTGTTAGTAAAGTGTTCATTAGTATCAAAAATTTGAGTTTTTTCGCTGTCTTTGGTAATACGAGTTAACTCAAACTGATAGTTAGCGCCGTCTCTACTATTTTTCTTTTCTTTAGTATATACTTTACCTAACAAATATAAAGTTTTCCCATCAAGGGAAACATCAATGTTTTCAAATTTAAAACGACGGTCCTCAATGGTTCTTTTGAATAAGTGTTCGATATTTACAGTAAACTTAGTGTCAAAAACATATATTTTATGCGTTTCCGTGTTTTTATCTTTTAGGGCTACATTTACAGCAAAAGCCGTATTATCATCATTAACAAACATTGATGCGCCAGAGTCATAGTCAAGGCGGGGATTGGTAAAATAATTAAATTCTTCAATCATTTCAGTTTCAATTTTAAATAATTCTTGGGATTTAAAATTGAAATTATCAATAGTTGATGTTAACGCATTACAAACGTATGCATTTTGAGATGTATCATAGGCGAAATTGATTAAATACACATTTGTTCCCGATTTAAAAACACCTAAAACCTTATTTTGTTTGATTGTTTTTGATTCTTCTAATTTATATTCATATTCTTTAGTTAATTTTAAATTTGAGTCGTAATGCTCAAAATTGTAGCCTAAACCTCTAGAAAAACTACCACCAGAACATGATTTAAGAACAATGACACCACCAAAACCATCATCTTCAACGAATATTACTTTTGAGTATTTGTAGTCATCTCTTAGTATTTCCCCTTTTGTTATGCTGTGTTTTATGTCTTGAGCAGTAACAAAAAATGAGCAAAAACTAATGGTGATTACAGTAAGAATCTTTTTCATAAATTTGATTTTAAGAGTTGTTATTTTCCAGAGAAATTAGCCTTCCTTTTTTCAAGAAATGCGGTAGTTCCTTCTTTAAAATCTTCAGTGCCGAAACATTTTCCAAACGCTTTGATTTCGGTTTTAAATCCGTCCACGCCATAATTGTAATTGGCATTAACCGATTTGATAGCCTGCGCAATGGCAGTAGGTGAGTTACGCATGATTTTACCGGCAATTTCCGTGGCAAAAGCCAAAAGATGTTCTGAAGTGGTGACGTGATTTACCAATCCATACGTTTTTGCTGTTTCGGCATCAATCATGCCTGCTGTCATAATTATTTCCATAGCACGTCCTTTCCCCACCAACTGTGGTAATCGTTGCGTACCGCCATACCCCGGAATGACACCTAATGAAACTTCAGGCAATCCCATTTTGGCATTTTCGGAAGCAATACGAAAATGACAAGCCATAGCCAATTCCAAACCGCCTCCTAATGCAAATCCGTTTACGGCTGCAATAACAGGCGTACTTAAATTTTCCACAAAGTCAAATAACAACTCTTGACCTTGCGAGGCTAATTGCGCACCTTCTTCTATCGAAAAATGGGCAAATTCGGAAATATCGGCACCGGCCACAAAGGCTTTTTCGCCACTTCCCGTAATGATAATGACTTTTGTATTTTGGTCTTCATTAAGCTGTTCCAAAGCATTGTGCAGTTCCTGAATGGTCGCAATATTAAGTGCGTTAAGTTTTGAAGGGCGGTTAATGGTAATCAAACCAATGCCGTTTTCAGTCGTAACCAGAATGTTTTCAAAAGCCATAATTAAGTGTCTATTAAAGGCAGTAAAACCATAAATAGGGTTCCTTTGCCCGGTTCAGATTCAAAAGTAATAGTTCCGTTGTAATTTTCAATAATATTTTTAATAATTCCCAATCCAAGTCCCATGCCACTTGTTTTTGTGGTGAACTTAGGTTCAAAAATGTGTTCAGCATTCATCGATTCTATGCCAATTCCGTTGTCATGAACCGTTATGGAAACATGGTGGTTTTGTTTCATCACGCGCACCACAATTTCTTTATCTTCTTGTGTTTCCGGAATCGCCTGAATGGCATTTTTTACCAAGTTTGTGATGATTCGAATGAGTTGGGTACGATCCATCACCGTAATAATTTCATCATCTTCACTTTCAAAGCGAATGTAGTCTTCGTTAAAAATATCAAGAGAAAACTCAACCACTTCAACCACATTTAATGTTTCATTTTGTTGTGCCGGCATGGAGGCAAAATTTGAAAAAGCCGAGGCAACAGCACTCATCGTGTCGATTTGCTGAATAAGTGTTTTGGTGTAATCGTCTAATTTTTGTTTGGACTGTGGGTCATCGGCGTTAAATTTTCGCTGGAAACTTTGCACCGTTAATCGCATTGGGGTTAAAGGGTTCTTGATTTCGTGAGCTACTTGTTTAGCCATTTCACGCCAGGCTTGCTCCCGTTCACTTTGCGCGAGCATTGCCGCACTCTCTTCCAGTTTGTCAACCATCTTGTTGTAGGCTGAGATGAGTGAATTGATTTCCCGACTGTTGGCTTCAATTACAATTTTTTCATTTTTTTGATTCAAACTGGTTTCGTTGATTTTATCGGAAATCGTCTTAAGCGATTTTGTAATATAGCTGGCCAAAAAATACGCTAAGGCAAATGCAATTAAGAGCATAAAAGAATACACCTGACTCAAACGAATCAAAAACGCTTGTAATTCATCTTCATAAAACCCGTCGTCTTCAACATAAGGAAGGTTTAGTATTCCTAAGGGCTTAAATTTATCATCCTTGATTTGGGTATACGAAGAACGGTTTTTTACGCCGTCAATATTTTTAATGTCTACATAGCGTTTCTCAATTGACGATTGAACGAGCTTTAGTATGTAGTTTGGAATTGGTGGCGAAACACTGTCTACCGAGAAAGAGGCTTTGGAAGAAATAAGAAGTTTGCCTTCCAAACTGTAAATGTTTAAATCGAGGTTGTGAATATCGGCCAATTCATGAATTTCATCTTTAAAAATCAGTGGTAAATTGGCCTGTGTAAGCGGATATGTCGTGTTGGAAAGAACATAATTGATGTGCTCTTTAATGGCGTTTTCTTTTCGTTCCAAACGCTCTTGATGGTATTCTTTGGCTTCATTTTTAAATTGTACAATCGAAATGGTTGCCATGAGAATGGAAGCAATCAAAATCAATACAATCATCGACAGGAATATCCTGATTCGCAATGAAAGCATTGGTGGTTTGAAGTCCAAATTCATACTTAGTTATTTTTTTTCGCGAAGTTTTTTGTACAGTTTAAACCCAACCATCAACAGCACTGAAAATGCGATGATGCCAATTACCCCGAAAACCCAGTTGAATGCATTTTTAAGCACCACTAAAAATACAACGGCAAAAAGAATTAAGGTGGCTACTTCATTCCACAGGCGTAAAAAATTAGAGCTTAGTTTAAATTGTCCTTTTTGATGTTGTCTGTAAATTTGATGGCATTTCAAATGATAAAGATAAAGCACAAAAACAAAAACAAGTTTTACATGCATCCATGGCATGAGTAACCACGTTTTTCCTAAATCGGTGAAAAACAACAACCAAAAAGCAAAAAAGCTGGCTAAAACAGCACTGGGCCAGGTGATAATATACCACAAACGAGAGGTCATAAGTTGGTATTGTTTAAGCAAAATTCCCTTTTCAGGTTCTTGCTTTTGATTTGCTTCTGCTTGGTAAACAAACAGGCGAACTATATAAAATAAGCCCGCAAACCAAGTGATGACAAAAATGAGGTGTAATGATTTAATATAATTGTAAAGTTCCATGATTTTTAAGTTTCAAGGTTTACCTTTTGAAACAACGCCTATTATTTGTGCCATTCTTTAATCCAATTTGCTACCACTTCACACCAGGCATCATCATCATTTAAACAAGGAATGGCTAAAAATTCTTTTCCGCCATTTTCTATAAATTCTTCGTTAGCACGCATAGCAATTTCTTCAAGAGTTTCTAAACAATCGGACACAAAAGCAGGAGTAACAACCGCTAATTTTGTAATACCTTGTTTGGGCATTTTGTTTATTTCTACATCGGTGTAGGGCGTTAGCCATTTGTCACCTGCTAATCTTGATTGGAAAGTTTGACTGTATTTTTCTTCCGGAATTCCTAAAAGTTTTACTACTTGCTTGGTGGTTTCATAACATTGATGGCGATAGCAAAATTCGTGCGCCGGCGAGGGTGTATTGCAGCATGAACTATCCATTTTACAATGCGATTTGGTTACATCGGTTTTACGAATATGGCGTTTTGGAATACCATGATACGAAAATAGTAAATGATCATAGTCAAAACCATTCAAGTGTTTTTTTATACTATCGGCCAAGGTTTTTATAAAA
Organism: Flavobacterium sp.; assembly: GCA_041917555.1. Classification (GTDB taxonomy): domain Bacteria; phylum Bacteroidota; class Bacteroidia; order Flavobacteriales; family Flavobacteriaceae; genus Flavobacterium. The sequence continues at coordinate 115,479 of JAYRXL010000011.1, read as the reverse complement.
TCGGGTTTGTTGTAAAATGCAGGAACCTTAGTCAACTTCATTTCAGGAAATTTGGTTTTCACCAATTCATCCGCCAAAACCCAAATGGTGGTGGTAGAAGCCATGGCATATTGCGGGTAAAGTACCAAAAGCATTACATCAGTAACACCTTTGTTTTTCAATTCCTGCAATCCTTTTTCCATCGTCATGCTGCCATAGCGCATGGCCAATGCAACCGGAATATCAACTTGTTTTTGTACTTTTTGATGCATACGCTTTGAAAAAACAACGAGAGGCGAACCTTCATTGGTCCAAATTTTAGCATACGCTTCGCCCGAATTTTTAGGGCGTTTTCTCAGAATTATACCACGAACCAACAGGGCTCTCAACAGATAGGGTATGTCTATCACATATTTATCCATTAAAAACTCGTCTAAATATGGTTTTACATCTTTTGGATCCGGACTCTCCGGCGAACCCAAATTAACTAGTAATACACCTTTCATTACTGTACGTTTATGTTAAGATTTAGTAAGTATTTTTTTGGAGTTGTACCGAATTTTTTCTTGAAGGCAGCTATAAAATGGCTGGCTGTACTGTAACCTATTTTTAAGCCTACTTCGTTAACATTATAAGAACCGGTATCCAATAACTGACGCGCATGCTCCATTTTATAATCAAATAAAAAACCATAAACAGTATCACCGTATATTTGTTTAAAACCCAATTTCAGTTTCTTTAATGTAAGCCCTACTTGATATGCCAATTCATCTAAACCGGGCGGTTCGGCCATATTTGCGATAATGATTTCTTTGGCGCGTTTGATTTTCAAAATGTTTTCTTCATCAATTAAAAACGGACATTGCTCTGCATTGGGGTCCTCATTCCGATTAAAAAACAAACTTAGCAACTCGTAACCTTTTCCTTTGTAGTACAAATTTTTGATAGACGGATTCAGGTTATAATGAAACATTTGATTGAGTACAATAGCCATAGACGGACTAATATCGCTCTCGCTGTAGTATTTTTTGTCTTTATTTTCCTGACTCAAAAAAGGGATGTGTTCAGCCTCTGCGGTAAATAATCCATGAAATTTGCGAATGGAAATAAGAATTGTAATTACCCAAGAATGAGGATTTATCTCCACATTTAGCGGTAATTCTTTTTGCGGATTATAAAACAGCAGTGTTTTTTCTTCATTTAAGCTTAAGGCATAGTTGCCCTGGTTAAACGTGTAACGTGCACCCCCTTTTAACCCAAAATGAAACTGAATTAACCCCATGGTAACCTGACGGTTAAAGTTTACCGTTTCGTTTGTATCATTCTGAAAACGAATGAGAATAAAATCATCGTCAATTTTAATTTCTTCTTTTGAACCCATAGCGATATTTTTTTATCGAAATTAGTAAAAAATCTAATTATTTATTTAGAATAATTCTAAACAATACAATTTAAAAGCCCTTATTTTACTACAAAGTTACAATAAATATCGTTAGAAGAACAAAAAATGTTGAGAAAGGGGCTAAGTGCCACAAAAAGAACTTTTAGCGTTATTTTTATAAAAACTATCGCCATAGCTTTGTCTTACTTTTAGGTAAAGAGTAAACATGGAAAATGGTGTCAGCCACAAACCTGCAACCTTTTATGCAGTCGGTCTGAGTTATAAAAAAGCAGATGCCGATATGCGAGGTAAATTCAGCATGGATCAGGAAGCTAAAGAAAAGCTTCTTGTTCAGGCCGCTACTGAGGGTATCGAATCGATATTGGTCACCTCTACCTGTAATCGCACCGAAATTTACGGCTTTGCCCAACATCCGTATCAGCTTATCAAATTGCTCTGTGATAACTCGCAAGGCACGGTAGAAGATTTTCAAAAAGTAGCTTATGTTTACAAAAACCGAGAAGCAGTAAACCATATGTTTCGAATGGGAACCGGTCTTGACAGTCAAATTTTAGGCGATTTTGAAATTATCAGCCAACTTAAATCTGCTTTCAACCATAGTAAAACCCATAACCTCGTTAATTCGTTCACAGAACGATTGATTAACTCGGTAATCCAAGCCAGTAAAAAAATAAAAACCCAAACCGATCTTTCCTCGGGTGCTACTTCGGTTTCTTTTGCTTCGGTTCATTATATTTTTAAAAATGTGGAAAACATTTCTGAAAAGAATATTCTGCTTTTTGGAACCGGAAAAATAGGGCGAAATACCTGTGAAAATTTGGTTAAACACACCAAACACAGTCACATTACATTAATCAACCGGACAAAAGAAAAAGCCGAAAAACTGGCACGAAAACTCAACGTTATCGTAAAAGATTATGTCGATTTGCAACTTGAAATTCGCAAAGCCGATGTATTAGTTGTGGCTACCGGTGCACAAAATCCAACCGTTGATAAAACGATTCTGAATCTGAATAAACCCTTGTTAATATTAGATTTGTCCATTCCAAAAAACGTAAACGAGAATGTGCAGGATATAGCGAATGTGACATTGGTTCACATGGACCAACTCTCGCGCATGACAGATGAAACGCTCGAAAATCGGAAACAACATATCCCGGCAGCTGAAGCGATTATAGCTGAAATTCAGGACGAATTTATGGCTTGGACACAACAACGAAAATTCGCCCCTACAATTCATGCGTTAAAAGCCAAACTTAATGCGATTAAAGACGGTGAATTGAATGTGCAACGCAAAAAATTAAACAATTTTGATGAAGAACAGGCCGAATTAATTTCGACACGTATCATTCAAAAAATAACGAACCACTTTGCCAATCATCTTAAGGACGAAAATACAACGGTAGATGAAAGCATTGAATGGATTGAAAAAGTGTTCCAGCTTACGTCATCCGAAAAATAATATGAATAAAATTATCCGAATAGGAACCCGCGATAGTGAACTTGCTCTTTGGCAAGCCAAAACAGTCGAAAAACAGTTGCATGAATTGGGATTTGAAACATCAATTGTTGCTGTAAAATCCCAAGGAGACATCCTTCTTGACAAACCTTTATACGAACTCGGAATTACAGGTATTTTTACCAAAACGCTCGATATTGCCATGTTAAATGGCGAAGTAGATATTGCAGTACATTCCATGAAAGATGTGCCCACGCTGTTACCCGAAGGAATTGTTCAGGCCGCTGTTTTGGAAAGAGCTGCTGTCGAAGACATTTTAGTTCACAAAGGAAATACCGATTTCTTAGAAACCGAAGCAATTATTGCCACCGGAAGTTTACGACGCAAAGCACAATGGCTTAACAAATACCCAAGGCATTCTGTAGTAGATTTGAGAGGGAATGTGAACACGCGTTTACAGAAATTGGCAGATAACGAATGGAATGGAGCTGTTTTCGCCGCTGCCGGATTAGAACGTATTAACCGCAAACCGGATAATTACATCAATCTTGATTGGATGATTCCTGCTCCGGCACAAGGCGCAATGGTTGTAGTAGCCATGGCAAACGATACGTTTGTGTTGGATGCTGTTTCGCAGCTAAATCATATCGAAACCGAAATTTGCACTTATATAGAAAGACAGTTTCTGCGAACCCTTGAAGGCGGTTGCACGGCACCCATAGGTGCTCATGCCGTTTACAACGAACACGATGATACACTTCACTTTCAAGGGGTTTTACTGTCAATAGACGGGACAGAAAAAATGGAAGTTGTAAAAACAGTAGCTATTTCGGAGTGGAAAAAATTAGGTTTCAATTGCGCTCAAGAAATTTTAACTAATGGCGGAAACGAATTGATACGTAAAATTAAAGAACAACTAAAGAAGTAAACATAAATGATGTCAATTCTTCTCTGGAGAGAGGAACGAATCCAGTTATGACAAAACCAATCAACATAGTATCCACCAAAAAACTTTTACCAAACCAAAAGCAAGCTTTACTCGACAGAAATTTTTATTTAATTGAAGAGGACTTTATAAAAATCGAAACCAAAAACTTCGAAATTCAACAAGTTTATAACAACCTTATTTTCACCAGTCAAAATGCGGTTAAAAGTGTTCTGCAACATCCAAAATCTGAGGAATTAAAAGAGAAAAATATTTTTTCTGTTGGGATGAAAACTAAAAAGTTGCTGGAAGAAAATGGGTTTACGGTAGCGGTTTATACTGATTATGCGGCTGATTTGGCCGAGATTATTGCATTAGTGAATAAGGAAGAGAGTTATACGTTTTTCAGCGGCAATTTACGACAGGATGTGTTGCCGAACAAACTACAAGAAAACGCCATTACTTGCAATGAAATAGAAGTGTATCAGACCACATTAACCCCCAAAAAAATAGCTGAAAAACCTAATGGAATTCTGTTTTTTAGCCCTTCAGGGGTAGAAAGTTATTTGAAATTAAATACGATAAAAGAAGAAATGTGTTTTTGCATTGGAGAAACCACGGCAGAAGCATTAGAAAACAAGAGTATAATGAACATCATAAAGGCATACAAACCAACGATTGAAAATGTGATTGATGAAGTTATACAGTATTATAATCACTGAAAGCGAACAGAGCTATCAGCAAACAGCTACAAAATGATAAAAAACGACCTATTTTTAAGAGCTTTAAACAATGAAACAGTTGAACGACCACCTGTTTGGATGATGCGTCAAGCCGGAAGGTATTTGCCCGAATTCAGAGCCTTGCGTGATAAATACGATTTTTTTACCCGTTGTGAAACACCGGAATTGGCTGCCGAAATTACAGTCCAACCTATTCGAATCGTACAACCCGATGCGGCCATCTTGTTTTCGGATATTTTGGTGGTGCCACGCGCCATGGGAATTCATGTGGAATTGAAAGACAATCTCGGCCCCATTATTCCTAATCCGATTCGCTCGATGGAGCAAGTCAATCAAGTTGTTGTTCCCAACATTCAGGAAACGTTAGGATATGTGATGGATGCGGTAAAATTGACCAAAGAAATGCTCAACGATGAGGTACCACTCATTGGTTTTGCAGGTTCTCCTTGGACCATTTTTTGTTATGCTGTGGAAGGAAAAGGCTCCAAAAGTTTTGACACAACAAAAGGCTTCTGTTTTTCAAACCCAGTTGCAGCGCATACGTTGTTGCAAAAAATCACTGATACCACCATTTTATACTTAAAAGAAAAAGTAAAAGCCGGTTGCAATGCCATTCAGATTTTTGATTCGTGGGGCGGAATGTTATCGCCAGTAGATTATCAAGAGTTTTCGTGGCGTTACATCAACCAAATCGTCGAAGCACTTTCTGAAGATACTAAAGTCATTGTTTTTGGAAAAGGCTGTTGGTTTGCTTTGGGCGAAATGGCCAAAAGTAAAGCTTCGGCTTTGGGAGTAGATTGGACATGTTCAGCAAGAAACGCTCGTTATTTATCAGGCGGAAGAATAACATTACAAGGTAATTTCGACCCAAGTCGATTGCTTTCTCCCATTCCAACCATCAAAAAAATGGTACACGAAATGATTGACGAATTCGGAAAAGACAACTATATCGTGAATTTGGGTCACGGCATTTTACCCAACATTCCGGTTGATCACGCCAAGGCTTTTGTGGAGGCAGTGAAAGAATATAAATAAAGTTTACAGTTCACAGTTTACGGTTTACAGCAATTCCGTCAACTGGCAACTGTCAACCGTCAACTTAAACTATGAAAGATAAATTTCTAACCTATATCCAAAACCTCCAAAACCAAATCACTTCCAAACTTGAAGAAGTGGATGGCGTAGCCCAATTCCGTGAAGATATTTGGACTCGAGTCGAAGGCGGTGGCGGACGAACGCGCGTGATTGAAAACGGTCCCGAATCCTTGGGTGTTTTTGAAAAAGGCGGTGTCAATATTTCGGCGGTTCATGGCAAATTGCCCGATTCGATGCAAAAGTTATTCAATGTAGGCGAAGCCGATTTTTTTGCCTGTGGATTGAGCTTAGTGATTCATCCTAAAAGTCCGATGGTGCCAACCGTTCATGCCAATTGGCGCTATTTTGAAATGTATAATGAAAAAGGAGAAATCATCAATTCTTGGTTTGGTGGCGGACAAGATTTAACGCCGTATTATTTGTTTGAAGAAGACGCCAAACATTTTCATCAAACGTGTAAAACAGCTTGTGATAAACATAATGTTGAATTTTATCCCAAGTTCAAAAAACAATGCGATGACTATTTCTGGAACGCACACCGCAACGAAGCGCGCGGCATCGGCGGATTGTTCTTTGATTATTGCAAAGCAACCGATGAGATGAGCATGGAAGATTGGTATAATTTCGTGACCGAAGTTGGAAATTCGTTTTTAGAAGCGTATGTTCCCATCGTTCAAAAAAGAAAAGAGTTACCTTATACCGAAGCCCAACGTAACTGGCAGGAAATTCGCCGTGGGCGTTATGTAGAGTTCAATTTGGTACACGATAAAGGCACGCTCTTCGGACTCAAAACCAATGGACGAATTGAAAGTATTCTCATGAGCTTGCCACCACATGTACAATGGCATTACAACCATCAACCTGAAGTTGGCAGCGAAGAAGAAAAATTGATTAGAGTATTAGAAAAACCCATAAATTGGATTTGAGCCTTCAGCAATTAGCTATTAGCCATTAAAAAATATATAAGCCATGAGAGATTACAAAAAATTTACAGTCTGGGAAAAAGCACATCAATTAACCTTGGATATTTATAAAACAGTATCTAGTTTTCCTAAAGACGAACTATTTGGTTTAACAAGTCAAATGAAAAGATCTTCGTCCTCAATCCCTACAAATATTGCCGAAGGTTGTGGTCGAAATTCTGACAAAGATTTTTGTCGATTCCTTTATTTTGCGTTCGGTTCAGCAAACGAATTAGAATATCAATTATTTTTGAGTATGGAATTGAGTTTTCTTGAAAATGAAAACGGACAAATTCTTTTAAAACAAATAGAAGAAATAAAAAAAATGCTTAACGGATTAATAACAAAGCTAATCGCTGAAAGCTAAAAAACTAAAAGCAAAAAATATGTTCCCACTACAAAGAGGTCGACGTTTACGCGTCAACGAATCCATCCGAAGTTTGGTCAGAGAAACAACTCTCTCGCCAAGCGATTTTATGTTTCCGATGTTCATCACAGAAGGTGAAAATTATAAATCTGAAATCCCATCGATGCCCGGAATTTTTCGTCGTTCACTCGATTTAACGGTTGAAGAAGTAAAAGAATTATTTGCTTTAGGTATTCGCGCCGTTAATATTTATGTTAAAGTGGATGAAAATCTCAAAGATAACACCGGAAAAGAAGCTTGGAACGACAACGGATTAATGCAAAATGCCATCCGCGCCATCAAAGTCGCTTGCCCTGAAATGATTGTGATGCCTGATGTGGCTTTAGATCCCTATTCCATATATGGTCATGACGGAATTATAGAAAACGGCGATGTTGCTAACGATGCTACCAACGATGCTTTGGTTAAAATGGCGGTTTCGCATGCCAAAGCCGGAGCCGATTTTGTTGCGCCATCCGATATGATGGACGGTCGCGTGTTGCGCTTACGCCAAGGTTTGGACGCAGCCGGTTTTCAAAATGTGGGCATTATGAGTTATTCGGCTAAATATGCTTCGGCTTTTTACGGGCCGTTTCGCGATGCTTTGGATTCGGCACCGAAAGAGGCAGATATCGTAGTACCTAAAAATAAAAAGACCTACCAAATGGATTATGCCAATCGCATTGAGGCGGTCAAAGAGGCACTTTGGGATGTAGAAGAAGGCGCCGATATGGTGATGGTCAAACCTGGAATCGCTTATTTGGATATTGTGCGTGAAGTTAAAAATGCGGTAAATGTTCCGGTTTCGGTTTTCCATGTTTCGGGAGAATATGCTATGATTAAAGCGGCTTCCGAACGAGGTTGGCTCGACCATGATGCTGTGATGATGGAACAACTCATGTGTATCAAAAGAGCAGGCGCAAGTTTAATTTCGACCTATTTTGCGAAAGAGGCGGCACAATTACTTAATCGTTAATTTTCCAACTGATAAAAATCATAAAGCAGGCTAAAGGCCTGCTTTACATTTGTAGAAAATACACTACCATGCAAATTACAAAATCCATAGGATTGCTTTTAACAGTAACGTTAGTGGCTTCCTGTAACGGAAAAAAAGAAGAGCAAACCGATTTCGGGAAACCGCAACAAGAAGAAAAAACAGCAACTCCGGCTGTAGCAACTTCCGAAATGGGGAAAGAACTTTTTGAAGGCAAAGGAACTTGTGCAACTTGCCATAAACCCGATGTAAAATTGGTTGGGCCTAGTCTTCAGGATATAGCTAAAACATACAAAGAAAAAGGTTTGAGTGTGGCCGCTTTTATCAATGAAGAATCAAAACCAGCTGTTGACCCTTCTCAATACGAAGTGATGAAGGCCAATTTTGTAGTGACCAAAGCGATGAAACCGGAAGAACGTCAGGCGCTTGAAGACTATATCATGAGTTTCGCAAAATAAGTCGCTACAACTAAATTTTCTGTATATTCGTATTCTAATCCACAGAATATGCAGGACGAGGTATATGTAAAAACGCCCCTTGGAATCGCCAAAATCGTGGGAGATGCTGAAGGCATTTCTCAAATTTCGGTTTTGGATGAAGGTGTCGTTTCCAAAAAAATCCCCATCCAACTCAAAGAAGCGGTTTCGCAACTTAATCAATATTTTGAAGGAAAGCGTTTGGATTTTTCCTTAAAAATTAATCCCAAAGGAACCGATTTTCAAAAACGGGTTTGGCAGGAATTGTGTTCTATTCCTTTTGGGAAAACGGTAAGCTACATGGACATCACAAAAAAATTAGGCGATGTAAAAGCCATTCGTGCCGTAGCTTCTGCTAATGGTAAAAACCCACTTTGGATCGTTGTCCCATGCCACAGAGTTATTGGTACAGACGGATCGTTAACCGGTTATGCCGGCGGCCTATGGCGTAAAAAATGGTTGCTGGAACACGAGAGTCCGTCAGGTCAACAATCGCTATTTTAACAGTTGGACAATGAAAAAAGAAGTACTCATTTTAGGGTTGCTTTTGTTCTTTTTTCAGGCAAATGCGCAAGACAAAACCCGTATGATAGGGACATGGGTTTTTAAAGAAGTGTATATCAAGAACAAAATCCAATCGGAAGAGCTAAAATTGGTGACCAATATGGTCACCGACATGTCAATGGTGTTTACTGAAGAAACGGTTTCAATTTATAAAGGCGGTATAACCGAAACCTGTAAATGGAATTTTGCCGAAGAAAACCCGAGAATAATTTATGCGACTACCGAAACCGGGAAAGAAATTCAAATTACAATTACAAAACCAGACGTTACAGAAATTACAGTCAAAATAGGAATTGAGGGTGTTTTTGTTTTTTCAAAACAATAAAATTACCCGAAGATGTGATTTGGTTAAGCATATTTTTTTAAATTCGTATTATCAACGCCATAAAAAATTAATATGTTAGAAAAAATCAGACTCAACCACATTCTTTTCCTCGACATTGAGACTGTTCCGCAAGAAGAATACTTCGATTCTCTCGATGACGAAATGAAAGCGCTTTGGGAACTTAAAACCCAATACCAACGCAAAGACGAATATTCTCCGGAAGCATTTTATGACCGTGCCGGTATTTGGGCCGAATTCGGTAAAATTGTGTGCCTCTCTGTAGGTTATTTTATACTTAAAAGCGATTGCAGAACTTTTCGGGTAACCTCTTTTTTTGGAGAGGAAGCAAAAATTCTCAAGGATTTCAACAACTTACTTTCAAATTATTTTGAAGGACCCCAATTTTTTTTGTGCGGGCACAATGCAAAAGAATTTGATTTTCCTTTTATAGCCCGAAGAATGATTATAAACGGAATTCCATTGCCGTCTAAACTGAATTTATTTGGTAAAAAACCATGGGAAATTGCGCATTTGGATACTATGGAGTTATGGAAGTTTGGCGATTATAAGCATTATACTTCGTTAAAGTTGCTTTCTAAAATTTTAGGGATTCCCACCTCAAAAGATGATATCGACGGAAGTCAGGTTGGTGAAGTTTTCTACAAAGAAAAAAACATTGACAGGATTGTAACCTATTGCGAAAAAGATGTAATTGCAGTTGCGCAGATCTTGCTAAAACTACGGCGAGAAGACCTGCTTTGTGAAGATGAAATTATTCATGTATAAAAAAAGGATGTCGAACAAGACATCCTTTTTTTGTAGGTAAATCGTGAGCGATTATCGTTTGATAATGACTTTCTTCGATGCGGTTCCGTTATCGTTTTGAATCGAAATCAGATAAACACCTTCTTGAATGTTATCCAAAGCCAGTGTTTCACTCGCTGTGTTAGTCGTTTTCATTATTATTTCTCTTCCTTGTAAATCATATAAAACAATTCGAGTTTCCAACGTGTTTTCAGGTAATGAAACGGTTAAAAGGGTGTTCGCCGGATTAGGGTAAATACTTACATTAGATAACAGTTGGGATGTTGTTGCAAGTGCAGGTGTAATTCGGCATAAATTCATACTAAAAACATTAATACTTCCTCCATCACCATTCCATGGGTCGTTAACACGTAATGTCCAAACCCCGTCCGCCGGTAATGTATTTAATGTACTGAGTTGATCCAAAGGAGCTATTAATCCGGAAATAGAAGGATTCCCAGAACAAGCCGGTTCCCCACCATCATCGTCGAAGGTGCAATTAATATTATCGTTATCTCCACAAGGTTCTTGTAAAAGACGAATTACAGGCGAGCCAATTGCGGCAGGGCCTTCAAGCGTGATAGTCATATCTTGAACATACGTATGTGTAATATCCAAATTCACCAATAAATCGCCAATAGTATAGCCTCCGGTTATGGTAAGCGGAACACTGGCCGAAGAATTGGCTACAGAAGCAATAGACGCATCCGAAAAATCGGTTGCCGTAAATGTTTGGTCGCAGGTAATAACTCCTGTGTCAAAATAACGTACAGTTGCACTAGCAGCAGTAGCAGATCCACAGCGATTGGAAGGAATAATTCTCCAATAATAGCGTGTTTGCTGACTTAATCCGGAAATGTAATATTGTGTTTCACTTGTTGTATCATTGAAAGCTATAGTTGTAAAGGTTGGATCCATTGCAACTTGAACGTTATAGGTTTCCGCATTTGGTTGGGCTGTCCAGCGCAAAATGGTTGAGGTAGAAAGACCGGTTTGAGCTTGCGCCGGTGATTGTTGGGATACAGGGGTAAAAGTACTGCTATAGATGCGAAGTGATTTTAAACGTGTTTCTGTCTCTGTTCCGTTAGAACCTGTGATTCCTACAAAATATTCACCCGGCGTAACATTTGAAAGCCCGGTAATTGTCATGGTTACGGTTCCGTTTCCACTCAATGAAGTTGGCGAAAAGGAGGCAGAAGCGCCCGATGGAAGACCCGCAGCAGAAAAAGTGGTTGTTCCGGTTCCGGATTGTGTATAAGTGAACGTAAATGTTGCATTTTGGTTGGCACAAAGTGTCAAATCACTGCTGGTTGAATTAATCGCAAAAGCAGATGAAATTCCGGTTATAACCAAAGAATATTTTTGACTGTTGGTTACTAAGTTCCCTTTGTGTGTAACGGTAATTGTGTATTGACCTGCTGTTGGAGTGGCAATTTTTACTTGTTCCACATTGTCAACATCATTATCACCGTTGTTAAGCGCCGGAAGCGCCGGATTTGCAGATAGTCGCCAAGGATAGTATGTTGTGCTGTTTCGTGTGATGCGAATATCTAAATCATTAACCAAAGCCTTGATATAATCATTAGGAACACTAGAAGTATTCATCGCTCCCGGTAAATCGGTCCAGGTTATTGAAGCTATTAAAGGCTCTGTACCTGTCGCATTTACGGTCATCGAAAAGGATTGACCTTGGTTTAAGTTTTCTTCCGAAATCCACGAAGAAACACCATTTCCACTAATGGTTTGAGCTGCCTTTTTTGCGTTTAAAAGTCCCCAACCAAAAACAGGGTCAGGACCGGTTTCACCGGCATCATCGGCAGTATGACATGCCAATCCTTTTAGTGTAGCGGCACGCATATACGAATTGTATAAATTGTTGTAATGTTGTTGAAGCAATATTAGCGTTCCTGCAACATTTGGAGACGACATGGATGTTCCACTCATCGAAATTGTTGCCGAATTTCCTGTACTATTAGTGGAAGTTAATCCGGTTCCGTTTCCGGTTATATCCGGTTTGATACGCAAGTCATCTGTAGGTCCTTGACTACTGGATGAATTGATATCGATTGATGAGGTAACATTACCGTTTGTGTCAACAGTAACATCCAAACAGTTGGCTACAACTAAATTGTTTTTACAGGTTTTATTCGTAGTTAATTTATCATAACCAAATAACAACGGGTCTGAGTTTGCATTCGAATCACCTTCATTTCCGGCAGAAGCTACCTGTAAATAATACGGAGACAGGTAGGCAATTTCATCCCATTCATAAGAATCTGTTATGTAAGCGCCTACAATCCAACCCGGAAGCGTATTCGTTCCCGAAGAAATTGGAACACCATAGGAGTGATTAGAAACCAACATACCTAGTTGTACTTCAGATAACACTTCTGCACTATCATCTGTCCATTCAAAAGTTCGGGCATTTGCTTGAGGAGCCATGCCTTTTACAGAAGCCGGGTTTGCCGAAGCAACCATGGTGCCCGTTACGTGAGTAGAGTGGGAGTTTAATGTTCCGGACGGTTCATCAACAACAGTTACTCGACCGCCAAAAGCATTGTGAGAAGCGCGAACATTTCCGCCATCCCACACGCGAACAGTCATGCCTTGTCCGTTTAGGTTAAGCCCCATAGCACCACCCGTATGGAGTTGATTTGCTCGTGTAGCTTTAGCGGCATTTACATTGTCGGTTTTGTAATACACAGGGTAACCGTCGGGGGTTAAGCGCATAAGTTCTTCACGACTGCCATCAGCATTTTCAATCACAATTGGCCAGCCATTAATTTGGGCAACGGCTTCCGCTTTTCGTTTTTCATTTTGATGTTTCTGACGGTAATACGCTTCTTTCTCTTTCAGTAATTTCATGTCGTAATGCGACACAATTTCTCGAACCTCTTCCGGTGTTTGAGCTATTGATTGCACCGCAAGCAAGATTAAAATTGAGAAAATGATTTTTTTCATAGCTAGTAGTAGTTTGGTTTTTTAAAAAATAACGTCAAATATACTAATAGAATTAATTTATTGATAAAACAGATGCAAAAAATCGATAAACATTACAATTTATGAGGAAAATAATAGCGATTCTCAAAATAGAAAAAAAGCAATAAACAGGCAATAATTGTTATTTTTACAAAAAATACACTTTATGGTACTCAGCAGATTTTGGTTAATCATCTTTATTTCATCAATACTGTTTACAGTTTTTGCGCTTTTTTCCGGAAATGCATACACCATCGACTATATTCTTAACGGAAAAAAAGACGACCCGATTTTAATTTCAGAAAAGCCACTAAAGGAACTAATGCCTTTTATCAAAGACAGTATCGAAAAAGCGCCCGAAATGACAATGACTATCGACCGTGATACTTTAAATCCGGATACAACTTATGTGTATAAAAATCAAACGGTGAAGGTATATAGCGGCATTCAAAAATCAGACGGACTTTTGCCTACCTGCAAAAATACGTTGCTGGATATTATTTTACCACTTATAGCCTATTTAGCCTTTTTTTGCGGGCTTATGGAACTTCTTATTATTTCTGGGGCTTCCGAAAAAATAGCCCGAAAACTGAGTCCTGTATTTGCTAAAGTTTTTCCGTCTGTTCCCAAAAACCATGAGTCTATTTCGTATATGACCTTAAATTTTGCAGCCAATTTTTTAGGCTTGGATTCTGCTGCAACTCCCTTTGGATTGAAGGCTATGCAGTCATTACAGGAAATTAATCCCGATAAAGAAAAAGCCAGCGATGCCCAAATTATGTTTATGTGTTTGCATGCCGCCGGACTAACACTTATACCCACTTCGATTATTGGTTATCGCGCAGCGCAAAATGCCGCTAACCCGGCCGATGTGATGTTGCCTTGTATCATAACATCCTTTATTGGTACTATTGCCGCCTTACTTATTGTGGGTATTCGTCAACGTATCAATTTTTTGAGTGCCACACTTTTAGTCGCCATTATGTCGGTGGTTGCTGCCATTGTGGGTTTGTTGTTCTATATCAACACATTGGATATTATCGGGAAAAGCTATTTTACGGCAAATTTGTCCGGATTAATGTTGGTTGGAATCATTGGAGCCACTTTGATTTTTTCCTTTTTTCAAGAGCGAAAATTTACCGAAAAAGGAACTACTATTTTTGACACGTTTGTGGAAGGATGTAAAAATGGGATTTCAACCGGAGTTAAGATTTTCCCGTATGTACTGACGATGCTTGTGGCTATTTCTTTTTTTCGTAACAGTGGATTGTTTGAAATCATCAGTAACGGAATATCTTTTGTGTTTTCCAATATCGGAATTTCAAAAGAAATAACCGATTCGTTACCGGTGGCTTTGTTGCGTCCATTTAGCTCAGGAGGTTCGCGCGGATTTATGATTGATGCAATGCAAAATTTTGGAGCCGATTCTTTTACCGGTCGCTTAGTATGCATTTTTCAATGCAGTGCTGAAACCACTTTTTATGTTATTGCCGTTTATTTTGGCTCCGTCAATATTAAAAACACACGTTATACATTGGGAACAATGTTGTTGGTAGATTTAATTTGTGTGATTGCTGCAATTTTAGTGGCAGGTTGGTTTTTTAACTAATAAACGGGTGTTCGAAATATCAGAAATGCGGAATACGAACTCGCGTTAACTACATCAAATTAGCAATAAACAGCCCCAATCATAGAAATGATTTGGGGCTTTTTTTGTACTTTTACGATTCAAAAATCTGTTGAAAATGGACTTTATTTACCAAGACCCGTATCCTATTGTAAAAGACGATACAACCTATAAAAAGCTTACTTCTGACTATGTGAAATCAGAACATTTGGGCGATCGTGAAATCCTTACTGTTGATCCCAAAGGATTAGAATTTCTTGCAGAGGAAGCCATGAAAGATGTTTCGTTCATGCTGCGCGCATCGCATCTTCAAAAACTTCGCCATATTATTGATGATCCCGAAGCTACCGATAACGATCGCTTTGTGGCCTATAATTTGTTGCAAAATGCCGTTGTTGCGGTAGGTGGCGAATTGCCTTCCTGTCAGGATACCGGTACGGCCATTGTGATGGCGAAAAAAGGCGAAAGTGTGTATACAGGAGCCGATGACGCCGAATGGTTGTCGCGTGGTATTTTTAATACCTATCAAAATCAGAATTTACGCTATTCGCAAATTGTCCCTATAACCATGTTTGAAGAAAAGAACTCCGGTTCTAATCTTCCGGCGCAAATAGATATCTATGCCAAAAAAGGCAGTTCGTATGAATTTTTGTTTTTGGCAAAAGGCGGCGGTTCTGCCAACAAAACTTTCCTCTATCAAAAAACCAAGTCTTTGCTCAACGAAAAATCGTTGGATGAATTTATTCGCGAAAAAATAATGGACTTAGGAACATCGGCTTGTCCGCCCTACCATTTGGCCATTGTAATTGGGGGTACTTCTGCCGAAGCAAATTTGGCGGCTGTCAAAAAAGCCTCTGCGGGATATTTTGACCATCTACCTACTTCAGGGAATATGGCCGGACAAGCATTTCGAGATTTGGAATGGGAAGCACGAGTGCAACAAATTTGCCAAGAAAGTTCTATTGGAGCGCAATTTGGCGGGAAATATTTAACGCATGATGTTCGTGTTATTCGTTTACCGCGCCATGCGGCTTCTTGTCCTGTTGGAATGGGTGTATCTTGTTCTGCAGACAGAAATATCAAAGGTAAAATTACGAAAGAAGGTATCTTTTTAGAACAATTGGAAACCAATCCGGCTCGTTTCTTGCCCGAAGTTGCACCGCATCTTGAAGAGCCTGTTGTGGTAAATCTCAACCGTCCTATGAAGGACATCTTAGCAGAATTGTCGCAATATCCTATCAAAACCCGATTAAAATTAAACGGAACATTGATTGTAGCCCGCGATATTGCGCATGCTAAAATTAAAGAGTTATTGGATGCCGGAAAACCTATGCCGGAGTATTTTAAAAACCATCCGATTTATTATGCGGGTCCTGCTAAAACACCACAAGGTATGCCTTCCGGAAGTTTTGGACCAACTACAGCCGGGCGTATGGATGTGTATGTAGAAGAGTTCCAAAAACACGGAGGAAGTATGATTATGTTAGCCAAAGGAAATCGGGGTAAAGAGGTGATGAATGCCTGTAAAACGTATGGTGGCTTTTATTTAGGCTCTATTGGCGGACCGGCAGCGATTCTCGCCAAAGAAAATATCTTATCCGTTGAGGTGGTTGATTTTGAAGATTTGGGTATGGAAGCCGTACGTAAAATTGAAGTAAAAGACTTTCCGGCCTTTATTATAACCGATGACAAAGGCAATGATTTCTTTGCAGCCTTGAGTCATTAAGAGAAAAGAAGCAAGAAGAAAGAAGCAAGAGAAAAGAGAACCTGTAGGTCGTAAGATGTGCAGGTTTTTTTAGGCAAATACAATTACTTCAATTGGGATTTGGTTTCAAAAAGGCGTTCCAATACCGCTATACTTTTTTGGGTTTTGGAGTGAAATTGAAATGCCATTATCCCCATAAAAATGATGATAAAGGGAAATAAAAGTAAAAATTGAATTTCTTGTAGTTTGTAGTAAAATAAACATCCGATGAAACAATTAAAAAGGACTAAAAAAGGGATTAAAAATTTCATCGTAGGATTTAATTGAAAGGTAACCGAAACATGCTGGTTTTTCACTTCGAATACTATATCGGGGCGAAACTGATTGCGCGCATGGAAGTCAATTAAGGATTGAAGCACAAATTTCTCTGATGGCAAAACTTTTCCCTGAAACGATTTGGTTGTGCCATCCCGATCAAAAGAATCGGTTTCTGCCACTAAGCGTTCCAAAACGTCTTGTTGGCTTAACGGTGTTTTAAAATCATATTTTTTATAAAAGAGACCCATATTGTTTTACGTCACTCACTAATCACTACTCCACATACAATACCAATCCTTTTAAATAATGCCCTTCGGGATGGTAAATATTTGTTGGGTGATCGGGACCTTGACCTAATTTGTGTAAAACCCGTATGTTTCTTCCTGTTTCAATAGCTGCTGCTGCTACCGTATTGTAAAACAAAACATCGTCAATCACTTGCGAACAAGAAAAGGTAAATAAAATTCCGTTGGGTGCTAAGGCTTTTAAACCGGCTATATTCAAGCGTTTGTATGCTTGGGTTGCCGTGTGTTTACTTTTGATACTTTTGGCAAAAGCCGGCGGATCTAAAACGATAATATCATAAATCTGATGGTTTTCCTTCATAAAGTTAAACACATCATCAGCGATGGCTTTGTGGTTGGCATTTGGAAAATTCAGCTCCATATTTTTGGTGGCCAAATCCACTGCTTTTTGCGAAATATCAACGGATGTAACTAATTCGGCGCCGGCGCTCATGGCATAAATAGAAAACCCGCCGGTGTAACAAAATGTATTGAGTACCTTTTTTCCTTTTGAAAAGTCACCGACTAATTTCCGATTTTCGCGTTGATCCAAGAAAAAACCTGTTTTTTGACCTTCGACCCAATTCACCGCAAACAAAATGTTGTTTTCTTTTGCTATAGTTTCTTCGTTATTCCCAACTAAAAAACAGTCTTTTCCGGTAGTTGGTAATGTCCCTGAACTTTTACAATAAATGGTTTCACACAAATCAGGAAAGTTAGACTGAATGGCTTTTGCAATGTTTTCTATTTGATAAAATATGCCGGAGGCATGAGCCTGTATTACCCAGTTTTTGTTGTAATAATCGATAATTAAACCGGGAATTCCGTCGCCTTCACCATGAATAACGCGAAAGGCATTGGTAACTTCCATGTCCAATAATGTTAATCGGAGTTGCCAAGCTGATTGTAATTTTTCGCTCCAAAAGTTATCCGAAAAGGTTTCTCCTGAACCAAAGGTTAATAACCGAACGACTATACTTCCTTTATCACTGAAATAGCCTGTTCCTAAATGTTGATTGTGTGCATCTACTACATCAACCCATTCTCCATCCTGTAGTTCTTGTGTTACACCATACACAGCGCCACTAAACACCCAAGGGTGCCTGCGTTGAATGGATTTTTCTTTTCCTTTTTTGAGAATAACTTTACTTCGCATGAATTTTATTTAAAATTAGCCAATGTGTCAATGTGTCGATGAGTCAACGTGTCAATTAGCCAATGTGTCAATTTTTTTTCATTTTAACATCAACTAATTTCCACATTGACGAATTGTCTCATTTTTTGGTGGTTGAAATTATTTTATTCGTGATTTTTAAAATATCAAAAACTTCAGACAACAGTTTTTCTGTATTTGGATAGTTCTCTAATTCATTGCAAAGAAATAACCAAAATTCTGTTTCATCTGCTTCTTTCATTGCAATTTTCATTTTATGGATAAAATCAGCTTTGCTTTCAGCATTTTGGGCCTCCTTGATATTAGCACCAATAGAAGTGCCTGATTTTAGTAGTTGATTAGCAATTACATATTTCTTATTTTCTTCTAAAACAGTACAGTATTGAACTATTTTTTTTGCAAATCCAAAAGATTTTAGAAGAATTAAATTGTCTTTGTACTTCTCTTGAAATGTTATCATGGCTTGTATATTTAATGTGTCAATGTGTCAATGTGTCAATGTGTCGATGCGTTGATGTGTCAATGTGTAGATTTTTTTATTGTCTTATTGACACATTGACACAT
Source organism: Flavobacterium sp. (assembly GCA_041917555.1). Lineage (GTDB taxonomy): Bacteria > Bacteroidota > Bacteroidia > Flavobacteriales > Flavobacteriaceae > Flavobacterium. The sequence continues at coordinate 96,694 of JAYRXL010000011.1, read as the reverse complement.
TGACACATTAAAACTGCATCTCAGGCACTTCGCCTTCAATAAGTAAGTCTGCTTCGGTAGCTTGAATGATGTCTTCCACGGTCACACCCGGTGCGCGTTCTAAAAGTTTGAACCCATTGGGCGTAATTTCCATCACAGCCAATTCCGTTACTACTTTCTTTACGCAGCCCACTCCGGTTAGAGGGAGGGTACATTTTTTTAGAATTTTGGACTCACCGGCCTTATTAACATGCATCATGGCTACGATGATATTTTCGGCAGAAGCAACTAAATCCATCGCGCCCCCCATACCTTTGACCATTTTGCCCGGTATTTTCCAGTTGGCGATGTCGCCGTTTTCAGACACTTCCATAGCGCCTAAAATTGTCAAATCCACTTTTTGCGCGCGGATCATACCAAAACTGAAGGCAGAATCGAAAAAGCTGGCACCCGGCAAAGTTGTAATGGTTTGTTTCCCGGCATTGATGATGTCAGCATCTTCTTCGCCTTCGTAAGGGAAAGGCCCCATGCCTAACACTCCGTTTTCACTTTGAAATTCGACCGAAATATCGGTGCGTACGTAATTGGCGACTAAAGTAGGAATTCCAATACCTAAATTCACGTAGTAGCCGTCTTTTACTTCACGTGCAATGCGTTTTGCAATTTGGTTTTTATCTAAAGCCATAGTTAATGTGTCAATGAGTCAATGAGTCGATGTGTCAATGTTTCAATTTGTCAATGTTTCAATGTGTCGATGTGTCAATGTTTCAATTTGTCAATGTTTCAATTTGTCAATGTTTCAATTTGTCAATGTTTCAATGTGTCGATGTGTCAATGAGTCGATGTGTCGATTTTAAAAAGTTAATTTCCTAATCTTTTTGTATGCATTGGCACATTCTCAAATTGGCATATTGTCTAATTATCTTTGACGCACGGTGCGTTGCTCAATTCGTTTTTCAAATTTTTCGCCTTGAAAAATGCGCTGCACCATGATGCCGGGGATATGGATTTGATTAGGGTCTAAGACTCCTGCGGGAACTAATTCTTCTACTTCGGCAATAGTAATTTTGGCGGCTCCAGCCATTACAGCGTTAAAGTTTCGGGCGGTTCCTTTGAAAACAAGATTACCGGCATCGTCGCCTTTCCAAGCTTTAACGATAGAAAAATCGGCTTTATAAGCCAATTCCATCACGTGCATTTTACCATTGAATTCGCGGGTTTCTTTGCCCTCGGCAACTTCGGTGCCATAGCCGGCAGGAGTGAAAAAAGCCGGAATTCCGGCTTGAGCGGCACGGCATTTTTCGGCTAATGTTCCTTGTGGTGTGAGTTCTACTTCCAGTTCTCCAGAGAGCATTTGGCGTTCAAACTCGGCATTTTCGCCCACATACGAAGAGATCATTTTTTTGATTTGTCGTTTTTGTAAGAGCAAACCCAAACCAAAATCGTCTACACCGGCATTATTAGAAATACAGGTTAATCCGGTTGTGCCTTTGGCAACCAGTTCGGCGATACTGTTTTCGGGAATACCGCACAAACCGAATCCACCCAGCATGATTGTCATGTTGTTTTCGATGCCTTCAAGGGCTTCGTGTACCGAATTTACTTTTTTATTTATCATATCTCAGAAAAGAATTAAACTAGCCCTGATGGAAGCGGCAGCTCCCGATACATCGGGACTACAGCGGACAGCAGGAAAAAGCTCCAAAAAAAATTAAAATTCATCTGTTGTGTTTTCTGTGGCGGTTGAATCGGCTGCTTTTTTGCGGTACACGGTACTCACAGGCTGGTCGCAATCGACCCGAATGATGGATTCTTCCGGTTCGTCGAACTTGCCTTTCGAAATAAGCAATGATTCATCTTGATAGCATTTTTTCATGAAATACCCCCAAATAGGCAAGGCTGCTGTTGCTCCCTGACCATAGGTGATATTTCGGAAACGGGCTGAGCGATCTTCGCAACCTACCCAGATTCCGGTGGCAAGATTGGGTACCATACCGATAAACCAACCATCTGATTGGTTTTGGGTTGTACCGGTTTTTCCGGCAATTGGATTTTCGAAGGCATACGGATAGCCGGTTACACGGTTGCAACCACTACATCCTCCGGTTGTGCGTAAACGTTCACCGGAACCTCCTTCGGTAACCCCTTCCATTAGTTTGATTACGGCAAAGGCGATATCGCGATTCAAGACATCTTTAGCTTCGGAGACCGGTTCGTAAATAACGACACCGTTTTTATCTTCAATACGTTGAATAAATTCCGGTTTGATATATACCCCTTGATTTGCAAAGGCACTGTAGGCTCCCACCATATCATGAACGGTAATTTCTACGGCTCCTAAAGCAATGGCGGGCTGAGCCGGAATATTGGCTTGAATTCCTAATTTTTTTGTCATTTCCACCACCGCTTCGGGTCCGGTTTTATCAATCAATTTAGCCGAAATGGTGTTGATGGAATTGGCGAGCGCTCTTTTAAGTGTAACCATACCACGATAACGTCCGTCCGAATTTCGAGGTTCCCAATTGTTAATAAGGTGATGACGTCCGCGACGAATCATAAAAGGGCCATCGATCATTTGGTCACAAGGCGACATTCCTAATTGCTCTATGGCAGTAGCATACACAAAAGGTTTGAATGTAGATCCAACTTGGCGTGCACCTTGACCTACGTGATCGTATTGGAAGTATTTGTAATCAATTCCGCCCACCCATGCCTTAATATGTCCGGTTTGTGGTTCCATCGACATTAATCCGGCTTGAAGGAAATGTTTAAAGTAGCGGATGGAATCCAACGGCGTCATTAGAGTATCACGTTCGCCATGCCAGGTAAACACCCGCATTTTGGTTTTTACTTTAAAAGAAGCGATGATTTGATCTTCAGATTTCCCCAGTTCTTTCATAATCCGCCAACGATCTGAATTTTTCATGGCCTGATTCAGAATTTTGTCGGTTTCTGTTTTTGAGATATTGACAAAGGGAGCGTTTTTATTTCCGCGTTGTTGGCTGAAAAACTCTTCTTGTAAGTTTTTGATATGTGCTTTTACCGCTTCTTCCGCATACAATTGCAATTTTGAATCGATAGTGGTGTAAATTTTTAAACCGTCTCTGTAGATATCGTAGGGTTCATCGTCGTCGTTGTGGTGTGTTTCTGCCCATTTTTTCATCCAATCCCGAAGGTATTCACGAAAGTAGGTAGCACTACCTTCCAAGTGACTTTCCGGATGAAAATCCAGTTTAATCGGTTTTGCAGCTAATGCCAATTGAGCCTCTTTTTCGAGTTTGTGGTTACGCACCATTTGGCCTAAAACGATATTACGTCTTTGCAGCGCTCTTTCCGGAAATTTTTGAGGATTGTAGCGAGAAGGGTTGGTGAGCATGCCTACTAAAACGGCACTTTCCTCGATAGAAAGGTCACGTGGTTCTTTGTTAAAATATACTTTGGCCGCAGAACGAATTCCTACTGCACCGTTAACAAAATCGACTTGATTCAGGTAAAGCGCCAGAATTTCTTCTTTGGTGTATTCGCGTTCCAATTTAACAGCGATTATCCATTCTTTAGCCTTTTGAACCAAACGGAATATTTTTAGTTTTGAACCTTCTCCGTGGAACAATAGTTTTGCCAATTGTTGGGTAATCGTACTGGCACCTCCATCGCGACCCAATTTGACAGCAGCTCCAAAGGTTCTTCGGGCATCAATTCCCGAATGGTCATAAAAGCGTTCATCTTCTGTCGAGACTAAGGCATCAACTAAGTGTTTTGGAAGGTCTTCGTATTTTATGGCTGTCCGGTTTTGGTTGTAAAATTTTCCCAAAGTAACACCATCAGATGATATAATTTCGGTTGCCAAGTTTGAATCCGGGTTTTCTAACTCTTCAAAGGAGGGCATTGCCCCGAAAACACCCCAAGAGGCCAATAGAAAAAACAGAAATATTCCGCCGATTCCATAAAGAAAAAGGCGCCAAAATTTTCGACTGTAGTAGCGAAGATCTTTAGTGTTGGTTTTTTGCTGTGCCATAGTTTATTTTGATTCGATGCGGAGTCCAACATCGGTTATACCATCCAATTTAACTACGCCACCTATTTTTCCGGTTTGACGCGTAGCATGTTGTATCTTTATGACATATTTCCCTTTTTTGGGGAACGTAAAATTTTCTTTGTAAACCAGTTTACTGGTTTTTACATCGGTAAAACCTTCACCCATCAGGGAGCCGTCGGGATTTGCCATTTGGTATTCCAAGGTATCAACCGCTACTTTTTTATCCGGTTGCTCCATAGACACAATCAGAAAAATGTTGTTGAACGGGTAGGCCTTGTTATCGCGAAGATTTAGGTATAAATTGTATTTTTTTTGCACATCGATATCGGGTAAAGTAAATGTTACCACGCTGTCTTTGTGCCATGCATTGTCCACGCTTTTATATTCGTCAAAAACCCGATTTTTGTCGCAGGAAATAAAGGCCAAAAAAAGGACCGGAAATAAAAACTTACTTTTTATTTTCATGGCGTTTCGCATTTTTTTCACCGGAACCGGAACCGGAACGGGTTTTTTTACGGTTTTTGTTTTTCTTTCTTTTGGGTTGATCGAAGCGGGTGATGCTTTCTTGCCCCATGGCATTGCTAAAATTAACAGCAGGTTCAGAGATTGTTTCAACCACAAAATCTTCAAGAGCAGATGCTTTTTTCTTTTGTTTGTTTAGATCCATAATTTCACGAACCTGATCAATCTCTAACACATGCCAATTGGCCGGGTTGTCAGCATATGCATACCACATAAGGCCTTTAAAAATATCTTGTTTCTGGCAGTAAGCATCGCCTTTTTCAGTGTGTAATTTGATTTCGGAATCCGGAAAATCGCGAAGGGCATCCACATACGTATCCAACTCGTAGTTTAGACAACACTTGAGTTTGCCGCATTGTCCTGCCAGTTTTTGTGGGTTGAGCGAAAGTTGTTGGTAACGGGCTGCCGAGGTGTTTACACTCCTGAAATCGGTTAACCAAGTTGAACAACAAAGTTCACGCCCACAGGAGCCTATACCGCCTAAACGAGAAGCTTCCTGGCGGAAACCTACCTGTTTCATTTCGATACGTGTTTTGAATGCCTGAGCGTATTCTTTGATTAGTTGTCGAAAATCCACGCGATCGTTGGCCGTGTAATAGAAGGTTGCTTTCGATCCGTCACCTTGAAATTCAATGTCCGAAATTTTCATTTCCAGATTGAGTTTGATGGCCAGTTCACGGGCTTTTACCTTCATAGGTTCTTCTTTATCTCGGGCCTCATTCCATACATCAATATCTTTTTGGGAAGCTTTGCGATATACTTTGGGTAAATCCGGATTTTCAGGATTCTCCCCTTTTTTCTTCATTTGAATACGCACCAATTCTCCGGTGAGTGTAACAATGCCCACATCATGCCCCGGAGAGGCTTCGGTAGCAATTACATCGCCAATGCTTAAGGTTAGGTTTTCGGAGTTGCGAAAAAATTCTTTACGTCCGTTTTTGAATCGCACTTCAACACAATCAAAAGGAGCAACACCTCCCGGCATACTCATGTTGGAGAGCCAATCGAAAACGGTTAATTTATTACAACTGTCGGTACCACAAGTACCGTTATTTTTACATCCTTTGGGGGTTCCGTCTTTGGATTCCGAAGAACAGTTTGTACAAGCCATAAATTCAAATATATAGTGGTTGTCATCGGATTTGGGTTTGGCAAATTTTAAAAAAAATGAATTTTAAAACAGCCGAACTTTTACCTAATAACGTTAGGACGGTAAAGATAGTATTTTTTCAATTACGCCTGAAAACATAAATACCAATTAACGTATTGAAAAAAAGTCTGATTTTCAGGCAAATCAAACTTCAGTAGTTGTTTTTACGTTTCTTTAACGGAGATGATATGAACCGGACAAGCCTTTTCGGCCAGTTCACAGTTTTCCAAAATGCTGTAATCGGGCGATTTTAAGGTATAAAAACCTTTGTTATTTACAGATTTAATCAAGACCGATTTACCGTCTTTTTTTGACATTTGAAATTGTCCCGGTGCCATTTCAACACAGTAATTGCAACCGATGCATTTATCTCGCTGTAATGTTACAATTACCATTAGGCTTCAACAATTTTATACATTTTGTCGGAAAGGCGAATGCGAAACGGTACTTTTAGGGTACAACTATCGCCTTTGGTAGCTTTTTCCGAGGCAAAATCATTTACGAACATTTCCTCTAAAACCAGTTCCTGAGCACCGGTACTGGGTCCTGTAATCAGGATTTTATCACCTTTTTTAATGTCGTAGGCTTCAATCTTAAATTCGGCTACACCCGATTTTGGAAAGTAATGCATGCCTTTGCCCACATACACTTTTTTCTGCGAAGCACTGGATCCCGGATTATCACTCCATTCACCTAATTTTTGCCCTAAATAATAACCACTCCAAAAACCACGATTGTACACCTTGGCTAAGGTTTCCATCCAAACTCCGATTTTTTCACGAGTAAAAGTACCTTGGTAATAGGCATCTATGGCTTCGCGGTAGGTTCGTATTACAGTTGCCACATAATCAGCAGCTCGACCGCGTCCTTCAATTTTGAGTACTTTGATACCTGAATCGATTACCTGATCCAAAAAATCTAAAGTACATAAATCTTTGGGCGACATCATATATTCATTATCAATCTCGATTTCAAAACCACTTTCCTGATCGATAACCGTATATTTTTTGCGGCAATTTTGTTTGCATGCGCCACGATTGGCTGATGAATTATGCGAATGCAGGCTTAAATAGCATTTTCCGGAAACAGCCATACATAATGCGCCATGACCGAAAATTTCAATTTCGACCAAATTACCCGAAGGGCCTTTGATTTGTTCTCGCTCTATTTCTGCTGTTATTTTTTTTACCTGTCGCAAACTTAATTCGCGCGACAGCACAATGGTATCTGCAAAAAGCGCATAAAACTTAACCGTTTCAATGTTTGTTACATTGAGTTGGGTTGAAATATGGACTTCAATCCCCATGCTCCGAGCCGACATAATTACGGCTTGGTCTGAAGCAATCACGGCTGTTATTCCGGCTTCTTTGGCTTTGGTCAATAATGTTTTTACAACGGATAAATCATGGTCGTAAATAATGGTATTGAGCGTGAGGTAAGTTCTTACTTCTTTTTCGGCGCATCGGCGTGCTATTTCGGGCAAATCATCCAACGTAAAATTTACCGTGGCACGCGCCCTCATATTGAGTTGTTCAACCCCAAAATAGACGGAGTCGCAACCATTATCGAGAGCGGCTTGCAGCGATTCAAAATTTCCGGCAGGAGCCATTAATTCTATTTTTCCGGAGGTAGTCATTTAGTTTACTTTTTATGCTATTATTTTAAATAATTTATCGGATAAACGCACCCGAAACGGAACAATTATGGTTACTTTATCGCCGGGTTGAGCAATGGTGTTTTCAACGCCGTTTACTTTCATTGAAGTGAGTTGGAATTGTTTTTCTCCGGTTGTCGGTCCGGATATACTAATTTGGTCACCAATGTGCAATTCATTTTTTTCTATCACAAAAAGGGCTACTTGTGCTTTGACAAAATAATGCTCAGCCTTTCCTAAAAGGGTTTTTTTGATTCGGATTTTTGTGCGAATATTGCTCGACTCGGTAGCCTTTGCTAAAGCTTCTTCAGGAAGTTCACCCGAGTGTTTAAATTTGAGTTTTTCAGATTTTCCTTTACGGAAAATTTTGTTGCCCACTTGTAAACCGCGTCTACGTTTTACTTGTTCCACTAAAGACAGATGAATAGTTTCACGGCAATCATCGGAACAACAATTTTCCATACTGGATTTACAGGAATCACATTGAATAAAAAGTAGGTGACAGGCCTCGTTAGCGCAGTTGGTATGGTTGTCGCATGGAGCGCCACATTGATGGCATTGGGCAATTATATCATCTGTAATTCGCTCACCCAAACGATGGTCAAAAACAAAATTCTTGCCTATAAACTTACTTTCAAGTCCTTCTTCTTTAATTTGTTTTGCGTAATTGATTATGCCTCCTTCGAGTTGGAATACGTTTTTAAATCCCTGATGTTTAAAATACGCACTTGCTTTTTCACACCGAATTCCGCCGGTGCAATACATCACAAGGTTTTTGTCTTCTTTACAATCTTTTAACTGTTCATTAATGATAGGAAGCGATTCTCGAAACGTTTCCACATCGGGTGTAATAGCGCCTTTAAAATGCCCCACTTCACTTTCATAATGGTTACGAAAATCAACTACTATTGTGTTAGGATCGTCCAAAATAGTATTGAATTCGCGTGCGTTGAGGTGAGTTCCTTTATTGGTTACATCAAAAGTTGCATCATTAAGTCCGTCGGCAACAATCTTATGGCGTACTTTTATGGTCAATTTCAAAAACGAATGGTCGTCATGCTCCACGGCAACATTTAAGCGAATTCCTTTCATGAAGTCGTAGACTTCCAAACTTTGTTGAAAGGCTTCAAAATGTTCGGCGGGCACACTCATTTGAGCATTAATACCTTCGTGAGCCACATAAATACGGCCCAAAGCATCGAGAGCATTCCATGCTATAAACAAGTCATCGCGAAATTGTTGCGGATTTTCAATTTTGGCATAGGCGTAGAACGATAACGTGAGGCGTTGTTGTCCGGATTCATCAATGATACGGGCGCGTTCTTCCGCACTTAATGTGTTGTACAGTTGCATGCTATAAACGTTTAAGTGAGAATGATGTAATGAACTCTAAATGGAAGAATTCGGATGCAAATTTAGAATTTTTTATTTAACCGCAAAGGCGCAAAGGATTTTCGCAAAGAACACAAGGTTTTATTAAAAAATAAATCGCAGATTCATAAGATTAAAATAACCTGCGAATCTGCGACAATTTTTAAGTTTTTCTTTGCGAACCTAGCGAAAACGTTGCGTCTTTGCGGTTAATAACTTAACAAAACTCAGTGTACGCGTCTTTTAAGTTTTCTGCAATCATTTCAGCCGGACGGCCTTCAATATGATGACGTTCTAACATGTGAACTAATTCTCCGTCTTTGAATAATGCCATACTTGGTGATGAAGGCGGAAAAGGGAACATGTGTTGGCGAGCTGTATCTACGGCTTCGCGATCTACACCGGCAAAAACAGTCACAAGATGCTCAGGTTTTTTTACTCCGGTTAAACTCATTTTAGCTCCGGGACGGGCATTTCGTGCTGCGCAACCACAAACCGAATTAATTACAACCAGCGTAGTACCGGCTTGTTTTAGAGCATTTTCCACCGCTTCGGCAGTATATAAATTTTCAAACCCGGCGTCTGTAAGTTCTGCACGCATGGGTGCTACCATTTCTTCAGGATACATAATTAATTATGATTTAAGATTAACGAATTTTGAATTATGATTTTTAAATCACCTGCAAAGATAAATAGAAATCTAATCTATAGAATAAATTGAATCATAAAGATTTGTTATCGTTTGATAGAGAATTCAAACTATAAAATCCTTCCAAATAATGCTTTTAAAAACAAACCTTTTGGGCATTTCCAAATTACTTGTAAATCTTCCCAAGTCGAGGTTTCTTCATCCAAAAACTTAAAAATCAAATTTGACTTTCCTTTTTCAAACATTGCAGAAAATATTTTGGAACCTAATTGATTTTTTTGATTTAAAATATCCAATAACAATAAATCATAAAACCAAAACTTGTTTTTTTTATGGAATTTTCTAAAATCGGTTTCTTTGGATAAAAACTGAATTAATGCTTTCGATTTTTTGAAAGAATTTTTAAAAGTATAACCTGTACTTGCTTTTGTCCAACCGCCAACGGAACCAATATTGATGATGTTTTTGGTATTGTGTTTCCAAAAATTGTAACTCGTCATTGGGATATTACCTTGCTCTTTTTCGACGATTTCATAATCGGTAATTCCTAATTTTTGGATATACTTTTGAATTTCGGTTTCGTATTCTTCTTTTGAAAGTAAGTCTTTCGAAAATAAAGTATATTCTAATAAAGCTTCTGTTGAAGACGTTGGAAGAACGTACATAAATCGTGTATTTCCTCTTTGTTCAACAGAAAAATCCATAAAAGTTGCCGTCTTAGGATTGAAAACTTCTTCTTTCGATTTGATGAACCAACCAATAAAATGTTGTTGCAATAATGGATATTTCGTGTGTCCTTTTACAAGATTTGGGTTGTAAATAGAATTGAAAATTTTATTACAAGTATAATTTTGATTTACTGTTTTTACGATGCAATGATTTCCGAGTTCTTCGAAATCTATGACTTTTTGATTGGCAAAATGAATGTTTTCTTGTTTTGAAATTAAATCAAAAACGAGATTGTAAAAATCCAATCCACGAACCATTTTGTATTGATATGGATTCAAAACTAAATCTCTTTGAAAACTTTTATCAGCAAATAGTGCAATATTCCATTTTTTGGAGACTATTTCATCAAATTGAGAACTATCATCCCAAAAGCACCATGTTCTGTCGTTTGTTTTTTTAGGCGATTCATCGATGAGAAGTACGGTTTTATCTTCAAATTTTCCGGACAATATCATTTCCCTGACTGTCAGTAAAGCAGCCAAACCTGAACCGGTAAAAATATAATGGTAGTGTTGCACCGAATTAATTAAGTTTTAAGAAATGGCTAATTTAAAAAATAATACCTTTGTGACTATGAGAAAACAGACTGCTTTTTTTCTGGCACTGCTTTATATGTTTTCAATGACAGAGTTTCATCAGTTATTGAAGTTTCCGTTATTGGTTGATCATTATTTTGAACATGTAAGCAAGGATGAAAAAGTTACCGTTATCTCTTTTTTTGAAATGCATTATTTTAGCGATACTAAGCCAGATGCAGATCATGAAAAAGACATGAAGCTTCCTTACAAAACAAGTGAAACAGATCATGGCTCAAACCCTGTTGTTGTGGCTCATCATGAGTATGCTGTTACGTCAAGGCTTCTTAGTACTCAAAATCATAAAAAGGTATTTCCGGTCTTGGATTCTCACTATCTTTCTCTCAATTTTGGTTCCGTTTGGCAACCTCCCAAATTTGTTTAATGGTAATTGTACCCTCTTGAGGGATTTATTTTTTTATCATTAAACAAAGTATTTTATGCTTAACAGAATTATTGAATTTTCTGTGAAGAACAAGCTTATTATAGCACTCTTCACATTTACGTTGATTGGATTTGGTATCTACAATGTATCAAAGTTGCCTATTGATGCAGTTCCTGATATTACTAACAATCAGGTTCAGGTTATTACTATTGCGCCCTCTTTTGGGGCAACAGATATCGAACGCTTGGTCACCTTTCCAATTGAACAAGCCAATAACAATATTCCCGGATTAAAGGAAATCAGAAGTTTTTCCCGTTTTGGCTTGTCATTAGTTACGCTGGTGTTTGAGGATAATGTTGATGTGTATTGGGCACGACAACAAGTTTCTGAACGATTAGTTACCGTGCAACCTCAATTGCCTTCCGGTATGGGAACTCCCGAACTGGGCCCGGTGTCGAGCGGGTTGGGAGAAATATATCAATATGTGGTACGCCCCGAAAAAGGCTATGAGAATCGCTATGATGCTACCGAGCTTCGTACTATTCAAGATTGGGTTATTAAACGCCAACTTTCAGGAGTTAAAGGTGTGGCTGAAGTGAGTAGTTTTGGCGGAAAACTAAAACAAATCGAGATTAGCCTTAGCCCGGACAGATTAAATGCATCGGGTGTAACCATTTCAGATGTGTATGATGCATTGGAAAAAAATAACGGGAATACAGGGGGATCGTACATCGAAAAAGAGTCCTCAGTTCTCTTTATTCGAAGTGAAGGGTTGTTGAAATCCAAAGAAGATATCGAGAATATCCCGGTCAAAACGGCATCATCCGGGATTCCGCTTTTGATTAAAGATATTGCTGAAGTTAAAACAGGTTTTGCCACGCGATACGGCGCAATGTGCTATAACGATAAAGGAGAAGTTTCCGGAGCTGTAGTAATGATGCTTAAAGGCGCCAACAGCAATGAGGTAATCAAAAATATAAAAACACGGATAGCACAAATTCAAAAAACGCTTCCCAAAGGAGTTGTTATCGAACCATTCTTAGACCGAACTAAAATGGTTACTAATGCCATTGGAACTGTTGAGAAGAACCTCTTAGAAGGTGCTTTAATTGTGGTATTTGTTTTGGTTTTGTTTTTGGGAAACATGCGAGCCGGTTTGTTGGTAGCATCGGTCATTCCGCTCTCCATGATGTTTGCTGTTATTATGATGAATTTGTTTGGAGTGAGCGGAAATCTAATGAGTTTAGGAGCTTTGGATTTTGGTTTAATTGTAGATGGAGCTGTTATTATTGTTGAGGCGGTTGTACATCAAATTTTTTCGCATCACAAAAACGAAAATGCTTTCGAACTTTCCCAGGAAAATGTAGATCACGAGGTAAAAACATCAGCCAAAAAAATGATGAATAGCGCCGTGTTTGGTCAGATTATTATTTTGATAGTGTATTTGCCTATTTTTAGTTTGGAAGGAATTGAAGGTAAGATGTTTAAGCCCATGGCTCAAACCGTTGCTTTTGCACTTATAGGTGCCTTTATATTGTCATTAACCTATGTTCCGATGATGAGTACTTTGGTACTTAAAAATTTAAAACACAATCCGGCTTCTTTTTCTGAGCGGATGATGCTTTATTTCGAAAAAATCTACAAAATGCGTCTCGAACAGGCATTGCACCATAAGAAGAAAGTAATTATAGTGACTCTTATCTCCTTTGTAATTGCTGTTTTTGTATTAACCCAATTAGGCGGCGAATTTATTCCGACTCTTGAAGAAGGTGATTTTGCTGTAGACACCCGAGTTTTAACAGGAAGTAATTTAAATACAACCATGGCCTCTACTCAAAAAGCAGCCGGTATACTTAAAGCTCGTTTTCCCGAAGTTGAAAAAGTAGTTACTAAAATCGGAAGCGGTGAAGTACCTACAGATCCCATGCCTATGGAGGCAAGTGATATGATGGTTATTTTGAAAGATAAAAGTGAGTGGACATCGGCAACAACCTTTGATGAACTTGCAGCAAAGATGAGCGAAACCCTCAAGGATGTGCCCGGAATTACAGCCGGATTTCAATATCCGGTTCAAATGCGTTTTAATGAGTTAATGACCGGTGCTCGTCAGGATGTGGTTTGCAAAATATTTGGTGAAAATTTAGACACACTAGCACGCTATGCGGATAAACTAGGAAAAGTTGTTAACACCATAAAAGGAACAAAGGATTTGTATGTTGAGCCAATTGGCGGGATGCCTCAAGTGGTAATCAATCTAAATCGAAAAACCATTGCGCAATACCAATTACAAGCAAACGAAATCAATAAAATCATCAATGCTTCATTTGCCGGCCAAACTGCGGGTCAGCTTTTTGAAGAGGAACGAAGATTTGATGTTGTTGTGCGATTAAATTCTGATGCTAAAAAGAATCTGGAGGATATTCGCAATCTTTTAATTCCAACACCCAATGGAGTTCAAGTGCCGTTGTATCTTTTGGCAGATGTCAACATTGTGAATGGCCCCAACCAAATTCAACGAGAAGACACCAAAAGGAGAATTGTTGTGGGCTTTAATGCCGAACGCGATGTACAAAGTCTTGTTGAAGAACTCAATCAAAAAGTAACTGCCCAAATTAAACTTCCGGAAGGCTATTATATTACCTATGGCGGTAGTTTTGAAAACCTAAATCAAGCCAAACAACGCCTTCTCATTGCTGTTCCAATTTCGTTGGCGCTCATCTTTTTGTTGTTGTATTTTGCTTTTAAATCGGTCAAACAAGCCCTGCTTATTTACACCGCAATACCGTTATCGGCTATTGGAGGCATCCTTTTTTTAGCGCTTCGCGGGATGCCGTTCAGCATTAGTGCCGGGATTGGTTTTATTGCTTTGTTTGGAGTGGCCGTACTCAACGGAATTGTACTTATAGCCGAGTTAAATATGCAAAAAAACAGCGGTCTAAAAGACATCCATCGTGTGGTGATGAATGCTACACAAAAACGACTACGTCCAATTTTGATGACGGCTTTAGTAGCCTCACTCGGCTTCCTCCCTATGGCAATCAGTAATGGAGCCGGAGCTGAGGTGCAACGTCCTTTAGCGACTGTTGTTATCGGCGGATTGCTTATCGCAACTTTTTTAACATTAATTGTACTTCCGGTTATGTATGTATTGACCGAAAGTAACTCATTTCGTTTTACTATGAAGAAAAATAAAATCAGCACCTTGTTAGTTCTCTTGTTATCGGTAAGCGGATTTTCACAACAAACCATTTCGCTTCAACAGGCATTAGATCGAGGAATTGAAAAGAATTTTGCATTAAAAGAAGAAGAGAAAAAAGCGGAAGCCGCCAAACAACTCATTCATTCAGCTAATGAAATTCCTGTTTTGAACCTGACGGCAGAGGCAGGTCAACTAAATAGTTCCTTCACCGATAATCGTTTCGGGTTAACCCAAAACCTCAGTTTTCCAATTGTTAACAGCCAACTTAAAAAAGTATTTGAAGGCGGAGCAGCTGTTGCACAAACTGAATACAAATTATCTGAAAATCAGTTAAAAAAAGAAATTACATCGGTCTTTTATGAACTACGCCTAGTACTTGAAAAAGAAAAGCTGGTTGTACAAACCGATTCGGTGTACCAACAGTTTTTAACTTCTGCTCAAGAGCGTTTTCGCAGGGGTGAAACCGGGACATTGGAAAAATCTACAGCGTATTTGAATCATGCTAAATTGCAAACCACCTTGAATCAACTGCGAGCCGAAAAACAAAAGCTGGTTCGTTATTTTGCTTTTTTGATGCAGTCGGAAATCCTACTTATGCCTGAGAATGGTGCTCTAAAAATTTCGGCTGCAATTCCTTCAGAATTTAAAGAAAAGAACTTGCTTTTTGATTTGTATGCCCAGGAAAAACAAAAAAACACGGCGCAAATTCAGTTAGAAAAAGCCAAGTGTTTCCCCGAAATTTCGATGGGTGTTTTTTCAACCACGATGAAAGGAACCGGAGCAGATGATAAACTATATAACGGTTCACAGCGTTTTAATTCGTTTCAGTTAGGTCTTGGCATTCCTTTTTTTAACGGCGCCTCAAAAGCCCGAAGAGCAGCATTAGCCATTGAGAATGAAGCCTTGGATTTTCGTTTGCAAAGCATCCAAAATAAATTGCAACAAGACTATGAGGCAATCGTTTTTGCTCATGAGTCAAATCGTTTGCTTTTGGATGAATATGAAAATCAAACACTAAGAGAGTCTGTTAGTTTAGCTCAAACCGCTACATTACAATTGCGCAACGGCGAAATTAATGTGCTAGATTGGGCCATGATTACCAATCAGGCACTCGAAACACGTTTGTCGTATTTAGAAGCCATACGTACCTATAATCAAAATCTCATTCAGGTTTTATATTACAATTAAAAGATGAAAACTAAAATTATACTAACAGCCCTTTCTACATTAATGGTATTAGGCTGTGCCGATAAAAATACAGAGGTGGTTTCACAGGCAACTTCAGAAACCAAAGTAACCTTAACAAAAGCACAATTAGTGAACACCGGTTTGAAAACCGAACCTCTTCAAGAGCGCACTATTGAAGGGAAAATTAGGGTTAACGGGAAAATTATTCTTTCACCTGAATCGGTGGCTACAGTGACCATGCCTTTAGGTGGGTATATCAAATCGGTCAAGGTCATGCCGGGCATGCCGGTAAGCAAAGGTCAGGTGTTGGCTGTTTTGGAAGATCAACAATATATTCAATTGCAACAGGACTATTTGACGGTAAAACAACAATTAATTTTCGCGCAATCCGATTTTAAACGCCAAAAAGAGTTAAATATGTCCAAGGCAGTCAGTGATAAGTCGGCTGAATTAGCCGAAAATGAACTCAATAAAAACCGAATTTTGCTCAAATCATTGGAAGAGAAATTAAAGATGATCGGTCTAAATCCGGCCCAATTGAGCATAGGGAATTTGTCAAAATCGGTTACACTACGCTCTCCTCTAAACGGGTTTATATCGAAAGTTGCTGTCAATTTGGGGCAATATATCAATGCTTCTGATGTGGTTTTTGAAGTCACAAACGACAGTAATCCGTATCTGCAACTTGTCATTTTTGAAAAGGATGCTTCACAGCTCAAACCCGGACAAAAAATTAAGGCTTTTTCTAATACAGGCACTACATCGTATGATTCGCAAATAGTGTATCTCAATAAAAAGATGGATGCGAACAATGCGATGGAAGCGCTTTGTAAAATTCAAACACATGACAAAAAACTCATGGCAGGCACCTATATGAATGCAGAGATATCGGGAATTAGTGCTGATGTGGTTTGTGTTCCCAATTCGGCTATCCAAACATTTGAAAATAAAACGTTTGTTTTTATAAAACGCAGTAATTTAGCGTTTGAAATGGTTGAAGTGAAAGTAGGTGTGCGTGATGAAACATACACTGAAATAATAGCTGTTGACGAACTCAAAGGCAAACAAATTGTGACACAAGGTGCCTATACCTTGTTGATGATGTTGAAGAACAAAGAAGAATAATTTTTAGTTTTGTCTAAAAAAATATTTAGTAAATTAAAAAAATGTATTTTTGTAGGATGAACGTATTGCAATGACCACATCCGAAGAAAACTATTTAAAAGTCATTTACCATTTATCGCAGGTATCACCAAAAGGGGTGAGTACCAATGCCATTGCCGGGACGCTCGAAACAAAAGCATCTTCGGTGACGGATATGTTGCAAAAACTTTCGGAGAAGAAATGGGTTTCTTATCAAAAATACCAAGGGGTTACACTAACCGAATCGGGGCTTTATGCCGCAAAGATGATTGTGCGCAAGCATCGTTTGTGGGAAGTTTTTTTGGTTGAAAAATTGGGTTTTTCATGGGATGAAGTGCATGAAATAGCCGAAGAATTAGAACACATACAATCGGAGGCACTTATTGATAAATTGGATGCGTATTTGGGTTTCCCAACCTTCGATCCGCATGGCGACCCCATTCCGAATCAGAAAGGACAAATCAGTTCCTCGCACAACAAACTGCTTTCCGAGGCAGAACTTAACACGAGCTATCGTTGTGTGGGTGTTAAAGATTCGTCTTCTGAATTTTTGCAATACTTAGACAAGCTAAAAATCGCTTTGGGTTCTGAGTTTGTTGTGCTGTCAAGAGAACGATTTGACAATTCCTTGACGGTTATTCTAAATGATAATGAAATTATTTTGTCTGATAAAATTGCTATAAATCTTTACATTCAATAACTATGTTTGAATCTGTTATTCACTATTTTCAAAGTATTAATCCGGTATTAGCAGCACTATACGCTACTTTATTTACTTGGTTCTTGACAGCAGTTGGTGCCTCATTTGTATTCTTTTTTAAAAGCATGAATCGTACTGTTCTTGATGGAATGTTAGGATTTACAGGAGGGGTAATGATTGCTGCCAGTTTTTGGAGTTTATTGGCTCCTGCCATCGAAATGAGTAGTGGTGAAGGTTTCATAAAGGTGATACCGGCCGCAACCGGATTTTTATTGGGTGCACTATTTATTTTTATGTTAGATAAAATTTTACCCCATCTTCATATCAATTTTAAAGAATCGGAAGGTATTAAATCGCCTTGGCAACGTACTACTTTACTTGTTTTGGCTATAACTCTTCACAACATACCCGAAGGATTGGCCGTTGGCGTTTTGTTTGGCGGCGTAGCTGCGGGCATACCCGAAGCATCCATAGCCGGGGCAGTTACTTTAGCTATTGGTATTGGAATTCAAAATTTTCCCGAAGGAATTGCGGTTTCTATGCCTTTACGACGAATGGGAATGAGCCGTTGGAAAAGTTTCATGTACGGACAATCGTCAGCTTTGGTCGAACCTATTGCCGGAGTTTTGGGCGCAGTAGCGGTTACTTTTTTTACCCCATTATTGCCCTATGCCTTAGCATTTGCAGCTGGCGCTATGATATTTGTGGTGGTTGAAGAAGTAATTCCCGAAACGCAACAAGATAAGAATACCGATATAGCAACCTTGGGGTTAATTGCAGGCTTTATTGTGATGATGACTTTGGATGTTGCATTGGGCTAACAACCACATCCCGAGTTACCACAACCTTTTTTGGATTTGGCCGGGAAGACTAATTTTTTGAGTAAGTACGCTACGGCACCAATCAACAAAAGGATTACGATTATTTGCTGTATCAGTTCCATTTTAAAAATAAATTCCGCCACCGGCTGCTATAAAGTTATAGTTAGGGCTTCCAATAGTGTAGTGCTCAAAACCTACATTCAGGAAGTATTTTTTGATATGGTATTTTAGTTGCACCTCAAAATGATTCACCGGCTGGCTATTAATGGTGCTCCATTTGGCTGCTGCTGAAAGACTTATGGGTTTTACCGGAAATACATCCATGTTTACACCAAAACATAAGCCGGCTTTTTTCACATCGTTGGCCACATAGGTAGCCCCAATATTCCAACCTATATTCACGTTTTTAAGTCGCAATCGGTCATAATTAAGATTAAATTGAAATACAGAAAGATTGCCTTTTTCACCGGTAAAAGCATCTTTTTCGACCATTTCATGGTAATCGGTTTGAAGATAAAAATACTGGAACGGGCGCAGTTTTATTTTCAAATGGTTGGCATATAAATTGGAATCGCTGTATAGAAATTGATCTTCTACATCAATGCGCCAATTTTTGCCGTAATCCGGCAAACTGTCATTGGAATTAAAATTACCTGTATTTTCATACTGATACGGAAAGGCAGCAAGCGGGTTGTAAAGATGATTTTCAAGTCGGTAATTGCCAATAAGTCCATATTTAAAAACCGCTAACCCTATGTCTACAAAAAGTTTTTTGAATGGGTTATTATTGGTATTCTCTTTTCGTGTACCGGTAGTGTTTGTTTGGGTAGAATTACTTTGAGTCGTTGTGTTTTGGGAACCTGATTTTAATTCGGATTTTGATTGTTCAACTCGGGTTTGACATAGCATCATTTTAGTGCTAAGGATAAAGAATAGTATAAAAACAGTTTTTTTCATAATCCAAAGCTAACTTTATTTTAAAAATTGATAAGCCACTAATGCCGACAAATAGGCTAATCCACTCATAAAAAACAATTGAATCAGAGGCCATTTCCAAGAATTGGTTTCGCGTTTAACAATAGCTAAAGTACTTACACACTGCATAGCAAACGCATAAAACACCAGCAACGAAATTCCGGTAGCAAAGTTAAATGTTTGGGTTCCGTCTTCCCTAATTTCCTCTCGCATGTGTTCTTTGATGGTGGTTTCTTCCTCACTATGACTACCCACGCTGTAAATGGTAGCCAATGTTCCCACAAAAACTTCGCGGGCGGCAAACGAACTTACTACGGCAACTCCTATTTTCCAATCGTAACCTAAGGGTTTAATCACCGGCTCGATACTTTTTCCTATAATTCCGATATACGATTTTTCCAATTTATAGGCGCTAACGGCATCTTCAAATTCTTGCGGATTATATGTTTTTCCTTCATTTTCCAAAAGCAATTTAACAGTGTTAGGGGCATTTTCAAATTCCTTTCCGGGACCATGAGAGCCCAAAAACCATAATATTACCGATAACGCTAAAATTATTTTTCCGGCGCCAAGCACAAACGAACGTGTTTTTTCAAACACGTTTATGGCTACATTTTTAAACATAGGAATTTTATAGCCCGGCATTTCAACTACAAAATACGATTTTGACTTTATTTTTAGTATTTTGTTGAGGATGTAAGCCGATAGCAGCGCAACAAAGAACCCAATTAAGTAGAGTGACATTAAGGTAAGTCCTTGTAAACTGATAAAGCCCAAAACATGTTCTTCAGGAATAATAAGGGCAATTAAAATTGTATAAACCGGCAAACGTGCCGAACAAGTTATGAATGGCGTTACCAATATTGTAATAAGACGCTCGCGCCAAGTTTCGATATTTCGGGCTCCCATAATGGCAGGGATGGCGCAAGCTGTTCCGGAAATAAGCGGCACAATACTTTTGCCCGACAAACCAAAAGGGCGCATAATGCGGTCCATTAAAAAAACAACCCTACTCATATAACCGCTTTCCTCCAACACGGAGATAAACAGGAACAAAAAGGCAATTTGCGGAATAAAAATTAAAATTCCGCCAATACCGGGAATCAATCCTTCGCTGATTAAACTTGTCAGTTCACCGGGAGGAAGAATGGTTCGCGACCAACTTGCCAAATTGGCAAAAAGCCCGTCAATAAAATCCATCGGTACATTTGACCAATCAAAAATGGATTGAAATATTCCAAAGAGGATAAAAAGGAAAATAAGATAGCCAAAAATTTTATGGGTTAAAATTCGGTCCAGTTTTATTTTGATATCAGAAGCTTTTGAATGGTCAATTTTTTGACCAATTTTAAGGGTATCATTGATAAATTGATACCTTTTGATGGTTTCTTTTTGCTGCAAACGACGCAGTTCAGAATGGGGTTTGGTGAACGAACTCTTAATCTCGTTACGGTCCAAATTCAGAAAGTTTACATCTTGCGTAATGACCAACCACAATTTATACAATTGCTGTCCGGGAAATGTTTTTCTTAATTTTTCAAAATACTCCGGATCAATTGTTGAGGTGTCGATGCAAGCCTCTGTAGGAAGTGATTTATAGTTTAAAATTAACTCTTTAATTTTTTCAATCCCAATATTTTTTCGAGAACTCGTAAGCGCAATTTTGGTTTTGAGTTTTTCTTCTAAATACGGAATATCCAAATCAATTCCCTTTTGCTTCATGCGATCACTCATGTTAATGACTAAAATTGTCGGAATTTCGAGTTCTTTAATTTGAGTAAACAGAAGCAGGTTTCGTTTTAAATTTTCAACCTCGGTTATCACTACGGCAACATCGGGATAATGTGCGTCATTTTTATTCAGAAGCAGTTCAATAACTACATTTTCATCCATCGAGTTGGCATTCAAACTATAGGTCCCGGGAAGGTCAATAATCGATGCTTTTACATTTTTATTGAGTTTGCAGTAGCCAATCTTTTTGTCAACCGTAATTCCGGGATAGTTTCCCACTTGTTGGTGCAATCCGGTGAGTTGGTTAAATACAGAAGTTTTTCCTGTATTCGGATTACCTATTAGCGCAACTTTAATGGTTTTATGTGCCATCCCGTTTTAATTTTCTGGAATAACATGTACCTCGCGAGCCGTTTCTTTACGAATAGCCACATGCGAGTCGTTAATGATAAAATACATTGGGTCTCCAAAAGGAGCAATTTGCAGTAATTCAACTGTATTTCCGGGAAGGCAACCCATCTCCAGAAGCTTAAGCGGAATTTGTTCGGCATTTACTTCTGCGATTGTACCCTTTTGTCCTATTTTTAAATGATTAAGCGGAAACTTCAAAATTTATTTAGATTGAATTAAAATACAAAAATAAGGAAACAACCTTTATGAAACATGATAAATATCAACAAAAACAGTAAATCAAAAAATTAATTCTTTTCTTCTTCACAAAGCAAGTTAATGTCTTCCAAAAGTTGGCTCACATTTTTAATCCCGGGTTCAGTTGGGCCATCCAAATTAGTGCCGTCGTAAAACCCACGAATTCGTTTTTTGCTGTCCACTAAAATGAAGTTTTCGGTATGAACCATATCGTACAACTCTTCCGGTTTTCCGGTTTTAACCGCTAAAAACGATTTACGCGCTAAGTAATAAATTTCTTTTTTGTCGCCGGTCAATAAGTTCCATTTACGGTCTATCACACCTTTTTTCAACGCATATTTTTTTAAAACGGCTACACTATCAATGTCAGGGGTAACCGAAAAGGAAAGTAGCTTTACGTTGGGATTGTTCTTGATTTTATCCTGAAGCCAAACCATATTGTTGGTCATCTTTGGGCAAATCGATTGGCAGGTTGTAAAAAAGAAATCGGCTACATAAATTTTTCCTTCATAATCGCGTTGCGTGATATAGGCGCCATTTTGATTTAAAAATTTGAAATCGGCAATTTTATGATCGCGGGCTTTATATTGAATGGTAGAGTCCACCATTTCCGGGTTTACATCTTGCGGATTGTATATAGGGAGACTTTCCTTGGGTTTTAGGGCGTTGTAAAACAAGGAAATGGTAACTACAGAAAACAACAGAAAAAAACCTATTGCGTATCGGTATTTTTTTAACTCTGCAATCATTTTTTTTTGACAAAAATAAAGAAACTTCAGCAATTGCATCGCGGGAACGATTGTTAAACCTGAATTTGGATTCTTTTTTTTTGGTTATATTTGAAAAAAATTAACCGATATGAAAAGAAATCTACTTATCCTTCTGTTTTTTGTGTCTTTTTTTGGATTTTCTCAATTCAATAAAAAAGCGCCTTGGAATGTACAAAGCGATTCCGCAAGAACCCAAAAACAAACTATCGATGATGCTGTAGCTCTTTTTAATGCCTATTGGGAAACACATGATAAATCAAAAAAAGGAAGTGGGTATAAACCTTTTATGCGATGGGAAAACCATTGGAGAAATAAAGTAGATCCGCAAGGCTATCTTATCACACCTCAAAAAATGTGGCAAGCGTTTAACCAGAAAAAAGTAAGTCAACAATTTAGAGCCAATTCCTCTTTAAGTCTACCCGTAAGCGATTGGCAACCGGTAGGGCCTTTTACTCATACGAATACAGGTTCATGGTCGTCGGGGCAGGGCAGGGTAAATACCGTTTTGGTTGACCCGTCTAATGCATCTGTTGTGTATATGGGAACCCCTGCGGGCGGCATTTGGAAATCGGTTAATTCAGGTGATTCTTGGACTCCTCTTGGCGATAATTTGCCTCAAATTGGTGTTTCCGGTATTGCGGTAGATTACAGCAACTCAAATACAATTTACATAGCTACAGGCGATTGTGATGCATGGGACACCTATTCTGTGGGTGTAATGAAATCAACCGATGGCGGAACTACATGGAATTCCACAGGACTCACGTTTACTACAACCGATAAAAACTGTGGTGATATTATTATACATCCCACCAATTCTAACATTTTATGGGTAGCGACAACCGATGGGATTTACAAAACGACGAATGCCGGAGTAAATTGGACTTTGGTTCAGGCCGATGATTTTTCCCAAGGGAGAATTCGCCTAAAACCGGGGGATCCCAATACCATTTATGCGGTATCCCGTGATAAATTTTACCGATCAACCAATGGTGGTACAAGTTTCTCGGCCATATCAGGAGGATTGCCGGCTTCTTCCGGAAGAAGATTATTGGATGTAACACCGGCTAACCCGAACTATGTGTATATCTTGTCAACAACCAATTCGTACGATTTACAAGGTGTTTATCGCTCTGTTAACGGAGGGACAAACTGGACCAAAACATCAGGAAACACCGATATTTTTGAGTCTTCACAAGCATGGTATGATTTGGCTTTTGCCGTTTCTCCTACCAATGCTGACGAAGTGTATACCGGATGTTTAAACATCTGGAAGTCTACCAATGGTGGGGCAAATTTCACCAAAATAAACAATTGGAGTAGCCCGTTTCAAGCTAC
Source organism: Flavobacterium sp. (assembly GCA_041917555.1). Taxonomy (GTDB): domain Bacteria; phylum Bacteroidota; class Bacteroidia; order Flavobacteriales; family Flavobacteriaceae; genus Flavobacterium. The sequence continues at coordinate 73,131 of JAYRXL010000011.1, read as the reverse complement.
TTATACACATGCTGATATACATTATTTGCGTTTTTATGGAGATAAATTGTATTGTGGTAGCGATGGCGGAATTTATGTTTCGGATAACGCCGCTGATTCGTTCTCCGATAAAACAGCTTCGGCGCAAATAGGACAATTTTACCGCATCGCCGTATCAAAACAAAGCGCTTACAAAATGGTAGGAGGTCTTCAGGATAATGGCGGATACGCCTACAGTAACAACCAATGGAAAAATTATTACGGTGCAGATGGTATGGATACGGCCATTCACCCCACAAACAGCAATAAATATTACGGTTTTATTCAAGGCGGTGGCGGTCTTTATGTGAGTAATGATGGCGGAAACTCGCTCTCTTATGGTGTTGATAATCCGGGCGAAAACGGGAATTGGGTTACACCTTTGCGCATGAGTAAAGAGGGTAATTTATATGCAGGTTATACTAATTTTTTCCGACTGAATAATGATGCTTGGGAGCAAGTTAACAACAGTACATTTGCTGCGGCACCTCCTTTGGATTACATTGCAATAGACCCTACAAATAGTGATATAATTTATGTAGCTGATGAAGAAATTTTATTCAAAAGTACCGATGGAGGGGTGAATTTTTCTATAGCGTATGCGGCTTCGTTTAACATCACTTCAATAGCAGTACACACCACAAACAGTTCTATAGTTTATCTTACTACACAAGGGACCTCGGGGGAAGCCTTAAAATCAACAGATGGCGGAATTACATTTACATCCATTAATGAGGGTTTACCGGATATAGGTAAAAACGTAATTGTACATCAGGGAAGAAACACCTTAAACCCACTTTATGTTGGAACCAGTTTAGGGGTTTATTACCGTGATGATTCCATGACACAATGGGAACCTTTTGACACCAATTTGCCTAATGTTTCGGTAACCGATTTAGAAGTAAACCTGGAAGATGCTAAATTGGTAGCGGCTACTTTTGGACGCGGTATTTGGATGACAGCTATTCCGGTTGAATCTCCTCAGGTAGATGTAAAATTTACAGAAATAATCGCGCCTTCTTCGGTCAATGTTAATTGTAATACCAGCATATCTCCTCAAATAGCGGTAAAGAATAACGGACAAAATACTATTACTACGGTGGGTGTAGCTTACGAAATTAATGGTGCTCCACAAAACTACACTTGGAACGGAACAATTGCTTCCGGACAGAGTACAACGATTAGCTTACCAACCATGAATTTGAGCAAAGGAGCCTACCTTTTTGATGTGTCTCTTACTGTTTCTGGTGATGCTTACAGCGATAATAACAGTGGTCAAGGGGTGTTTTTCCTCAATGATTCCGGTACCGTGAATCAGGTGAATCCCTTTGAAACACCAGCCGATGAATTGCTCGAAAATGATGAAGGAAGCGCAACCGGACTTTGGACAAGAGGAATACGTTCAGGAACAGTTCTTTCTTCCGGAACTAATAATGTGTATGCAACTTCTTTAAGTGGTGATTACCCGGATTTAATTAAGTCGTACCTTATTTCAGAATGCTATGATTTAACCCAATTGGCAAACCCGCAAATTCGGTTTAAAATGGCTTATGATTTAGAGGAAAATTGGGATATTTTATATGTTCAATATTCAACCGATTTGGGACAAAATTGGGAAGTGCTCGGGAATATGCAATCCGGGTGGTATAATAGTGACCGAACTCCTGAAACAACCGGAAACGATTGCTATAATTGTGTAGGCGCACAATGGACAGGTACCGATACTACGCTTACTGATTATATGTATCCGTTAAGCGGATTAAATTCGGAAACCAACATTATGTTTCGTTTTGTATTTCAATCGGATCAGTCGGTTACCAATGAAGGGGTAATCGTAGATGATTTTGTAATTACCGGAACTTTAGAATCTGCCGCGTTTTCTTCTGAAGCAGTAGCCTTATTTCCTAATCCTACAAACGGAATGGTCACTGTAGCAAACCTATCCGGCCCAATTGAACAAATTGAGGTTTACGATGTTTCCGGTAAAAAAATTGAAGTAAATTTTAACAGTCAGGACAGTAACAATTGGATAATGGATATGACCAATCTTGCAACGGGAGTTTATTTTGTAAAAATTGCTTCCGAAGGTCAACAAGTTACGAAATCAATAATCAGAAAGTAAAATGAGAAAACAATTTACGCTTCTTGCCGCTTTGGCATTTACAATGGCCGGAGCACAAGAACAAGACAAAAAACCGGGATTGGAGCTCCAATATATGGATACTTCTGTAAAACCCGGAGATGATTTTTTCAGGTATGTAAACGGAGTTTGGTTCGATAAAACTGAAATACCTGCCGATAAAACCCGCTGGGGAAGCTTTGATGAACTCCGCCAAAATACCGATAAAGATGCTTTGGCTATTCTCAAAAAAGCGATCTCAGATAAATCACTCGACCCAAAATCCGATCAGGCAAAAGCAGTTAATGTTTACCTGACTTACATGGATACTATTTCCCGAAATAAATTAGGGATTAAACCAATTATGGCAACCTTGAAAAAGATTGATGCCATCAAAAATGTAAACGATTTAGCTAACCTGATTACCGAGATGGCTCCTGTCGGAGGTATTGGATTCTATGGTATTGGTGTTGGACCTGATGCCAAAGACAGCAATCGGAATGTGGTGAACATCGGACTTGGAAGTTTGGGTTTGCCCGATCGTGACTATTATGTCTCAGACGATAAAGACTCAAAAGAGAAACGTGAAAAATATGTAGTACATGTAGCACGTATGCTTCAATTTTTGGGCGAAAAGCCGGAACAAGCCAAAGCAAATGCCGAAAAAGTATTGGCAATTGAAACCGCCATGGCGCAACCACGCTTGGACCGCGTGGAACGTCGTGATCGTCGTAAAACCTATAACCCAATGTCGGTGGCCGATTTACAGCAACTAACCCCTGCCGTAGATTGGAAAAAATACATAGAAGGCGTTGGAATTAAAAACCTGGATTCGGTTATCGTTTCGCAACCGCGCTACATGAAAGCACTTCAGGATATTTTTACCCAAAATAAAGTTGACGAATGGAAAGCCTACCTTCGTTGGACGCTTATCAATAAATCAACAGGGGTTTTAACTACCGATATCGAATATGCCAGCTGGGAATTTTACAGCAAAACACTTCAAGGGGCTCTTAAACAACGTCCACGTGAAGAACGTGCGTTGCAAGTGGTAAACGGAACTGTAGGAGAAGCGTTGGGTAAACTATATGTGGCTGAAAAGTTTCCGGCCGAAGCAAAAGAGAAAGCCAAAAAAATGATTGCAAATGTATTTACTGCTTTCGAAAACCGCATCAACAATTTACCTTGGATGACCCCCGAAACGCGAAAAGGCGCGATTGATAAATTGCGTAAATCCAATGTGAAAATTGGATATCCCGACAAATGGAAAGACTATTCTAAACTGCAAATAAAAAGTTTAGCCGAAGGCGGTACCTATTACGAAAATATGCAAAATGTTTCTCGTTGGGGATTTGCCGAAAATATAGCCGATTTAGCGAAACCGGTCGATAAAACCCGGTGGGGAATGTCACCTCAAACCGTAAATGCTTACTACAATCCAACCTACAACGAAATTGTATTTCCGGCTGCTATCTTACAACCGCCATTCTACGATTATAAAGCCGATGAGGCTGTAAATTATGGTGGAATAGGTGCTGTAATAGGACATGAAATTTCTCACGGATTTGACGATTCCGGGTCTCGTTACAATGCCGACGGAAATTTGGTTAACTGGTGGACCGAAGACGATTTAAAACAATTTACCGGCCTTGGAGGTGCTTTAGCGGCACAATACAGTGCACTTGAGCCGCTTCCCGGAACTTTTGTAGACGGTAAATTTACATTAGGCGAAAATATTGGTGACCTTGGTGGTGTAAATGCGGCCTACGACGGACTTCAACTTTACCTGAAAGCCAATGGAAATCCGGGATTAATTGACGGTTTTACTCCGGAACAACGTTTCTTTATTTCTTGGGGAACAATTTGGCGCTCCAAAATGCGCGATGAAGCCATTAAAAATCAGGTAAAAACCGACCCACATTCGCCGGGAATGTACCGCGCTTATGTACCGTTACTCAATATTGATTCGTTCTATAAAGCGTTCAATATTCAAGAAACCGACAAACTATTTGTTAAACCTGAAAATCGGGTTAAAATCTGGTAAGAATTCAAAATAATACGAGTTCGTTATACTTTTTTTTATGTTTTTTAATCCAAGTCTTGTGTTAGGTCACAAAGTATTTTGATTAAAATTTAGCAAACAATTATAACGAACTCAACTTATATCTATACTGCAGTTCTGATTCAATCCGTACACTGGTAACGGTTTTTCCAATTCCCGTATTTTCGGGATTAAATAAAGGTATGGGTAATCCTCTTTTTTCGGCTTCCCGGGTGTAATAGTCTTGTCGGGTAGGGTGAAAAGGCGTAACCGCATTGTAAATTCCTTTCGCCTCAGGGGTGTGAATTATTTTTTTTAGGATACCAATGCAGTCGGTTTTATGAATCAAATTTATCGGAAGTGTAGGGTTTTCAATAGCCTTTTTTCCGGCTAAATGGGTAATTAGATGTCGGTCATCACCAAGTAAACCACCAAAACGGAGTACTACATTATTTGGGTTGTGTTGCAAAACTAAGGTTTCACAAACGTGTAACAGTTGCCCGTTTGCGGTGTCCGGTAAAGGTTCATTTTGTTCGTTTACAGTACCTTGATGTTGACCATACACAGCAATTGAACTCATAAAAAGGATAGGGGTTTTGCCTACTGCTTTAAGAATAGTTTTGATTTTCAAATCGAAAGAGGTTTCCCCCTTTCGTGTTCCCGGAGGGATCGTTAGGATAAGGTAATCGGCACCCGAAATAAATTCGGACATATTGCCAACAATCTGATTGTTTTCTACTTGTAACAAATAGGGGATTATTCCTTTTTCGGATAAAAGCGTTAGTTTGTTTTCATGGGTTACAGAGCCTTTTACACAATAACCCTCCTCCAATAGCGATACCGCTAAAGGAAAACCTAACCATCCGCAACCTAAAATATTAATTTGTCTCAAAGTTCTTCTTTACGGGCAAAGATATCAAATCAAAATTAGGGAACCGAAACGGCATTAACCGGTTGTAGTACCGGTGTGGGTTTGACTGCCATCCGGATGCATACGGCATCGGTAAGTACAAAAGGTTTCGGAATCATAGAGTCGCTTCTTTTGGCCATACTAAAAGATGGGTGCGACATGAGGTCGAACGAACTTTCCATCAAGTTTAAGCGCAAGGGCTCACCACCCGAAGTTTCAATTTCCATTACCAACGGGAGTTGCTGCGTGACATAATAACTTAATAATTTGTTGGTTGTTTGTCCCGAAATTTTGCTTTCCACATTTAACGATTTTACACCATTCGCTTTGAATGAAGTGATCATTGGTTTACCCTCAAAAAACACATCATAGCGATTTACCCGGCGGTTGGGTGTAATTCGAATTTTATAATAATGTGTAGTTCCTGAAACCGAATCGGTTTCAAAAGCGATGGAAGGGGCAGGAATGTTTTTAAACGGTGCATCAGCCATCAAACTAAAAGATGTGCCGTATTTGCTGTACAATTTATTGGTATTTAAAGGAGCGGCATCTTTTGGGTTTTCGCCCAAATAGCCTTTTGTCCAAGTGTCGGGACGAGTATCATAGCTTGCCCAATACGATTTTTTAGTATCGTTATTTTGAATGTAAACCAAACTGTTTGGTTTTCCTTGTCCTTTACTAAATCCCGAATGATTATGAGCTTTGACAAAAACTCCCGCTGCAATTAGAAAGAACAACAACGACCATATTCCTTTACGAGAGAATCCACCAAAAACCGGCAGCAATAGGGTAAATGTTAACACGGTTAAAACAGCGCTTCCCGCTAAAATTTTTAGTCCAAGTCCAACCGGAAACATAGCGATAAACGGAACCAAGATGACAAGGGCGGGAATACTCAATAGTACATTTAGCCATAGATTTTGCTTTTGTGTAATAACAAAATAGCCCAATAGCAACACTGACGCTAAAACAGGTAGGATTAAAAACGCGGCACCTTTGAGGTATACCGCCACCAAACCATTTACAACAAGCCATAAAAAAAGAGGCGCAATAAGTTGATTCATTCCACCGTCTTTTGCGGCGGTTTTACTGTAAAACAAAAAGCAAATTCCCAATGTCAAAGCTATAAAAGCAACGATATAATCATGGCCGTTGTACGTAAAACCATGAAGAATTTCGTTGTACTGCGGATACACAGCGAGCAAAATTTTCCAACCGGCAAAACACAAACCACCGGCAACCACAATCGAACCAAACAACGGTAAGAACCCTTTAAGGATTTCAGGCATTTGTAACACCTGTTTGCCTAATCCAAGAATAACGAAGCCCAAAAAGAGAACAAGCGTTATACTAAACAGAGGCCAAATCCATTGGAACGGATAATGCACAAAGGAGAAGGGAACATTAAAATAAACGTCATCTTCTTTGCTGTTGAGTTTTGTCAAATCGGCATTTCCAAAATGCAATAACAGGGGCATAAGATACGAACCTTGATGCGCTAAAGTGTTTTTATCAAGATGGGCAGCATCGTCTTGCGAAGTATGGTAATTATAATGACTGTCGATAAACGCAAAATTGAAGCCTTGAATTTTTCCGTTTTCACGAAAAACAGTTAAATCGGTGTCGTTTGGCAGCATTTTGTAGATGCTGTACATGAGTGAGTTTGAAGCCGGAAAGGGAACTTTGGCTGCAGCAAATTCGCGTGTCATTTGTGCATTTCCTTCATTAGTTTCCATCAGCATATAGCCCGGACCAGATGAGCCACGCGCTTCAAAATTTAGTGCCAGTCCTACTTCTTTGGCCCAATGGTGTTGGGTAACAAACAAAGCGGCTCCGTTTAAACCTATTTCTTCTGCATCCGAAAAAAGAATGATAATGTCATTTTTAGGAACGGTTTTATTGTGCAGATAGGCTCGTAGGGTCTCTAAAATAACGGCTACACCCGAAGCATCATCAGAAGCCCCGTGCGAGTAAGAGTGTGGGGCACTGTCGTAATGGGAAAGTAAAAGCAGGGCTTTGCCTTGTTGTTTACCTTTAATCTTAGCTAAAATGTTTTTAGAATTAATTAATGTTCCTTTTTCGGTCATGGTAAACCCTTCCTGAAATTCGGGTTGGAGGCCAAGATTTTTTAATTCTTTATATAAAAACTGGGCAACGATTTCATGGTTATCGGAACCAACATAATGCGGTTTGGCGGCTATCGATTTAACTTTTGAAAAGGCGCGTTGGGTTGAAAATTCAGCCAAAGAAGCTTCCGATGTGTCATACGATTGAGGCATAAGTGTATAAAATACACCGTAAATAATAGCCACTAACACCAGAGCAGAGAGGAGGCCGGAGTAGTTTTTTTTCATGAGCCAGTAAGTTTGTTTGTCGGGCAATTTGGGTTAAAATTACAAAAAAAAATGTATTTTAACTTTTTTGCTGTTAATTCTTCAAACACAACCCACAGGATTGCAATCGCATTTGAAAAGTTACATTTCCTTTTTCACCAGCATGTACCCCTCATTCTCTGTTGGCCTATACCCTTGGTCATACACAAAATAGTATATATTGCCCTTCTCGGTTGTCCGTAATTCGGTTAAAAGAGTAAAGTCGAAGCCGTAATAGTGCAAACGGGCTTTTGTTGTTTTAGATTTTCCTTTCGGATTGAGTTCACAAAGTATTCGGTAGTTTTTGCGCAAACGGTTATGAATAGTGCGCATGTAGTTGTTGGCGTCTTTGTTTAAGCGGTTGTTAAACGCATTGCGGCACCCGTCGTTACAAAATTTTTTGTCTTCGCGGCCTACAATTTTTTCACCGCATTCCAGGCAGTTTTTCATGGCAGGTATAATTTTAAATGGCAAATAATACCTCAAAAATACTAAATTTCGATTGAATTAGGCGTGTCGAATCAATTTTTTTAAAAGCGCAATCTGCCCCAAATGGTAATGAATGTGTTCTATATTTCCGGCTAAATTTCGAAAATACGTGCCGTATTTTTCTTCTACAAAAGGTTCGCTCAACATTGAGTCGGGTAATTCGGCAATCAATTGCGCGGCTTTTTCAGCATCCGAAAGCACCGAAGCTATCAAATTTTGCCAATCCGATTCTGAGGTTAAAGGAGGATGGGCGAAACTTTCTTTATCCGATGCCTGGAGAGGTTTTCCTTGTAAAACGTTACATTGAGCCGTAACATAATACCCAATATGATAGGTTAGTGTAGCAATGGTATTGCAATCGCGTAATTGTGTTAGGGCTTCTCCCAAAGTGATGTCGGAAGTAATTTCACGAAAATCGGAACAAGTCCAATTTCCTCCAAAAAAGGCATCTCGGTAGTGTTTTGCCAATAGCGTAGCGAATGTCATCTCGTTTTTAGTTTTTGCTGATAAAATGTACTTTCACGATTTTATTATTTTCGATGGTGTAAATGGCGACGGCTTCCAATACCTCTCTGCCGGTTATACCCGTAACGCGCTCCTGATCAATCACGGTATTTCCCAAAACGATACGATTAACCACCTCACAATGTAGATTTGGGTATAATTTGAACATTTGCTCATAACCCGGACGAATTTCAGCTTTTCCTTTGCCACTCAACGTATCAGGAAAATCGAACAACATAACATCTTCGCTGTAAGGCGCTAAAAACGCTTCAATATTGCGGGCATTGTAGGCGTTAAGTTGTTCTTGGACTAAGCTCTCAGGGGTTGATGTAGCTTGCGAAAAAATAAAGTTAGAGGACATCATGACCAAGAATAAGAGACCTTTTTTCATTGTGCTTTCGTATTTTTAAATCGAAATATACAAAAAAAGAAATTCAATCAACACGGAATCGCAAAACCGTTTTTAATTTTTCCGGAGCGGTTTTGCGCGCATCTGAGATATAAATTTCACGATGTATTTTGGAGAGCCGCCTTTTTTGTTGACTTTCGGCATAGGCTTCCATAATTTGGAAACTCTCGGGTTCGGTAGCATAACTGCCCATGTGCATCATTTGTATACAATTCCCTTCCGTTCTTTTTTCAAAAACTACTTTTTCCAATAACGGACTCGGTTTTTTGTGGCGCACGTAGTCCAACATTTGCATCGCAAAATCTTGATCCACAAAATCAGGTTGTCGAATCATAAGTCGGAACTCCAAATCGTTTTTATCAAGTTGGTAATCGGGTGTGTTTTTTGCTTTTTCGTTAACATCCCAAACCCCTTCAAGCGGATAAACCGTATAGTCATAATAGTGCGTTGGAGCCAATCCCTTTTTGGGACTCATTTTAACGGCATAGGAAAGCGAATACAGTACGGCAATGTACTCCTGAAAAAACGGGAGGTTAGGATTACCTTCACCTTCAAGAACAAAAAAATTAAATTCCGGCACATGGAGTAGCTGCGGTTTGGATGGCGGCAGATACAAGTGTTTTTCGTTTTTTTTCCAATCAGTTTTCATGATGATTTTTATTTTCTACAAAATTACACTCCTTTTGTGTCAAGGGTATGTCATCAGGAAATGTTAAAATTCAAAAAAAGAATAACTATTTAAAATCTATTTTTAACTTTGTAATACAAAGAACTTTTAATAATATAATCATGTTATCACTTTCTAAGCGTTTGACCTATTTTATGCTTGCCGGTCTCGGGTTGTTACTCATTCCTTTTGTGGCGATGTTTTTTACAAATGAAGTACAATGGGGGCCAATGGATTTCATGGTGGCCGCAATTTTAATTTTTAGTGCGGTTTTTGGTTTTGAAATGGTGTTACGCAAGGTAAAAGCGACACAAACCCGACTGTTATTATGCGGTGCTGTGTTGGTGGTTATAGTATTGATTTGGGCCGAATTGGCTGTTGGGCTTTTCGGAACGCCTTGGGCAGGGAATTAAGAGAGCTAATCAAAAAATTTCCTAAAGGCTTATTCTTTTACAAATATTTCAATTCAAACTAAGGAAACAATCTTATAAGGAAGAAGAAGAAGGTTATTTTCTGGTTCCTTCAGGTGGTCTTCCGTTTTCCGGATGGGTTCCTCTAATGGATTGAATATAAGCCAATAGATTCCTAAAATCTTGTTCTGTAAGCAATTGCCCCCAAGGAATCATACCTTTCCCCTCTCTTCCGCCAAAAGCAATAACATGTGCAATTTCATATTCAGAATCACCATGTAACCAAAAATCATCTGTTAAGTTTGGGCCAATAGTGCCTCCGCCGTCGCTTCGATGGCATGCGGCGCACGAAGATTGAAAGTAATTTTTACCATTTACAATTTCTTCTTGGGTATATGGCTTTTTATAAATTGAACTTTCCGGTTTTAGAATAAGGTTTTTTAATTTAATTACAGCATTAGTGTACTTCACATTTTTCAAAGAATCAATTTTACGTTGTTCTTTACTGGCCGGAATAGATTGCAAATAGGCTATCAAGGCAATAGATTCACTTCGGTTAAATTTAGGACTATAGCGTATTTCAGGTGTTGAATTTAAATCATTTGAAAGTGAATCGGCTTGTTGTAAAAGAATCTCCCATTCAGTTGTTGTAAGTCCTAATTTTGAACGGAAAGTATCTATGTTGATTTTATTTTTAAACAAATGAGGAAATGAAGGCATATCAGTAGCTATCTTCACCTGATTTGGATCCTGAAGAAGTAGAAAAAGATAAAAATTATTGTATTTACCACCCAATCCGTCTAATGAAAAACGATCTTCCGCTGTTTCAATTTCAAGGCTGTGGCAGGCCATACAGGGTTCTCTGTTGAAAATGTATTCGCCGTATTTTGCCAAGTAATTTTTATTCTGAATAATTGGAATGTACGATGCTGTTTTTTGTAAAGAAGTACACACTAACCCTATGCAAAGCAAAAGCATCAAGATACGATAACGAAAAGGTAAAAACACAATTTTTATATAACTTTTTAATTTGTGCATTGCAATTGAGGTTAGTTAGGGTTGATTAAATAGCGTGAGTTCGATTTACTACTAATATCAAAATTTGTGTTTTGACCTCAGGCTAACTAGTTTTTTTGTTTTATTTTCTCAAAATTTTCTCCATGGCTTTGCCTTTGGCAAGTTCATCGATAAGTTTGTCTAAGTAGCGAATTTGTTGCATGAGTTTATCTTCAATTTCCTCCACACGATACCCGCAAATAACTCCTGTTATTTTGGATACATTGGGGTTGATTTGTGGGGCTTCGCCAAAAAATGTTTCAAAATCGGTTTTTCGATCCAAACACTGCTGCAATCCTTGTGCGGAGTAACCGGTGAGCCAAAAAATAATTTCGTCGACTTCGTTTTTGGTACGTCCTTTTTTTTCGGCTTTCGCGATATAATGAGGATAAACACTGGCAAAAGCCATTTTATAAACGCGGTTAGAGTTCATGATTCAGATTTTAGAAATCAAATTACCGTTAACTAAACAGACTTTTTATTTTTTCGAAAAAGGAGAGGGAAGTCAAATTTTCCATACTGTCCAAATCTTTCAGGACTTCGCGCGCCTTAATTTTTTCACTTGTTTTTCCGTTTTCAGCCAATTCCCGAATGCGATTTATCCAGTTTTTATATTCCGGAATGGCATCATCTTCATCATAATCAATTAAATAATAATCGATTACATCTAAAAGCTGAATGTTGAAATCGGTGTCATTTTGCAGCTGTAGATTCGACGTCATAAACTCCATTATTTTGACATAAATATCTTGCGCTTTTGAATAGATATCTTCGGTTTCAATATCGGTTAGTATTTCTAGGTGTTCCGGCTTGATTCTTTTGTTTTTTGCCAGCAGAATCACGCGTTGTATTTCTTCAAATAAAAAAGTATTGAAATCTGTTGAATGTTCTGAAAGGGCTTCATAAACAAGACTTAAACTCGAAAATTCGGTTGGAATTATTTGGGAACAATACTGCTTAATTTCGTTTGGATTTTCTTTGGTAAAGGCAACGATTTCTTTTAAAAATTTTCGCGATTCCTTATTGTCATTCTTATACCAATCGCGAAGCTGGTTTTGTTCATGCGCTTTTAAGGTGTCTAAAACAGTCATATTTTTACTTTTTTATGCTTACTACGTTCGGCGGCTTACACTAGTTGCTGCTGCAAGCACTGACCAAACAAACCTACGGATTTTCTTTTGAAAACTAAAATCTGTCTGCAGACAGGCAGGTAGCAAGCGCAAGCCCAGCAATTAGTGTAAACCGTTGTTATAAGCCGTTTTATCTTTTAAAAACGTATTCAGGATTATTATCTGTATAAGTTAATTCTCCATTATCAATTTTATCACAGACAAATTCTAATGTCAAATACTCATCTTCTAATAAGAAAAACCATTTTGAATTATCTGAAAATATTACTTCAAAGTATTTCTTTATAAACTTTGGATCATTTTCAAAAATTATTTTTTCTGTTCTTTTGATATTGTCTTCTTCAATAAAAAGAATTTTATCATAAAAAATTTCAATTGATTGAATTTTAGTTTTGTAAAGAGAACTTTCTAAATTCCATCTTCCAATTATTTCTTTTAGAAGTTTTTGACGTAAAATTGGTCTCAGAGAATCTGTTTTCTCTTTAGTTTTTTTTAATTGATTTTTAGTGAAAAAGCTTGAACCATATGAAAATAAATCATAAGCTTTTTCAATCTTATTTTCTTTTATACAATTTTGTGCAAGAGAGAATATACTATCTCTATAATGTTTATTAACCTGCGAAAAACTATTAGCAGAAATTAGAATAGATATTATTGCAATTATGTTTTTCATAAATGGCTTATAACTACATAGCTTTTCTTATTTTTCCCTTGTTAAAACAATGGAATTTTCAGCATCAAATTCGGTTGGTCGTTTTCCGTCAAAACTAAGTGCAAATCGCATAGTATCGTCGTTTATAAATTTGGCCAAACAAAGTAATTTGGATTGTTCGCCGCTATCCGATTTGGTAATAACAAAATCCAATTGTATCGGATTGGTGTTGGGAATAATGGTGTAAGACATACTTCCTCTTTTCCCCTGATATTCAAAATCTTTACCTCCAAATTCTTGTCCTTGAATGGTAAACGAGGCATACCCGTCGGCGGTAAAAGTGATGTAACCAATTTCGGATTTGTCTGTCCCCGACCAGCGTCCGGTAAATTTTGTACTGTCGCAGGGTTTGGTAAACGAAGTGAGGGATAAACTTAAAAACAAAAATAAAAGGGTTCTCATGGCCAATTTGTAAAGGTTAACGGATGCGGTTTTTGTAAAATCGGATACAAACAAAGCTACAGCTTTTTTTGGGATGACAAGTATTTTGCGGATAAACTTGGTTACTTTACGAATAAGTAAAAAGCATGGTTTCGCACTCTGCAAATGATTTGAGTAGGTTTTGGACCCATCAAATTTTTCCAACAAACCAATCGTAGTCGTTTATTGATCTGATTCATCTAAGGTTATTTCTCCTGAGATATATTTTTCGATTTCATTTGCTTTTTTGGTTTCAAGAATATCTAGGCTTAGTAGTTTTTTTACAAATTCTACATCGCCGGCAATAATTATATAAATAAATAGTTTTTTTGTAGTTAATTGAGCGTATGAAGCCAATACTTTAGTTATTTCTATAAAGTTGAAGTTCGGGTTTAAATAGACTTTCTTTTCAACAGCATAGCGTAATATGTTAGATAAATCGGTACTTTGTCTTATCTTAAATTTATTAATTATTTTTTTAAAAAAGTCTTCTTCAAATAAATTCTTATCTATGGCATATCTTCCCAAAGCTGCTAATTCGGCAGTACGTTGAAACTTATGAATAAGATTTGTCATAAAAATCGAATCGTATTTATTGTTGTCAATTAATATGATGCCAAATTTTCTCATTGCAACACCGCTTGCGAAACAATGTTCGTATAGATTATCCACTAATTCATTGTTCGGGTTGTCTTGTGAAATCAACTTTCTAAAAAATGGAGCTAACTCAGATTGTATCTGAGGGATTTCCTCTAATAAAATTTTAATGAAAGCGTAATCATTTAATTCTAATGACTTTTTAAGTATTTTATTGATGAAGTTAGAGTTCTCAATTTTACTAAATATATTTTTAGCAATTTCAAATTCCTTTTTTTGGTAGTAATAATAATATATTTCTTCTATCTTCTCATTCTCCGGCGATAATAAATGCAGTTCATCACGGTAAACTTCAAATGATTTTGAAATTTCTTTATCTAAAATATTATTATAAACAGCAGCCCCTTTATGCGATAAAGTTGAAGCATATTCAAAAGGAATATTCTCAAATTCAACCCCAATTAACTTTAATTCTTTACATAGTTTTTCAAGGAGTTTTTTAACCTCTTCTTCCTGAAAGAAATCAATAGACTGGCTGTCTTGCATCGGAGAAGGAAGATCACTAATTCTTACATCATTTGTTCGTAATAAATAAGTTGTTCGATTATTCAACCAAAATGCTGTCCATTCAATAAACATCATTGGACGTTTTATGTAGGCAGGTGTTACAATTGAAAGTATGGAGTCGTATTCATGTAAGGCATCTTGCAAAACCAGTTTCCAATTTTCTCCGGGTAAGATTTTTTCGGAGGCTAAAAAAAGCAAAACATTACCTTTAAACGCATTGTTCAATGTTGACTTTACAAGATTAGCGAGTTCTTGCTCTCCGGTGTAATAACTGATAAAAATTTTATACTGTTTTTTCATAAATTTCACGTTGGTTAGTAATCAATCAAGATCTCTATTCTCGCAGCGCCGTCAAATAGGGTAAGATTGTATTTTGTACTAAAGTAAAAAATAATTTTTAAAAGGCTTAGTCTTCGGAATTAAATGTTTTAGGAGAGAATTAGCCAATTTTAAGGCACAAAATGCTCAATTAGTAATATCAAAATAAGAAAGCTTAATACAATTCCGCCCACTTTTAGATAAACCTTTTGCACTTTCTTAACTTCACGATAATTGTAAGTCGGAATAGTTTCTGTATTTGCTATTATTTCATTCTCTACAATGATTTTATCAAGTTTTAGGCGGTCTGTATCTTGAATAAATATCTAATACCATCACTACTGTCGGGTTGTTTTTCAAAGTTGCAATAATATTCGACATCCTGCTTTTCAGGTTCAGTTTCAAACACAAGTTTGTCTTTTAGCAAGACATAAATTTTAAAGTTTTTTTGAATAATATTTCTGGATTTTCTTGTTTCATTTGGTATCTCTAAAAAGGGTTAAAGTTTTTGGAAACTCAGTTTACGCGCTGTTGGTCAAACAGTTTTTTTATTGGTTTGGATTTTGAGTTGGGTTTTAAAAACAAAACTTTTTGTGTGAAGAACAATCGTAAACTTAAAATTAAAATTGCCTTTTTACAAATCCGTTGTCAGTTGTTACCATTTGGTTTTAAATATTGGTGATGTGCTTTATTAATCCATTTAATTAGGGTAATACTCTCCCCAAAATATACAAAAAACCCTCGTACAAACAATTATAACCGCTTTCAAACGACTGTAAGTGCTTAATTACCGAGTAGGGTCAACACAATGCCGCACCTTTGCTCAGTCGGTTTAACTTTCCGGCACTTGCGTACACCATTTGTAACTCTTAAATTGTAATATAAGCCATGAAAAACAAAGTACAACTAATCGGTCACGTGGGTCAAGAACCCGAAATCAAAAACCTCGAAGGCGGTAAAAAACTCGCCACCCTTACCCTCGCTACAAACGAGGTCTACTACAAAGAAAACGGCGATAAAGTCGAACAAACCGAATGGCACCGCATTACCGCCTGGGGAAAACTCGCCGAAATCGTCGAAAAATATGTCGTTAAAGGCAAAGAAGTCGCCATCGAAGGCAAACTTACGCACCGCTCCTACGAAGATAAAAACGGCGATAAAAAGTACGTCACCGAAGTCGTAGCCAACGAATTGTTGCTAATCGGAAAATAAATAATGCGAGTTCGATATGCTACTACAGTCAGAATTCTTAAACGTGTTTGGCTATAAGGCAAATTTTCGAGAGATAACCCGATTGCCTTGAGGAAATGTAACACCATAGACGGGTGCTTTTCAAACTAACGTTATAATAGTACTGCCAATGGGGTTTTTAGAATAGTCCAAATTCTAAAAATTTTTAAAGAGGTAAATGCCGAATCTGCTTTTCGCTCAGGACAATTGAGATCACGATAATCGGATTAAAGTATAGGTCATTTCGGGATAATACCTGAGAGAACCCGTTTACTTCGCCTTACATCACTAAAATAGCCTTGCTGTTATCTGCCAATGTAACGTTCGTATCTCACGTCTCTAAAGCGTTCTGACAAAATTCGTATAGCGAACTCACGTTAAACACCATAGCAGGATCTTCTTTCCCGCTTGTTTTCGATCCCCATATCCAAACAAACCCAAATTTTGCCCTTCGCATCGTTTGGGTTTGTCCTTTTTAAAAAACTTTTTAACACGAAAACGTTTGCGACACACGAAAAAATACAAACTTCATTTTTTTTACCTAAATTTAATGAATCAATTGCATTAAACCCTAAAGATTGAAGTACGTTTTTTACATCGTCGGTTTCGTTTTTACGTTGCTCTGTAGCGCTACGGCATACAGCCAAGTGGGCATTAACACCTCTGCTCCACTCAGTACGCTCGATATCAACGGGAATCTCTCTGTGAAAACAGTAATGCTCAACGGCAATGGATCCGGCTCTGGTGGCGCTGCCGTTACCATCAACGACGGGGTCTATATCTCAATTGTACCGCAAGCCACCGACGACAAATTCCAATTGCCTAATCCGGTGACTTATCCCGGACGTATCTACGTGATTCGGAATATCCAAAACTCGGTTACCGCACAACTTACTACTGCCTCCGGATTACTTTTTCCCAAAAATTCAACTACCGGCAGCGCCAGTATTTATATGTTCGAAGGAAACTTGAGAACTGTTATCGTGATTAGCGATGGCTCCAATTGGACTTACATCAATTAACGCCTAACGGTTTAATTCGGTTTGGAGTATTTCCAAAAAAACACCAACATCATATCCGTCTACCAAACCATGATGCACATGCACCGACAACGGCATGGTTTTTACACCATTCAAATCGGTCATTTTTCCATACGATAACTTGGGGCAACTGTCCGGAAAACCAAAACCGCGAGCGTGCGACAAGGCCGTAAAATCAATCCAAGGCAGCGCCGAGAAATGAACTAAATTTGCCTCAAAGTCTCGCGTAAATAACCCCGGTGTTTCTTGTATTCGTGCCATCTCAGCCTTAGCCTTAGCATTAAAAACGGTCAAATCGGGATCAAAAACAATCAACGAAAAACCAAAGGTGTGATCCGCCCGCATTATAGTCGCCGAAGGATCGATACGATCATACACCCGAATGGCATCTTCGGCAATCCGATACCGAAAACAAGGCACCGCATGCACCGCTATCATGGTTTTGTGCAGGTAATATACAAAAAACGAAACGCCGGCTTCTTGGGCTTTTGCGTAGGCAATCGTGCAATCGACGGTTGCTGTAATCCCAAAAAAAGGCTCCTCCATGCGACGGAAAAATTCAAAATGCTCCCGCCGGTTCCAGTTTTCGATATCTAAATTGTGATAAGCGGGTTTCACAGGTAATCAAGTATTTCAATAATTTGGTTCAACGCATGAAATTGCGGATGCTGTATTTCAAAATCTATTTTTTCATAGGCCCAAGTGGTGTGGTACGCTACGTGAAAAGCCGTGCCGCCAATTTCGAGCACCGGAAGCACATCCGATTTTAGGGAATTACCCAACATTACAAAGTGAGCAGGATCAACATCCAAACGCGTTAACATCTTCAAATAATCGGCTTCTTTTTTGTCGCTCATCACTTCTATATG
Source organism: Flavobacterium sp. (assembly GCA_041917555.1). Taxonomy (GTDB): domain Bacteria; phylum Bacteroidota; class Bacteroidia; order Flavobacteriales; family Flavobacteriaceae; genus Flavobacterium. The sequence goes on along the minus strand of JAYRXL010000011.1, from coordinate 55,253 downwards.
GTGAAAATAAGAACCCAAACCCGAATCGTGTAATTTGCGATGCTGGTCTTTTAAATCGCCTTTTGTAGCCACTACCAAACGGTAACGTCCCTGTAACTCGCGTAGCACATGCTCCACATCGGGCAACAACGCAACGGGTTTTTGCAACAAATCTTTACCAATCTGTATAATTTTATCAGTTGCAGCCCCCGATAACTGATTTTGGGTCAGTGACAAAGCCGATTCCAACATCGATAATACAAAGGCTTTAATTCCAAACCCGTAAAGAGGTAAGTTTTGAACCTGATGCGTTAAGATAAGTTGTAGTAGTTCTTGTTTGGAGGCATAGTCTTGAAACAATTCACAAAAACGAGCCTGTGCCTCATCAAAATAAGGTTCGTTGTGCCACAGGGTATCGTCGGCGTCAAAGGCGATGATTTTTTGAGAAGCCATATCAGTTGGTGAATTTTTGAATAAAATAGCGCTTTTCTGCAAAATTGAAAAAACCAAAATACACGATGCCGTTCAAACTAAATAACGTCTGACCACTCTCGGATGGCCTGTCTTTTATCGTTTTTCGCAGTTTGTCAAATGCCAAATCTCGGTTAAAAGGTGTTGTAGGTTGGAAAGCTGTATCCATACAAAAGTTGGTATACAACCTTCCGTTGTTCATTGAGCTGCTCAAGGTACGTCCTGCAGAGCCATTATACGAGGAAAAGAAAATGGCATTAGCCAATCCGGAAAAAGCTCCTATCAAAGCCCCTTCTAAAGCACTGCCCACCGGATAAAACATCATAAAGTTGACAGAATTTTGGTCGTTAATTTTTTCGCGGGGAATGGTTTTACCAATCGATACAACATAAGTTGAGTCCACGCGGTGTACTGATAAACTAACCGTGCGATCCAAGCGTTTCATGAAATCTTCTCGCGATGCTAATGCATTCGGAATTCCGATATAACTTTCTTTAAAATAACGAAACGAATCAAAAACGTCCGGATGACTCGCGGTCGAATACGAAGCGAGAAGGGTATTGTCCAACCGTTTCACAGTAAGCATCATCTCGGAGGCACTACCGGTCAATTGAAATACGTTGTCCTCAACAATATAAGAATTGGAAAACAACGCAACAGCTCCGTTACTGAGTTGGGGTTTTTCCAGAACGTGCTCTGTAAGCTCATTCTTTTCTAGGTCAAGAACCAAAACCACTGTTTTTTCAGGATCCGAATCAAAGGTAAAAATAGCTTGTCGGCCAAACGTATACAACTTGTTACGCTTGCCGCTTTCGACAAAAAACAAACCAATGGCGCTATCGGCACGTTCAACCCGCGAACCACTGTCTTCTTCGCTGTCTACACGCGTAGCCGTCAAAATGCTGAGGTAATAGGAATTGAGTTTTTCGGTGTTCAACGGGAGACTTAGCTGTGTATCTTTTTCATCAAAACGCTCCAACCGAAATTGCTTGGTGGCATTATCTTGTACTAACATTGTAAATTCACCAATACCGGAAATAAACTGAACCGGAATGGTTTCGGCTGTGTTGAGGTTGAATTGTTTTACAGCAACACTACGTTGTTGGTAATCAAATGACTGAATCAAAAAACTGGAATAGGTATCATTGGACCAATAAATAACCGATTTAGTTTCAAAATTAGCATAACCTACAATTTTTGAAAAAATGGTATGAGGCCGTTTTGACGAAAGCGAATCCCGCAAACCCAATCGCTCGTTCAAACGGTACGAATAAATCCGCTTGGCGTCGGAAAGAAACAAGGTGGCTTTTTGCGTAAGCTCATCTTTGGCAGTCAATACAACCACCTCTTTGTTTTTAACGGCGGCACCAAACATAGCGGCATACTGTTGCCCAAAAACCGAGGTTAAAGAAAACAACAGTACAAAAAGAAATATGCGTTTCATAAATAACAGTTTAACTAATCACAGCACCATTGGGCACTCCTTCAGCATCCGGATTCAAAAACACCAGTTTACCGTCGGCATCATTAGTCATTAAAATCATTCCCTGACTCTCCACACCGCGCAAAGCCCTTGGCGCCAAATTAACCAACACGGTAACACGTTTTCCTACTACTTCTTCCGGCGAAAAATGGGCTGCAATCCCCGAAACAATGGTGCGTACATCCATGCCGGTATCGACTTTCAGTACCAATAATTTATCGGCTTTCGGCATTTTTTCTGCTTCCAAAATCGTTCCGACGCGCAAATCCATTTTGCTGAAATCATCAAAAGTAGCCACCTCTTTTTGAGGAGCAACACTTGTTTCATTTTGTGCCATAGTATTCAACTTTTTAGTGGCTTCTAATTTGTCAATTTGTTTCTGAATTTCGGCATCTTCAATTTGTGCGAACAAAATTTCTGCCGGCCCAATCTGATGTCCGGGCTGTACTAAATTCCATTGCTCAAAATCAAGACTCCAATTATTGAGGTCTATGTTGAGAATAGTGCGTAATTTTTTCGATGTAAACGGCAAAAACGGTTCGGCCAAGATAGCCAACGCCGAGGCAATTTGCAATGCAACAAAAAGCTGGGTTTGTACGCGTTCCGGATGTTCTTTTACCATTTTCCAAGGCTCTTCATCAGCCAAGTATTTATTACCCAATCGGGCTACATTCATAAATTCTGACAGTGCTTCGCGAAAGCGGTAACGTTCAATCGACTCGGATATAACCGCCGGATAGGCCTTCAAGGCGGCAAGTGTTTGTGTGTCCACTTCAGTCAGTTCATTCGGTTGCGGAACAATCCCGTTGTAGTATTTTTGGGTCAATACCACCACGCGGTTGATAAAATTCCCTAGAATAGCTGCCAACTCATTGTTGTTGCGCGCCTGAAAATCTTTCCATGTAAAATCGTTGTCCTTGGTCTCGGGCGCATTGGCCGTTAAGGCATACCGCAATACATCCTGCTTATCGGGAAAATCGACTAAATACTCGTGTAGCCAAACAGCCCAATTTTTGGAAGTGGATAGTTTATTGCCTTCCAAATTCAAAAACTCGTTTGCAGGCACATTTTCCGGCAAAATATAACTGCCTTCGGCCTTTAACATCACCGGAAAAATAATGCAGTGAAACACAATGTTATCTTTCCCTATAAAATGAACCAATTTCGTGTCGGCTGCTTTCCAATACGGTTCCCAATCTTTTCCTTCGCGTGCCGCCCACTCTTTGGTCGACGAAATATAACCAATAGGCGCATCAAACCACACATACAACTTTTTACCCTCGGCTCCCGCCACCGGCACATCAATTCCCCAATCCAAATCACGGGTCACCGCTCGGGGTTCCAATCCGGCATCAATCCACGACTTAACTTGACCATACACATTCGGTTTCCAATCGTTCTTATGCCCCTCCAATATCCACGTGCGCAAAAAAGCATCATATTCATTCAAGGGCAAAAACCAGTGCTTGGTCGATTTCAATACGGGTTTACTGCCGGTAATAGTCGATTTCGGATCGATCAAATCGGTTGCATTCAACGAGGTGCCGCATTTCTCACATTGATCGCCATAGGCTTCCGGGTTGCCACACTTCGGACAAGTCCCGATTACAAATCGGTCCGCCAAAAATTGCTGCGCTTCCTCATCAAACAACTGCGCCGTCGTTTCTTCTATAAATTTTCCTGCATCATATAGCTTTCTAAAAAAAGCCGAAGCCGTTTCATGATGCACCGGTAACGAGGTGCGCGAATAATTATCAAACGAAATTCCAAAATCCGCAAACGATTGGCGTATAATTCCGTCATATTTGTCAATCACCTCCTGAGGTGTAATTCCTTCTTTGCGAGCCTTCATCGAAATAGCCACACCATGCTCATCACTACCACAAATAAAAGCAACATCGCGCCCCATTAATCGCAGGTAACGCGCATAAATATCCGAGGGAACATAAACCCCCGCAAGATGACCAATATGAATTGGCCCATTGGTATACGGCAACGCCGCCGTAATTGTATAACGTTTTGGATCAGATACCATGAATTCAATTATGATTTATGCGCAAAAATACACAAACCCAACGACTTTTTTGGGATTATTTGGCGCCTTTTCCGGCTATCCGCTATAGTCCCGATTCTTCGGGAGCTGCCGCTTCTATCCGGGGCGTGAAACCTCGCTACAGAAGCCAATTTATCCCGCTTGAAAATAAGTACAGCGCATTACACCATTATTGGATAATACGTCTATCAGTCTACTTTTGGTTAGACTGAGTTGGGGCGTAATTTGTAACGACATAAAATGTATCTTTGTCTAAACTATATTGCAATGTACAAAGCCCTCACGTTTTTATTACTGCTATATTCCGTATTTTCACACAGTCAAATCCAAAAGAAAATGATAACGCCACCCTATCTTAAAAAAGGCGACACGGTTGCCATTGTAGCTACGGCTCGTAAAAACATCGAAGACAATCTGAAACCCGCTATTTCGTGGTTAAAAAATTGGGGCCTCGAAGTGGTAATCGGAAACACCATAGGACTCGATAACAACCAATTGGCCGGCACCGATGCGCAACGCGCAGCCGATTTTCAGCAGATGATGGACAATCCTAACATCAAAGCCATTTGGTGTGTTCGCGGCGGCTACGGCACTGTGCGCATTATCGATTTACTCGATTTTACCCACTTCAAACAAAATCCAAAGTGGGTGGTTGGCTTTAGCGACGTGACTGTTTTGCACAGCCATTTAAATACGATGGGCTATCAATCCATACACGCGATTATGCCGGTAAGCGCCAAAGCCACTGATGAAGCCAAAGAAACACTGCGTAAAGCCCTGTTTGGTGAGCCACTACAATACAACCTTCCGTGCGAAGAAATGAACCGTTTTGGAACCGCCAAAGGCGAATTGGTTGGCGGAAACCTCTCTATTTTATACAGCCTCTTTGGCTCTGATTCGGCCATCGATTGTACAGATAAAATTCTCTTCCTCGAAGATTTAGACGAATACCTCTACCATATCGACCGTATGATGATGAACCTAAAACGCAACGGTTGCCTCGAGAGCATCAAAGGTATTATTGTGGGCGGCATGACCAAAATGAAAGACAACGAAATCCCTTGGGGCAAAGATGCCAACCAAATTATTGAAGACGTTTGTAAAACCTACAACATCCCTATTATTTACAATTTCCCGGCAGGCCATATGGCCGACAACCGAGCGCTTATCTTCGGAAGCCAAATTACCATGGAGGTAAACGAATCAGGGAGTAGGGTTACGTTCAACTAACACCCCCCCCACTTTATATAAGCCAAACCAAATTCAATATACGCCTATGGCACAACACAACGACACCGGAAAATGGGGCGAAGAACTCGCCGTCAGTTATTTTGAATCCCACGGTTACACCATTCGGGAAACCAATTGGACACACCAAAAACTGGAAATAGATATTATTGCTCAAAAAGGAGACACCTTGGTTATCATTGAAGTGAAAACGCGTGCGTCATCCGACTATGGTCTACCTCAGGATTTTGTAAAACCGTCTAAAATCAAACGATTGGTCAAAGCCGCCGATGCTTACATTACCCTAAACAACATAGCCTTAAACGTGCGTTTCGACATTATTGCCATTACCAAAGAAGGGGAAATACCCTTATTCGAACATATTGAAGAGGCGTTTTACTATTTTTAGGAGGTCGCCTAAATCTGTTCAATCAGTTCCAAGGCTTTGTGAATGCTTTTTACCTGCTCAAAGGTAAGCAGCAATCGCAATCCGTTTTTGGTATCTTTTTCTTTCAGCTTACACAAATTGCCGTGCTGCTGAACAAATTGCAATACCTTGTGGAAACGAGCCGATTGGTAATAATCGCTTTGTTGGTCACCTACAAAATAGCAAATCATTTTATCCTGCTTTAGCACTACTTTTTCGATGCCGAGATAGGTAGCTTTCCATTTTATACGCAAACTGTTGAGCAGCGCTTTGGCTTCTTTTGGCAACGGTCCAAAACGGTCAATCAGTCGTTGTTCGTACTGTTGTAATTGGGCTTCGTCTTTCAACTGACTCAATTCGTTGTACAACAACAAGCGTTCGCTCACGGTGTTGATATACGCATCCGGATAGAGTAATTCAAAATCGGTATCGATTTGCAGTTCTTTTACGTAGGTTTTGGTTTCGGTATCGTTTTCCTCTGCATACAATTCTTTGAACTCGTTTTCTTTCAACTCCTCGATGGCTTCGTTCATGATTTTTTGGTAGGTTTCAAACCCTATTTCGTTGATAAAACCACTTTGTTCACCACCCAATAAGTCGCCCGCCCCACGAATTTCCAAATCTTTCATGGCAATGTTAAACCCGCTTCCGAGTTCGTTGTATTGCTCCAAGGCCTGTATGCGTTTACGGGCTTCGTCAGTCATAGCCGATTGGGGTGGCGTGATAAAATAGCAGAAGGCCTTTTTATTACTTCGTCCCACACGTCCGCGCATTTGGTGTAAATCAGATAATCCGAAGTTATTCGCATTATTAATAAATATTGTATTCGCATTCGGCACATCCAAACCACTCTCTACAATCGTAGTAGAAACCAACACATCAAATTCGCCCGTCATAAAAGCCAACATCAATTCCTCCAATTTTTTACCGTCCATTTGTCCATGGCCAACGCCTATACGGGCGTCGGGTACCAAACGCTGAATCATGCCCGCTACCTCTTTGATGTTTTCAATGCGATTATGAATAAAAAATACCTGCCCGTTGCGCTGTATCTCATACGAAACCGCATCGCGTATCACGTCTTCACTAAAACGAATTACCTGTGTCTCTATCGGATATCGGTTGGGAGGCGGTGTGGTTATCACCGACAAATCGCGAGCTGCCATAAGCGAAAACTGTAATGTCCTCGGAATTGGAGTGGCCGTCAAGGTTAATGTGTCAATATTTTGACCGATGGTTTTCAGTTTGTCTTTAACATTAACCCCAAACTTTTGTTCCTCATCCACAATCAACAACCCTAAATCCTTGAAGCGAACGTCTTTGTTAACCAACTGATGCGTCCCGATAACAATATCTACTTTCCCTTCGGCAAGGCCTTTAAGGGTTTCCGATTTTTGTTTGGCGGTACGGAATCGGTTGAGGTAGTTAACGGTAACCGGCATGTCTTTCAATCGTTCCGAGAACGTACGGTAATGTTGGTAGGCTAAAATAGTTGTTGGCACTAAAACAGCTACTTGTTTCCCGTTGTCTACGGCTTTAAAAGCAGCACGAATGGCCACCTCCGTTTTTCCAAAGCCTACATCACCACAAACCAAGCGATCCATCGGGCGCTCATTTTCCATATCAGCTTTTACATCGCGTGTGGCTGTAATTTGATCAGGGGTGTCTTCATAGAGAAACGAACTCTCCAACTCGGCTTGCAAATAACTGTCGGGCGCACAAGCAAAGCCTTTTTCCAAACGGCGTTTGGCATACAACTGTATTAAATTGAATGCAATGTGTTTAACCCGTGCTTTTGTTTTTTGTTTTAAGGCTTTCCAGGCATTGGAACCTAATTTATAAATTTTAGGCGCCACCCCGTCTTTGCCATTGTATTTGGATATTTTGTGCAGCGAATGAATACTCACATACACAATATCATTATCGGCATACACTAATTTAATGGCTTCTTGGGTTTTTCCTTCGACCTGAATTTTTTGGAGGCCGCCAAACTTTCCGATACCATGGTCGATATGGGTTACATAATCCCCAACCGTTAGTGAAGTGAGTTCTTTTAAGGTAATGCTTTGCTTTTTGGAATAGCCGTTTTTAATCGTAAACCGATGGTAACGCTCAAAAATTTGATGGTCGGTATAACAGGCAATACGGTTTTCCTCGTCAATAAATCCTTGGTATATCGGAAATACAAGGGTTTTATATTGCTTGCGAACATCCTCATGGTTGGCTTCGTCAATCGACTCAAAAATGTCGTGAAAACGGTTTGCCTGACTCTCAGAAGAACAAAACAAATAATTTTTGTATCCGTTAAAATGATTCTCACTAAGGTTATTCAGTAATAAGTCGAATTGCTTGTTAAAAGGCGGTTGCGGTTTTGTATGAAAAGTAACCTCCTGATTGGTTTTTAAAAAAGCTTGGTTCCCGGTTTCAATAACCGAAAAATGCAACACTTTCTTTAAAAATGCTTTGTGATCTATAAACAATTCCTCCGGCGCGGCATGCTGTAACTCATCCGATAATTTTCCGAAAGCTTCGTTGGCTTTGGCAAATAATTTTTCCAGTTGCTCCAACAGCACTTCTGTGTTTTGAAGCACCAAAACGGTTTTGTCACTTATGTATTCCAAAAAACTTTCGCGTTGCTCCACCATGAACTTGTTTTCCACATTTGGAATGATGCTGATTTTTTTACAACTCTCAACCGAAAGTTGGGTCTCCACATCAAACGTACGTATGGAATCAACTTCGTTGCCAAAAAACTCGATACGGTACGGATTATCATTGGAAAACGAAAACACATCTACGATACCGCCACGCAACGAAAACTCACCGGGCTCCGATACAAAATCGACACGTTTAAAATGGTATTCAAACAATACTTCATTAATAAAATCAATCGAAATTTGGTCACCAACCGCAATTTTAAGGGTGTTTTTTTCCAAGGCTTTACGGGTAACCACTTTCTCAAATAGGGCTTCCACATAAGAAACAATAACCGAAGGTTTTTTCCGCGAATTGATGCGGTTTAGCACTTCGGCGCGCAACAGCACATTGGCATTGTCAGTCTCTTCACCCGAAACGGCTGAATGATACGGACGGCGGTATGAACTCGGATAAAAAAGCACATCCTGCGTGTTGATGAGCTGTTCTAAATCGTTTAAAAAATAAGCGGCTTCTTCTTTATCTTGAAAAAGCAGCAAAAAAGGATGTTCCGTTTTCTCAAAAAGGGTTTTAATAACAAACGACAACGACGAACCAGTCAAACCTTTTACAGCCAGTTTGACTTCCGGTTGGGCAAGTGCTTCTTCCAACAAGCGCACCTTACCCGATTGGGCATAAGCGTCTAATACGTTTTGTAAACTCAAGGTTGCGGAATTTGTTTGGGTATAGTCGGTAAAGCCCTTGAAGTGTCTTTCATGCGTATGCGATCCGGTTCACCAATTTCTTGCGGAATTTGACTGCGACGCACAATTTCCTCCAATTGTAATTGCAAGGAACCGATTTCAACAGCAATTTCGCGCACCAATTGGATTACTTTCTGATCCGGAATCGGGTTCAAATGAATATATAAATCCAAGGTTTTAACACGCGTTTCAATTACCGAAATGCGACTTATAACTGCTTTATTTCGAAATTCATACGGAATATTTTCTTTTAAATCGGTTGCCCGCTTGGCCAGCACTGCCGCCTTTTTTTGAAACGCACCCAAGGTACTTTTTGGTTTTTGACCAATTTCATTGCAAAACGACCGCCATTCCATCCAATTGTTAATTTTGCCCTGCACTGTTGGATCCGTTTGCCGAATTGAAAATTGCCACCCGCGGTTAATGGCTTTAAAAACAGCCTCACTCTTTTGGGCTTCCTTTTGTTGCTCTATCAAGCGGATTTTGTTTTCGTCCTGACACGAATACAAAACACCACAAAGTAAAACCAAAAGCAAATGTCGTTTCATAACCTTAAGTAAGAGGTGCAAAAATACAAAACTGACCCCAATACCCTACGTTAGTGAAGCGTTAATTTTTGGGCAGCTCCGCCTCAGGGCGGCGGAACCCGTTTTTCGCTTTTACGCCGCAGCGGTAAAACCGCTTTTGCAAAGCGCAACAAGGGCTTCGTGTGTCGCCGTGTTGCACCGGCAAAAACACGGTTTTACCACCTTGGGGTAACCGCTGCAACCGGTGCTGCGGATTCTGTGCTAAAAAAGAAAATCAGAAACCGAAAACTGTATATTTGCATAACAAACAAACAAAAAACATGTCTACCCGAATTTTAATTATAGGCGCCTGCGGACAAATTGGTACCGAACTTACAACCAAGTTGCGCACCCTATATGGCATTGATAATGTCGTCGCTTCCGATATTCGCAAACTCAATAATGATATTGTCAATAACGGTATTTTTGAAGTCGTGAATGCTTTGGATTACAACCAAATTGAGCATTTGGTGGAGCAATACCATATTACCGATGTGTACCTCATGGCGGCTTTGCTCTCGGCTACCGCCGAAAAAAACCCGGCTTTTGCGTGGGATTTGAACATGAATTCCTTGTTTCACGTATTAAATTTGGCCAAAGCAGGTAAAATTAAAAAGATATTTTGGCCATCAAGTATAGCGGTTTTCGGGCCTACAACGCCGCGCGAGAATACCCCGCAATACACGATTATGGAGCCCACGACCGTGTATGGTATTTCCAAACAAACCGGTGAACGTTGGTGTGAATATTACCACCATCAATACGGTGTAGACGTGCGCAGTATTCGGTATCCAGGTCTTATCAGTTGGACTACTGAGCCGGGAGGAGGCACCACCGATTATGCCGTAGACATTTACCATAAAGCGTTGAAAGACGGCTCTTTTGAGTGTTTTTTGACAGCCGATTCCAAACTACCCATGATGTATATGGACGATGCCATTCGTGCAACCGTCGAAATTATGCAGGCCGACAGCGAAAAAATTGCGATTCGGTCCTCGTATAACCTGGCCGGAATTAGTTTTACACCGGCCGAAATAGCGGCTGAAATTCAGAAACATATACCCGATTTTAGCATTCGCTACAAACCCGATTTCAGGCAGAAAATAGCCGACAGTTGGCCTGCCTCGATAGACGACAGTTGTGCACGAAACGATTGGGGATGGCAACACCGCTTTGATATGGCTTCGATGACAGAAGTGATGTTAGAGAATTTGAAGGAACGTTATTAAAATTCATACATTCGGTTGGTAAAATAACGTGAGTTCGATATAAGAATTTTGTCAGAACGCTTTAGAGGAGTGAGATATGAGCGTTACATAGGCAGTAATAGCGGGCTATTTCAATGATGTAAGGCGAAGCAGATGGGTTCTCTAAAGTGTAACTTTTAAAAAGCTATCCTGAAAAGCACTCGTCTATGGCGTTAAATTTCCTCAAGATAACCGGTTATCTCTCGAAAATTTGCCTTATAGCCAAGCACTTTTATGAATTCTGACTGTAGTATTATATCGAACTCACGTTAAAATATAATTACCCGCGTGAGGGGCCTGCCGATAGGCAGGCAGAGGCTTTGTTTGAGCTCTCCCGATTTATCGGGAAGCGAGTGCCGAAAACCCGACCCCGAGCGTAAAAACTTGTTTTTGCGCGTAGGGGACACGCCCAAAAAACGAAACACAAAACGATGGCAACAACTAAAAAACAGGCAGCAATTGGTTTTATTTTTATCACCATGCTTATTGATATTACCGGATGGGGGATTATTATTCCGGTGATCCCGAGGTTGATTTCGGAACTGAAACATTGTGATATGACAGAGGCATCGCGCGTGGGCGGATGGCTGGTGTTTGCCTATTCGATAACGCAGTTTATTTTTGCCCCGATAGTGGGGAATTTGAGCGATCGTTTTGGGCGTCGACCGGTAATTTTGTCGTCGTTGTTTGCGTTTTCGCTGGATTATATTTTGGTGGCATTTGCCCCTACGATAACCTGGTTATTTGTGGGTAGGATAATTGCGGGGCTTACCGGCGCCAGTATATCTACGGCCTCAGCTTATATCGCCGATGTGAGTACTCCGGAAAACCGAGCGAAAAATTTTGGGATGATAGGTGCTGCTTTTGGTTTGGGCTTTATATTAGGTCCGGTTATTGGCGGGTTATTGGGACAATACGGTTCGCGTATACCATTTTATGCGGCGGCGGTGTTATGTATGTTAAACTTTTTGTATGGTTATTTTGTATTACCGGAATCGTTAGCACCCGAAAATCGTCGCAATTTCAGTTTAAAGCGGGCCAATCCGGTGGGTGCTTTTTTAAATTTGCGCAAATACCCACAACTTATTCCGCTTATTGTTGGTGTTTTTTTATTGTATGTGGGGTCACATGCGGTGCACAGTAATTGGAGTTATTTTACCATGTACAAATTCAAATGGGATGAGCGTATGGTAGGACTTTCGTTAGGGATGGTTGGTTTGATGGTGGGATTGGTGCAAGGCTTACTTATTCGTGTGGTGAATCCCAAGTTAGGAAATGAAAAGAGCATTTATTTGGGCATGTTTTTGTATGCAATGGGGATGTTTTTGTTTGCTTTTGCCACCCAAGGCTGGATGTTGTTTGCCATTTTGGTACCATACTGTTTGGGAGGTATTGCGGGTCCGGCGATGCAAGCGGTTATTTCGAATGAAATTCCGGCCAATGAGCAAGGAAGTATACAAGGGTTGTTATCGAGTGTTATGAGTGTTTCTTCGGTTTTTGGACCACCGCTCATGACCATGACTTTTTATTATTTTACGCACAAAAACGCACCGTTTCAATTTCCGGGGGCACCCTTTATAGTGGGAGGTTTACTGATGTTGGTCAGTGCTGTTATAGCTTATTATTCCCTTCGAAAAAAATAGTACTATGAGTTCGTCTCTGACTTAGTTAGTTAATTAATCGAATTAAGGGTAGTTATACCATTTTTAAACGATAAATCCCAAATTCCAATGTCTGTTACTTGAAATTAGGGATTTACTGTTTGGAATTTGTATTTTATTCTTTTACAATTTTGACTGTTTTTGTGGCTTCGCCTGAGGTAACTTTTACCAAATAGATGCCGCTGGGGAGCGAACGCATATCCAACTCAGTTTGCAGGCTATTTATTTTTTGTGAAAGGATTTGTTGCCCTAAGATGGAGGTGATTTCAATGGTATCGATTACAGTGTCATTTGAAATGGTTATGCTGTTTTTCGTCGGGTTGGGGAAGTAATTCAAATTAGCAAAAACAAAATTATCGTTGCTTAAAGTTTCCACAAACTCAGTTGTACAAGTATTGGTCACAATAGCGGGATTAAAATCAAAATAGATTTCAGCCGTATTCGGAATGATGTCACCAATGGCATAATCTGGTTTTGGTTTGATTTGAAACACAATATAGCCATGACCTATAGTTTCACTTCCATTTGAAGGAGGCAGGTTTATACCGTTAAATTTCCAAGTTAAATGGGAACCGTTTCGGTGTAAAACATACGAATGCGAAGCAGCAACCATCAGTATAGAGCCTTCATCAAGCTTACTATCGAGTAGGTCATCAACTTTTATGTTAATTGCATTTGCAGTTCCGGTATTTTCAAAACGAATGGTGTAAGTCAGGTAATCATTAGTTGTAAAAGTGGAGTGAACAATTTGTCCGCCATGACTTTCTTGTTTGTCGTTGGGATCATAAGAACCAACTATAGTTTGTGTTAAACTTGAACTATTATTTGAAACAAGTACATCGCCCGATGGAATGGTAGTAAAAACACTATCAGTAAGTTGTTGTCCTAAAGCCACAGTTGGAATAGTTGGAACTTGCATGGTTACAATAATAAAACGACTTTCAAAAGGGGCCAAGTTTGTAAAATTAAAAGTAAATCCTGTAGCAGTAGTTGTTACTGTTTGGTTTACATTAGTTATGGTAACATTTGCATCTTTGGTAAAAGTTAGTGTTCCCGAAGGAATGTTTTGTGTACCGTTGTTATCAATTCGGATAACATTAGTATAGGTAAAACCCGGTATTGGCGGTGATGAATAATTATATAAATAAACACGTAAGTCTGTAAACGGATTGTAGTGAACCGGAAAATTATAGCTTGTAATTCCTGAACCTGTTGGCACGGTTACATTTGAATACGTGGTAGCAGACGTATAATAATTGTTAGGTTGAAGGCTTAGGTTATACGTATTAGACGGGTTTGTTTCATACAAATAAACGTTAGTGCCGGGGTAAGAGGCTGTGGTAAAATTGGTAGAGCCACCGTTTATAGCGTAAACAAAATAGCCGTAATTTCCTGAAGTTTCTCCGGAGTCTTGAACTCCATTAGCATTGACGTCCAAAAATGCATTGAGTAGTATTCCGTCAGAAATAACAGGTAAATTAAATGAATTATCATTATAAGTTGTTATCGTAATTCCATTTAGCGTTCCGATAGCCGTAACATTTGAAAAAACAGTATGGGTATTTATTTCATTTTGCGTGATAACGTGTGTGCCGGTGAAAGTCGTGTTGTTTGTTTGTCCCGGATTCAGTGTTGCAATTGTGCCGCCCGAAATTGTAACCGTCGAACTTGATAAACTAATATTTGAAATAGGATTAGTATCATTATTTGTTAAAGAATATTGATAATTTATCACATCGCCCACATTAACAAAACCATCATTATTAAAATCGTTATAGGTCGAAGTAGTTGTTACCAATAATGGTGTGTTGAAACAAACAACGGTACAATTTGTACAAATCGGATTAATGGGCAGGCAAATGCTTGGTGTTGGATCCGTTGAATCAGTGCATATTTGAGTAGTGTCGGGCAGTGTGCCGCAAGCTGTTGCCAAGATACCCACCTGACCTGCATCGATATCGGCTTGAGTGATTAGGTGATAAGCTATAAAGGTAGTGCTGTCAGTAGTACCTATTTCTAATAAATATATAGGTCCACCCTCAACCATAGCATTGTCAGATAATACCGTAACATTCTGTAAGTTTACATCACCTGTATTGGTTACAATCATCATGTATGTAATTACATCACCTATGTCTACAATTCCATTGTTATTAGCGTCAATATAAAACCCGTCACAAGTAATTGCAATATCGGGACCAGTAGCCATACCTTTACTGGAAGTATTAGCAAATGCTAAGTTAGCAATAGAGCGAGTAGTTGGTTTGAAATTTGCAAACGAAAATAAACTTGCAAAAATTAAAACCAAGGTATACGTTTTTTTCATGCTTATTCTTTTACAATTTTGACTGTTTTTGTAGCTTCGCCCGAGGTAACTTTTACCAAATACATGCCGCTGGGGAGCGAACGCATATCCAGCTCAGTTTGCAGGCTATTTATTTTTTGTGAAAGGATTTGTTGCCCTAAGATGGAGGTGATTTCAATGGTATCGATTACAGAATCATTTGAAATGGTTATGCTGTTTTTCGTCGGGTTGGGGAAACAGTTCAGATGCTCCAACTTATTTTCTTCGTTTGACAATACGGAAACAATAGTATAAACATAATTTGTTAGTATTGGGGAATTATAATCAAAGAAGATATTAGCCTCATTAAATATAACATCTGAAAAAGCAATAGTTTGAACCGGTTTAATTTTATACGTGATGTAGCCGTGGCTAAGAGGTTCATTGTTTGATCCCGGTAAATTTATATTTTCAAATAAAAACTCTAAATGATTGTTTTTGTTTTTTATCCTACAATTATGGCTGGCTGAAACTAATTCAAATGTATTCCAATCAAGTTTATCATATAAATCATTGACCACTTTAATATTTATCGCATCTGAATTTCCAATGTTTTGAAAACGAATGGTGTAATGTAAATATTCATTTTGCGCTTGTGCCAAAGAAATAGCTGAGCCTTCATGCACTATTATATCATTTGGATCTTGTGAGTTGACAGCGGATTGAGTGATTGAACTACTATTATTCATCGGAGTTGCGTCACTAGCATTGGGTAGAATATTTCCGGAAAATGTTGCTTGGGTCCCAAGATCAACTGTCGGCGGTGTCATAACTTGAAATTTAACCGCACTAATCATTCTGCTTTCAAAAGGAGCAAGAGTAGAATAATTAAACGTTAAAGTGTTTGATGTTGTTCCATTTGGCATAGGACTACTTGATAAAAATGACATTTTGGTGTTGTCATATTGCATTGTAATTTGACCACTTAATGTTGTACTTCCATTATTTTTGTACCAAATATCATATAAAACCGGTAAGCCGGGTACGACGTTTCTTGTCGGAATTAAAACAATTTCTAAGTCATCTACATTGGCGTTGGCGGTAATACAAAAACCGGGGGCAGTAATTGTTCCCGGAGTTGATAAATTAAACACTTGATTTGCCGGTGTTACAGTAAAATAACTTGGTAATTGTACAGAAACGGTATTCGTTCCGGAATCACCAATCAGATAATATTGATTATTTAAATAGTTTAAGGTATAACTGGTGTATGTATTTGAACCAATCACATTTTTTACAAGAATATTATTGATGTAACTATCCCCGGAATCACAGCCATCATTTTCATTGTCAAATATTACTTTTCCTAAAATTCTGTTTTTTAAAACCACTACATAGGCATAGTTCATCGAACAATTACTAGAATTACCAACTTCGCAAATACGATACGCAATAAAATACTCCCCCTCTTCCACATTGCCAATAGCAATAGTTCCATCACTATTTAATGTTATTCCGGGAGCTGTTGAAAACAGCGACAACGTTGTTTGAGACGGTAAAATAGGGTTTCCGTTTAAAGTGTCATTGTTAAGAACACTTGCTGTTGTAGTGTTTGGATAATTAGGTACACTAAAATCATCATAATTTGCCACAATAGTTGAAGTTCCTGTTACTTGAACAAAAGCATTGGCAGTATCACAATTGGCTGGATTTACACTTTCACAAATTTGATATGAAACTATATAAGTTCCGGGAGTTGTTCCTGAAGCAACAGTGATAGTCCCATCTAAATTTAAGGTAAGTCCATTAGGCACATTAATACCCGTCAAATTAACATTATAAGGATATACGGGTATACCACAAAGCGTATCATTCTCTAAAACACTAAAAGAAGTTGTACCGCCAACAGCTGAATCTATAGGGGTTGATGTATAATCATCATCTACTGCATCAATCCATCCTGCATAAGTGGTAACGGTTACATAAGCAGTATCACAATTGGAAGGATTTGCCGTTTCACATATTTGATAGGTTAAAGTAAAAGTTCCGGCTGGCGAACCGGGAGATACAGAAATATATCCAGTAGATATATCAACATAAATCCAAGGATATTGATTTTCAATTACACTAATGGTAACATTGTTGTATGTTGCCGGATTCCCATTTAATGTGTCTTGACCGTAACCATTGTTTTGAAAAATATTTCCAACTCCGCCGTTACAGCTATCTGAATTAATATAATCATCTTTAGCAATAATTTGCGCAAAGGAAAGTGAACTTACAAAAAGTAATAAAAAGTAAAATTTTCTCATAGTCAGGTCTTTAAAAAGCCAAATATAAGAAAATTACTTATAAAAGTAGTTTAAATGAGAATTTGCCGGACTTCATCGAGAATTTGTATCTCATGTTAAATAACGTGAGTTCGACATAAGAATTTTGTCAGAACGCTTTAGAGGAGTGAGATACGAGCCTTACATAGGCAGTAATAGCGGGCTATTTCAATGATGAAAGGCGAAGTAGATGGCTTCTCTAAAGTGTAACTTTTAAAAAAGCTATCCTGAAAAGCACTCGTCTATTTCGTTAAATTTCCTCAAGATAACTGGTTATCCCTCGAAAATTTGCCTTATAGCCAAGCACTTTTAAGAATTCTGACTGTATTATTATATCGAACTCACGTTAAATACAAACAATGGTTGTAATAATCTATGATTCCTTTTCCTTCCAGTAAAATATCGGCACCCAAAATTCCGTCTACCGGCTTGGCTTTGTGTTGTGTAAGTGCCAGATTTACATGTGTCATGTCAAAAACAACTATTGGAATGCCGGTTCGTTTCCACCGACTTACTTTAAGCTCATTGAACTCGGCTAATTGGGTTGTCATGCCTACAGCCCCCGCACCCGCCGCTTTAGTCTCTGAATCCTGAACTTTGAGATTGAATTTTTTAATCCCCTCAAAACCCACACAACTGCTGCTGGCTCCGGTGTCTAAAATAAAATTCCCGGTAACGCCGTTAAGCTTTGCTTTAATAAGTAAATGTTGTGTTTTGGTAATGATAAAAGGAATTTTGCGATAACCGTTGTGATGTAACAACTTTTGAAATTCGTCCATTGGCCAAAAATAAAAAATATTCTTGTATCGCTCCACAGAATATGGTGCGGAACGTTTACTTTTGCGAAAAATAAATTGCTTTTGATGGCACATTTCGAATTAACCGACACACATACCCACCTTTACTCCGAAGAATTTGCTTCTGACTCGCATGCCATGATGCAACGCGCTTTCGAAGCAGGTGTTACACGTTTGTTTGTGCCGTCTATTGATTCGTCTTACACTGAAAAAATGTACCAACTGGAAACACTATATCCCGAGAATGTGTTTTTAATGATGGGCTTGCATCCGTGTTATGTCAAACCTGAAACCGTTGAAAAAGAATTGGCTCATGTGGAAACGGAATTGGGACGCCGAAAGTTTTACGCGGTCGGAGAAATTGGTATCGATTTGTATTGGGATACAACCACACTCGAAATTCAAAAAAAGGCGTTCAAGCAACAAATTCAGTGGGCCAAAAAACACCAATTGGGCATCAACATTCATTGTCGAGAGGCTTTTGACGAAATTTTTGAAGTATTAGAAAGCGAACGAAGCGATGAATTGTTTGGGATTTTTCATTGTTTTACCGGAGATATTCATCAGGCACAGCAAGCCATTAGCCTTAATATGAAATTGGGAATAGGAGGAGTGGCCACGTTTAAAAACGGTAAAATCGACCAGTTTTTAAACCAAATTGATTTGAAACATATCGTACTGGAAACAGATTCCCCTTATTTGGCTCCGGTTCCACATCGGGGTAAACGAAATGAGAGTAGTTACGTGCAATTGGTAGCCCAAAAACTGGCCGAAATTTATGGTGTATCACCAGAAGCAATTGCCCAAATTACCACACAAAATTCAAAGGCTGTTTTTGGGATTTAAACAGATTCTTTTCCCCCACTAAAACCCTACAGTTTTTCAATTTTTGCAAAATTTATTTTGCAAAAAATAAGGCATTTTGCTTAAAACATTTAAGATGAAGCAAATAAATGCTATATTAGTGCCTCAGAAATTTCATTTCTAATCAAACAAAACAAAAATCTAACCCTATGCTGAAAATATACCTCACAAGTTGTATTGTGTTCTTTTCAATCTTTGGTTACTCCCAAAACCAAAACGAATCCAAACCGTATGCACAAATCCCACCCCAATTTTTATCCCATCCGGAATTGGGAAAAACCAATCACTCCGCTACCATCAACCCGGTGGCATACGAGCTTATCCATGAGCGAACAAAATATTCCAGAACTTTTCTCAATACCAATAAAACCAAAACAACGGTACAGTCCTCTGTACCCATGCATTATCAAACGGCAAACGGTTTTTGGAATACGATAGATTATAAATTGGCCAAACAAGGCGGTGCAGTTGTTTACCCCACTCAAACTCCTTTTTTTACAGGAGAGGCGAATGCCGGAATTACGCTTACTGTTGACCAAAAACAAATTTATATGGTACCGCAAACGGATTTTACCTTTGTTTCGGGGGCTAATTCCACAGTAAAAAAGGTGGATTTTAGTCCAAATAATGTGGTTTTACAAAAGGATAATGAACTGGTTTACAACACTACGATTCCAGGCATAGACAAGAATATTACCTTGTATAATCAGGCAATGAAATACAGTTATCAAATTACGGAACCCAATTTCTTACTTCCGAATTTTGAGTATCTTTTGGTTGAAGAAGTGGTTGATATTCCACAAGGTTTTACCTTGCAAACCGATTTACAAAATGGCAACTATTCTTCTCGTATTCGTTTGTTAAATGCCAACGGAAATGAGGTAATGGTATTTCATCAACCTGTTGTATCTGACAGCAAATCAATGGTTCGCACTAAACGACCATTGCCCTACGAAGCAACGTATAATTTGGTTCAACTTACCGAAACACGTTATAAAATTCAAATTCGTATTGACGCCTCTTGGTTGCTTTCTGCGGAACGCGTATTTCCAATAGCGATTGATCCTGTTGTAACACTCGCAAATACGAATGTGATAAATTCCTGTTTTTTTCCTACCTATCAACAAGCGCCCTTGCAAGTTGCAATTCCGGCCGGACAATCTGTTCTTTCAACCAATTTTAGTTATGATTTTGTGGCCGTGACAGGTTCGAATGCATGGATGTCTGATCAACGAAGTTATGTGTCCGGTCCAAACGGACAAACACAGGTTATGAATGGTGTGGGTAACACGGCCGGGATGTATACCTATACAATTAATAACAGTCCGGTAGGAAACATTGTATCAACAGGTTTGATTGATTATACCTTTAATTTTGCCCGAACTTATGGCGGAAGCGGTTGTAATGCTACCTACGATTTTGTAAACCGACGCGAAGTTACGGTTACTTATGGGACAATTGAATTTGGTAACGGGCCCTTACTAATTAACGAATATTGTGCCTCAAACCGTAACTATAATGATGGTTTTGGGCGCAATGAAGATTGGATTGAATTATACAATTCGAGTCCCACAACCTATTTTAATTTAGCGGGTTACCATTTAAGTAATAACAGCAATAATCCAACCAAATGGCAAATTCAAAGTGGGGTTATTCCGCCAAACTCAAAAGTTATTGTATATTGTTCGAACCGCGATATTTCCTCAGGTACGGTTTTTCACGCAAACTTTGATTTGACTCAAACCGATAATGACGAAGTGGTATTGGCAGACCCAAGCGGAAACATTCTTCAATCGTTCGACATGTTTATCACGCAAACCAATCATTCTTTTGGAAGAGCTACAGATGGCGCATCGACATGGCAAATTTTCAGCACCCCAACACCCGGGTTACCCAACACGAACGGGTTTACGGGCTATACCACTAAACCCACTTGTAGTGTTGCTCCGGGGAAATATCCGGGACCGATTACCGTAGCTTTGTCTTCAACCGGCGCGAATGAAATTATTCGATACACCACTAATGGCTCCACTCCGGTTGCTACATCACCGGCTTATACTGGACCTATAACCATTTCACAATCAACCGTACTCAGAGTAAGAACATTTAGTACATTAAGCACCATTCTTCCCGGATTTATTGAAACCAATACGTATTTAATCAACGAAAATTCAACCTTGCCAATGGTGTCAATTTCAGGAGACAGCAATTTGTTGCAACTCCTTAACGGAACAACATTGGAACCAACCGGGTATTTTGAATATTTTGAAAGTAACGGGACATTTATTGATGAGACCATGGGTGATTTCGACAGACATGGAAATGATTCATGGGCTTATGCACAACGCGGAATCGATTTTATCGCACGGGATGATCATGGGTATAAACGACGCTTGGAACATCAATTTTTCAACACGACTGCTCGTGGTAATTTTAGAAGACTAATTTTAAAAGCAGCCGGAAGTGATAATTACCCTCACCAAGCCGGTTCAATGCATTGTCGTGATGTTTTTGTGCAAAAGATATCAGAATTGGCTAACCTCGAGTTAGATGAAAGAAGAAGTACTTTTGTTTCGCTTTTTGTCAATGGGCAATATTGGGGAGTTTATGACATGCGCGAAAAGGTTGATGATAACCAATATACTGATTATTACTACGGTCAGGATTATATTTTTAGAGATAGCGACCAATACATTCAGTATATAAAAACATGGGGAGCCACAAATCCGGAGTTTGGTAACCAACCCGCCGTGGATGCTTGGCAAAGTTTAATCGATTTTGTCCAAAATAACGACATGTCGATTGAAGCCAATTACAACTATGTGGAAAGTCAGTTAAATATTGATAGCTTGGTTGATTATTTTGTGCTTAATTCCTATATGGTAAACCGCGACTGGCTTAATTGGAATACCTCGTGGTGGCGTGGTACAAACCCTTTGGGCGGTGCTTTAAAATGGCGTTATGCTCTTTGGGATATGGATGGCGTATTAGGGCATTATACAAACTACACCGGTTTACCCGACACATCGGTTAATGCAGATCCTTGTCAGGTAGAAAATTTAACAGTTGGCGAGGGACATGCGCAAACTATTGGTAAATTAATAGAAGAAAGCCCTATAGTGCGTCAAAAATACATAGCGCGTTATGCCGATTTACTTAATACACATCTTTCGTGTGAACAGGTAACCCAAGTTTTTGACAGTATTGTGGCTACCATAGCACCCGAGATGCCAAGACAAATACAGCGTTGGGGAGGCAGTATGGCAACTTGGCAAAGTAATGTTCAAGATGCCCGCAATTTTTTACTCAGCCGCTGCTCACAAACGATTAATACCGGACTGGTAGGATGTTATAATGTAACGGGTCCGTATGCAACTACATTTCAAGTTGTTCCTGCCAACACCGGTAAAATTAAAATGAACTCAGAGTGGATTAATACCTATCCGTTTACTGCCCAAATATTTGGAAATTTGCAAACTTTACTCAAAGCGCAACCCAATATTGGCTATGAGTTTAGTCACTGGGTTGTGAATGGGGCTGTGATACAACCCGATGCATTTAATCCTGATATTTTTCTTCAAATTAATCAGCCAACTTCGGTTACGGCGCATTTTAAACAAATTATAACCTCCGGCGAACAAGCATTGTATTATTGGCATTTCAACAACCTCAATACACCAACAGATGTCACTACAATTCCGGCTGATTTCAGTTTGATTCCTTCATCACAACCGGTAATGACCTACACCGGAACCGGCATAAGGGACATTGACGCCAATGATACCGGATCCATTATTAATTTGCATTTTGATCAAGCTTCCGGAAAGGCAGCCCGAGTAAGAAACCCTTCTGATAACCGAACGCTCGATTTTAACTTGCCTACGTCCGGTTACAAAGACATCAAATTTGCCTATGCCGTGCAGCGTACCAATCAAGGTCAGTTGAGCAACCGTGTGTTTTATAGTCTTGATGGGGTGAATTTCACACAGGCCAATTTAAGTCAAACTACATTTACTGTCCTCACAGATTTTAGCTTGGTCGATGTGGATTTGAGTTCTATTACAGCGGCCAACAACAATCCTAATTTCAAAATTCGTATCACTTTTGAAGGCAATACATCCGATTCGAATGGGAATAACCGATTTGATAATATCACCCTAAAAGGCACCGAAGACCAGTTGGCAAACCCTTCTCAATCAATTGGTTCGTATCAGGTTTCTCCTAATCCTTTCTCAACTTCCATAAATATTGCATCGGCTGATAGTATATTGGATTTGGCGGTTTATGATATAGTGGGTAAAAAAGTTTGGGAGAAAAATAATAGTAATGCGTACTTGGAAACAATCGACCTGCATCATTTAAGTTCAGGCGTTTATTTACTAAAAATTAAGACTTCCAGAGGTATGATTTCGCACAAAATTGTGAAGCAATAACCTTCTTCTTGAAGGCAACTTAAGTTGCGATTTTATCCGATGAACTTAAATGAAAAGGATTCGGATAAAATCGCTTTATTCTTCTTCTATTTTAACCGAAAAGTAATATATTTTTTGTTCTTTTGTTCTTCAAAACGGAAACGCCACAATGTCTAAATTTGATAAAATTCGTCCTTTTTATGACGCCGAAGTGAACGAAGCAATTCTATCGGCCATCAACCACCCGATGATGAAAGCGTTAATGAATTTTGCCTATCCCCATGTAGAGGAAGAACAGTGGAAAGAACAACTCAAACGAACGCATTCTATTCGCGACTTTCAAATAAATTTTGCCTATAAGGCAGTGAAGAAAGTACTTGAAAAAAGTTCAGATGGTCTCAGTACTTCTGGGTTTGAGAAACTTGAACCCAACAGCTCGTATCTTTTTATTTCGAACCATCGGGATATTATCTTAGACACTTCATTACTAAATGTATGCCTACACGAACATGGTTTAGTAATGACGGCTTCGGCAATTGGCGACAATTTGGTAAAAAAAGATTTCCTGAAAACACTTTCCCGACTAAACCGCAATTTTATTGTACAACGCGGATTACCCCCTCGTGAACTATTGGAAAGTTCCAAACTCATGTCGGAATACATCGCACAATTGTTACTTCGCGAAAACCGTTCGGTTTGGATTGCCCAACGCGAAGGGCGAACCAAAGACGGAAATGATGCGACTCATTCAGGCGTTTTAAAAATGTTGGCCATGGGTTCCGATGAAAAGGATGTAATGGCCTATTTTAAAAAAATTAAAATTGTTCCGGTTTCTATCTCCTATGAATACGACCCTACAGATGCACTAAAAATGCCACAATTAATGGCTGAAGCAAATGATGAGATTTACATCAAAGAAAAAAATGAAGATTTTATCACCTTGTTAAGTGGTATTATTGGCCAAAAAAAGCACATTCATATTCATGTAGGCGACGTTTTAGAGAGCGAAATTGATGCTATTGTGGCCGAAAACGATAATACAAATAAGCAAATTCAGGCCTTAGCTCAGGCAATAGACGATTCAATCTTACAATCGTACCAATTGTGGCCAACCAACTATATTGCTTACGATATTTTATACAAAACCAATCAATTCGCCTCGTACTATACTGAAGACGAAAAACACTTGTTTGAACGGCGATTGGAATTGAAAATAGATGCGTCCAACATGCAGATGGTTGAAAGCTTTTTGGCCATGTATGCCAACCCGGTTGTCAACAAATCCAAATACGGAAATGCAGGTTAAACCCAACATACTCCTCATTTATACCGGTGGAACCATTGGTATGATGAAAGACTTCGAAACGGGGGCTTTGAAAGCATTTAACTTCAAAAAATTGCTTCAAAAAATCCCTGAAATCAAGCAATTGGATTGTACGATAGAGACATTTTCTTTTAAAAAACCCATCGATTCTTCCAATATGAATCCTCAAAAATGGGTGGATATTGCCGGCGTAATTGAGGAAAATTACAACAACTTTGATGGTTTTGTGATACTCCACGGTTCAGATACGATGTCGTATTCGGCCTCGGCTCTAAGTTTTATGCTCGAAAATTTAGCAAAACCGGTTGTGTTTACCGGCTCTCAACTTCCTATTGGTGATTTGCGAACCGATGCAAAAGAAAACCTTATCACGGCGATTCAGATTGCTTCGTTACAGCGTAAAAATAAACCCGTAATTCAAGAAGTTTGTTTGTATTTTGAATACAAATTGTACCGTGGTAATCGCACAACTAAAATTAGCGCCGAGCATTTTAATGCTTTTACGTCACCCAATTATCCGGCCATAGCCGAATCAGGCGTACATCTGAATGTGGCGGAGCATTTGTTGTTACATCCACAAGGAAAAAAACTCATTGTCCGCAAGGAGTTTGACGACAATGTAATGATACTTAAATTATTTCCAGGCATCAGCGAAACAGTTTTGGAATCGGTTACAAGTATCCCCGGTCTTAAAGGAATTGTTTTAGAAACCTATGGCTCCGGAAATGCCACTACCGACGAGTGGTTTATTCGCATCCTTAAAAAAGCAATACAAAACGGATTGTATGTGGTAAATGTAACCCAATGTTCAGGAGGTAGTGTCAATATGGGGAAATACGAAACCAGTACGCAACTCCGCAAAATTGGCGTAATTTCCGGAAAAGATATAACAACCGAGGCGGCCATCAGCAAATTGATGTATTTGTTAGGACAAAAAGTTGCCCCACAGGTTTTCAAAACCATTTTCGAAACAGCCTTACGCGGCGAAATGGATTAAACGTACAGCGTGCAATTTTATCTTGCATTTTAATTCCCTTTAGATTTTGCATATTTCCTAAAAAATACGCACATTTGCAGTCCCAATAGAGAGGTGTCCGAGTGGTTGAAGGAGCAAGCCTGGAAAGTTTGTATGTGGGTAACTGCATCGAGGGTTCGAATCCCTTCCTCTCTGCGATAAAGCCGAAGCAACTGCTTCGGTTTTTTTATGCGAATGTCAAAAGTTTACTTTTGAAAATGAGCAAAAAAATAAGCAAAGCCTTTTTCTAAGGCTTTGGCTTTTTCGACAGTTTCCTCTTTTCGGGAACACCACAGATAATCCTGAAAAAAACCTAAAAACGGAGGTATGTAACTCCTTTTTTTAGCCAAATTTGAACTTCAATAGCCTTATTCAAATCCAGTCTGTATTCTTCCTGCAAAACCTATATCGAACTCCCGTTAATTTAATTTATCTTTACCAAAAAATTCGCGATGGTTCGTTCGCTTGGTATACTAGTGTTTAGCTTCTTAACGCTTCCTGTTTTTGCTCAAAATCAGGAACCCGATTTTAGTTCGCCCGACTCACTTTATCGGGAAGATCAATTCTA
Organism: Flavobacterium sp.; assembly: GCA_041917555.1. Lineage (GTDB taxonomy): Bacteria > Bacteroidota > Bacteroidia > Flavobacteriales > Flavobacteriaceae > Flavobacterium. The sequence goes on along the minus strand of JAYRXL010000011.1, from coordinate 29,147 downwards.
TATCGGTCTTTCTTACAGTAACATGCAAAGTACCCCCAAAGGATTCGACCAAATCAAATTGTCTTCCAATGTGGTTTTTGGCTTTTTACGTGATATGCCTTTCAATAAAGCCAGAACATGGGCCATTGCGCCGGGGTTAGGATACCGTATCAGCACCATCAGCCATAACCTCGCAATGACCGAATCACCCACAGGAAATCAGTATGCGATTTTAACAACCGAGTTCGATAAAAATAAATTGGCCTTACACTACCTCGAACTACCGCTCGAAATCCGGTGGCGTGCATCCACGCCCGATTCGCATAAATTTTGGCGCATTTACACAGGTTTTAAACTCAGTTACCTCGTGTATGACCGCAATAAACTTCAGGCCTTTGATCAAACAATCAAACTCTCCGGCAATGCCGATTTAAACAAATTACAATACGGTGCCTATATTACAGCCGGCTGGAATACCTGGAATGCCTATATTTATTACGGAATTAACCCGCTCTACAAAAGCCCTCCAATTGGCGAAGAACAACTCAAATTAAATGCACTTAACGTTGGATTGATGTTTTATATACTGTAGTTGGCAGGAATGACTATACTACAGCAAATCCATTTGACAATATGCAAAAACTTGAGAACTTTTAACTTTTTTACTCTTCAATTTGAGTAAATTTGACAGATGCAAATTTAATATAAGACGACTTGAAAACTAATCATAGAATAATAAACGGAGATAGTAGACAAATGAACGAATTACAAGACAATTCGGTACATTTAGCCATTACTTCGCCGCCATATTGGCAATTAAAAGACTATGGAACTGATAACCAGATTGGTTTCCATGATAGTTACGAAAACTATATCAACAATTTGAACTTGGTTTGGAAAGAGTGCTACCGCACGTTGAAGAACGGTTGCAGGTTGTGTATAAATATTGGCGACCAATTTGCACGTGCGGTTTATTATGGACGTTATAAAGTCATTCCTATACGCGAAGAAATAATCAAATTTTGTGAAAATATTGGGTTTGATTACATGGGTGCAATCATTTGGCAAAAAGTAACAACCTCCAACACAACAGGCGGTGGCGTTCAAATGGGTTCCTATCCATATCCAAGAAACGGAATTTTAAAACTGGATTACGAATTTATTCTGGTTTTTAAAAAATTAGGCGACAGTCCTAAGCCAACGAAAGAGCAAAAAGAGCTTTCAAAAATGACTGCTGAAGAATGGAACACATTTTTTGCAGGCCATTGGAATTTTGCCGGAGCAAGACAAAGCGGACATATTGCCATGTTCCCTGAAGAACTTCCAAGACGACTAATTAAAATGTTTTCATTTGTTGGAGAAACAGTTCTTGACCCATTTGCAGGAAGCGGAACGACAGCTTTAGCAGCCAAAAATACCGACAGAAATTCCGTTGGTTTTGAAATCAATTCCGAGTTTATTCCAATCATCAAAGAAAAATTGGGAGTTCATCAGAGAGACCTGAACGGAACGACTTACGAATTTTTAGAACAAGATGTATTGAAAACCGACTTTGAAAAGGAAATTCAAAAACTGCCATACATTTTCAAAGATCCACATTCTCTTGACAAGAAAATTGATGTAAAGAAACTTCAATTTGGTTCTAAGATTGACAAGGACAGTTCAAGCAAGCGAGAAGAATTATTTACAGTAAAGGAAGTTATCAGCCCTGAAATGATTCGTTTAAGTAACGACTTGACGGTAAAACTTATTGGAGTTAAAGAAGATCCAATAATTAACGGAAAAGCAACCTCATTCCTGATTGAAAAAACAAAAGGGAAACGAGTATTTCTAAAATATGATAATGTAAAGCACGACAGTGACAACAATTTATTATGTTACCTCTATCTTGAAAACAAAACATTCATCAATGCTCATTTAGTCAAAAATGGTTTGGTACAAGTGGACAGCGATATTGATTTCAAATACAAAGAGAAATTTTTAAAACTTATTCAAAGTGATGAGAATAGAAGATAATTTACTTTCTGAAGTTATAAAAAGTCGGCAAGAGTACGTTACTGATGGTTACTCAATGTCAATAGGTGAAATTGTTAGCAACTACAAAGAAGGGGAAATAATAATCAATCCTGATTTTCAACGTAAGTTTCGTTGGCCTGAACAACTTCGTTCACGACTCATAGAATCCATTTTGATAGGAGTTCCATTACCATCAATTTTTGTTTACCAAAATGATACAGGCAAATGGGAAGTTGTAGATGGTGTACAAAGAATATCTACCATATTGGAATTTATGGGAGAATTAAAAGATGAAAAAGGACAGAAACTTCCTTCCTCGACTTTAATTAAAACTAAAATGCTTCCTTCTTTAGAAGGCATGACGTGGGAAAAATTACCAAAAGAACCTTTGCAAATTGACTTTAGAAGAACAAAAATTGAAGTAAAAATTATTAAAAGTACATCTCACCAAAACGCAAAATTTGAGGTTTTTCAAAGGTTGAATTATTCTTCTGTTTTATCTGGACAAGAATTTAGAAACGCTGTATTAATAATGCTTGATAAACATCTTTATGAATGGCTAAAAGAACAAGCAGAATATGAATTGTACAACGAGTGCTTGGACTTAACTGATAGGTGGAGAGATGAACAATACCACTATGAATTAGTTTTGAGGCTCTACATTTTCTCAATGTTTGCAGAAAAACCAGTTTACAAAGTGGATGATTTCATTAATGACAACTTTTTATATAATGAGGAAACTTGTCTAATAAATAAAATTCAAAAAGGAGAGTTCAAGATTGAGGAAGAAAAAGAAAAGTTTAAAAAAACTTTTACACTATTACATAAAGCCAAAGGGAAGGATGTTTTTAAAAAGGATGGTAAAGGAACTCAATTTTTAGAATCCTATTTTGAATCAATAGCTATTGGGTTATACTCAAATATTGATTCTTATAAGGATTTAGATGGAGAAATTGATAAAATTAAGTCAAAAATTGAAAACATTGAAACTAGTATTCCTAAAGCAGCCAATACAAGTTCAAGAATCCCTCAAACTGTTAAATTTGGGAAAGATTATTTTAAAAATGACTAAAGAACCAAAGACGCTTACATACTTTTACGAATTGGTTGAAAAAGACTATGCTTGGAGAATATCAGAACTTTCCAATTATAGAAGTGCCTTAATTACCGAGCAAAATGAAAAAGCTAAAAAAGCCAAAATTAGGGCTGGTGTTGCACTCCTTTACGCTCATTGGGAGGGTTTTATAAAGCAATTAGCAAATTGGTATTACGACTTTGTAAGTTTTCAGTCTCATAATATTTCAGATTTAAGTGAGTCGTTTGCAAGCATAATTCTTCGTGCCGAATTGAAAATTTTAGAAAACAGTAACAAGATTAAAGACCATCAAAGAGTTATAAAAATGATTTTTGAGGGCATGAATAAAACCGCATATTTCTCCAGTAAAAGCCCAATAAGAACGTCAAACTTAAAATTTGAGATTTTCGAAGATGTTTGTATCCTTTTAGGAATAGATCCAATAGAGTTTGAGAGCAGATACAAGAGGGGATTTGACAGAAACATCAGGCTTACCATCGACGAAGATCTAGTAGGGCAAAGAAACAGTATAGCACATGGAGAGTATTTACCAATTTCAATTGAAGAATATAAAAAACTATATGATATAGTTGTAAATGGCTTTTTATATAACTTCAAGGAAATTGTTATGGACTGCGCAACTAACAAGAAATATTTAAGGAGCAATGAAAATGCAACCCACTAAAAGATATTCCAAAGAATTTGGTAAGAAAGAGAAAGTTCTCAATTACACAACACAGACATATCAGCTATCACGACCAAATAAAGTTGGTGCAGTAATGGCACTTATTCGTGAATGCCAACCTAAAACCATTGAAGAATGGGAAAAATGGTATTTTGAAAATGCAATAACTGATGGAAAAGCACCTACAAAAATTACGAAGGGGAGTTTAGAGGAACTTGGAGAACGTCTATTTGTAAAAATTAAAGAGATAGTAATTCCCGAATGGACGGAAGCATTTAATCAACTTACCTTGCAGGACTGTGTTGACTACATTTATAACCTCACGATAAACAGAACTTTTGACGGATTTATCAGAGAGAAATCAGTAATTGAAGATAATCTTGCAAAGACCTTTCCTAACATAAAATTTGAAGAAAGCGACCCTGAACTTGACCACGCTGGAGACATCGATTATCTCGGTTGGATTGATGATAAAGCATTTGGTATTCAGATAAAGCCAGTAACTGCTAAAGCAAATTTTGGCAATTATTCAGCTACTGAAAGAATGAAAGCAAGCTTTGACGAATTCACAAAAAAATTCGGTGGACAAGTATTCGTTGTCTTTAGTGTTGATGATAAAATAAAAAATGAAGAAGTTATTAATCAGATAGCCACAGAAATCAAAAGACTATCTAAGTAAGTAAAAAACCTCCCCAACATCCGTTACCCAAAAATTCAGGGAAAAGTGTTTGAAAATTTGCTTCAACATATAAACCTATAACCAAACAACAATACTCACACCCTCAAATCCAATAGGCATAACAGGCAATTTGCGGCAGCATCCCTAACGCAAACCCAATAACCAACTCAGTTAGGCTGTGCGCTTTCATATACAACCGCGAAGAAGCGGTAAGCCCACACAGCAAAAACAAAAAAGCAATGGTATACATCAAATTAATTTGATTGTGAAGCGCTAACCCAATCACAAAGAAAGTAAGTGCCGCCATACCCATCATGTGAATACTGGCTTTTATTTGGGCAAAAAGAAGTATAAACGCCATTATGGTTGTCCCGATTCCCGCCAAAAAAAAATAAAAAAGCTCCGGAAATACATCCACAGTGATACTTTGTTTGACCAAAACAGCCGTCAACGAAATTTGTAGCAATAGCGGAATTTTACGCTGACTCACCTCGCTCAACATCACCGTGTCCACTTTTCCAAAGGTTTTTAGCAGGTAAAAAAATGCCATGGGCAAAAAAATCGTAATGATCACCACTTGAAACAACAAAAGAAAATGCTGCGCCGGTGTAAAATAGGAATCACCAAAAATCAAATACGCTAAAGTCCCGAAAAGCGGGATAAAAATCGGATGTAGCAGATACGAAAAAAAGGGGAGCAGTTTTTTCACATGATTTTATTTTTGGGCGGTTCCTCGCTTACAGCGAGGACCGGGCTTTCGGCCGTCGTCCCGTCAGGGCTGCCGGGGACTCCAACAAGGCCTCTATCCCTACCGCAACTCAAACACTATATTTTTTTTCGCATACGCGCTACCGGAATGTCGAGCTGTTCACGGTATTTGGCTATAGTTCGGCGCGCAATCGGATATCCTTTTTCTTTTAAAATTTCGGCCAATTGATCATCGGGAAGCGGCTTGCTTTTGTCCTCTTCTTCAATAACGGTTTTCAGAATCTTTTTAATTTCTAAGGTAGATACATCTTCTCCCTGATCATTTTTCATGGCCTCCGAGAAAAATTCCTTAATGAGCTTGGTCCCATAAGGGGTTTCCACATATTTGCTGTTCGCCACACGCGACACCGTCGAAATATCCAAACCAACCATATCGGCAATATCTTTCAAAATCATGGGCTTGATTTTCAATTCATCGCCATCCAAAAAATAATCATACTGAAAATGCATTATCGCATTCATGGTTACATATAATGTTTCTTGGCGTTGACGAATCGCATCAATAAACCATTTGGCTGAGTCGAGTTTTTGCTTAATAAACTGCACGGCATCTTTCTGTGCAGCCGATTTGTCGCGCGAGTCTTTATAGGTTTGTAACATTTCCTGATAATCCCTGGAAACATGTAGGGTGGGTGCATTTCGTCCGTTCAATGTAAGTTCCAATTCGCCATCTACAATCCGAATGGTAAAATCCGGAACAATATTCTCGGTTACTTTAGCGCTCCCCGAAAAAGCCCCTCCCGGTTTTGGGTTGAGTTTTTCGATTTCATGGATGGTTTTTTTCAACTGATCTTGCGAAATACCATAACGCTGCAAAAGCTTATCGTAGTGTTTTTTGGTAAACGCATCAAATTGATCTTCCAGTATTTTTATAGCCAAATCAACTGATTCGGTTGGGGTTTTATGCTTGAGTTGCAGCAACAAACATTCTTGTAAGTCGCGCGCCCCCACACCCGAAGGCTCTAATTCGTGAATGATGGTTTTAAGGATGCGCTCCACTGTTTTTTCGTCGGTGTAAATGCCTTGCGTAAAAGCCATATCGTCCACCATATCCATAATACTTCGGCGCAAATAACCGTCGTCATCAATACTGCCAACAATAAATTCAGCTACTTCTCGCTCCGTATCCGTCAAGATAAAGGTATTCAATTGATTTACTAAGTCCTGATGAAAACTAACAGCCGCAGCATAGGGCGTTTCACGATCATCGTCATCATCACTGTAGTTGTTGGCACTTAGCTTGTAATCCGGTATTTCGTCATCGCTCAGGTATTCATCTATATTGATGTCGTCGGCATCAATACTTTCATTGCCGTCGTAATCATCATATTCGTCGTTGGTATCAAAATCGTCTTTTTCATACAATTCTTCCTGCTCCGTTGCACCTTCTAAGGCCGGATTTTCAACCAATTCTTCCTTCAAACGTTGTTCAAATGCCTGAGTAGGCAACTGAATCAACTTCATCAGTTGAATTTGCTGTGGCGAAAGCTTTTGTGATAGCTTGAATTGTAGATTTTGTTTCAACATTGGGATTTCAAATTAATAACGAACGGTACGTTCCGTTATGTTTTCGTTGTATTTTGTAGCAAAATTTTCAGCACGCTCTGCATTAAATTTTCCTGTTTCATCAATCACTTTTTCTTTCAAAAGCCAATTGAGTAATTTTTCCATGTTTTTGCGAGAATTCATTCCCATTCCGGAAAAAACACGTTGGGTATTTTTGGATTCCACGCGTAGTTTAGCCACAGGAAAAACTAAAATGAAGTAATCATCTTGGGTATAGGATATGGTCTCGTTGTTGTGCAAACGAAATGAAATTAATTCCTCATCATCGGAGAGCGAATAAAAAGAATATTCAGTACTATTTATTTTTTCACTTTTCAGAATCTGTGCGCCATTTAACATCACCTTAGCGTCATCAATGGTAATTTCTTGTGCTGCTGTAACGGTAAAAACAAGAAGAAAAGCGAATGTCATGAATGATTTAAGTCTCATAGAGATAGTTTTAAAAATTTAAAATTCGGCACTTTGTGGTGTTCTTGGGAACGGAATCACATCGCGGATATTGGTCATACCGGTTACAAACAACACCAAGCGTTCAAAACCTAAACCAAAACCGGAATGGATAGCAGTTCCAAATTTGCGGGTGTCAAGGTACCACCACAACTCTTCTTCCGGAATGTGAAGGTCTTTCATCTTTTGCAACAGTACATCATAACGCTCTTCACGTTGTGAACCGCCAACAATTTCGCCAATCCCCGGGAATAGGATATCCATCGCCCGAACGGTTTTTCCGTCTTCATTCAAACGCATGTAGAACGCTTTTATTTTAGCCGGATAATCGTATAAAATTACCGGACAATTAAAATGTTTTTCAACCAAATACCGTTCGTGCTCACTTTGTAAATCGGCACCCCATTCTTCAATAAGGTATTCAAACTTTTTATTTTTATTGGGTTTGGAATTTTTCAAAATATCAATGGCTTCGGTATACGAAACCCGTTTGAAATTGTTTTCCAAAACAAAATTCAGTTTTTCCAATAATGGCATCGGACTGCGTTCTGCCTGCGGTTTGTTTTTTTCTTCATCGAGTAAGCGTTGTTGTAAAAAAGCTAAATCGTCTGCACAATGCTCGGTTGCATATTTAATCACATATTGGATAAAGTCTTCGGCTAAATCCATATTGTCATTCAAATCGTTAAAAGCAACTTCCGGCTCAATCATCCAAAATTCGGCTAAGTGGCGTGAAGTATTTGAGTTCTCAGCTCTGAAAGTAGGTCCAAAAGTGTATACTTGACCTAAAGCCATAGCATAGGTTTCAGCCTCCAATTGACCTGAAACGGTGAGATTGGTTTCTCGACCAAAAAAATCTTCTTTGTAATTCACCTGTCCCTCTTCGGTTCTTGGCGTGCCGTCAAAAGGTAAAGCTGTTACACGAAACATCTCTCCGGCTCCTTCGGCATCGCTGCCGGTGATAATGGGAGCATTAAAATAGAAAAATCCTTTGTCATTAAAGTACTTGTGTACGGCATAAGCTAAAACCGAACGCACACGCATAACCGCACTAAACGTATTGGTTCGTACCCGAAGGTGCGCATTGTTACGCAAGAATTCGAGTGAGTGTTTTTTGGGTTGTATCGGGTATACTTCGGCATCAGAATCGCCCAAAACTTCAAGTTTTTTCACCTGAATTTCATACTTCTGACCACTTCCTTGACTTTCAACCAAAACGCCTTCAATTTGAAGCGCAGCACTGGTTGTAATGCGTTTTAATGTAGCTTCGGGTGTGTTTTCGAAATCTACCACACATTGAATATTGTGAAGCGTTGAACCATCGTTCAGCGCGATAAACTGATTATTTCGGAATGTACGTACCCAACCTCTCACACCAACTTCAATGTTGGCTGTTTCACTTTCCAGAAGGGATTTAATTTTTGTATACTTCATTTTCTGTAACGTTATCAAATACAAATATAATTATTTATCGTTTTTTTCAAGCTCATCTAAAGCTTCGTCTTCAGGTTCAAGAATATCAATGATAGGTTCAATAAATTCTTGTTTGTTGGCAATGGTTTTATTGAGCGAAAGTACTAACGAAGGCAACAATACCAAATTAGACAACATCCCAAAACAAAGTGTTATTGAAACCAAACCACCCAAGGCAACCGTTCCGCCAAAGCTCGAAAGCATAAATACCGAAAACCCGAAAAACAAGACGATGGAGGTGTAAAACATACTGATTCCGGCATCGTCAAAGGTGGCAAAAACAGATTTTTTAATCTTCCAATCATTGCGCGCCAATTCCAAACGGTATTGTGCCAAAAAGCGAAGCGTATCATCTACCGACATTCCAAATGCAATCCCGAAAACCAAAAGTGTAGACGGTTTTAAAGGGATGTCTAAAAAGCCCATTAAGCCCGCAGTCATTAACAAAGGCAAAAGATTTGGAATTATAGAAACCAAAACCATTTTGAAGGATCGGAACATAATGGCAACCAATCCGCCTGTGAGTAAAAAAGCGAAAAGCAAAGATGAAAGCAGGTTATCCAACAGGTATTGTGTTCCTTTTTGAAAAACGGAAGCCCTACCGGTAATGATTACCTCATAACGTTCTTTAGGGAAAATTTTATCGGTTTTTTGGCGTAATTGTTTTTCAACGGCTTCCATTCTTTCACCATTTTCATCTTTAATGAAAGTGGTAATTCGAGCAATACTTCGGTCTTTGTTGAGGTAACTTTTAAACAAATCTTCACCGGCGCCTTTGGCAGAATTTTTAATATAGATTCCGATGAATGATTCTTCTTGTGATGTTGGCAACGCATAAAATTCGGGATTGCCATTGTAATAAGCCTGTTTGGCATATTTTGCGACACTAACTATTGAAAGCGGTTTGGATAAATCGGGTATTTCGCCTATGGTTTCTTCCAAATCTTCAATCCGCCGTAAGTTGGTAGCGCGAAGGGCTCCGTTTTTCTTTTTGGTATTAATCATTATTTCGAGTGGCATCACACCATCAAACTCATTTTCAAAAAAACGAATATCTTCAAAAAAGGCAGTTTTTTTAGGCATGTCTTCGATAAGACTTCCCGAAATGCGTATTTTATAAATTCCGATAATACCAAAAATTAATAAGCACAATGCGGTTATGTACACGCCAACCCGATTGTATTTTACCGTATTGATAATCCAACGGAAAAACGAAGTAAGGTATTCGCGTTCCAAATGGCCTAAATGTCTTGGGATAGGTGTTGGGATATAACTAAAAAATATCGGAATTAACAGCAAGCTCAATAAATAAACTGCAACAATATTAATAGTTGTTAAAACCCCAAATTCACGCAAAAGAACATTGTTTGTGGCGATAAAAGTAGCAAAACCAACAGCTGTTGTTATGTTTGTCATCAAAGTAGCCGTACCGGTTTTTGTGATTACACGCTGTAAAGCTTTGGCTTTATTGGCATGTTTATAAAACTCCTGATGGTATTTGTTGATGAAGAAAATACAATTCGGTATCCCAATCACAATTACCAGTGTTGGTACCAAAGCAGTGAGAACCGTAATTTCGTAGTTCATTCCTCCCATAATTCCGAATGACCAAATAACACCGATGATTACAATGATCATTGAGATGAGTGTGGCGCGGAAGGAACGGAAAAAGAAGAAAAAGATAAGCGAAGTTATCGCTAAAGCAGCTCCGATAAACAAGCCAATTTCGTCAACAATGGTTTTCGCATTTAGGGTACGAATGTAGGGCATACCCGAAACCCGTAATTGAACCCCGGTCTTTTTGTAGAATGCGTCTATTTTTTTGTTGAAGTCATTTAAGATATACTCTTTACGGGCTTTGGTGTTGACAATTTTTTTATCCAAATAAATGGCCGAACGGATAGCATCCTTTTTTTTGCTGTACAAAAGTCCGCTGTAAAAAGGGAGTCGGTTTACAAGTTGGCGTTGAACTTCTTTTAGGTATTCCGGATCGCTTATTTTTTGGGGATTAACCAAAGGTTTGAGGTCTAATTTGCTCAAACTGTCATTTTTGGCAAGCACTTTCAAATTGTCAACCGATAAAACAAGCTCGATTTCTTTGTCCTTGCTTATCTGCTGCATTAATTCGGAATAGGCTTTAAAAACCGTTGGAGTAAACAATTTTGGGTCTTTAGTTCCCACGATAATCAGGTTGCCTTCTTCCCCAAAAACATCCAAAAAACGATCATATTCTACATTTACCTTGTCATCGGAAGGTATCAGATTAGCCTCAGCATACGTAAAATGAATGTATTTCCATTGCGATACCATAAGTACCGTTAACAGAATAATAATCCCGATTATGGTAATTCGGTTTCTGAGAATAACCCGAGCTACGAGCTCCCAAAATCCGATGCCTAACATTTTTTTCATTACATACAATTTCGGTTTTTACCGGTTATAATCCCAAGTGATTTTACAGTAAAAACAAGTTAAGCAGTTAATTTGCTTTAAAAGAGGGTGCAAAGGTAATTAAATCAAGCTAAAACAAAAGAGAAAGTGCAATGTTTTCTTTTGTTTTTTTAAGAAATTGTACGGTTTTTGATAAGAAAAAAAATAATGTGTTTTTAGAACCTATTATTGTAGAAGTTTTTCCCATATTTGTATCACAAAATCTAATCATTAACCGGATATGAAAAACCTCAAAAACGCAATTTTCTATTTAGGAATTACGGGAGGTTTTATAAGCCTGATGTTTTGGATTGTATCCAAAGGTAAGGCCTTGGAAGCCGGAAGAAATATAATTGCCAAGTCTTCTGGCGATAGTTTGTTTAACCAGTTTTTGGCTTCTCTTATTCACAACCTGAAGCACCCGTTAGCCATACTTTTATTGCAAATTATCACCATTATCATCGTGGCTCGTTTTTTTGGTTGGATATTCCGAAAAATTGGACAGCCCTCGGTAATTGGTGAAATTTTGGCCGGTATTTTTTTAGGTCCTTCTGTGGTTGGGTATTATTTACCGGAATATTCAGCACTGTTATTTCCCCCAGAATCATTAGGGAATCTCCAGTTTTTAAGTCAGATAGGTCTGATTCTGTTTATGTACGTTATCGGAATGGAATTGGATTTAAAAGTGCTCAAAAACAAAGCAAATGACGCCGTGGTAATTAGTCACGCCAGTATCGTCATTCCGTTTGCGCTGGGTATTGCTTTAGCCTATTTTATTTACCATCGTTTTGCACCACCCGGAGTCGAATTTTTATCGTTCAGCCTTTTTATGGGAATCGCGATGAGTATTACAGCATTTCCGGTATTAGCTCGTATTGTACAAGAAAGAGGGTTACACAAATCCCGATTGGGTACTATTGTAATTACGTGTGCCGCCGCCGATGATATCACGGCTTGGTGCCTTTTGGCAGCGGTTATAGCAATTGTAAAAGCCGGAACTTTTGCCAGTTCGCTCTACATTATTGCATTAGCCACAGTTTATGTTTTGATGATGCTTTTTGTTGTAAAACCTTTTTTGCGAAAAGTAGGCGATTTATATGCAAAGCGCGAAAACCTTAGTAAACCGGTGGTTGCTATATTTTTACTTACGCTGATTGTGTCTTCTTATTTAACCGAAGTTATCGGAATTCATGCCCTTTTTGGGGCTTTTATGACAGGAGCAATCATGCCGGATAATCCAAAATTTCGCACCATTTTTATTGAGAAAGTAGAAGATGTAGCTTTGATTTTATTGTTGCCGTTATTTTTTGTATTTACGGGGCTTCGCACAGAAATCGGACTCATAAATGATGCTTACTTATGGAAAATTACCGGTTATATCATTTTGGTTGCCGTAGTGGGAAAATTTTTGGGAAGTGCATTAACAGCCAGGTTTGTCGGACAAAATTGGAAAGACAGTCTAACTATTGGCGCCTTAATGAATACGCGCGGTTTGATGGAATTAGTGGTGTTAAATATAGGCTATGAATTAGGAGTATTAACTCCCGAAATTTTCACCATGATGGTAATTATGGCTTTGGTTACCACTTTTATGACTGGACCGGCGTTGGATTTAATTCAATTTGTTTTTAAAACAAAAGGAACCATTTTACCACAAGAAACAGAGGCCGGGAAATTTAAAATCCTGATTTCATTTGGTAATAATGAAAAGGGAAAATCGCTCTTGCGTTTGGCAAATAGTTTTACACAAAAGCAAAAAGAAAATGCTAAAGTAACCGCACTTCATCTTTCGCTAAGTGATGAAATGCACGGGTTTAATTTGGAGGAAAAAGAGAAAGAAATTTTCAAACCCATTATTAAAGAAGCTAAAACTTTAGGTCAGGAAATAGATACTTTTTTCAAGGCCACCGGCGATATTGAAACGGATATTGCTGATATAGCTTCTCAAGGCGACTATGATTTGGTTTTGGTGGGGCTTGGAAAATCAATTTTTGAAGGCTCGCTTTTAGGGAGAGTACTCGGGTTTACTACACGTATCATTAATCCGGATCGTTTGTTGGATAAATTTACCGGAAAAGAAGGCCTTTTTGATAACTCGCCTTTTGATGACCGAACGCACTTAATTATTTCGAAATGCAGAAATCCGCTTGGGATTTTAGTTGATAAAGAGTTAACCCAGGTTGAATCGGTTTTTGTAATTCTCCTGAATGAAGACGATGAGGTATTGGTCGAATATGCTCAAAAACTCATTTTTAACGGCAACTCTAAGGTTACTTTTGTGCGCGTAAGTCAAAAATTTAACGAAGAATCGAAAGCCATAACTTTAGTAAAGTCACTTCAAAAAGTTTATTCTGATAACGTTAGTATCATCGATGAAAGCGACATGAAAGCCGGTTTCTTTGCTCAACAAGACTTGATGTTGGTGAGTTTAGAAGGATGGAAAAACCTCATTGATTCGCAAAAAGTTTGGCTTGGCAACGCACCGTCTGCACTTATTATTAAACCGGCGTTAAAAGCCTAAATCCAAGTGATACGAAATTTTAAGCGATATATTATCTTCAAATCGAGGTAAGCCGTTTGGGCCATAGCGGTAAAACATATTTAGCCCAAATCCCCAAATGAGTTTGTTTACTTCAATACCACTTTCAAAAAATCCTTTTTCCAGTGTCTTAAAATAAAACAGTTCATGTTGCTCCGGATTTTTTAGGCTGCCAAAAGCGGTGCGACTAACCACTGATACAACCGGATTTATTTTATACCCTAACTTGATTTTGTTGAAGGTATGTCGGACTTGCAACATAAAGTAATCGCTTGAGAAAAACTCATTGTAGTACATGGTTTCAAAGCTGTTTTTGCCGGCAAATGTGATACGTTTTAAAAGCGTTTCACGATCCAGATTGTTCGGCGCAATACTGTATAAATGGGTTAAAGGAATTTCGCCGTTACTGATACCCGATTGCAATACAAACGAAGTTTTTTGCCCCGATAGATACGGGATATCGTATTCCGTTCGGAAGTCAAATTTGGTAAAACCCAAATCGCTGTCAAAAAAACCGGGAACAGATTGTGTGATTTGGCATGAAAATTTTGGATATCTTTTTTCAATTTCAATTCGGCCTGTAGGGGTTTGCATATAACCACTAAAGGGGTTCCATTGCACGGCTACAGTTGCTGTGGATACCTTGAAACCCGAATAAACTTTATCATTTGCCAAAAAAAGATACTCGAACAAAGGCACAATTTCGGAGCGAGTTACGCCCAAATAAACATCTGTTTTTGGTATGTACTTACTTTCAATCCAAGCCGCAGTTGCTTTATTTTCGTAAAAAGTAGATACGTTGATGGGACGAGGATCATAAATTCGGAATCGTTTATTTTGCGTAGCAAATTGAATTTGACCTATCTCACTAACATCGTCAACATAAGAAACATTTAACCAAGTATTGGTTTTTTTGTCTATTTGATAGGAGGGTGTGACGCCAAATTTGAGTTTATCATCCTTAAGACCATAGGCAATATAAGCACCCAATTTATAACGTTCCGAGAGTTTCGAATTGGTTATTACACCCAAACCTAAACGGAAACCTTCATAATTATTAAACTTAATCAGACTTCGTAAATCAATATCCAATAGGGAAACGGGCAAATAACCGTTGATGATTTTTTTTCCGAAAAAAATCTTCTTTTCAATTTTTTCGGATTCCGATAAACTGTCTAAGGCAGTGTAGGTATTTAACCTGCGGACATCGGTAGAATCTCTGCTGAACCGGCTCCAAAATTTTTCATCCTGCTTTAAACTTTCGTGAGGTACTTCTATTTTAATTTTAGGCTGATTTATAACCGTGGGAGTATTGAATTTAAAATCGTAGGGAGTGGATTCAATCAACACATAGGTTTGGTCTGAAGCATCATTTTTTATGCGCTGCCCCGGTATGTTGTCAAAGCGGATTGTGCCGCCAAAAATTTTTAAATCTTGGGAATTTTCACCTTTAACCACTTCAAATTTTCTTTTTTTGGGAAACCAAATCTTGGTATCACTTTTATAATCAAAGGTGTAGGTTGCGTTAATGGTAATCAACCCGTAAATTTTATAAAATGCTTTGGCAATTCCATACGTTTCAGCATCCACATACAAAAGACCGCGTAAACTGCTCGATTTGAGTTTTTTGGGTTGAAAATATACCCTATAAACAGTTCGATTATCCACTTTGAGTGTGTCCAAAAGACGGTAGGTATACAACTTTCGTCCAAAATTGGAGATAGGATTATGAACCGGTATTTCCAAAATGGTAAACGGATTTTCATAAATAGAATAAGAAACCAATTGTAATCCGAGGTATTCATACAAAGGCTGTTTAAATCCGGCCATACGAGAGGCTATAATGGTTTCTTTATTCCCTTTTTCGTTATGTTGAATCAGATTTACTTTTTCGGTTTGGTAAATGTGTTGTTTTTCGACAAACTTTTTGAACTTGTAATTGGTAGAATCCGGTTTGTATAGGGTTTTACCAAAAATGGTTTTGGTAACAATTGTGTCAATTTTGCTACTGATGGCTTCCGGATTGGCCGAGACTATTACTTTTTCATAATTACGGTATTCGTAGCTTTTAAGCGCCTTATCCGGATTTGTGTATTTTTTTCGCTCAATAACGGTTTTAATAATATCGTTTACTTTTTGTTCCGAATACACCTCGGCATCGTGTTGCGAATTATCAGTTATTAATTTGATATATAAAAAACCGGGCTTTTCGGGCAAGTAAAAATTATTGATAAAGTAACCCTTGTAGCTGAATTGAACGGGTTTTTTTTCTTGCGTTATGGTAATTTCAAAACGCCCTTCCCAATCGGCTGTCCACACCGCTCCTTCGTGTGTAATTTTAGCAAATGCTATAGGAACCGAAGTGTCAAAATCGACTACTTGACCTTGGTACTTCTTTTGGGCAGTAACAGTTACGCAAAACAAAAAGGCTATTAAAAACAGGCGCATGAGGTGGCATTAACGTTCCTTACAAAATTAAGGATAAAAAATCCATCCGCGCGAACGAATAGATTAGTTATAAAAAGCGTTATTAACAGCTATAAACCCAAAAAGTTGAGCTATAAATTTACCTGTCAATTGAACTCATGTATATTTATCATATTCATTTTTATATAATCCAAAACACCAATAAAAAATCCATTCCGCTATGCGGAATGGATTTCGTATAAACACACGTTAATATAAACTTACACTTTCATAATCTCAGCTTCCTTCAAAGCCAAATGTTCTTCAATTTTTTTGATGTAGTTGTCGGTTAATTTTTGCACATCCTCTTCGGCTTTTTTACACAAATCTTCCGAAACCCCTTCTTTTTCCAACTTTTTAATGTCGGTGTTGGCTTCTTTACGGTGGTTACGCACCCCAATCTTGGCTTCTTCGGCTTCGTGTTTGGCTTGCTTTACCAAATCACGACGACGCTCTTCCGTTAGAGGCGGCACACTAATAATAATTACATCCCCGTTATTCATCGGGTTAAAACCAATATTGGCCACAATTATAGCCTTTTCAATTACCGAAAGCATACTTTTTTCATACGGCTGAATCGTCAAGGTACGCGCATCCGGCACGTTGATGTTTGCTATTTGAGCAAGTGGCGTTTGCGAACCATAATAATCCACAAATACACTACCCAACATTTGCGGCGACGCTTTGCCGGCACGAATGTTTAAAAACGATTTTTCCAAATGCCCCACCGAAGCATTCATCGCTTCTTTGGTTTCATCAATGATGAATTCTATTTCTTCCATGTTCTTTTATGTTTATAGTTTGTGGTTTAGGGTTTATAGTCAACAATAAACGACAAACCCTAAACGATAAACTTATATGTTTACTATTGTTCCTACGTTTTCGCCTTCGCAAATTTTGAGTAAATTCCCTTTTTTATTCATGTCAAAAACCACAATCGGCAGTTTATTTTCCTGGCTCAAGGTAAAGGCGGTTGTGTCCATTACGTTGAGTCCTTTTTTTAACACGTCTTCAAACGAAATATAATCAAATTTAACGGCGGTTTTGTCTTTTTCGGGATCGGCAGTATACACTCCATCCACACGCGTACCTTTCAAAATAACATCGGCGTGTACTTCAACACCGCGCAATACAGCTGCCGTATCGGTAGTAAAATAAGGGTTACCGGTTCCGGCTCCAAAAATCACAATACGCCCTTTTTCCAAATGCCGCACCGCACGTCGTTTAATATAAGGTTCGGCAATCGCTTCAATTTTTAGGGCCGTTTGCAATCGGGTAAGCATTCCTTTGTCTTCCAATGCACCTTGCAAAGCCATGCCGTTTATAACCGTGGCTAACATTCCCATATAATCGCCCTGCACACGGTCCATGCCGTTGCTCGCACCTGCCACACCTCTAAAAATGTTGCCGCCACCAATCACAATGGCAATTTCCACACCTTTGTCGTGTACCTGTTTTATTTCATCGGCATATTCGGCCAGTACTTTAGGATCAATCCCATATTGTCGTTCTCCCATCAGGGCTTCACCACTCAGTTTCAGCAGTATTCGTTTGTATTTCATAAAAAGGCCAATTTGCATTGCAAATATAGACATATTCTGTATGTATAAAAATGACGATTCTATTTTTTACTGCCTTTTTTTGGGCAGCTGTATCGCGCCGTTTGTTGCAAGTCCGCCACAAGCCCCGCCGTTTTGACAAGCGCCTCAAACGGGCTTCCGTTGGGCGCCGTTTAGGAGCTGCAAAACCAAGCGGTTTTGTGTTACGGGCTTTTCACGGCCGTCGCGGCTGCTTTGCGGCCCGGACAGCAGCGGTTACCCCGCAGTACTAAAGCCATGTTGCGCCAACGGGCAACGGCGACAAGCGAAGCCGGAAGGCCGGTGTGGCAAAACCGGTTTTAGTACAAGGCGTAGTAGCGAATGGCCGGAATTGCCGCCCCAACAAGCAACTATTGTATTAATGGGAGTTCGATAGGCTACTAAAATCAGCATTCGTATAGCGAACTCACGTTATGTTATGTAAGTTACATTTGTTGTGGCTCGATTGTGCTACTTTTACACCATAAAACAAATCTCATGGATGCTACATTACTTCAAAGCCTACAAAACAGTTTTACCTATAACGAATACCGTGCACTGGTAACCGCAAGGTATGAAGCCGGAGAGGTAACCGGACACGAACAAAGCGAGGCCTTGCTTCACTATACACAACTTAACCAAGCGCGCATGCACCGGTTGGACAAAACAACGACATTAACCGAGGCCACACTCGAAAAAATACAGCAACTGGACAAAGACTACCTGTGGGTGGTTCTCACCGAAGGATGGTGTGGCGACGCCGCTCAAATTGTTCCGGTTTTGCATAAAATGGCCGAGGCATCGAACAGAATTGAGTTGCGGTTTGTGCTTCGCGACGATAACCCCAATTTAATGGATCAATACCTTACTAATGGCACGCGCTCCATTCCTAAATTGATTGTGGTAGCAAAAGCAACCGGAACAGTAGTAGGTCATTTTGGCCCTCGTCCGCAAGGAGCTAAACAGCTTATACTCGATTATAAAAATACCCATGGAGTGGTTGATGAAACCGCCAAAACTGAACTGCAAAAATGGTATTTGCAGGATAAAGGAGTGCAAATTCAGGAGGAAGTATTGGCGTTGTTACAGTAATTGCTCAATGCCCTGAATGGCTACAATTGTCGGACTTTCCTTTTTTGGAAGCCTTTAAAGTTATTTTACAGTTGCGCTTCAAAAGCTAAGGGGGTAATCGCATCATCAACCGAAAAGGAGCCAATTTTTGTGCGTCGCAAAGCGGCCAAATAGGCGCCGGACGCGGCTAATTTTCCAAAATCGTTGGCAATAGAACGGATATAAGTGCCTTTGCTGCACGAAATCCGAAAATCAACTTCCGGAAGCGCAATGCGCGTGAGTTCAAATTCGTATACAGTTACTTTACGGGATTCGATTTCAACCGATTCACCGGCTCGTGCGTGTTCGTACAAGCGTTTTCCGTCCTTTTTTACTGCCGAAAATACCGGAGGAACCTGATCAATTTCACCGGTGAGTTGGGCTACAACATTATTGAGTAAGGCTTCGGTGATATGTGCCGTTGGGAACGTTGCATTCGGTTGGGTTTCTTTGTCATATGAAGGCGTTGTTTCACCCAGAAAAAAAGTGCCGGTATATTCTTTCGTTTGCCCTTGAATTTCGGCAATTTTTTTGGTGAATTTTCCGGTGCAAATTATCAGTAATCCGGTCGCCAACGGATCTAGTGTGCCGGCATGACCAATTTTAAATTTCTTTGAAAAACCAAATTGGCGTTTAAGGGCATATTTTACTTTATTGACAGCTTGGAAGGAGCTCCATGTAAGCGGTTTGTCGATGAGTAATACCTGACCATTGGTGTAATCCTCGGCTGTTTTCATTTCCAAAAATAAATTAGCAAAAGAATACCCGCTATAATGCGGTAATATCCCCACGGTTTAAATCCGTATTTTTTGATAACACCAATAAAAAGTTTAATGGCTGCAATGGCTACGATAAATGCAACTACATTTCCGATAAGGAACAACTTGAGGTTTTCGCTGTTTTGGGTAAGTAATTCATACCCTTTGAGATGACTTTGTTCATAGGTTTTAAGAAACACCGAATAGCAGGTTACAGCGAGCATAGTGGGTACCGCCAAAAAGAATGAAAACTCGGCTGCAGCGGCACGGGTTAAACCTTGTTGCATTCCACCGATAATGGAAGCTGCTGAACGACTCACACCGGGCATCATGGCCAAACATTGCCAAAAACCAATTGCTATGGCTTTTTTGGGCGACAACGCTTCTTCAGAGGCAATAGTGGGATTTTGAAACCGCGAATCGATAAAAAGTAACACAATTCCACCCAGAATGAGCACTATGGCAATAGGCACCGGTTTTTCCAGAACAGCTTCAATTTTTTCATCAAACAACTTACCCAAAACCAAAGCCGGCACAACGGCCAAGGCTAATTTCACATAAAATTGCATGCGATTAAAATCGAAAAACTTTTTCCAATACAAAACCACTACGGCCAATATGGCGCCAAATTGTATGGAAACCTGAAAGAGTTTTACAAAATCTTCGTTTTGTATTCCAAAAAAAGAACTGGTAAAAATCATATGGGCTGTTGAAGAGACCGGTAAATACTCGGTTAATCCCTCAACAAGGGCAATAAGAAGCGCTCTTAGTAAATCCATGAATGTGGGGTTGAGAATCTAATTTTTAGGTTTCGACTCCGGGTTTTTGAAAATGGAATACACAGTAATGGCAAAACCCAAAAGAACAACCCCGGGAGCAAGTCGGATTCGACGGAAGCTAAAAAGAGCTTCTTCGTTAAAAACCTTAGGATCTTCGCTTCCTCCGCCACTCATCAGTATAAAACCAAGAGCGATAACGGCTAAACCGATGATTAAAATTTTATAATTAATGCTTTCAAACAAAAAGCCGTTTTTATTTTCTTGTTCTTTCATGAGAAATACGAATATATTAATACAAATCGTCGGTGCGTAAATTCAAAAAGCGCTGTGTGGCAAAATAGGTGCTTACCCAAGTAATCAATATTCCGAGGAGCAAAACAACGCCCAATATCGCTACCGTTAAGCCTACGTCGGTAAAAATGGCTAAGTCGGGATAATTTACATCCACATAAAACAAAATACCCACCAAAACCAGTACCGCTAATACTGATCCTATCACGCCTAACAATATGCTTCGGCGTATAAAAGGCTTGCGAATAAAGGCTTTGGTAGCACCAACCATTTGCATGGTTTTGATGATAAATCGGTTAGCATAAACCGATAAACGCAAGGAACTGTTGATGAGCAAAAAGGAAATTACGGTAAAAATACCACTGATAATCAATACCCAAAAAGTAACATTGCGGATGTTGTCGTTAACCACGGTAATCATCTGTCTAGCGTAAGCCACATCGGCCACCATTGGATTCGAACGAATTTGTGCTTCGGCTTTGGAAAAGCCGGGATTGGTCACATAATCGGCTTTTAAATACACATCATACGAGTTAAAAAGCGGATTAACACCCAAGTATTCTACAAAGTTTTCGCCAAGTTCTTTTTCGTGTTCTTTGGCAGCTTGTTCTTTGGATACAAATTTAAAACTTTTGGCAAATTTAGAGGCTTTCATATCAGCTTCAAAAGCTTTGAAAACACTGTCGTTGGCCTCGTTTTTGAAAAAAACCATCATGGGGATGCTTTCTTTGAAATTTTCTGATAAGCGTTTGGAGTTTATCACAAAGAGTCCCAATAATCCTAATAAGAATAATACCAAAAACACACTCACAACCACCGATACATACGATGTGATTACCCTGCGTTTTTGAAACTTTTCAAAAGATGATGCCATAGTTTGTTATTTATGCGGTAAAAATAAAAAAGAAATTTGGTTACACCTTCACAATAACGCACGAAGTTTTCAAATTAGTACAAATAATACTGTATTTTTGAAGTCAATGTGTTTTATAAAAATATGAGGATACGTTTTTTTCTGATTTTTCTGGGCTTTCTCGCGCAGCTTTGTTTTTCACAACAAGTTGCTATTCCGTTTCGAGACGGTTCTAAGTGGGGTGTTTGCGACTATTCGGGTAATATACTTATTGAACCCCAATACGATAAACTCGAATTTATGGAAAACCAGCGCGTTATAATTACAAAAAAAAACAATTTGTTAGGATTGCTATTAGACGGGAAGCTTCTCATGGAACCCCAATACAATTCTATTTACTCAGAAGATAATTTATTTGTTTTTAAGGGTAAAAAAAGCGCCGGAATATGGAATGAACATGGGGAAGACGTGTTGAAAAAACCTGTAGTTGATCTTTCATTTAGAGGCAATATGGGGCCGTATTCGTTTTATATAGCCCATCACGAGGATAACACTATGAGTGTTTTTTTATTGGATCGGAAAAAAGGAGAAGTAGCCTTGTGGTTATACGAACACTATTACTCGGTGCAATTTGCTAAAGGTATTAATTCGCCCAACAGTAGTGTGTTTTTGGTTCGAGAAAAAGCAGATTCTCCCTTGGTATCCGAAGCATGGGATTTAACAAAACTCCCGGAGAAAATTCCGGCAAAAATTCAACTTCTTACCATTACAGAATATGCTACACTTTTTGCTCGAAAAGCCCGTGAAAAAAGGAAGTACAACCAAACAGGCGAAAGTTCTTACGGAACAGGAACGTATCGTTCTGATGATACTGAAGTAGCCGTTGCAGTAAAAGAAGGGGGTGATGAAGTTGTGGAAGAACGAAGTATAACTGTCGATCCAAATGCTTCGGATGGCCCTGTGAAATTGCCCCAGGAGCCTGTTCGGAAAAGCCTAAGTTTTCGACAAGAAAAGGGTGCTGTTTTTATCGACTCATATATTAGTTATCAATCAAATAACAAGCAAACCCGTGAGGTAAAAGGGTTAAAAGCGGTTGCCGGACTTGAAATCGTGCCCAATTACAGCTCGTTAAAAAGCAACGATACGCTCATTACGCAGCAAAATTATATCCGTTATTCCCAAAAAGGAAAAACAACCATGATTTTTCCGTATTCTTCCCAAAAAACGATTGTATTTGACTCCATTTCAAAACACATTTATACCTTGAATCGTTCAACAGAAAATTATGAGTCCTTATTTATAGTAGGAAACAAAAACAAAGAAGGGATTATGAAGTATGGATTTTTCACACCTTCAACAGGTGTTTACCTACCCATTATTCATGATGAAATTGCATTAATAAAAACCTTGCATACCAATAGTGGCGGTGCTTTCAAAACCCGTATCGGTAAAAAGTACGGTTTAGTATTGGCCACCGGAGAAGTTTTGCTTCCTTCAGAATTTAATGATTTCAATCCGGGTTATTCGACAAGTAGTATTAATGCCCTCAAAGACGGGAAGTACACCGTTGTTTACCTAACTAAGGAAAATTGCCTGGAGGTTGTTCCATTACCTTTTGAATTTCAGGTTTCCGAAGTATATAGTGACTTTCCCAAAAAAGGGTATTCAAGTTATCCTTTTGAAGGAACAATAAAATCGGTGATTGTATTTAAACTCACCGACAAAGAAGGAAATCTAATGGGCTATGCGGCTCCCAATGGTAAAGTCTTTTATAAAAATTAAAGTTATGATGAGCCGATTAAAATATTGTATTTTACTATTGTTTTTTTTGGGAATCAACATGTTGGTAGCACAAACCAATTCCTACTATAGCGATCCTGAGTTTATAGGTTACGGTCAAAAACCGATTTTATCGCTGCCGGATGATGATATCTTTGATCAGTTTCACTTTGTGCGCTACGAAATCAATCCGTCCGATTTACCCTCGCGCTTTTCAGACATTAAAAAATCGGGGAACAGTAAGGTTTTACCTCTCAAAAACGAAAATGAGTTTGTTGTCATTACAAAAGAAAATCGTCGCCAGGAGTGGGAAGGATTAATCTCTGAAATCAAGTATACCGTCCAAAAAAATGGAAAAATAACTACAGTTAGGGCGCAAGTAGAAGAAACGCTTTTTTTTACGGCTAACTATGTTAAAGATGTTTTAGAAGGCACATTCACTTTTTATTATCCCGACGGAACTGTTTTTCAAGAAATCGAATTTACCCATGGTAAAGCCAATGGAAATACTAAACTTTATGACCAAAATCATGAACTTGTTTTGGAGACCAATTATAAAGATAATCTTCGGCACGGCAAACGCAAATTGTTTATTTTAAAAAAACGTCGCTACGAAGAAGACGCTTCAACACCTTATTTGGAAGGGAATTACATGAATGGACAATTATTGGGTGAGTTAAAATACCAGGAAACAGTGTCTAAATACTCACTTTTACCTCCCGATGGTCAAAAAGGTACTGTGCGCTACTTTTACAATGAAATTTTAGTGCAGGAGTATTTCATCATGAACCGTAAAACAGTTCATGGCGAAATGAATACGTATTCACCTAAAGATGGCAAACTGGTTTGCAAAACTCCTTTTAGTTACGGGAAAATAGAAGGTACAATCTTTTACTATAATCTGGATGGCACAGTAGGTAATTCCTTTACCTTTAAAAACGACAAAAAAGTTGGTATGCATCGCTTTTATGGTCCAGAAAAACAATTACTCCGAGAAGAAAATTACGATGATTTTGGTAACAAAGTCGGAACCTGGAAACAATTCGATTCCAAAGGCACATTACTGGAAGAAAAAAATTATGCTAACGATCAACTTAACGGTGTTTATAACCTGTACGAGAACGGCAAGCTGAGCGCTTCCGACAATTACAAAAACAACAAACGCAACGGGTTATCCGTAAAATACAATATAGATACCGGTAAAATGAGTAGCGAAACGCTAATGGAAAACGACCAACTCATCAAAGAAACGCGTTATTACCCTGATGGGACAATCTTTTGTGTTTACCAAAAAGATTCCTATGGCTTTATGTACCAAACCTTTTATGATGAAAACGGGAAACTATACCACGAAAACAAACGTAATGCCAATCAAAAGCAAATCGGAATCCACAAAAACATTAGTCTAAAAGACGGCAAACTATATGTAGCATCTGAAACGCACTACGATGAAAACGGAAACCAAATTAAATACATATACCAAACCACAGCAAATACCACGATAGAATCGAATTTTAGAAACAATAAACTTCACGGCGAAAAAATTATAACCGACAAAATTACCGGCAAGACTCTGGTTGAGTATTATTATGAATCCAATGGGAAAACGGAAAAGGTTTCTGCCGAAGACTTTAAAAAACGAACGGCTTCGGAAAAGAAATAATTAAAATACTTGCCCATATAGCGCCTTTAACTGTAAATTCGCAGCAAATTTTGGGCAACCAACATGCAAAATAAATTTGGTCAAATGAATTAAAACCCGTTTATCCGTATTTATTATAGTAAGAAAGGAAACCTATTTTACGCCAAAGAATAGCTAAACAAAATACATAAATGAAGTATTTCCATAACGAAATCGAAGCCAAATGGCAACAATATTGGGCTGAAAACAAAACATTTGCAGCCGAAACCACCTCCGATAAACCAAAATATTATGTTTTGGACATGTTTCCGTATCCTTCGGGAGCCGGCCTCCACGTAGGACACCCGCTGGGCTATATCGCTTCCGATATTGTAGCACGGTTTAAACGACATAAGGGGCACAATGTTTTGCATCCGCAAGGCTATGATTCGTTTGGGCTCCCGGCGGAGCAATACGCTATTCAAACCGGCCAACACCCCGAAAAAACCACCCGCGAAAATATCGCGCGCTACCGGGAACAATTGGATAAAATCGGTTTTTCATTCGACTGGGATCGCGAAGTGCGAACATCCAATCCCGATTATTATAAATGGACGCAGTGGATTTTTATCCAACTTTTCAATGCCTATTATTGTTATGATGCGAACCAAGCGCGTCCTATACACGATTTAGTAACCATTTTTGAAACCGAAGGAAATCAGCGTGTAAATGCGGCTTGTGATGAAGACATACGCTCTTTTTCGGCAACCGAATGGAGCTCTTTTTCGGATGAGGAAAAACAACGTATTTTACTTCAATACCGCCTTACTTATTTGGCCGAAACCGAAGTCAACTGGTGCCCCGCTTTGGGAACCGTTTTGGCGAATGATGAAATTGTTAATGGAGTTTCCGAAAGGGGAGGACATCCGGTTATTCGTAAAAAAATGACCCAGTGGTCTATGCGAATTTCGGCTTATGCGGAACGTTTGCTTCAAGGCTTAGATACCATCGATTGGACCGAATCGCTCAAAGATTCACAACGCAATTGGATTGGAAAAAGTGTTGGTGCTTCGGTGTCATTTAATGTCATCCCAGTTTATACTGAGCGTAGTCGAAGTACAGTCGACGGACTTTCTCATAAAATAGATGTTTTCACCACACGCCCCGATACCATTTTTGGCGTAACGTTCATGACATTGGCACCGGAACATGAGTTGGTGGCAAAAATTACAACTCCCGAACAAAAAGCGGCAGTTGAAGCCTATGTTGAAGCCACTGCCAAACGCTCTGAACGCGAACGTATGGCCGATGTTAAAACTATTTCAGGCGTTTTTACCGGAGCTTATGCTGAGCATCCGTTTACACAAGAACCTATTCCCGTTTGGATTGGTGATTATGTATTGGCAGGTTATGGTACCGGCGCTGTTATGGCTGTTCCTTGTGGCGATGAACGGGATTATGCTTTTGCCAAACACTTTGGTATTCCCATTAAAAATATTTTCAATCAGGATATTTCCGAAGCGGCTTTTTCAGAAAAAACCGGATTTGAGTTGGTTAATTCCGATTTCTTAAACGGACTCGATTACAAAAATGGAACGCAAAAAATAATTGAAGAACTGGAAAAAAGAGGAGCAGGCAAAGCCAAAGTAAATTACCGCTTGCGCGATGCCGTTTTTTCACGTCAACGCTATTGGGGCGAACCGTTTCCGGTGTATTATGTGAATGGTTTGCCGCAAATGATAGACGAAAAATACTTGCCGATTGTGTTGCCGGAAGTCGAAAAATACCTTCCCACCGAAGACGGTCAACCACCCTTAGGAAACGCTACACATTGGGCATGGGATAGTGTTCAGTGCGCAGTAGTCAGTAATCAGTTGATTGATAACAAAACTATTTTTCCGTTAGAATTAAACACCATGCCGGGTTGGGCAGGTTCTTCATGGTATTGGATGCGCTATATGGATGCGCATAACAACGCCGAATTTGCAAGCCAAGAAGCACTAAAATATTGGGAAAACGTAGATTTATACATAGGCGGAAGCGAACACGCCACAGGCCATTTGTTGTACGCGCGTTTTTGGAACAAATTTTTAAAAGACATGGGTTATGCCCCCACAGAAGAACCCTTTAAAAAGCTAATCAACCAAGGGATGATTTTGGGGATGAGTGCGTTTGTTTACAGACAACATATCTCTTTTCACAAACAAATAGATAGTCCAGAAGATAATTTTAGTGGAAGTATTACTGATGATTCATTTGAAGGTTTTCAAGTTTTAGTATCCAAAAATATTAAAGACAAAAATAGTAAAGCGACTTACCCATCACTAGAAGAATTAGATGAATTAACAAGAAGATATATTCAAAAGAAGTTTGATGAATTTGAAAACAATGAAATTATTGAAGCTT
Source organism: Flavobacterium sp. (assembly GCA_041917555.1). Lineage (GTDB taxonomy): Bacteria > Bacteroidota > Bacteroidia > Flavobacteriales > Flavobacteriaceae > Flavobacterium. The sequence goes on along the minus strand of JAYRXL010000011.1, from coordinate 1,850 downwards.
ATGGATATTCAATTTCTTATCATCCAATTCACGTTGATTTATCTGTAATAAATGACATCACCAATGAATTAGATATTCAAGCCTTTAAAAATCATCCTTTGTATACTGATTACAAAGAGGCCGAATTTGTTTTAGAAGACGGTAAATATATCGTAGGTCGCGAAGTCGAAAAAATGTCGAAATCCAAATACAATGTAGTCAACCCCGATGATATTTGTGAAGAATACGGAGCAGATACGTTGCGCTTGTACGAAATGTTTTTGGGTCCGTTAGAGCAAGCCAAACCTTGGAATACCGCCGGGATTAACGGGGTGTATGGGTTCCTGAAAAAGCTTTGGCGTTTGTATTTTGACGATAACGGGCTAAACATTACCAATGATGCGCCTTCAGCCGAGATGTATAAAACCCTGCATAAGACCATCAAAAAAGTAACCGAAGACATCGAGAATTTTTCATTCAATACGTCGGTTTCGCAATTTATGATTTGTGTGAATGAGCTTACGCAACAAAAATGCCGCCATCGTGCTATTTTGGAACCGTTGGCTGTTCTTATATCGCCTTATGCACCGCACATTGCCGAGGAATTGTGGTATAATTTGAAATTGAAAGATTCAAATAGCGAAGGATTGAAAGATTATGAAGGAATTTCTAAAGTAGCTTTCCCGGTTTTTGAAGAAAAGTACTTGGTAGAAAGCGAAAAAGAATACCCGGTTTCGTTCAACGGGAAAATGCGTTTTACGATTAAGTTGCCATTGGATTTAACAGTCACGCAAATTGAAGAAATTGTCATGGCCGATGAGCGCACCCAGCAGCAATTGCAAGGGCGTAAACCAAACAAGGTGATAATTGTACCCGGAAAAATCATTAATTTGGTGGGATAATTGTCATTTTGACAGGTATTACAATTTGGCAAGCATTTTGCCGTTAGTTTTTTGTAACTTTATGCAATAAATTTTAGCATTATGATGATGTATTATATCATTTTAGGGGGTATCGCTTTAGCCAGCTGGGCTGTGAGTGCTCGCCTGAAAAGTAAATTTGAACACTACTCTAAAGTAGCACTTCGAAACGGAATGAGCGGCGCAGAAATCGCCGAAAAAATGTTGGCCGACAACGGAATTTATGATGTAAAAGTCATTTCCACTCCGGGACAACTCACTGATCACTACAATCCGGCCAATAAAACCGTAAACCTGAGTGAAGCGGTATACAACCAGCGCAATGCCGCTGCGGCTGCCGTGGCTGCCCACGAATGCGGACACGCCGTACAACACGCCACCGCTTACAGTTGGTTACAAATGCGTTCCAAAATGGTGCCGGTTGTAAATGTGGCTTCCGGAATGTCGCAATGGTTAATTATGGGGGGCTTGATTTTAGGAATTGCATCCAAAGGAGCCAGTATCGGACTTTATGTAGCCATAGCCGGATTGGTTTTGATGGCTGTTGCAACGGCTTTCAGTTTTATTACTTTGCCGGTTGAATACGATGCCAGTAACCGCGCTTTGGCTTGGCTTAAAAACAAAAATATGCTAAGTCAACAAGAATATGCCGGTGCCGAAGATGCCCTTAAATGGGCTGCCCGCACCTATGTTGTGGCCGCTATCGGTGCTTTAGCCTCGTTGTTGTATTGGGCGTTCCAAATTTTGGGAAGAAGAGATTAATACACCTTAGTAACGTGAGTTCGACATAAGAATTTTGTCAGAACGCTATAGAGGAGTGAGATACGAGCCTTACATAGGAAGTAATAGCGGGCTATTTCAATGATGTAAGGCGAAGTAGATTGCTTCTCTAAAGTGTAAATTTTAAAAAAGCTATCCTAAAAAGCACTCGTCTATTTCGTTAAATTTCCT
>JAYRXL010000010.1:0-71075 GCA_041917555.1 Flavobacterium sp. | reverse complement strand
TGACCTAAATTCAATCTTAGAGTATATTGGTTTAGATGGAAGAAAAACATACAGTATCAAGATACTGCATGAGTTTAACGACTATGATGATAAATATTTAGAAAATCTTCATGTGTTTAATGAAAATGAAGAATACAAATCTTTTATCCTTAAATTCAACTCGTTAGACGATACAAAACCATTTGATGAAAATACATTTACAGGTGACGCTGAAATTTATGATTTAGAGCATGAACTTCAGTCAATTAGTAATTATGAAGACGGTATACTTAGATGCAATAAAATCATTAATGGTCCTTGGCATATTTGGATTCACAATGGAACAATCGATGTTTGGTATGATGAGTCTTACAATCAAGGAGATGTTGATTTGAGTTCATACAGCAACGAATTTGTATTCTTGGCAACAGCTCCTCCTGCCCCTGGTGAAAATGGTGGTGGAGGCGCTATGTCAACCAATCTTGATGTAATGCTATTCTTGAATGATTTAACTGAAGAACAATTAAGTATAGTACAACAATCTCCCGAATTGATTACCTATTTGGAGGAAAACAATGCATCACAAGAAAGTAGAGATTTTGTGCAAGAATTAATAAATTTAGCTCAAAATACTGATGACCAAGAAGTTTCAAAAAAATTAATTAAATTAACTTTAATTACAAAGCAAAATAACTATTTTAATCAACCTTTTGACTCAAATTATAACCAATTAATACAGCCATACATAGAAGTTGATTTACAAACGCATAGTCCTGTTTTTTGGGCATATTTTACTGCCCAATGCGCTATTGCAAGATATAAATTATCTCATGAGCCAGGATGGAATAACTTATATGAATGGCAACAAGATGCAAAGGTATATTGGGCAGCTTTAGAAGAAATGATCCATTTAGGATTAGACCTTATAGGTTTAGTTCCTGTTGTTGGTGAAGTCGCAGATTTAACTAATGGTGTAATTTACACTATACAAGGAGAAGGCGTAAATGCTACATTAAGTTTTGCATCTGCTATTCCAGTAGCTGGTTGGTTTTCTGCTGGAGTTAAGTTTGCTAAAAGAGCCGATGGTTTAGCCTATACCGTTAAAGCCGTTAATAATTTAATCGATTTTGGAAAATATAATAGTAAAAAATTTAGAACAGCATTAGGATTACTGCCCGGAGATCCAAGACAAGCTCATCATATAATACCAAGAGGTTCACAAATAATTAGCCATGAGGTTGTACAAAGAGCAGCTCAAGCAACTACAAATCAAGGTTTTCATATAGATCAAGCATTAAATGGAGTGGCAGTTGCAGCTTGGAGAAATCAACCAAATCATACGGCTTATAATAATTTAATTAAAAGTAAACTAGATGATTATTTAGATAATTTTCCAAACGCCACACCGCAACAGTGTTATAATCAATTAATGCAAATTATTAATCAAGGTAAACAAGCTATAATTAATAATCCAAACGTACATTTAAACAATATTACCTTTTAAATTTATGAAATTTTACAGATTACAATTTACTTTGAATTCAAAGTACTATGGTTCAAAAAATGGTTATGTTAAAGATTACATTCATAAGTCTTCTATTTATGACCCAAAATATATAGGTAGAATTAAATATGAAAAAATTGATTTTAAACCTTATCTTTTAGATATTGAACTTTTTGAAAATTCCAAAATAGCTGATTTAATTGAAAGTGGAGGTCAAGTTTCAACTAAACTTATCCTAAGTAGTAAATTAAAATCAATTATTGAGAAACATAGAAAAACAGGAATGCAATTTTTTAACATTAATATTTTGCATAAAAAAAATATTTATAGTGATTATTGGATTTTAAATATGTATGAGTTCAACTTAGAATATATTAATTTTGAGGAATGTTCTATTTTTTATGAAAAAAAGAGCGATGATTATGATACTACTTATAAGACAGAAAATATAAGAATTAATCCAAAGTCTTATAATGAATTTTTAACATATCGTGAAAAAGCTCAAGAAAAAATGGAAATTATTAAAATTGAAAGACTAAGTATATTAGATCCTACACCTGAAAATTTTTTTATGCTAAAACATGTACATGGAGGTGTTGGATATTTTGTTTCCGAAATACTAAAAAAAGAAATTGAAGATGCCGGTTGTACCGGCATCGAATTTCAACCAGTCGAATTAAGTTATAACGAATGGACAGCTCCCGGAGGAGAAAGAGAACAAGTTTATGGGAAATACTTTTAGATATGAAAAAATATAATAATCAAGCTATAGTAAAACTTCTTTTTTTACTTCTATTAACAAACCTTTTTTTGTTTTGTAATGTAAAAAAAGAAGTTTTAAATAATAAAGCTATTGAGATAAAAGAAATTGTTTTTAATAAATCAACAACAATCAATGATAAAACTTTACTAAATCAAACAATAAAGGATTTTAATGAAAAAATTATCGTTGAATTAAAGAAATCTGTTAAAGAAGAAATCAAAGAACAAAATCAGGATATTGAAGTAGAAAAGATGAATCAAAAAATAGACTCTTTGAAACCTTTTTTTGAAATGATGTCAAATAATCTATTTATTTCTGAAAATGAATTACTTCATTATAAATTTCAGGATTCTTTAATTGTATCTTATCTAACTGTAAATAATGAAATTCGTGGTGATTATAGAATAATTAATAAAAATAAAAACACTTTTCATTATTTGGCAAAAATTGATTCAACAACTACTTATAATAACAATATTCCATATAAATATAGAAATGAAAAAGGGTTGACCATTAATGAGTTTAAAAATGAAAAGAAGATTATTCATGGTATTGAGTGTTTTAAAATTGTTATAGTAGCAAAAGATGATTTAGACGAAGAAGAAAAACCCGATTTTTTGCGAAACTTGACAACAGAATATACAATGTTTGTTACTGATAAAATAAAATGTTCTTATCATCCTGTAGTTTGGTACAAGGTAGTATTAGATAGATATTATCCTTTGGAATTAATTGAATCTAGTGAGTTTTCAAAAGGGACTACTACAAAATATGAACTAGAAAAAATAGTTTTGAAATAACTATTGTCCGATAAAAATAGAAAATTAAATATTTGAGAGGTAGCATCCTACCAATTACACCAAACGGATTAAATTAACCATGGAATTCACACTCGAAAACATTAGCTACGGACTCTTTTTTTGGTCTGCATTTATATTTATTTTGTTAGTGGTTTTGGCTGTTATAGCCTATAAACTCGTGCGCAAATCAATACAAAAATAAATACGCGAGCAACCAACTGCTGTTTGATTTTTATTGGCAACTTCTTTGTATCTTTGCACAACTGCAAACACAACACAACATGAATTACCTCATCCGAAAGGCAAGGATAATTAACCCCAAAAGTGCGTTTCACCATCAAATTGCCGATATTCAAATCACAAACGGCCTTATCAGCAACATCGGGTCTGATTTAAAAACACCGGATAACACCACCGAAATTTCGTTCGATAACCTGCATGTTTCTGCCGGATGGTTTGATACTTCGGTTTGCTTGGGCGAACCCGGCTATGAAGATCGTGAAACCATAACCAACGGACTGGCTTGCGCAGCAAAATCGGGCTTCACCGGTATCGCTTTGCAACCTAATACGTCTCCCATAACCGATACCCAATCGCAAGTCGATTTTTTGAAACGCAAGAGTCTCGGAACTCCCGTTGAAATTTTTCCCATTGGAGCTTTAACCAAAAACAGTGAAGGAAAAGATTTGGCCGAATTGTATGATATGCAATGCGCAGGAGCCGTGGCTTTTGGAGACTATAACCACTACCTCACAAACGCCAACCTGATGAAAATTGCCTTGCAATATGCGCAAGACTTTAACGGCTTGGTTATCGCTTTTTCACAAGATACTCATTTACAAGGCCATGGCGTAGTAAATGAAGGAATTGTGTCGACACATTTAGGACTCAAAGGCATTCCTAATCTGGCCGAAGAATTGGCTCTGGTGCGTAATTTACACTTGTTGGAATATACCGGCGGAAGGCTACACATCCCAACAGTTTCGACAGCACAATCCATTAATGCCATTCGCGCGGCTAAAGCCAAAGGATTACAAGTAAGTTGTTCGGTCTCGGTACACCATTTATCCCTCACCGACGATAAACTCAACACATTCGACAGTAATTATAAAGTTTTACCGCCACTCCGCACAGAAGAGGACCGACAGGCTCTAATCCAAGGGTTACTCGACAATACTATAGATTGTGTTACTTCCGATCACAATCCTATCGATATTGAAAATAAAAAACGTGAGTTTGATTTGGCTCATTATGGCACTATCGGTTTGGAAAGTGCATTTGGTGCCTTGCTAAAAATACTGCCTCTTGCAACCGTAATCGAAAAATTAACTTCGGGAAGAAAATTATTTACCGGCGCCGAACATGAACTTTCTATTGGCACCGCTGCCAATTTAACCTTATTCAATCCGGAAACGGAATGGACCTTTACACGGGAACACATTTTGTCTAAATCCAAAAATTCTGCTTTCGTAGCCGAATCTATGAAGGGTCAGGTTTACGGAGTAATCAACCAAAAATACAGTAGTTTATAATATGGATTCGAAAGTTATTTCTGAAGGTAAAACCGCCGCTATTATCAGTTATATTCTTTTAGTGGGTCCGCTGATTGCCATTTCCATCAATGCCGAAAAAAAGAATGCGTTTACCTCGTTCCATTTGCGTCAAGGTTTGGGCATCACGCTGACGTTTATTATTTTAGGACTTACTATCAGTCATTTTGAAAGCATTTATGTTGCGATGCCAATGTGGATTTTTGTGGCTGTACTTTCGGTTTATGGTCTGTTTTCCGCTGCAACGGGAGACACACGTCCTATGCCATTGTTGGGAAGTTTTTTTCAAAAATGGCTTGGTAAATTTTAAAACGAAAAGTGTAAGCTTGATTTGCTGCCAAATCGTAAAAAAGCTTGAAAATCAATTATCTCTCAACAACTGAATCCAGCCGGTTTTTTGGGTTTCAGACCTAAAGTCGATAACATAAAAATACACCCCAACCGGAAGTAATGAGCCGGCATTATTTTGCCCTTTCCATTCATTTATGTAATCTCCTTTCGAATACACTTCGACACCCCAGCGGTTATAAATATAAATTTGGCGCACGTCAAAATTCCCTAAATTCAAATAATCATTACTACCGTCATCATTAGGCGTAATCACATTCGGAATACTGCAAACCGGATTCAACACCTGCACTATCTGTGATTTACTGCATTGATTTTCATCGGTTAACGTTACCGAAAACACCAAAGGAAAAGGAAGATTACCTCCAATGGAATTTAAAAACTGAGTCACATCCAATACCAAACCGTTTCCAATTACCTCATCTTCAAAAAACCATTCGACAGAAGCTGCAGCTGTATTGAACCCAACAGCCGGAACAAGCGTTACAATATAATGCCCTTCAGAACAATTTTGGTTTACAGCAAATCCAAAATCATCATAAACCTCAACAGTCAATGTTGTGGGAAAAGCACATTCGGAGGGTGCAGGCGTAAACGTATACGTAGTAGTGGCTGTAGGGTTTTCTATCGGGCTCCAACTTCCGTCCACCGCATTTAGTGAGGTATCAGGTAATACAAAAGGAGTTCCGTAACAAAGCGTTTCAACAGCATTAAATAAAGGGGTCACTTTAGGAATAACCACAACCGTTAGTGTAGTCGGATTGGCACATTGGTTCGCATCAGGTGTAAACGTATAGGTTGTAGTGGCAGTCGAATTAGGGTTGGGCGACCAAACACCTGTAATAGCATTTTGAGATACGGTTAACAGCTCCGGAAATTGACTTCCTTCACAAATGGAAGGTATGGGTTCAAATAAAGGCGTAACCCGTGGAGTTACCTGGATGGTCAGGGAAACAGATGCATGGCAATTTGCAGAAGGTGTAAAAAAATAGGTTGTAGTTTGTTGGTTGTTAATGGCGGGCGACCAAGTTCCTACAACACCATTGATAGAGGTGGTTGGCAGCGGACTCAAAAAATCGCCCTGACAAATTGAAGGTACGGCATTAAACTCGGGTGTTAACGGAGTTTGTACCGCAATAGTTACCTGAACAGGGACTGAACAATTATTTGAAGGCGTAAACGTGTAGGTAGTAGTTTGTTGATTGTTTACTGGTGGTGACCATGTTCCTGGAATATGATTGTTTGATAAAACCGGGAGCGGATTAAGATTTTGTCCTACACAGATGGGAGGAAACGGATTAAAAACAGGCACTTGTTCATATAACGAAACCGTTTTTGAAAGTGACAACGTATAAACACATTGCGCTGTAAAATCGGTTATCTGAGTTAAATGTAAGGTTTGGTTAACCTGAACATTGGTAATCGTAAACACATAAGAACCCGAAGCATCCAGTTGAATCATTTGACTGGTCCCGTTGTTTAGATTATATACAATCGTGTCGCCGGGGCTTCCTGAAATAGTAAAAACAGCCGATTCCCCAGCACATATCAAATCGTTTGAGGTAAGGATAATGGGTTGGTTGTATTGTGCGCCACAAACTTGTATGGCAGGAGGAGTTACAAAATCATAACTTGATGTCGTTTGGTCTACGCTGGAACCATCGCCCATTGACCCTCTGATACGATGGCCAACATAACCATATTGTGACGAGCATTTTTTTATCAGTGCACATGTATGCCCTCCCGTTTCGGCAAACGTAATAAAATCAGAAGCCGTGATGCCTGTTGGAATATTAAAATAATTGATATCCCCAAAAATAGAATCCCCTCCATTGGTTCGACCAATCATATAATAACTGTTAGAGCCACAAGTATAGGCTATACCATTTGTTTTAATTAATGCCACACCCGGCAAGTTGTAATCATGCTCATTGGCCGAAATCCATGCAGCATCGGTTATGATAGTATTATTTGGATTTTTGGCATTTACCCAAACCTGCCTGTTGGTCGAAGTATTATCACCCAATTGGCCATACTCATTAAAACCCAATGAAAAGAGACGGTTATCAGTACTCACCACATAATATGAAATGTTGGAGGAGAGCATGGAATTGGTCGCCTGAATCATTTTAATTCCGGGAATTCCGGTTGGCGTAATCATCTGCGTGGCAAAATTACGTTCTACAAAAGAAGTACCATTGCCCAAAAAAGTAGCCAAACCCCAAGTCCATAAGGTACCATCCGACTTAAGTGCAAATAGCGTACCTCCAGAACCTCGGGTAACAATAACATTAGTTAGCGGTGTTGTTTCGTTTTGCATCACCCGGCTCCAGGTTTGACTGTTACCAAGGCCGCCATCACCGCGCGTAGCTTCATTGAAAGACAATACATAAACATCTCCTGCACAGGTAGTAATAGCAACTGCTCCGGTAGTCACAAAAAACATTTTAACCTGTTGCGGATCAATACCATGCGGAAGTCCGTCTTGTTCGCCATCAACAACAAGTTTTTGGAATGAGCTCCCCGAAGTGAGTGATGAATCCAAAACCGAAAAGGGATCGCCAAGTACAAAAATGCCATCGGTGGTTAGTACTAAAAGTTGCACCTGAAGTCCGAAATCAGAACCCAAACCCATACATAAAATTGAACCGGTAAGATTAGGATAATGCGTAGCATCAAAACTTTGCGGAGTTAAGGCATTACTTTGTCCGTCGTTCATCATGTGTTCGCCCCATACTTTCCAACTTCCGTTCGGTTCTTTAATAAAACTGGAATGAAATGAAGAACCCATATTATCATAGGCAATTTCAGTGGCATTAGAATTAGAAAAAATTCCGGTATTCGGGTTACAGGCATCTGTAGAACCGCATTGAGAAATTCCCATAAAGCCTATGAAAAAGCTAAAAACCGATACAATTAGTTTTGCTTTCATGGTAAACTGAGTATAGGTTGTAATAGCGCAACAGACTGAATTCGGCCATCCGGGAGTGTAAAATCTACTGCGACATATGAATTTTGGGAGGCTGTTCCTTGTAAAGCAAAGCTAATAGAATTGGAACCCGGTGACAAAGTTGACTCATTAATTAATTTTCCTGTGATATCAACCCCTATTCCGGCAAAAGTTAAACCCAAATTGTCAGTTCGCAATTTTTCACCGTTGTATGTTTCCAATATAGCCTTAACCGTGAGGGTACAACCCTCTACAGGTGCATTTTGTTGAATTGGTTTTGAAAATCGTATGCCGGCTTGATCAAACATCAACCGCCAAGAAGCTACGGTTATCTTAATTTTTTCAGGCAGTAGATTGTGCTTACAACCCTCCTCATTCGAATGTGAACCGGATGGATTGGTAATATGCACCGTATACATGCCCGGTTTTTCAAAACGATAGGTATTAATTTGAGTACCGATAACAGTATCTTTAACCTCTTCGGTAGTAATTTCAAAAACTGTGGTCGGATCTACTTTACCCAATTTTAAACACTCCCCATAGGAAATTTTCAACTCAGGAATTTGTTGGGAATGCGAAGCAAGTGCATTACAAATCAGAAAAAAAAGACAACAAAATAAGCGTAGTGAATGCATAATCTAAAATCCTGATTATCGAATACATACAAATATAGTCAAATCTGTTTTGCGCCCAACAAAATGGTAAAAATAAAATAACAACCCTAAAACTGTAACAATACCAAATAAACCGTACTTATGTAACGTGAGTTTGATATACTAATAAAGTCAGAATTCTTATATAAAACTCACCTTATTTAGCAAACAAAATAACCATGAAAATCGAAAAAAAAATGTTTCTAAACGCAATCAGGCTTACGCTGCTTTTCCTCAGTTTTACGTTTTCTGCTACGGCGCAAAACCTACATATTAAAGGGTCAATCGCTTCTGAGAAAGAAGGTAAAATCAGTACTGCATCCGTTGTACTGTATGGCGAGAATCAAAAAATGATTAAAGCTGTCGTATCCGATACCAATGGCAATTTTTTCATTGGCAACCTTTCAGAAGGCTTATACAATTTAAAAATTACTTTTTTGGGTTATGATGATTTAGTTGTCAATGGCATCCAACTAAACGCATCAAAAGATTTGGGAACGCTTGTTTTAAAAGAAAATACGGTTCAATTAAACGAAGTTGTCATCAAAAAAGAAAAACCATTGGTTCAGGTGTTAGCGGATAAAACCGTTTTCAATGTAGAGAATACCATCAATGCGACCGGAAACACGGGCTTAGAACTTCTGCGCAAAGCACCTGGAGTAACTATTGACAACAACGACAATGTGGTTGTAGAAGGTAAGAACGGCGTTCTTTTTTACATTGATGGAAAACAAACTTTTTTGAGCGGATCCGATTTAACCAATTACCTGAAAACCATACAGTCATCTGATATTGAATCATTTGAAATTATTACACAGCCGTCTTCAAAATTTGATGCAGCCGGAAATGCGGGGATTATCAACATCAAATTAAAGCGCAATAAAAATTTTGGTACTAACGGCACGGTTACATCGGGTTTGAATATCGGAAAATACGAAACTTCGGTCAACTCGGTTTCCTTCAACAACCGAAATAAAAAAACCAATATTTACGGAAATTACAGCAATCGCTTTGGAAAGAGTTATAACTTCATGAACTTTAATCGGCAACAAAGCGGTAAAATATTTGATTCGGAAACCAAAAGCACCTATACCAGTAATGCCAACAACATCAAATTAGGAATGGATTATTACAAAAATGCGCGTCATACTTTTGGAGCCGTTTTCACCGGAAACTTTAATAATGCCTATGGCAATAGTGATTCACGCACACCAATTCGACAAGTTTCTTCAAATGCAGTAGATAGTATTTTAAGCGCCCGAAACAAAGCACATAACAAAAGTTATAATTTGTACTCCAATTTAAATTATCGCTTTCAGGACACTACCGGTGTATCGTTTAATTTGGACCTTGATTATGGCCGATTTAATTCGGATCGCGAAAGTTTTTTACCCAACTATTATTTTAATCCAAGCGAAACCATTGTTCTTAGTGAAGTGATTAACGGTCAGGTTACACCCATAACCATCAATATTGGTTCCATAAAAGGCGATTATGAGCAACGTTTCTTAAAAGGGAAACTTGGTGTAGGGTTTAAAAATTCGATTGTGGATACCAAAAACACCTTTGATGTTTACAATTATCAGGGAAACACACCTATTTACAATGCCCAAGTGAGTAACAAATTCAATTATGAAGAAAACATCAATGCGCTTTATGTAAACTACAACAGACTCTTTAAAAAGTTTAATTTTCAGTTGGGTTTACGAATGGAAAATACAAATTCGGATGGAAAACTCATCAGTACCCAACAAAACACAAACGAACAGGTAAAACGTCATTATACCGATTTTTTCCCAAGTGGCGGTATAACCTACGCACAAAACGATAATAACAGTTGGGCTTTAACCTACAGCAGACGCATAGAACGCCCAAGCTATCAATCGCTTAACCCATTTGAATACCAAATAGATGAGTTATCATACAACAAAGGAAATCCGTTTTTACAACCACAATACACTGATAATATTAAACTTTCGCACACCTATAAATACAAAATCAATACCTCATTAACCTATAGCTTTGTATCCGATTTTTTTGCACAGGTAACCGAAGCTGTTGGGGAAAACCGAAGTGTATTAACCACCCGAAATGTAGCCAATCAGGAAGTGATAACCCTTTCGCTTTCATACCCTTTTAAAGCCTATGACTGGTGGAATGTGTATTTAAGCGTGAATGCATACAACAGTCGTTATATCCCCACAAATCCATCATTTACGGCACTTACTCAGGAAACATTAAACCTATATGCGCAAAACACCTTTAAATTGCCCAAAGGAGTTACAATGGAACTATCCGGTTGGTTTAACTCGCCTTCGGTTTGGGGTGGTACCTATCGCACGGAAAGTTTAGGTGCTTTGGATATCGCTTTTCAGAAAAAGTTTTTGAAGGATAAACTTAATGCACGTGTGGCTGTTTCGGATATTTTTTTCACCTCTCCATGGAAAGGAACAACCGAGTTTGCTAATGTAATCATTAGTGGAAGTGGTGGAAATGACAGTAGACAATTGCGTTTTAGCGTGTCGTATAATTTTGGTAATGACCAAGTGAAAAAAGCCCAATCACGCAACACCGGTTTAGAAGACGAAAAAAATCGTATTGGAGGTTAATGGATTTACCCCTATCTTAGCTCGAAAAATTACTATGTCGTTACATTATTTGGTTCGCGAACCAGCACATAAAACCGATAAAAATCCGTTATTGCTGTTGTTACATGGTTATGGAAGCAACGAAGAAGATTTATTTTCATTTGCCTCAGAGCTACCGGGCGAATACTATGTCATTTCATTGCGGGCTCCTTATGATTTGATGTGGGGCAGCTACGCATGGTATGCCATCAACTTTGATGCTGATGAAAACAAATTTTCAGATTTGGATCAGGCGCGTAGCTCGCGAGATATTGTGGTAGCGTGTATTGATGAACTATTGGAAAAATACCCAATCGACTCGACGCAGGTTACATTAATAGGATTTAGTCAAGGAAGTATTTTGAGTTATGCGGTAGCCTTATCCTATCCGGATAAGATTGACAGAGTAGTTGCTATGAGTGGCTATTTGAATACCGATATCGCTCTTGAAAACTATACCCAAAACGACTTTTCAAAACTTCGCATTTTTGCTTCACATGGAAATGTAGATCAGGTAGTGCCGCTGGAATGGGCTCGAAAAGCGGCACCCGTTTTACAGGAATTGGGAATTGATATTGTTTACAAAGAGTACCCTGTTGGACATGGAGTAGCCCCTCAGAACTTTTTCGATTTTAGGGATTGGTTAGCAAAAACAAAATAAAAAAAGGGTTGTCAGATGACAACCCTTTTGATTACGCTTTTTTAGCAAGTGCCATGCTCATTTCGGAGGAGATGGCTGCCTTTTCTAGTTTTAGTTTACCCGACATTGTTTCAATAACAACTGTAGTCTCACTCAATTCTGCAATTTTACCGTGAAAACCACTTTTGGTTATAATCTTATCCCCTACTTTAAGCGAGGCGATAAATTCTTTTTCTTTTTTCATTTCGCGTTGTTTCGGCAAAATCATAAAGAAAAACATTACGACAAAGATGAGTATTAACGGTAAAAAATTTCCAAGTTGTCCCATTCGATTTTAGTATATTAAGATTTTGTTACATTCACAGAAGATACCGGTGTTACATTTGCTGCAGCCGGAGCATCTACTTTTGCTTTAATACTGATAGTTTCCATACCCGCTGCTGTGTTCGCTGTGATGGTAACTGTTTTCTTTTGATCCCCTGATTTACCGGTCGAATCGAAAGTTACTTTCATCTTTCCTGTTTTTCCGGGCTTAATTGCTTCTTTCGGGTATTCCGGCACTGTACAACCACATGAACCTACAGCATTGGTAATAACCAAATCGTTAGCACCAGTATTTTTAAAGGTAAAGGTATGACTCACTTTATCACCTTGTTTAATTTTACCAAAGTCAAATTCTTTTTCGGCAAAAGTCATTTCGGTAGCATTAGGATTGGGTTTTGCAGTAGCTTGTTGTTGTGGAGCTGTTTGAGCTTCAGTAGGCGTTGTTTGCGGAGTTGCAGGAGCAGCCTGAACTTCCGGAGAAGCAGGTGCTATATCCTCGGTAGTGGGTTTAATTTTTGAGGCAGCGTCTTCTTTTTTTTGACATGAAGTCAAAGCCACAACTACTGATAAAGTCAGTAAACAAAATTTATTTTTCATAGTATGCTTAATTAATAATTATTCCAGTAATCCACGACCAGATTTCTTTAATCGTCCGGTTGTTTGATACGATTTGACTAAATTATCCAAAATTCCGTTGATAAATATACTGCTTTTAGGCGTTGAATATTGTTTGGCGATTTCTAAATATTCATTGATGGTTACTTTTACCGGTACCGACGGAAACTTGAGCAATTCGCAAATAGCCATCTTCAATAAAATGGTATCAATTTCGGCGATACGCTCTACATCCCAATTGGGCGTTTTATCAATATATTCTTTAGCATATTCTTCTTCATTTAAAGCCGTTTTGCGAAGCAAAGACAACGCAAAATCTTTATCATCTTCATCTTTAAACAAGCGCGGAACCACAAAATTCGAATTGGGTTCCATTTGTTTGAGTTGTTTCAGTAAAAAAGTATTAACATCCGGAATATCATCCACCCATGTAAGCTTATAATCTTCCAAATAGTCATACAGTTTTTCGTTAGGTGCTATAACTTCCGTAAATAAATCGATGATAAACTTTTTATCTTTCTCAAAATCTGTTTTCGATTCGAGCATGTATCGTTGGTAAATATCACTCTCTTTAACATCTTGCAACAAAAAAAGTACAGCATCATCATTAACCTTCCAGTTATTGATTTTTCGTTCTTCCATGGCGGTAGCCAAAGAACGACTTTCAGCTATTTTTACCAGAATCGGATTCGTTACAAAACGCATATTGGGATTGCGTTCTACAGGTGTAGCCAAGTGTTTTTTACGAGAAAGTTCCAAAAAAGCTTCTTCTTTATGACGGAGTTCAGACAAAGAAGACAACATGACTAAATACAGGTCCATCATGCTTTCCATACTGGCAAATAAGAACTTTTCTTCTTTTTCTAAGGTATCAGCCCCTTTTTGATGCATCGAATATATCGATTGCATCACTTTAATACGGATATGTCTTCTATTTAACACCGGTAAGAACTTTTTAAAATTAAGAGAGCGAAAGTTTCCTTTCGCTCTGCAAAAATAAGAGTATTTTTTTAATCCTTATCAGCCTTTGGCATTTTCTTTTCTTCGCTCTTCAATTCGGTTTTCGGCAATAGCCATGGCTGCTTTTTGTGGGGTTAATTTATTTTTAACCGCGTAATCAAAAATTTCAAGTGTTGTATTAAAAATGTTTTCGGTTCTACGCAAAGCTTCTTCTTTACCGTAATGGGCTATTTCACCATAAACATTAATAATTCCACCGGCATTAATCAGAAAATCGGGAGCATAAACAATACCTCTTTCCTGAAGAATCGGACCGTGGATATTTTCATTAGCCAATTGATTGTTTGCGGCACCGGCGATAACTTTAGCTTTAATTCGGTATACAGTATCATCATTGATGGTTGCTCCTAAAGCACATGGAGCATAAATATCGACGTCAGCGCTGTATAAATCTTCACCTCGATAAACAGAAACCCCATATTTTTTAGAAACTTCTTCCAAGCGGTTTTCGTTAATATCTGCAATTTCAACAAGTGCGCCTTCTTTTGCCAAATAACTTACCAATGTTTCGCCAACATGGCCAATTCCTTGCACTAAAACTTTTTTACCGTCAAGATTTTCGGAACCAAATTGGTATTTAGCGGCTGCTTTCATGCCCATATATACACCATAAGCCGTTACCGGAGACGGATTTCCGGATCCGCCTAATGATTCAGAAATTCCGGTAACATGGGGTGTTACACCACGCACGGTATCCATATCAGCGGTAACCATTCCTACATCTTCAGCTGTAATGTATTTTCCGGATAGTGAATGAACAAATTCACCAAATTTACGCATCAATTCGGGTGTTTTCTCTGTTTTAGCATCACCAATGATAACGGCTTTACCACCACCAAGATTTAAACCGGAAATAGCCGATTTGTAAGTCATTCCGCGAGAAAGACGCAATACATCATTCAGCGCTTCCCACTCATTATTGTATTTCCACATACGGGTTCCACCCAATGCAGGTCCTAAAACCGTATTATGAATACCAATAATTGCTTTCAAACCGGTATCTTTGTCATGGCAGAAAACAATTTGTTCGTGATTATCAAAGGATAGTTGTCCAAAAACGGGATCCATTTTTTTTAATTCCGTTGCGTTAGTGATTTCTGTAGTCATAAAATGTAATTAGTTTTGCGACTTTTTCAAAAAGTCTGGACAAATTTAGGGTTTTATTCAAATTAATTTACCCTCGCAGAAATAAATTAGCAATTTGTTAATAAAATTTAATTATAATAAGAATTTTAAAAAAATAGATTTCACATAAATAACTGTATTTTACTGATATTTACATTACGATTTACCTAAATTAATGAAAGAACTTCAATACTTAAATAAATATTTTATCAAATACAAATACCAGTTTATACTGGGTATTAGCATTACCATAATTGCACAAATTTTCTCACTTTTTACGCCTCAATTAGTCGGAAACTCATTCACCATCATTCACGAATATTCGTCGGGCAAAGTAGGAATTGAAACGGTAGAGTCGAAGTTACTTCAAAATATTCTTTTTATTGTAGGCACCACTTTAACTGCCGGCTTCTTGACATTTTTAATGCGACAAACCTTGATTGTAATGTCGCGGCATGTAGAATTTGATCTTAAAAATGATATTTTTCGGCACTATGAGGCTTTGGATCAAGGTTTTTACAAACGCAACAGAACCGGCGACCTCATGAATCGAATTACCGAAGATGTGAGTCGGGTTCGTATGTATGTAGGGCCTGCAGTGATGTACACCATTAATACGGCTATCCGTTTTATTGCTGTGATAGGATATATGTACAGCGTATCGCCAAAACTTACCTTGTACTCGGTACTACCCTTGCCGATACTTTCATTTATTATTTTTAAAATCAGTAAAGAAATCAATGTTCGAAGTACACTGTTTCAACAAAATTTGTCCACGGTTTCCTCATTCACCCAAGAAGTTTTTTCGGGCATACGCGTGGTAAAAGCCTATGCGCTCGAAAAGGAACAAAATGCCAATTTAAAAACATTGGCCAACACCAGCAAAGAAAAGAGCATGCGGTTGGCAAAAATACAAACCTTATTTATACCCTTAATTATTGCCTTGATAGGAATGAGCAATTTAACGGTAATTTTTATAGGCGGAACCATGTATATACAAGGAGATCCGGCCGTAAAAGATATGGGAACCATAGCCGAGTTTATGCTCTATATCAATATGCTAAACTGGCCGGTAACCTCATTGGGATGGGTATCTTCATTGGTTCAGGAGGCCGAAGCATCCCAAAAACGCATTAATGAATTTTTAAAAGTTGAACCCGAAATTCGTAATCGTGTAGAACATTCTACTCCGGTACAAGGAGCTATCGAATTTAAGAATGTAACCTACGTATATGATGATACCGGAATTTGTGCATTAGATCATGTTTCATTTCGTTTGGAGGAAGGAAAAACCTTGGCTATTATGGGGAAAACTGGCTCGGGAAAATCGACTGTTCTGGCATTGCTCAACCGCTTGTATGATGTACAGGAAGGAAGCATAACACTGGGTAATGTTCCATTGAAGGAACTCAATCTTTTTGATCTCCGAAAAACCATAGGCATAGTACCACAAGATGCTTTTTTATTTTCTGATACTATCGAAAACAATATCCGATTTGGAAAAACCAATGCTACCGAAATTGAAGTGATTGAAGCCGCTGAAAAAGCGGTTGTTCACGACAATATTATGCATTTTGCAGAAGGCTATCAGACCATTTTGGGTGAACGAGGCATAACACTTTCCGGTGGTCAAAAACAGCGCGTATCCATAGCCCGCGCTCTTATCAAAGATCCGGCAATTTTGATGTTCGATGATTGCCTTTCCGCTGTTGATACGGAAACCGAAGAAAAAATTCTGCAAAACCTGACTGATTTATCAAAAAACAAGACCACTATCATTGTGAGCCACAGGGTGTCTTCGGCGAAGAATGCCGATATGATTTTGATACTCGATGAAGGCAAAATCATTCAGCAAGGTACTCACAATCAACTTGTAAACACAGATGGTTACTACAAAGAATTATATTACAAACAACTTTCTGAAAAAGAAGTAGGCTAAAATGTTGCTTCGTAAACTTTTTTTTTTCACTTTTGGGTTATCAACTGACACAAACTAATTGACCGACCAAAAATTATGAGAGAACATGACATGCTGGAAAAAGATGAAATTTTTTCCAAAGTACTACGAGCAGGAAGAAGAACGTATTTCTTCGATGTGAGAGCTACCAAAGCTGATGATTACTACATTACAATTACAGAAAGTAAAAAATTCACCGAAGACGACGGTTCATTCCATTTCAAAAAACATAAAATTTATTTGTACAAAGAAGATTTCGGCGCGTTTACCGAAATTTTGAATGAAATGTGCGATTATGTGTTAAAAAACAAAGGTGAAGAAGTAATTTCTGAACGTCACCAAAAAGATTTTAAACGGGAATATCCACAAGAATCTGTTTCGTCTGAGTCTGGCGACAAAAATTTCACCGACGTTGATTTTGACGATATTTAAATGTAAAGCTGCCTAAGGGCAGCTTTTTTTAAACTTTATTTTATTCGAGTCCCGTTGGCTACAGTTCGGTCTGCGATTAAAAGCGTAACACCATCGGTTTCGACAGCGCCTAACACCAAGCATTCGCTTCCAAAATTTCCTATTTGCTTTTTTGGGAAATTGACAACGGCAATAATCTGTTTACCAATGAGTTCTTCGGGTTTGTAATGCACTGTAATTTGAGCCGAGGATTTCAAAATTCCTATCTCAGCACCAAAATCGATAAAGAGTTTGTAGGCCGGTTTTCGAGCTTCGGGAAAAATTTCAGCAGAAATAATCGTACCTACGCGCATTTCTACACGCTCAAATTCGCTCCATGTCAGCATTATTCTTGCTTTTTTAAAACTACCTGAAGCGGTTTGTTTGCCTTGCGCCCAAATTTTACGGTATATTCTTGTTTTTGATTACTGCATAAAACAAATAAATCAAAATAGTTGAGTTCTACAAAAACAGTATCGAAAAAACCTCCGTTCTCTTTACCGTCAACATCTTCAATTTTGACTTTTGCCTGATCGGCCGGAAAAGAATTCACAACCGAGAGATAATAGTTATCACGGGCATACGGAAAAAACCACCGTTCTTTTTTTCCTTCTTCAAGTGTTTCTATACGCTGGTTAGAATCGTCTATTTGGTAATTAAACGCAAATACTAAGGGTTTATTCGTTGCATTCCAACTGTATTTATTATCCGTATTGGTTAATTCATTACCATCGAGATCGACCAACGTTACTTTTAACCCTTTTATATTTTCATTTTTTCCCTCCTCATGAATGTCCAACACAAAATACGATGTGAAATCATAGCCGCAATGCTGGGTTAAAGTCACCTCCTGAGAAAAGGAAAGAAAAGGAACAAGTAGAAAAAACAGTTTTTTAAACATAGTAAATTTATAATACAAGGACTTCTATTTTCGAGTTTCATTTTACAAAAACCATTCCGAAAAAACACATCCCCACGGGTAGATTAGTTCGATGCCAAATACGCATTAATCTTAAGCATATCCGAATCGGCTAATTTGGCTTTCTTTTGCATACGCTCTAAAATAGGAGCCCATTGCTGTAGTGTGTAAGCATTTGGCGCATACAATTGATGGCACTTACCACAACTTCTTTCGTAAATTGCTTTCCCTTCGGCGGCTTCGGAAGGCATTTCTTTTTTGGCCTCCGCAACTGGTGCCGTCTTAGGTGAACAAGCTCCCATGAATAATCCGAAAGCCATTAAAATCATACATTTTGTTTTCATAGTTATTGGTTTTAGCATTTAAAAATAAAAAAAATCCCAATAGTGTAAGCCATTGGGAACATTTTTTTGGAAAAATACATGCTTTTTACTTCACATCCATTAATTCTACATCAAAAACCAAAACAGCATCCGGCGGAATAACGCCTCCTGCTCCTTGTGAACCATAGCCTAAATGTGGCGGAATTACAAAACGGGCTTTATCACCCACTTGCAACAGCGCAATACCCTCATCCCAACCTTCTATCACATAGCCTTTCCCTAACGGAAATTCAATTGGTTTTTTGCGTGTATACGAGCTGTCAAAAACCTTTCCGTTATCGAGTGCGCCTTGATAATGTACTGAAACGGTTTTGCCTATTTCGGCTTTTTTGCCGTTCCCTTTCTGAATAATGGTGTAACGCAAACCACTTTCTGTTTTGGAAAAACCGGCCGAAATTTTATCAACTGCCTCTTCTGCCAAACGTTTCGCTTCCTCGATTCGTTTTAGTCGGCTTCCTTCAAAAACACGAAAAGCCTCAACGGCATTCCATTGTTGTGCTTCATCACCCACACGAATAATTTCAACAGTTTCCAAAAGGTCATCTTGAGCCACCGCATCAACAATTTCCTGACCTTCCACCACATGTCCAAAAACCGAATGTTTGCCGTCTAACCACGGGGTTGGCACATGGGTAATAAAAAACTGAGAGCCATTGGTACCCGGACCGGCATTGGCCATAGAAAGTACACCGGGGCGATCGTGTTTAAGTGACGGATGAAATTCATCGTCAAATTTATAACCTGGCCCGCCGGTACCCACACCTTGAGGGCATCCTCCTTGAATCATAAAATCGGGAATAACGCGGTGAAATTTCAGTCCGTCATAGTAGGGTTTTCCCATGGGACGCTCTTTGTTGTCAAGTTGTCCTTCGGCGAGAGCCACAAAATTACCAACTGTTCCCGGTGTTAAATCGTGTGTCAGTTTCACCAAAATAGCACCCTTAGCGGTGTTGAATTTGGCATATATACCGTTTTCCATTGTAATTGAATTAAAATTGAAGCGCAAAAATAGACTTAATTTGGCGAATAAAAAACAGTATCTTTGAATAACCAATAAACAATATTACTATGGAATCTATTTACGATAAAGCATCGAATGATGCTATGATAGCCCGAATTCACAAGCTCACAACAGAAAGCCAGCCTTTGTGGGGAAAAATGACTGTTGACCAGATGATGCATCACTGTAAAATTGCAATTGATGTTGCTTTTGGCAAACAAGATTTAAAAATTAATTTTCTGATGAAGCTGCTAGGCAAAATGTTGAAGAAAAAAGTTTTTTACGGCGGTGAAATGGGGAAAAATTCTCCAACAGCCAAAGAATTTATCATAACCGAACATTTTGATTTAGAGAAAGTAAAATCTGAATTAATAGCCAATTTAAGTCGATTTGCAAATGAAGATAAGTCAATTATAAAAACTATGAATCATCCTTTTTGGGGAAAAATGACTTATGAAGATTGGGATAAATTATTGTGGAAACACACCGACCATCATCTACGACAATTTGGAGTGTAATGGATGAAAATTATCTTGACATCAATCGCAAAACTTGGAACAACAAGGTTGCTGTACATATAGATTCGGCTTTTTACGCCAATGAGGCATTTTTAAACGGAAAATCAACATTAAATAGTATTGAGCTTGACCTTTTGGGGGATGTATCGGGAAAGTCGGTTTTACATTTGCAGTGTCATTTCGGACAAGATTCATTGTCGTTGGGAAGAATGGGAGCGCAAGTTACCGGAATTGATTTTTCGGATAAGGCTATTGAAAAAGCGCAGGAATTTAATGACCTTTTGGGGTTGAACTGCCGTTTTGTGTGTTGCGATGTTTACCAAACTCGAAAGCATATTGTTGAACAATTCGATATTGTATTTAGTAGCTACGGTACAATTGGTTGGTTACCCGATTTGCAGCAATGGGCCAACGTAATAGCCAATTCACTGAAACCCGGAGGGCAATTGGTGTTTGCTGAATTTCATCCGGTAGTGTGGATGTTCGACAATGATTTTAAAGGCGTTTTTTACAGTTATTTTAACGTTGAAAGCATTATTGAAGATGAATCCGGTACCTATGCTGATCGCTATGCCGATATTGAAGCCAAAACCGTAAGTTGGAATCACTCGCTTGCTGAAGTGATTGAGGCTTTATTACAAAACGGACTTACCATTGAACACTTTGGAGAATATGATTATTCCCCTTATGCTTGTTTCAGGGACACCGAAGAATTTGAGTCCGGTAAATACCGCGTACAACATTTGGGGAATAAAATTCCGATGGTCTATTCGATTGTGGCTGTCAAAAAATAATTTTCAATAATCAGGACAACTATGAAACTAAAAATTACAGTACTGATTTGCCTTTTAAATACGGTTACTTTCCTGGCGCAGCATACGAAACGCGTATTATTTTTAGGCAATAGCTATACATATGTTAACAATCTGCCACAAATGACAGCCAACGTTGCCGCATCGGCAGGGAAAAATTTGATTTTTGATATGAATGCTCCCGGTGGATATTACATAGGACAGCATGTGACAAACACAGTTTCACTGGCTAAAATACAAATTGGAAACTGGGATAATGTTATTTTACAAGACCAAAGCTTGGCACTTGCCTATCCTGGTTATTTTATGAACGGTATCAACTCAATCATCCAAATGGATAGTATTGTGAAAGCTAATAATCTCTGTGCACAGACCATGTTTTACGGAACTTGGGGAAGAAAAAATGGCGATACCTACATCTGCTCACCACCATATTGTGAAGTAAATACAGTAATTACAAGAGACTTTTATCAAATGAACAGTGACATTCAGGCACATTACAAAATAGTTGCAGATTCACTTAAGGCACCTATGTCTCCTGTTGGTACAGTGTGGGCAAAGATTAGACAGCAACATCCATCGATAGATTTGTTTGACCCTGATGAAAGCCATCCTTCTGTTGCGGGTACCTATGCCGCAGCCTGTAGTTTTTATGCTGCCATTTTCCGGAGTGATCCAACACAGGTTACGTTCAATGGTGGACTTTCTGAAGTCGACGCAGCAGCAATCCGGCAAGCAGCAAAAGAAGTTGTCTTTGATCATCTCCTGAGCTGGAATATTGGGCTTTATGACCACTTGCTTGATAGTAGCTGCTTGGCTCTGGGGAACAATGATTATACAAAAAAGTACTGGGAAATCGCCCCAAATCCTGTAAAAGATTTTTTAACAATTACATATCCATCAGGACATGACAATGATGTAATTGCCATTTATAACCTACTTGGTGAGTTGGTAAAAAAAGTAGATACGCTGTCAAACACCACCAGAATTGATTTAGTTAATTTGCCTAGCGGCGTGTATATACTGAAATCAATAAATACTAATGAGATTTACAGACTAATAAAGCAGTAATATTTTATCACTAACCTGCTTACCGGCTGGGAGATTGAAGCACATACAGTTTAGAAAAAGATACAGCGTAAAACAGGAAATAGCTTCTGATTACTTCGTTCCTCGAAATAACACTTTTTCATATCTTTGCCGTTGAAAAAGCTAAGGCACTCAACGCTGCTACTATGAGAATTGACATTATTACCGTTTTACCGGAATTACTTCGAAGTCCGTTTGAGGCTTCCATTATGAAACGTGCCATAGAGAAAAATTTAGTTGAAGTATATTTTCACAACCTGCGCGACTACACCAAAGACAAACGACGCAGTGTGGACGATTATCAATTTGGTGGTGGTGCAGGGATGGTAATGTTGATAGAGCCAATTGATTTGTGTATTTCAAAGCTCAAAAGCGAAAGACACTACGATGCGGTGATTTACATGACTCCCGACGGAGCTACTCTTAATCAGAGGATGGCCAACTCGATGTCGCTTTGGAACAATATTATTATTTTATGTGGTCATTATAAAGGCGTTGATCAACGAGTGCGCGATCATTTCATCACCCATGAGATTTCGATAGGTGATTATGTGTTGAGCGGAGGCGAAATTGGTGCTATCGTTTTGTGTGATGCTATCATACGTCTTATTCCGGGTGTGTTGAGTGATGAAACTTCGGCATTGACAGATAGTTTCCAAGACAATTTACTCTCTCCTCCTATTTATACGCGTCCTGCCGACTATAACGGTTGGAAAGTTCCGGAAGTGTTGCTGAGTGGTCATGCAGCCAATATTGATAAATGGCGCGAAGACATGGCCTATGAGCATACTAAAAACAGACGACCGGATTTGTTAGAGGAATAATTTATTATGAATTTTAAATTCTAAATTTTAAATGCTGTGAAAAAGTTCAAAATAATTTAAAATTTATAATTCATAATTTAAAATAATTTGTTACTTTTGCACCCACATTTGGACCAACCTCTGACGAAAACCGTGTATGTTGCTCTGATTATCAACTTTTTAAAACATTAAATCATGGCAGATTTAGTAAAATTCGTACAGGACGAATTTGTAGCAAAAAAAGACTTTCCTGAATTTGGTGCCGGTGATACTATCACTGTGTATTATGAAATTAAAGAAGGTGAAAAAACCAGAACCCAGTTTTTCAAAGGAGTAGTTATCCAACGTAAAGGTTCAGGTTTAACTGAAACATTCACTATCCGTAAAATGTCCGGTGCTGTTGGTGTGGAGCGTATTTTCCCATTAAACATGCCTGCTTTACAGAAAATTGAAGTGAATCAAAGAGGTAAAGTTCGTAGAGCTCGTATTTTCTACTTTAGAGAACTTACCGGTAAAAAAGCAAAAATCAAAGAAAGAAGACACTAATTTTTTTCTTTACAAGAATAAAGAAGTCCTGCCGCTGCAGGACTTTTTTTATGGCAAAAAAAGAGGTTCAAAATTATCAAATTCGTATTTAAACATTCTTATTTTGTCAAATTGATAATTCAATCGTTTTCGCTGTAAAACCGCTGATTTTTTGAGGGTTATTCATATATTTGCACATCAACAAACAAAAAATAACAATAAAGAATAACACAATGGCAAAAATTAAAGTAGCCAATCCGGTTGTGGAACTGGATGGCGATGAAATGACACGAATTATTTGGAGTTTTATTAAAGAACAACTCATCCTTCCTTACCTTGACATCGATATTAAATACTACGATTTGGGAATTGAGCACCGCGATGCCACCAATGACCAAGTAACCATAGACGCTGCCGAAGCCATCAAAAAATACAATGTAGGTATCAAATGTGCTACCATCACTCCGGATGAAGCCCGTGTAACCGAATTCAATCTCAAACAAATGTGGAAATCACCAAACGGAACTATCCGTAACATTCTGGACGGAACAGTGTTTCGCGAACCGATTGTTTGCAGCAATGTGCCGCGTTTGGTTTCCAATTGGACAGCCCCGATAATTGTAGGACGTCATGCTTTTGGTGACCAATACCGCGCTACCGACATAGTTGTTCCGGGCAAAGGAAAACTAATTATGAAATTTGTAGGGGAAGACGGTCAGGTTATCGAAAATGAAGTCTATGATTTTAAAGGTGCCGGTGTAGCTTTGAGCATGTACAACACCGAAGATAGTATTCGTGGTTTTGCACAATCGTGTTTTAATATGGCTTTGAGCAAAAAATGGCCACTTTACCTTTCTACCAAAAACACCATCTTGAAAAAATATGATGGCCGTTTCAAAGATATTTTTCAAGAGATTTACGACCGTGACTTCAAAACAAAATTTGAAGAAGCCGGAATTGTTTACGAGCACCGTTTAATTGACGATATGGTGGCCTCAGCCTTAAAATGGAACGGAAACTTTGTTTGGGCTTGTAAAAATTATGATGGCGACGTACAATCTGATTCGGTTGCACAAGGATTTGGCTCATTAGGTTTAATGACCTCTGTATTGGTAACCCCAGATGGAAAAACGGTAGAAGCAGAAGCCGCTCACGGAACTGTAACGCGTCATTATCGTATGCACCAACAAGGGAAGAAAACTTCTACTAACCCAATCGCATCCATTTTTGCTTGGACACGCGGATTGGAACACCGCGGTAAATTAGACGGAAACCAAGAACTGATTAACTTTTGCAATGCATTGGAAGCAGTTTGTATTGAAACCGTTGAAAGTGGTAAAATGACCAAAGATTTGGCCATGTTAGTCAAACCTGAAGGTCTAACAGAAGCGGATTATTTAACAACCGAAGATTTCCTTCAAACCTTAAAAACAAATTTGGATAAAAAATTGGCGTAATGTCAAGATGAATCTATAAAAAAAGCTGTTCTCACGAACAGCTTTTTTTATTTCCCAAAAATCTCAGCTCTTGTGAGTATTAGCTTCGCTTTGGCGCCGGTAGTCAAATTCCATTTGTTGTTGGTAATTACAGTTCCTTTTTCATCAACAACCACAAATTGAGCCGTATTAGGACCGGAATCTCCCTGGTTGAGCGCTTCAATTTCTACTTTATTAATACCTTCTTCCAACTGTATGACTACTTCACGGTATTGCACGTCTAATAAAATTCGGTCAATGGCCACTTTATCATTAACCCAAATCCGCACATAATCGCCATCGGGCGCTTCATGGTCGCGACAAGCCATTTTTACCACTCGTGAACCGGTTTTGTATTCACCCAAAAAACTATCGCTACGGTATTGTGCCAGTATTTCACCATCATGCTGACTTTTGTTCATTTTATCCGTGTACAATTCAGACGGATTACGCGGCTGATCGTTATTGATATTCGAATTAGAACCTACTTTATCCGGTAAAATAGAGAAATTCTCTAATAAAGGATCTTTTTTTTCCTTACCAATGGAACTTTCATACTTAATAGTTACCTCAGCCTTAGTGGTATCCACTTTTTGTGGCGGCGCTTCTTTTTTCTTTACCGCACCGATACGAATCGTCTTCTTAGGCTGCTCAAACTGAGCATGTCCCAAGGTCAGGATAAAGAAAAACAAAAATGAAATCCAATTGCGCATGGCTATTTTTTTGTAAAAATATTCAATTTCAAATAGGTCTAAAACAAACATTAACCATACATTAACACATGATTACAGAAGGCTTATGCTAATTTTATACAAATTTGCAGTAAAATTCATAACATGCCATCAAAAAAGATACCATTTATTATTTTATTATGTTATTCGTGGTTTGGTTTTGCGCAGGAAAAAATTACAATTTCCGGGACAATTACCGATTCCAAAACCAATGAAAGCCTGATAGGCGTTTCGGTTAACGTAAAAAACGCCAATTATTTTACCGGATCAAACGAATATGGATTTTATTCGCTTACGCTTCCGGAAGGGGATTACGAACTCATTTTTTCGTATGTGGGTTATGATAATCTTACCAAAACAGTTTCGTTGCGTACCAACACCAAACTCAATGTAGCACTAACCGAAACAGAACAGCAATTAGAAGAAGTTATTGTTGACAATAAAAACAAAACAAATGTACGCACACCCGAGATGAGTGTTAACAAACTCACTGCAGCGCAAATTAAACAAATGCCGGTAGTATTAGGCGAAGTGGACGTAATCAAATCGCTTTTGTTTTTACCCGGAGTTACCAATGCCGGTGAAGGACAATCCGGATTTAATGTTCGAGGTGGCGGAGCCGATCAAAACCTGATTCTTTTAGATGAAGCTACCATTTACAACTCGTCGCATTTGTTTGGATTTTTCTCCGTATTTAATCCGGATGCTGTTAAAGACCTCAAGTTATACAAAGGCGGAATTCCGGCGCGTTTTGGCGGAAGGGTTTCATCGGTTTTGGACATTTATCAGAAAGACGGAAACAGTAAAAAATTTAGTATGAATGGCGGAATCGGACTCGTGTCCAGCCGCTTATTGGCCGAAGGCCCCATTGTAAAAGATAAAGGTTCTTTTCTCATTGGCGGACGTGCTTCCTATGCCCATTTGTTTTTAAAATTATCGGATAATGATAACTCGGCCTATTTTTATGATTTAAATACCAAATTGAATTATAAAATCAATAAAAACAACAATTTGTATTTGTCCGGGTATTTTGGTCGAGATGCTTTTGAAATTGCTCAAAGCTTTATCAATACTTATGGCAACGCCACATTAAACCTGCGTTGGAATCATCTTTTTTCTGACAAGCTTTTCTCCAATCTATCTGCAATCTACAGCGATTATTACTATGGCTTGAATTTAGATTTCGTGGGCTTCAACTGGGATTCAGGCATTAAAAATTACAATTTGAAATACGATTTTAAATACTATTTGGGCGATAAAATCAAAATAGGTTTTGGTGCCGGAGCGATTTATTACGACTTCAACCCGGGTGAGATTTCACCTTCGCGTGAAGATTCAGGTATCAATTACCGTCAGTTGGAAAAAAAATATGCTTTTGAACCTTCATTTTATTTTGATACCGAACAAAAAATCAATGATAAATTGAGCGTCCAATACGGTCTGCGCTACAGTTTATTTTATCGTTTGGGTAGTTCAACGGTAAATTACTATGAAAACAATTTGCCGGTTACTTTCGACGAGGAGCTTAATATCTATGAAAAAGCAGTACCCATTCGTTCAGAATATTTTGGCAAAAATAAAACCATAGCCTTCTACCATTATCCTGAACCGCGATTCGCTTTGGCCTACGAATTCAGTGATAATAAATCGGTAAAAATTGGATACAACCGAATGGTACAATACCTCCAATTGATTTCCAATACGGCCTCGCCTACTCCTTTGGATGTTTGGACACCAAGTGATTCGTATATCAAACCCCAAATCGCCGATCAAATTGCAGCCGGATATTTTACAAACCTCAACGAAAATAAGTATTCAATAGAAACAGAATGCTTCTACAAAACCGTTAAAAACCGCATGGATTACATAGATGGCGCCGATCTCATCGCAAATGAAGCCATCGAACAAGTTATACTAAATGGTGAAATGCGTGCATACGGAATTGAAGCCATGTTTCGCAAAAATACCGGAAAATTTACAGGTTGGGTTTCGTATACGCTTTCGCGTTCGGAACAACGTACACCCGGCCGTTTTGCAAACGAAACCGGAATTAATAATGGGAATTGGTACAAAAATGGCTATGACAAAACACACAATGTTGCCATTACCAGTTCCTACAAATTAAACCCCAAATGGTCATTTGGCGCTAATTTTATTTACCAAACCGGACAACCGGTTACGTTTCCTAACGGACAATACCAATACCAAGGAATTGTAATTCCGAGTTATAACTCTCGCAATGCCAACAACCTACCTTCGTACCACCACTTAGATATTTCGGCAACTTTAATTCCGCATAAAAATAAAAACCGTAAATGGCAAGCCGAATGGGTATTTAGTATTTACAATGTATATGCCCGCAGAAATGCAGCCAATATTACCTTCGCCCAAAATAATGAAACCGGCGAAAATGAGGCCGTCCGACTCTCAATCTTTGGCATAGTGCCGGCTTTTTCGTATAATTTTAAATTCTAATCCACATGAAAAAACTACTCTTTTTAGTTCTTGTCATTATAGTAACCGGCTGTGAAGATGTAATTTCGGTCGATTTAGAAACTGCGGCTCCCCGATTGGTGATTGATGCCAATATCCTCTGGCAAAAAGGTACTGCCGGCAATGAGCAACGCATCAAACTAACCACTTCAACTGATTATTACAGCACTACAATTCCCCCGGCAACAGGCGCTTTAGTGTACATTACCAATAGCGCTAATACGGTTTTTACTTTTACCGAAGTCCCCAATACCGGCGAATATGTTTGTGCCAATTTTGTTCCTGTTGTAAACGAAACCTACACCCTCACGGTGCAATATGACGGAAAAACCTATAAAGCAACCGAAACATTGCTGGCAACTCCAACTATCGATTCGGTTGAGCAAACCACAGTTCAGGGAGTGGGAGGCGATATCATTCAGGTAAAATTCTTTTTTCTGGACAACGGATTAGAAAATAACAATTACTTGGTTACTGTGTTCGATCAAGCCAATGTTTCACCGGATATCGGTGTCATTCAGGATGAATTTTTTCAAGGAAACCAAATGTTTGGGTTTTATTCCACCGAAGATTTAGCGGCGGGTGACCAACTCACGTTTACGCTTCAGGGTATTTCATTGCGTTATCACAACTACATGAACAAACTGATAAATATTATTTACTCGGGCGGAAATCCGTTTGCTACGCCACCGGCTACGCTTCGCGGCAACATTGTCAATCAAAACAACCCTGACGATTATCCATTTGGCTATTTTCACCTCTCCGAAATCGATACCCGAAATTATACAGTTGAGTAGGAGCTATTTCCAGCTATCCATTACAAAAAAATGCAGTGGAAAACAGTTTTTAAAAGTATAAAACAGCTTCCGTTGGTCGCTGTTTTATCCTAAAAAAACTAAAGTTCACCACTGCATTTTGTTTTCCATTACTATCTGGGCTATTGGGAAGTACAAAGTACAAAGTATAAAGTATAAAGTACAAAGTATAAAGTACAAAGTATAAAGTACAAAGTATAAAGTGGAAAGTATAAAGTTTTGAAGTCTTAATGAGAATAATTTTTAGCTAACTTTGTACTTCGTACTTTAAACTTTCAACTTAACAATGTCATCCCACCACATCGTTCGCGACGATCAGGAACCGGCACTTATCATAGCTAATGGTGCTTCTTGTTCTATGGAATTGACCAACCAACTGTTGGAGTGGTCGCCATTTGTAGTAGTACTCGATGCCGCTATAGAACGCGTATTGGAAATGGGTCTGAAAGTCGATGTTTTATTGGGCGACTTTGACCGGGAATTTGATGCCGAATTTTATCGCGAAAAACAATATCCCCTCGAAATCATACATACGCCCAACCAAGATAAAACCGATTTAGAAAAAGCATTTGACTATCTCATCGAAAAAGGCCACAAAGCAGTCAATGTCATTTGGGCCACCGGAAAAAGAATTGACCATACCCTACACAACCTCACCATCAGCGCAAACTATAAAGAACAACTCAAAATTGTTTTTTTTGATAATCACTCTAAAGCATTTTTATTACCCAAAAAGTACCAAAAATGGTATGCAAAAGATACTATTTTATCTTTAATTCCAATCGGAACAGTGGAAAACATTACCACCGAAAATCTTTTCTATCCTTTACAAAATGAATCACTCCAACTGGGTTATCGCACCGGAAGCAGTAATCATGTTTCCGAAGACGGCATCGTGACCATTGCATTTGAAAAAGGAGATTTATTGCTAATTGAAAGTTGGGATTAGTCAAAATACAAAGTTAAAAGTACAAAGTACAAAGTGAAAACCTGCCTGCCGCGGGCATGGTGGAAAGTAGAAACCTGCCTGCCGAGGGCAGGGTGGAAAGTAGAAACCTGCTTGCCGTAGGCAGTGTGGAAAGTCTTTGTTAGACGAATAATAATAATTTGAACTTAAAAATAATAAAAGCCATGGAGAAAAATTTAGTAGAACGAACACGAAAATTTGCTGTTGATTGTATGATTTTATGCACTCATTTACCAAAAACAAGAGAGTATAATGCTTATGTAAATCAATTAATTCGTTGCTCCAGTTCAGTTGGAGCCAATTATAGAGCTTCGCAGAGAGCTAAATCTAATGCTGATTTTATAAATAAATTAAAAATTGTAGAGGAAGAGATAGATGAATCTAATTTTTTTTTAGATTTACTTCAAGAAGTTTCAAAAATTCAAAAAACAAACACAATTATTTTTGAACCTTTACTCAAAGAATCTAAAGAACTATTAGCAATTGTAATTGCGAGTATCAAAAAATCAAAACTAAATAATAGTAAATAATCTAAAACTTAAGTACTTTACACTTTGTATTTCCTTCTTTAAACTTTGTACTTTGTACTTTGTACTTTGTACTTTTAACTTTACACTTTATACTTCAAATGATTTTCCAAGTAATAGCCGCCTACCAACCCACCGGTGATCAACCCCAAGCCATTCAAAAGTTAGCGGAAGGCATACGCAATGGCGAAAAATACCAAACCCTATTGGGTGTTACCGGTTCGGGAAAAACGTTTACTGTGGCTAATGTCGTGCAGGAAATTCAACGGCCAACATTGGTTTTGGCTCATAATAAAACCTTAGCGGCACAATTGTACTCGGAATTCAAGCAATTTTTTCCGAATAATTCGGTGCAGTATTTTGTGTCGTATTACGATTACTACCAACCTGAGGCCTATATTCCGGTAACGGGAACTTATATCGAAAAAGATTTATCCATCAACGATGAATTGGAAAAATTGCGCTTAAGTACCACTTCTGCCCTACTTTCCGGGCGACGCGATGTGCTGGTTGTAGCTTCGGTGTCGTGTTTGTACGGTATTGGAAATCCGGTGGAATTTCAAAAGAATGTGATTTCGATTGAAAAAGATCAAATCATTTCCCGAACCAAATTATTACACCGTTTAGTGCAAAGTTTGTATTCGCGTACGGAAGCCGAATTTACCCCAGGGACCTTTCGCATTAAAGGTGATACCGTTGAAGTTTTTCCGAGTTATGCTGATGAACCGTTTCGCATCCATTTTTTTGGGGATGAAATTGAAGAAATTGAAGCTTTTGATGCCAAAACATCTCAGGTAATTGAAAAATACGAAAAACTGAATATTTATCCCGCCAATATGTTTGTGACTTCGCCCGATGTGTTGCAGGCCGCCATTTGGGACATTCAACAAGATTTGGTCAAACAAGTTGATTATTTTAAAGAAATCGGCAAACATTTGGAAGCCAAACGTTTGGAAGAACGCACGAATTTTGACCTTGAAATGATACGCGAATTGGGGTATTGTTCCGGAATTGAAAATTACTCGCGCTATTTGGATCGACGTTTGCCCGGCACAAGACCTTTCTGTTTATTGGACTATTTTCCGGATGATTATTTGATGGTGGTGGATGAAAGTCACGTGACGATTTCGCAAGTACATGCCATGTATGGCGGCGATAGAAGTCGTAAAGAAAATTTAGTGGAATACGGTTTTCGTTTGCCGGCAGCCATGGATAACCGTCCGTTAAAATTTGAAGAGTTCGAAACCATGCAAAATCAGGTAATTTATGTTTCGGCGACACCCGCAGATTATGAATTACAAAAATCAGAAGGCATTTATATCGAACAAATTATTCGCCCTACAGGTTTATTGGATCCGATTATTGAAGTGCGCCCCAGTTTGAACCAAATTGATGATTTAATTGAAGAAATACAAGTGCGTTGTGAAGCCGACGAACGTACTTTGGTCACCACACTTACCAAACGCATGGCGGAAGAATTGACCAAATATTTGACGAAAGTCTCGATTCGTTGTCGTTATATTCATAGTGATGTAGATACGTTAGAGCGCGTTGAAATCATGCAAGATTTGCGCAAAGGATTGTTTGATGTGTTGATTGGGGTCAACTTATTGCGTGAAGGTTTGGACTTACCTGAAGTTTCCTTGGTTGCGATTTTGGACGCCGACAAAGAAGGATTTTTGCGCAGTCATCGCTCGTTAACGCAAACCGTAGGTCGCGCGGCACGAAACGTAAACGGAAAAGCCATTATGTATGCCGATAAAATTACGGTTTCCATGCAAAAAACAATTGACGAAACCAATTACCGCAGGGAAAAACAAATGGCGTATAATTTGGCAAACAACCTTGTTCCAAAGGCCTTAAACAAATCAATTGAAAATCCGTTAGCCAAACCAGTTGCTTCGTATTCGTATGAAGAAACGGTAAAAAAAGCCGCCGAACCCGAAACGGAATACCTGAGTAAACCCGAAATTGAAAAGCGCATTCGAGACAAGAGAAAAGCCATGGAAAAAGCGGCCAAAGAATTGGACTTTATGCAAGCCGCCAAGTTACGTGACGAGATAAAGGTGTTGCAGGAGAAATTAAATTAAAGCAAAAAATTCTTTAACTAGTATCTAATAAAAATTTCACAACCGATAGCACAATTTACAATTCGTGCAAAAAACAAAAAAACTTATAATTTTGTGTCACCATAGAATTCAGGTAAAAAAAAACAATCAGTATTAACTTCAAAAAATAAAAAATGAAGAACTGTAAAACTAGCTTATTATCAGCAACACTAATTGCGGTAGCACTATTTATAACGTCATGCAACAATACTAAACCAAAAACGATGGATAAAGTACAAAAAATAACGCCTTGTCTTTGGGTAGAAACAAAAGATGCAAAAGCTGTAGCAGATTACTATTTATCAATTTTTAAAGACGGTAAACTAAAAGAGCATCATCACTATAAAAATCCACCAGAAGTCGGTGGAGGAGATTTTGAAACGGCAGTTATAGAAATCCAAGGGATGGAATTAAGCATTTTAGCAGCTGGCCCCTTTTTTAAATTTAACGAATCTGTTTCTTTTGTAATTAATTGCAAAGACCAAGCAGAAGTTGATTATTACTGGTCAGCTTTGACAGCAAATGGTGGCAAAGAAAGTTCATGTGGCTGGTGTAAAGATAAATATGGATTGTCTTGGCAAGTTGTACCAACTGAATATTTTGAATTAATAAATAGCAATGATCCAAAAGTGAGGGAAAAAGCCATAAAGAATACCTTGAAGCAGAAAAAATTAATACTTTCTGAACTCAAATAAATATAAAACCCGATAGTGCAGATTTACTTCGTCAATTGGGCCAAAGCCTCGGGATATATTTCGTAAACTAAAAAACGCAACCATGCCTAACCAAAATCACTTTACCCAACTCGAAAACATGTATTTATCCGGAAAGATAAATCAAGAGTTGTATAAAAGTGTGGCCATAACGGTTAAAGAAAAATCGGCAACCATTACAATGCATGTGGAGGAAAGTTATTTTCATGCCGGTAATTCGTTACATGGTTCGGTTTATTTTAAAATGCTGGATGATGCGGCTTATTTTGCCGTAAACTCAGTCGTTACCGATTGTTTTGTTTATACAACATCGTTCAATATTCAACTACTTCGCCCGGTAAAATCGGGTAAAATTACCGCCGTGGGCGAATTAAAATTTGCTTCAAAAAACCTTTTTGTGGCTGATGCCATTCTCTATGATGAAAAAAATCGGGAAGTAGCCCGTGGCAGCGGTAACTTTATGAAAAGTAATATCAAATTGGATGAAATTCCGGGCTATAGCCTATAAAAATACGTAAAAATACGTATTTGTGTTCCAATTCATTTTCAGAACTTTGTCCAAGTAAGAAATTCTTGCTGGGGACCTAAAATAAACCAGAAGATAAGGTCAGGTAGTTTTATTGTAGGCAGGTAGCACTGTAAATGTGCTGCCTGTCTTATTTTCATAATATACGCTATTTTACGTATTTCAATGTTTTATAGCACTTTATAAATTAGCTTCATTAAAACTACATCTATGAAAAAACTACTTCTCATCGCAGCTATCATGTGGACAGCACTACTACATTCGCAAAATGGAGCACACACTCCAAGCGATTGGGTTCAAGATGCTTTTTTTAGCAAAGACGGAAATAAGTGTCTGACCATCTCAACCGCAGAAACTATTTTGTGGGATGTTACGACTAAAAAACCAATTTGGATAAAAAAAACTGCCGACTTTGGTATACCGTATAAAAAGTTTTATTCGTTTTTCACGACAGCTGATCCTGATTTAAATTTTATCCTAATTAGAGATAATATGGGCGTTCGAAATTTAGTTAATTTGAATAATTTTCAGGTGACAAGATGGAATTATGACGAATACAAATTCACTTTCGACGGAAGAATCGCTGTAATTGAGTACAATTTTGACAAAAAAAATGCTAATAAAGTGGCGTTACTTGATCTTAAAAATTTTCAATCCGAAATAATTTTTGAAAAAATAAATACAATGGGAGTATTCGAATCTGGCAAGAAAATCTATGCCGTTAAAAAGAAAGGAAACGATTTGAATGATTTTGACAATGCCAGTCATTATGATGTAGAATCTAAAAAGTTTTTCGAAAAAAATTCCAATCCTGTTAATGTCTATCGTGATTTATTTTACTCCAAAAACGGGTATTATATCATTTATAATAAAAATGAAATTACGGTAAGAAAGTCAGACAATACAGAATTAAAAATAAAAACCTACTATCCCAACGAGGAAAATATTTCTTCATATGCCCAACGCCTTTTGCCGACCTATGACAATCCGGAAACCGTTAAAATGCTTGAACATAAAAAAGTTAAAGACGGTTATTATTTGAGTTTTATCAATACCTATACTATCAAAAACGGTCAAATGATAGAATCCTTCGAATTGACAAACACCAATGAAATGGCAAATGAAATAGCCAAATCAAATGAATTACAAAAGAGTAAAACTTTGGCGGAAGAAGAAAGAATTTATAATCTTCCGGAAAACGTTTTAAAAAGACGTGCTTCCAATTTTCAGGGTTATACCTATTATAATACAACAACTAAAGGCATTTATCATGTTGTAGAATACAAACCAATTTATGAGGGTAATTTGCTACAAATGATAGCTTTAAATGACAATCCGAAATTCAATATGGAAGTATATGAAAAAATTGACAATCTCGAAAATACTTCGCTTTACCAAAAAATAATCAAAACAAAATCATGCAATCATTGCAACGGTAAAGGTTATATCTCAAACTCTTACAAAAGAACGGTAGCGGATTACGAATATACGACCGGAAAAAAATTAGTTGAAACCACTACACATACCAATTCATGTGGTAATTGTGGGGGTTGTGGGTTAACTCCTATTTTTAAAGTTTTAGAATAGTATGCAACGCTTATTAAAATGTATGCTTTTTTTGACAGTTCAAGTTGTTTTTTCACAAGTCGGAATTAACACAACTACACCTAACGCACAACTTGAAATAAAATCAAGCAATCAAGCCACTCCAATAATCACCGATGGGATAATTATCCCTAAGATAGATGCTTTCCCAGCTACAAATCCAACAGCGGCACAACAAAGTATGTTGGTTTATCTGACAACTACAAGCGCAGGAAAACAACCAGGTTTTTATTATTGGGACAACTCTACAACGAGTTGGATTGGAATTAATTCTTCCATCAATGCTGATACTGATTGGTTAAAAATTCCGGGGGGAACCACACCTAATTATACTGACGATATGCATCACAACGGACGAGCTGTTGTAGGTTCTTTTTTATCTCCAACCAAAACATTCAACGTTAACGGAAATGGTATTTACAATCAAGTAGTAGGCTCTTCTGAAGGAATCTACAACTATGTAGACGGAAGCATTGGTGGTAATGTATTTGCAAATTACACTCGCTTGTACGGCAATGGTTCTGGTGGTGCACAGGTGGGAAATTATATTAAAGTGGAAAGCACCAATAACATTGCCGAGCATGATGGGATTTGGATTGATATGACTAATGTGAATACAACTGCAAATAACAGAAACGGGATGAGAGTAGAAATAAGTGGCACTGCAAACAGTGCTTGGCATGTTGGTTTGTATAATAACATTCAATCTAATATATCATCTGGAAAAAAAGTAGGTGTATTAAACAGTATTAATGGCTCCGGAGAAAACTATGGGGTGCAAAATAGCTTTACAACTGGTTCATATGGTTATGGCATACACAATCATTTTATGGTGCCTGGTTTAGGTATATTTAATCAATATTCTGCTATAACTTCTGCTACCCAATATGGAATTTACAATAATTATAATGCTGCCTCTACGGGAACGAACTATGCAATTTACAATGCTTTATATGGAGGCAGTGGAACTGAATACGGAACCTATAACGATATTCAAAACAACACTAACGGAATAAAATATGGCACATATAATAAATTTACAAGTGCCGGAACAGGAGCAAAATACGGGACTTACAATGATTTTTCAGGTACTATTTCATTTCCTTTATATGGAACTTATACCAACATTAATACAGCCAGTTCCAACCAAGCCATCTACGGAAATTATTTCAACATGACCGTTACAGGAAATACGTCTACTTTGCGAACAGCCAATTTCAACTCCATTTCGGGAAGCGGAACAGGAACCGTTTCAGGAATGTTCAATAACATTAATTACGGTGGGACAGGTTTTAAAGTTGGTGTGGAAAATAGCTTTAGTGGCATTAGCACCTCTGGTTCAACCAGCGGATTCCGAAATACTTTTGCAGGTGAAGCGACTG
The DNA here is from genome assembly GCA_041917555.1 of Flavobacterium sp. Classification (GTDB taxonomy): domain Bacteria; phylum Bacteroidota; class Bacteroidia; order Flavobacteriales; family Flavobacteriaceae; genus Flavobacterium. The sequence goes on along the minus strand of JAYRXL010000010.1, from coordinate 34,379 downwards.
AATTTTATGGATACTACAACTTCTTCAACACCACAGGAACGGGGACGCAATATGGCTTAATGAATGCTTCCAACGGATCGAACTCAGGTGCACAATACGGTGTATACAATAACTTTAATAATGTGGCAACCGGATCAGTAACCGGAATTCACAATGTTATTGACAGAAATTCGGCTGCTTTATTTTATGGAATAAACAATGATTTGCGACCCAATGGAACCGGAAATAGTTACGGAATCCTAACGCGTTTTGCTGGTAGCGGTAGCGGCAATTGGTATGCTAATTATTCCGATATTACCAATGGCGGAGCCGGAACCAAATATGGCCTTTTTTCATTAATTCGAACAGGCTCTGGAGGTCAACATTATGGGGTTTACAGTGAAGCCTTAAAAACTGGTGCTTTTGCTGCTTATTTTCTAGGAAATGTTTCCATTGGAACCACCACCACCAATAATTATATTCTTCCCGCTTCTAGAGGAACAAATGGACAAACATTAAAAACTGATGGCAGTGGAAATGTTTCATGGGAAGATCCATCGGTAAAAAACTTTGCAACAACCGGAGCTTCAACCGGAATTTACAATGTGAGCCAAAGCGAATACACTATTCGTGTTTACAACGGTATCTCTGAAATTAGATTACCCAACGCAATAGGTAACCAAGGAAAAATTTATGTAATTATTGGAAGTAATACGATTAGTGCAAAACTATTTTCAACCCAAGGCGGATTTATATATGATGATGTAACCAATAGCAACATTAGCGTTATCAACCCAAACGAAAGATATACGGTTCAAAGTGATGGAACCGACTGGATTGTGATTGGTCGATAAAAATATTGTAACATCAATTGGTTACATATCTCTATTTAAAAGTATGATTAATAGCCTATAATTGTGTAAATTTACATAGCACAATTTTGGCTTATGAAAAAATATACGTGGTTTACCTTTCTTTTATTTTTTTCAATTGCTTCAGCTCAAACAGATAAAAAAGTTGATTCGCTTTTGCATGTTATCGAAACAATTAAAGATAATGAAGCGATATCCAAAGCCTATGATGATCTGATAGATTTCTATTTAGATACTGATTCCGATAAAGCACTTTCTGCTATAAATGCCTATCAAAAGCTAAATCAGAAAGGTGCCTGTTCCAGATGTGAAACCATGTCGTTGTTCTATAGAGCACATTGGTTTGCCCGACGAGGGGATTTAAGCAAGTCGATTGAATATTTCGAAAAATCAGCCGATTATGCCATCAAACACAACGATTTATTCCAATACCAACGAAGCAAAGCTTGGAAAGTTCAAATTCAAATTGATGCGAATCAACTGGATACCGCCGAAAAAGAATTGAACCTTTATTTTGAAAAAACGAAAGATCAGCCGGATAAAACGGGTTGGGACGAAATGTATTTTCTCAAAGCATTACTAAATTACAACAGAGGCTATTTAAAATTAGCCATTGACAATTACATAAAAGCCGATAAAATTATAGTTGATAATGGTTGGAAAAAGAGTAAAATGCGAATTGGCATACTCAATAATATTGCACAAGTTTACAGGGAATTAAAAAACTATAAAAAAACCAAATATTATGTGGGGCAAGCGTATGACGAGGCCATCAAAATTAAGGATACGTTCCTTATCATGAATGTTACCCAACATAAGGGAATTATTGAAACCGATTTTAAAAATTTAAAAGCGGCTATTCCTTTTCTAAAAAGCAGTTATGATTATTTTGACGGAATTAAATACGAAATTTACAAAGGCTCTTCTGCATTATATCTTGGTATGGTTTATCACCAACTCAATGATTACAAGCTGGCAGAGAACTACCTCACCCTTTCCAAAGCAACTTATGTTGGTCTACAGGATGACAACAGTTTAGCACAAACTTTGGCATGGACCGCTATGAATAAAGCTGCCCTAAATGACATCATAGCTGCTCAAAATGCTATTGAGCAAGCAAAAAAACTAATGTCTAAAAATAAAAACTCTCCTATTTACCTTGAAATTTTAGAGGCTGAAATAAACGTTTATGAAAGCAATAAGCAGTATGAAAAGGCACTGAATGCCATAAAAGAAAGAGATAAATACAGAGAACAACTCAACAAAAAACAAAACGAAAATCAACTCAATGAATTAGAGATTATTTACCAAGCCAACAAAAAAGAGCAAGAATTACAGCTACTTTCACAGAAATCTAAAGTTCAAAATAGTATTTATTTGAGTATTTTAGGGTTACTTGTTGCGCTAGGTAGCTTTTTATTTTTTGCCTACCGCAATAAAATCAAAACTGCCAAAAAACTCAATGACCTTAACGAACTAAAATCTCGGTTTTTTGCCAATATTTCGCACGAATTTCGAACTCCGCTTACCCTGATTAAAAGTCCGTTGCAAAGTTTAAAATCCGACGTTTCCTCTGAAAACCAAAAAAACAAACTGGAACTTATTGAACAGAACTCAGACCGCATGTTAGAACTGGTAAATCAGTTGCTTGAACTTTCAAAAATCGACAGCGGAAAATTGCAATTACTACTCAAAGAAGTTCATCCCGAGGCCTGGTTCAATACCTTATGTGAGCCTTTTATTTTTAAGGCAAACGAATTAAAAATTCAGTTTAGTAAAAACAATACTACGGGTACCGAAAAAATAACAATAGACACCGATGTAGTTGCCAAAATAGTGTCTAATCTTTTAACAAACGCACTAAAATACACCCCAGCCAACGCGACCATACGTTTTGAGGCATCCCGCGAAAAAGAGCAATTGCATCTCGTAGTGGCCAATTCCGGAACAACCCTTACTAAAGAAGAAATTCCGAGTTTGTTCGAACGTTTTTATCAGAAAAAAAGTAATAACCCCGGATTTGGTATCGGATTGGCTTTGGTACAAGAACTCGTTCAACTTTACAAAGGAGAGCTAAACACAACGCTTGAAAATGGTACCCTTTCCTTTAAAGTTGCATTGCCTCTTCATCCTAAAAATGCAATAATTTCGGCTACAAATAATACAACGCAGGTAGCTCGATTAGAAACAATTACACACGATGACGATACGCCGGTTGTATTGGTGGTTGATGATAATCCGGACATTCGTTTGGTTTTGCGGGATATTTTTGAAAAAAAATTCAAAATTCTCGAAGCCGAAAATGGTAAAACCGCTTTGAAACTCGCACAAAAAGAAATTCCCGATTGTATTATATCCGATATTATGATGCCGGAAATGGATGGTATTACCTTTACCAAAGAGATCAAAAATAATGAATTAACATCCTTTATTCCGGTTTTGATACTAACGGCAAAAACATCGGATGAGGCTAAAATTGAGGCCCTCAAAAACACAGCAGATGCCTATCTTACCAAACCATTTAACAATGCTGTGGTTACAGCAACCGTGAATCAGTTAATCGCTGAACGTAAAAAACTACACGATCGTTACAGTCAGGAACTCATCTTAAAACCCGTTGATATTGTAATTAATTCACATGATGAGAAGTTTTTAGAAAAACTACAGCGTGTTCTGGAAAAGGAAATTGCTAATTCGGAATTCTCAGCTGAAGATTTTGCCGACGCTCTCGGCATGAGCCGTATGCAATTACACCGCAAACTTAAATCCCTTTTGGGGGTTTCGGCAACCGAATTCATGCGAACCGAAAGGTTAAAAACGGCGGCCGGTTTACTCAAAAAAGGTGGTATCAACATTGCTGAAATTGCTTATACGGTCGGTTTTAACGATGTGTCGTATTTTAATCGCTGCTTTAAAGAACAATTCCTTTGTTCGCCAAAAGAATATATCGAAAAACGTAACTAATTGTTTTTCAGATTTTTAAAATTAATGTTACATATCTCCAAGTTACTGTTACAATAATTTCGTGGTTTGAAATTGCTTGTATGCACCTTTGCGGTGTACAATCAAATTATCAAAATCATGAAAACAACAAAATCACTTTTAAAAACGCTTTCTATTTTGGGAGCAATTGTAGTAACACAATTTTCTCAGGCGCAATTAAGTAAAGGAAATTGGTTTGTTGAGGGAAGTTTAGGTAACATCTATACTACTAAAAGCGAATCAGAAACCACAAATAGCGGATTACTTTATACCGGGGAAAACAAAAACTTTTCCATCAATGTTTATCCCAGAATGGCCTACTTTGTAACAGATAATTTTGCTGTTGGTGTCACAACCGGTTTGGGGTTTAACAGTTCCAACAGCGAAAACACCAATCCTAACGGGATTAAAACCAGTGAGTCAGAAAGTGCTTCTTCTTATTTCGATATGGAACCTTTTGTGCGTTATTATTTTCCGGGAAAAGAAAAAATACGTTTTTACGGTCAAGCCGGTGCCGGTATGAGTTTTGAATTATCCAGAAAAACAGAAGGATCCAATTATAATGGCACAACCGGTGCATTAACATCGTCATACACTTACGACTATCCAAAAAAATACAATACGTTTATCGCAGAAGCAATGGTAGGGATTAATTACTTTTTCTCAGACCGTGTGGCTTTTAACTCTGCCATTGGTTATATGTATCAAAATTCTAAGCAAACTTCAAAAAGCACCAATACGCCAGCTGGTGGTTCTCCAACAGTGTACGAGGTTGATTACACCAACAAATATACCCGAATCAATTGGAACTTTGGATTTACCATATTCTTACACGGTAGTAAATCGGCAGCCGAATAAAAAATTTGAATATGAAAACTAAAGTAATCATCCTATTCTGTATGCTGCTTGGCATATCCGGTCATGGTCAACTTTTGGATAAGTTGGCCAAAAAGGCCGAAAAAGCAGCCGAACGTACTGTTGAACGCAAAGTGGAGCAAAAAGCCGAACAAACTACGGAGGAAGGCATGGACAAAGTGCTTAATCCGAAGAAGAAATCTGGCGGAAATAATGGCCCGGCTACAACTGATAAAACAGCTAAAAATGCAAAGAAAAAGAAAACGGCTAAATCGGCTAACGACTTTGTGCCCGGAACTGTAGTAATTGCCACAGATGATTTTTCGCAGGATGCTGTGGGTGATTTTCCGGTGAATTGGTATACGAACAGCAGTGGTGAGGTAGTCACTTTTGATGGTTCTGATGCCAAATGGTTACAACTATCGGATGCCGGAAATTATACTCCGATTAACTTTAAAAAATTGCCCGAAAACTTCACCTTTGAGTTTGATTTATATTCAACCGAAGAATTTTCATATTACTCATCCGGATTAAAAATTGCCTTTTTTGAATCGAAAAGGAAAAACGATTACCTGAGTTGGAGTGAATTTAAAAACGGTAAAGAGGGAGTTGTATTAGGACTTCACCCGCAAGTAGCAGGAAATCAAGCGAAAGGTCAAGCTTATTTCAGAGTAATCAGTGACGGCCAAGAACTGATGAAAAACGATGTTGAAACCGATACCTATAGTAACAGTAACAACACGGCTCGGGTTCAGATTTGGCGTCAGAAAAACAGACTCCGCATGTATGTAAACGGAGATAAAATTTGGGATTTACCCAATGCGTTTCAAGATGCGCAATACAACGGCATTGTATTTTACCTGTACAACTACCACGAGAAAGATGATTTGTATTACATCGCCAATCTTCGTCTGGCCGAAGCCGGAAAAGACACCCGTCATAAACTTATTGAAACAGGAAGTTTCAGTACAAATGAAATTCTGTTTGATACGGGTAAGTCGACCATTAAGCCAGCCAGTGTCGATGTTTTAAAAGAGTTGGGGGATGCCTTATCTGAAAATCCGAATGTAAAAATTACCATCACAGGTCATACCGATAGTGATGGCAATGAGGCTGAAAATCAAAAATTATCGGAACAACGCGCCGAGAGCGTAAAAAATTACCTTGCTAAAAATTTTGGTATCAGCGCAGAACGTATGACAACTTCCGGTAAAGGCGAATCACAACCCATTGCTGATAACAAAACCGAAGACGGCAAAAAACAAAACCGTAGAGTAGAATTTAAAGTAATTCGCTAATCTGTAGCACCTTTTAGATGGAGTTCTAATGCCTCGAAAAACCGTAACATATAAATCGGATTTGAATGCATTGCCATCGCATAAAATCTATATCAATGTGAAAAATATGGATAAAGGTGATTATGAAATCATAATTGTTAATGACAAAAAAACCGTACTGAAAACGACTTTTAAAAAGACGTAGTCATGAAGAAAATAATCAATAAATATTCATGTGTTTTAGGATTTGCAGTTGCTCTCTTTCTACACACATCCCTCAATGCACAAGTTGGGGTAAATACCAATACACCCAATGCTATGCTCGATGTGTCATCAACCAACAATGGATTCCTGTTACCTCGTGTGGCACTAACCTCTGCGGTTGATGCAGTCACGGTAGTAAATCCGCAAGGAGGGGCATTAGCCAACGCAACTGTTGTTTACAATACGGCTACTGCCGGTGTTAGTCCCAATACGGTCAGTCCCGGATTTTATTATTGGAACAGTTCGCTTTTGCGTTGGGTACCAATTGGCGGAACGAATGATTGGTCTCTTTTTGGCAACTTCGGTATAACCACCCCTGCCAATCCGATTACCTACGGAGGGTCTACTTTTGGCGCTACAGAACATTTTTTAGGAACAAAAGATGCAAACGATTTAGTGCTGGGAGTGAATAATGTGGAACGCCTGCGCATCAAACAAACTACCGGTTATGTGGGCATTGGAACCGCAACACCTAACGAAATATTTCATGTTTACCGAAATACCAATACAACCAAAAGTGCTGTGCTGGGAGAGGCAATTCAAACCTCAGCCGTAGCCGATTACCAAAACCGAGGCGTTTTAGGTTATGGAAGTGGTACAGCGGCCTCAGGAGGTTATGGCTTCGGAATTGGGGTTATGGGAATTGGCGATCGGGCTAATAGCTATTATGCTACCGGAATGTATGCCTATCTAGGCTCTTCAGCACCTAATGCACCTCCAACCAATCAGGCGCTTTTGGCTAACGGAAATAGCTTAGGGAATGCGGCACTATTTACCGGAGGGAATGTTGGAATTGGTTTGCCTTTGAGTACAAATCCAACCCACTTACTGCACATAAATAGTGCTACCAGCGGCGCGGTTCGAATTGTAGACGGAACACAAGGTGCCAACAAAGTACTAACCTCCAATGCGACAGGAGTTGCTACTTGGCAACCGGTAGGCATCGAAAGCTATCAAGCAGATTTATCAGCTGTAACCGGCGTGAGTGTTTCGTATACACAAACGGCTAATTTTATTCAAACCGGAGCATCCATTACACTTCCTCCGGGTCGATTTGCGGTTAATGTCTCAATGCTCTTGTCAACTGTTCCCGGAGCATATACCAATTCTAATGAGGCCTTTTGGGTTCGATCTTCCTTTTCTGATAGCCCGGGAATAAATCCATTGTCCTCGGGTGATATTATCGGTTCAAACTTGGTGAGCGGAAATATGGTACCAAGTACATTGTATTCATTGCTGACAGGAATGGTTGTTATTAATAATACTACAGCAGGAAATAAAACCTACTATTATGTAGTAGGAAGAGTTGTGACAAACAATTCAACACGAACATTAGCGTTTTTTGGCGGAAGCTATTGGGCTGAAAACAACATCATAGCCTACCGGCTGAACTAAATTTCGTGATTTTGTTTGGATTAGTTGGTAACCGGGGAGTGAGGCTTCCCGGTTTATCATTGTAAAGAAAGTTCCATAATATAATCGTCCATCACAAAACCGTTCCCGATGTCAATTACAACTTCATGGGTTTTGCGAAAGCCTTTGGCAAGGTAGAAATCATAGGCCTTATTATACTTGTTTACATTTAAAAACAAGCTGTTTTGACCGGAAGAAAGGGCTTTCTGTTGTACCGTTTTGAGCAAAAAAGAACCTAAACCGGTTCCATGGCATTCCGGAAGCACATACAATTTATGAAGTTTCGCTTTACCTTCGGTTTCACAGTTACATTCATAAGCAGCAAAACCCAATGCTTTATCATTTTCTTCAGCTACTAAAAAAACATGACCGGCATCAAATTGCTGTGTTAGCGCATCAACAGTATACATCGCATCTAACATATAGTTGATTTGCGCCGGGGAAATAATTTCGGGGTAAACAACAGGCCAAATTTGGTGCGCCAATTCGTGTACCACCCTTAATTCATTTCGAGTAAGAGGTCTAACATGCATCAGACTTTCATTCGTTTTTGTTCTCGAGCCAACAGGGTGTTTTTAAGCAACATGGCGATCGTCATCGGACCAACACCACCCGGTACCGGAGTAATAAATGAGGCCTTCTTAGACACATTCTCAAAATCGACATCGCCCACTATGCGATACCCTTTTTCAGAAGTTTCATCAACAACACGGGTAATCCCCACATCTATTACCACCACGTCATCTTTGACCATCTCTGCTTTTAGGAAATTAGGAACTCCTAAAGCGGTAATAATGATATCGGCTTGTGTAGTGATTTGGTTTATGTTTTTGGTATGACTATGGGTAAGAGTGACCGTTGAATTCCCAGGAAAATGATTCCGTCCCATCAAAATACTCATCGGTCGTCCTACAATATGACTGCGCCCGATTATCACCGTGTGTTTTCCATCGGTAGGAACATTGTAACGCTCTAATAATTCTAAAATTCCAAACGGTGTTGCCGGAATAAAACTCGACATATCCAATGCCATTTTACCAAAATTTTCCGGATGAAATCCATCAACATCTTTACTGGGATCAATCGACATCAATACATGTTGCGTATCAATTTGTTTGGGTAATGGCAACTGCACGATAAATCCGTCTACGGCATCATCTTCATTGAGTTGCTTGATCTTTTTTAAAAGTTCAGTTTCTGAGGTTGTGCTGGGCATCTTGATTAAGGTCGATTCAAAACCCACTCGCTCACAGGCTTTAACTTTACTCCCAACATAGGTGAGACTGGCTCCGTCATTACCAACAATAATGGCTGCCAAATGAGGCACCTTTTCACCTGCACCACACATGCGTTGCACTTCGGCTGTGATTTCATTTTTGATATCTTCCGATACCTTTTTTCCGTCTAGAATTGTCATGGTGTTGTGTAGTCTTAAAGTCTAAAGTCGAAACCTGCCTGCCGCAGGCAGGGTTGAAAGTCGAAAGTTGTAAAGCCATCTAACTTTTGACTTTCGACTAATTATTATCGCATCCCTTTCATACCTCCCATCATCCGCATCAGGTTTTTACCACCGGGGCCTTGCATCATTTTCATCATCTTACTCATTTGATCAAACTGTTTCATGAGTTGGTTTACTTCTTCAATTTTGCGCCCAGATCCTTTTGCAATTCGTGCTTTTCGTTTTGCATCAATAATGGAAGGTTTACTTCTTTCTTTGGGAGTCATTGAATATATAATGGCTTCTACATGTTTAAAAGCATCATCTTCAATTTCAACATCCTTGAGTGCTTTTCCGGCACCGGGTAACATTCCGACCAAGTCTTTCATACTACCCATTTTTTTGATTTGCTGAATTTGAGCCAGAAAATCATCAAACCCAAATTCGTTTTTGGCAATTTTTTTCTGAAGTTTGCGAGCCTCTTCTTCATCATATTGTTCCTGGGCACGTTCTACTAATGATACCACGTCACCCATTCCCAAAATACGATCAGCCATACGAGACGGATAGAAAACATCTATCGCATCCATTTTTTCACCGGTACCAATAAATTTAATCGGTTTATTCACAACCGATTTAATCGAAATCGCGGCACCGCCACGCGTATCACCATCCAACTTCGTTAAAATAACTCCGTCAAAATCCAAACGGTCGTTGAATGCTTTTGCTGTATTTACGGCATCCTGACCCGTCATGGAATCAACTACAAAAAGGGTTTCTTGTGGTTGTATGGCCTGATGCACGTTGGCTATCTCATTCATCATCTCTTCATCCACAGCCAAACGACCGGCAGTATCGACAATAACTACAGTAAACCCATTTGCTTTGGCATGAGCAATAGCATTACGCGCAATTTCAACAGCATTTTTATTCTCAGGTTCAGAATAAACTTCTACACCTATTTGCTCTCCAACCACATGCAACTGGTTAATCGCTGCAGGGCGGTAAATATCACAGGCTACTAAAAGCGGTTTTTTATTCTTTTTTGTTTTTAGGTAATTGGCCAACTTACCCGAAAAAGTGGTTTTACCGGAACCTTGCAAACCCGACATCAAAATGATACTCGGATTTCCGGAGAGGTTAATACCCGTAGCATCACCACCCATGAGTTCGGTTAACTCATCCTTTACAATTTTTACCATCAATTGGCCCGGTTGCAATGTAGTCAATACATTTTGCCCGATTGCTTTTTCCTTAACACGTGTGGTAAAATCCTTTGCAATTTTAAAATTAACATCGGCATCCAATAAGGCACGTCTAACCTCTTTTAAGGTATCGGCAACGTTAACTTCGGTAATTTTACCATGACCTTTGAGGATATGTAATGCTTTATCTAATTTATCGCTTAAATTGGTAAACATAATTTTGTTTATTTGAAGCGCAAATATACGGCATTCATTCAGAATTAGTAAACTCATTTTGGGAAAAGTAGGGTTTTTTTTCTAAAAAATGTTTACCGCTAAAACCAACGCTACTTATGCTTAAACAACTTGCTCCTTGTCTTGTTTTCTTTATACTATTGAATGCTTCAGCCCAGTCTGTTACCCGTATTGAGGGATTTGCCCAAGGGACAACCTACCATATAAGTTATGTAGATACGCAAAACCGCAATTTTCAAACAGAAATCGATAGTATTTTGAATGCCTTCGACCTATCAGTTTCTACCTATAAACCCAATTCTATCATTTCACGTATTAATGCAAACGAGAAAAATGTTAAAGTAGACCCTTGGTTTACCATTTGTTTTAAGACAGCCAAAGCGGTTTTCAATAATACAAACGGAGCATTTGATCCAACTGTATTTCCGCTCACCCGCCTGTGGGGATTTGGTCCGGAGAAACGTCAAAAAGCCGATTCAAAAACAATCGACAGCATACTACAATTTGTTAACTTTGATTTGATTCGTTTAAAAGGAAAAAGAATTGTAAAAAAAGATGCCAGAGTGCAATTGGACTTTAATGCTTTTGCACAAGGCTATTCGGTTGATGTGATTAGTGATTTTTTACGCACTCACGGAATTCAATCGTTTTTGGTGGAAATTGGCGGAGAAGTTTATGCAGAAGGTCAAAAACCGGACGGGAATTTTTGGACAGTTGGAGTTGAACAACCCATTGACAACAAAGAAACTGAAAATCCCTTACAGGCAGTGGCACAACTGAACGGATTAGCGGTGGCTACCTCGGGAGATTACCGTCGGTTTTTTATCGAAGACGGTGTTAAATATGCGCATCATTTGGATCCCAAAACAGGATACCCCGTTAAAACTAAGCTGTTAAGTGTTTCGGTTTTTAGCAAAAAATGTATTCAATCCGATGCCTATGCTACCGGCATTTTGGTGATGGGATTAGAAAAAGCAAAACTTTTTCTGGCACAACATCCCGAGCTTCAGGCCTATTTGATTTATTCTGATGAATCGGGTAATTATCTCACATATCAAACACCCGGTTTATCTTCAATTATCTCAAAAATATAAGACTATTTTCCGAAAAAAATCAAGCAGACTTCAAGTTCGTTTTTGAAAAATACAAATACAAAAAAATGCTGCCCATGAATGTGGCAGCATTTTTTGTTCTAATAGTTCTAGTATCTCGAATTCCTCTTATTTATCAAGAATAACTTCGTAATTCGAAATTCCGTTCTGGTTTTTAAGTGAAATAACGTAGTGACCATCGGTAAGGTTTGACAGATCAATTTGCTTTGTACTGGTAACCGCTGTCAGCATTTTTTCGGAATAAACCTCTTGGCCTAAAAGGTTATACACTGTAATTTCATTCAATGCATTTTTACAGTCGATGTTAAAAATGCCCGTAGAAGGTACCGGATAAATTACAACCGCCGGGGCCTCATATTGAATATCTGGTGTAGCTAAATTAGAAGGAACCCAATCCAAAACTACTGTATTGATGTATGTGTCTCCTGCTGGAGTTAAATGTTGTGAACTCGGTCCTTTAGTAAAAGTAAAACCAATAAGTTCATTGTGAATATTATTGGCACCATCATTCCACGAACTTTCTATCCAAATCTTATAATCGCCGTCGGCTACCGTAGTTCCGTTTGTAGTTCCTACCACATTTTTACCATCCCATGTAATGGTTTTAGAACCATAAGCGGTTGGAGTTGTGGTACCCGTTAGGGTTGCTCCGGTTGAGGCATCGGTTACATTACAGCCGTTTCCGGTGGCGGCAACAGCTAATGAATTGGAACAACCTGCTTTAGCACCCCACGAAGGAAGGTGATCATCAGTAGAGGTTGATACATAGCGCGCTTTGGTTTTTATAAATGTCCCAGAGGCTGTTTCAATCCAAACCGCACATACATTTTTTATACCTTTATTCAAAGGCGGAGTTGTTGGTTGCGGTTGGTTGTAGGTCAGAGTGAGTGTACCGGGAGTTTGCGCGCTTGCAAACCAACCCGTTAACATTAAAATTGCAACTAATTTTTTCATGATTTTGCGATTGTGGGGTTATTGATTTTCAAGTTCAAATTTGAGACTGATTTTAGCATTTTCTGCGATTTTCCCTTTAACCAGATTCGGAATTTTAATTCCGTAATCTACCGGTTTTACAGAAAAATCAGAAGTCATCGTGTATTTTCCTCCCGAAGGCGTAAAAGTAACTTTGGTTTTAATTTTTTTGGTCACGCCATGAATCGTCAAATCACCTTCTACATCAAAAGTTACCGCCGTTTTACCATTAAGTTTGGAGGCATCATAGTTTAGAATCTTCCCTTTAAATGTAGATTTTGGGAGTTTGGTGGATTCCATATAATTTTCATTAAAATGTTCTTCCATCAAAGGTGATTTAAACTTAAACGATTTAACCAAGACCAAAACGGCTAAATCTCCGGTTGACTTGTCAAATATGCACGAAGCTGTTGTGCTTTTACCGGCAATCTCTTCAAGACCCGGCATAGAAGCTTCAAACTTCACTTCGCCGGCTCTGGTAATCATTTTTTGTGCTATTGCCATTGGGGCAGACAATACACAACATAGCATTAAATAGAGTACATTTTTCATTTTTATAACAAATTAATTAGCATATCCTTGTTCTTTCCACAAATAAACCATATCAATTGTAGTTTGAGGCATTCGACCGGTTGGCGGCATTATATTACTGTAAAAACATTCCTCCGGATTATCAATAATACAAAGTACAACACCGTTTTCAACAGCGTCCTTAACTTCATCATAGGTTGTTAAATACGGCTCTTGAAGTCCTGTTACACTGTGACAAGTTGTACATTTAGACTCCATTAAAGGGCCAATATTATCTTCATAGGTTGGATTCGTTACTTTTGCTACCTCTTCATAGGTATTTGATTCACACGATGTGGTTACAAATAGTATGCCCGAAAGGGATACCAATGCGATTGCTGTAATTACTAAATACTTTTTCATACTTCTTTTTTAAAAAACTCTATACATATTAAATCCAAAATACAGTGCTCCTCCATTCAAATCCCAACTTCCGGTGGAATTAGTGAAAGTAGCTACATCGTTCATGGGCTGACTGTTGGAGAAAACCAACTGAAAAATATGTCCGCCTGTATCAATATCAAAACCAAAGGTTAACGGATTGTTATACGGATTCAAATCCTTGTCTTTGATGTCCAAACGAGCAGCGTATTCTGCATTAAAACTGATTCGTTTACTCAACTTAATTCGGCCTCCAGCTCCCAATAACATCATATTTTCTTGTTCCGTTACACCGTCATACAAATTTTTATGAATGTAAACCGGCAACAATTCCATCGAAAATGAGTCTGAAAATTTGCGCGAAATAATTAATTGTGTTGAATATTGTAATCGATTGGAAAATTTCAACTGTGGATTAACTGCTTTTTTAAGTTCACTGTTAATATCCAAAGTATTATAGCCAACAATTGTTACCGGAAATTCGCCTTCAATTTGATTGGCAAAACGGTATTTAGCCCCCAATTCATAGGTTTTGTTATAGGTATGGCGCGCCACTGAAAGCGATAACCAATCGGTAACTCCCCAAATTCCACCTATACGCGTTAAGGCATTATCCAATCCGAAAAAGTTATCCCAACCTTCGGACAAATTCCCAAAACGGTGGGTAACCAAAAAATAAAACTCCCCTTTAACGGGCATTTTAGTCGATTGAAAGTTACATACCTGCAAGCCTTTAAACGCAGCATCGGCAGTCGCTTTTTGTTGGGGCTGAATCGAATCAAGTTGATTCAACAAATCATCCTGCGCATACCCTTGCGAAAAAGTAGCTAACAGTAATGAAAAAAGTGTGATTTTTAAAAATTTCATGGTTTGTAATTAATTATTTAGATATTGAACACTCATCCATTTTTAACTCGCCCATTAAATCATCAAAGCCAACAACCCGACCTTTTACAGTCACTTTCGCTCCTTTCGATAACGATTTATCCGGCACAATAAGTTTACAAAATATGGTTTGATCAACTACCGCTACACTGTCTTCAACGGTAGTAATGTTGCCACTTATTTCGATTGCCTTATTGAGGTACTTTTTGGTGGCTGCATCCGTGTTATCGGTAAATTCTTTCTGAATGGCTGATGCATTTACTTTAAAAGCTGTGGCCTCCGACTGCACATCACGAGCACCTCCGTGCATCACATAATAGTATCCGGCCATGGCTACAACCAAAAGTAAAATCAGGACAATAACAATTCGTTTCACGCTTTTTTTCATGGTATGCTGGTTTAGTAGTTTTTACCTAAACATCACTATTCATAAATACCCTACTCGAAAATGTACTTTTTTTTAACTTTTTTTTAAAAACAGTTGAAGCTTACAAAAAAACGTGAAAAAGGAAATTTTACGAAATCGATTTCTTTACTTATCTTTGGCTTTCCTATGGAAAAAGTCAAAATCATCGAATGTCCGCGAGATGCCATGCAAGGCATAAAAACCTTCATTCCTACCGAAAAAAAAGTACAATACATTCAGTCGCTGCTTCGGGTGGGATTTGATACTATCGATTTTGGCAGTTTTGTATCGCCCAAAGCCATCCCGCAAATGCAAGACACAGCTCAGGTGTTAGAGGCATTAGATTTGTCACAAACAACATCCAAATTATTGGCAATAGTCGCCAATACCCTTGGAGCTCAAACTGCGGCAACACATCCGCAAATTCACTATTTGGGATTTCCTTTTTCGATTTCGGAAAATTTCCAAATGCGAAATACCCATAAAACCATTGCCGAAAGTATAATTACTTTGGCCGAAATCCTCGAAATTGCGCACAAAACCAATAAAGAAGTAGTGGCCTATTTATCTATGGGCTTTGGGAATCCGTATGGCGACCCATGGAATGTTGAAATTGTGGGTGAATGGACCGAAAAATTGGCCGCAATGGGGGTTACTATCTTGTCGCTTTCTGATACGATTGGCAGTTCAACGCCCGAGGTTATCGAGTATCTTTTTTCAAACCTCATCCCTAAATACCCGCATATCGAATTTGGGGCTCACCTGCACACCACACCCGATAAATGGCACGAAAAAACCGATGCCGCTTTTAAAGCCGGTTGCCGACGATTTGATGGCGCCATTCAAGGTTTTGGCGGATGCCCAATGGCCAAAGATGACCTCACAGGCAACATGCCTACCGAAAAAATGTTATCTTATTTTACAACTCAAAAAGCCCCCACCGGAACCAGACCGATGAGCTTTGAAAGTGCCTACAACGAAGCCCTTAAAATCTTTACTGTTTACCATTAATTTTTGGGCAGCTTATCCGGTTTTCCACTGCGGGAATCTTGGGTTTGGCTGTTTTTGCAACCCCACAAAAGCGCTTCCGTTGGTCGCATTTTGTTGTGGGCAAAATACAAGCCACACACCTGCAATGGCCCTCCGTTGCAACCCGGGCTGCATAAGTTAACGTATGTTACATTCGCTCAGGAACTGCAATACCCAAAAGACCAAAAGCCAATTTTATGGTTTGCGCAACTTTGTCTGACAACTGAACACGGAAGTGTTTCTTCTCAGCATCAGATTCGCCCAAAATACTCACATTCTGGTAAAACGAATTAAACTCTTTTACCAAATCATACGTAAAATTAGCGACCAAAGCCGGACTGTGGTTTTTAGCGGCATCCTGAACCACAACCGGGAATTGCGCCAATTGCTTCAACAGTTCTTTTTCCTTTTCGTGAAGTGCAACTTTAACCGGAGCATTGTAGTCAAAATCGGCTTTACGCAATATCGATTGGATTCGAGCGTAAGTATATTGTATAAACGGACCTGTATTTCCGTTAAAATCAACCGACTCCTCCGGATTAAACATCATTTGTTTTTTCGGATCCACTTTGAGCATATAATATTTTAAAGCACCCAAACCAATCGTTTTATACAAACGTTGCTTGTCTTGGTCGCTGTAGCCTTCCAACTTACCTAATTCCTCCGAAATGGTTTGAGCGGTTTGCGTCATCTCGAGCATTAAATCATCTGCATCAACTACGGTTCCCTCGCGCGATTTCATTTTACCTGAAGGCAATTCAACCATGCCGTACGACAAGTGGTAAAGGCTTTCGGCCCAATCAAAGCCCAATTTTTTCAAAATCAAAAACAACACTTTAAAGTGGTAATCCTGTTCGTTTCCAACAGTATATACCATGCCGCCCACATCCGGATAATCTTTTACCCGTTGGATCGCAGTACCAATATCTTGGGTCATGTACACCGCTGTTCCATCCGAACGAAGCACAATCTTTCGATCAAGTCCGTCGGCGGTCAAATCAATCCAAACCGAACCATCCGGATCACGTTCGAAAATTCCTTTTTCAAGACCAAATTGCACTACTTCTTTACCCAAAAGATAGGTATTGGATTCGTAATAATACGAGTCAAAGTCCACCCCTAAGTTGGTATACGTTTCTTCAAAACCATCATAGACCCATTGGTTCATTTTTTTCCAAAGTGCCACAATCGTTTCGTCGCCTGCTTCCCATTTGCGCAACATTTCTTGTGCTTCCAACATCATTGGAGCCTGCTTTTTGGCTTCCTCCTCCGTTTTTCCTGCGGCTATCAAATTTGTTGTTTCAGCTTTGCACGCTTTATCAAATTCCACATAAAAATGGCCTACCAACTTATCCCCTTTCATTCCGGTTGATTCAGGCGTGGCTCCGTTTCCAAACTTTTGCCAAGCCAACATTGATTTACAAATATGAATCCCGCGATCATTAATAATTTGGGTTTTGTATACTTTTTTCCCGGAGGCTTTAAGAATTTCTGCAACCGAATACCCGAGTAAATTATTTCGTATATGTCCTAAGTGCAACGGTTTGTTTGTATTAGGCGATGAGTATTCCACCATAATTGCCTTATCACCTGCTTTGGGCTTAGCAAAACCATAATCAGGTTGGTCTTTAATGGTTTGAAACCATGCACTATAATAAGTATCGGCAATAACCAAATTTAAAAAACCGGCTACAACATTAAAATCAGCTACCAAATCCGGAAAATTAGATTTTAGGTAATGACCCAGTGCATTGCCAATTTCAACCGGATTTCCTTTGGCCAATTTTACAAAAGGGAATACAACAACCGTGATATCGCCCGGAAATTCCTTCCTGGTTGCCTGATATTCTACCTTTTCGATGGTCAAGTCGTAAAGTTCAGCCAGAGCGGCACTAATACCCGGTGTTAAAATTTCCTGAAGCGTCATACTACATTCGGTTTTTAAATGAGCGGCAAAGATAAAAATTAATGCAACGTTCTTCTAATAAAAAAGTGAAAGCTAAATTGATTTTTAAACCTCAAAAAAGGAAAAAGAAAATACAAAAAATATTAATATATTACTTACAATATTTTTACATTATTGCATTTCATCGATTTATTTATACATTTAATCGATTATTATACTATGTTTGTGTACCCTAATTAATCTACAATGAGAAAAATATATTTACTAATTGCTTTGTTTGCATCGGTTTTTGGCTATTCGCAAGCCATTACGGTCGATACTAACACACATACTGTTCCGCAGTTAGTCAATGATGTTTTAATCAATTCGGCTTGTGTCTCTGCGACAAACATCAATTGGAGAACCGGAACCAATTTTGGCTCGGCTAACGGAATTGGTTATTTTCAAAACACCAATCCAAATTTTCCGATTGCCAGCGGTGTTATACTTACCACCGGAAATGTAATGCACGCTCCTGGTCCAAATTTAACTATGTTAGATGAAGGCTCACCGGCCTGGTTAGGAGACAGCAGTCTAGAAACGGTTTTAGCAGCGTCGGGGATTACGATGAATTCTGTTAATGCAACCGTTTTAGAATTTGATTTTACCCCTATATCATCACAATTTAGTTTTGATTTCTTATTTGCATCAGAAGAATACGGCAACTTTCAATGCCAATTTTCGGATGCATTTGCCTTTTTGCTGACAAATTTGAATACGGGAGTTACAACCAACTTAGCGGTTGTACCCGGCACAAGTACCCCAATTTCGGTGGTGACCATACGTGATTTTTTATACAATTCTACCTGTAATTCACAAAATCCACAATTTTTTGGTTCGTTCAACGGCGGTTCAAACGCTGCAACATCAGCCACCAATTTTAATGGTCAAACCAAAGTAATGACGGCCTCTGCTGTGCTAACACCAAACGTACCTTATCACATCAAATTGGTTATTGCCGATCGCTCCGATTACCAATCGGATTCTGCCATTTTTCTTTCCTCCAGCAGTTTTAATATTGGGCAGGAAGTTTTAGGCGAAAATCTGTTGGTTACCACTAACAATGCGATTTGCGAGGGTGAAAATCATGTTTTAAATTCGGGGTTAGATGCAGCACTATATACCTTTCAATGGAAAAAAGACGGAGTTGTACTGACTGGAGAAACCGGTCCAACTTTAACTGTAAATCAACCGGGGAGCTATGAACTAACCTATACCAATTCCACACTAAGTTGTCAAAGCATATCGGATACTGTTACTGTAGAATATTATTCCACATTGGTAACACCGGACCCAATTACAATTAATAAATGTGATACCGGACAAGCGTCTTATGTTTACAATTTATCTCAAAACACACCTATTGTCACAGCAGGATTACCAGCAGGTTCAACGGCTACGTATTATGCTTCGCTTTTAGATGCTCAAAATAATACAGCACCACTTGGTACTACCGTAAATTCTGCCGGAAACCAAACTGTTTATGTAAAAATCACCAATGGGCAAACAGGATGTTCGGTCATAAAACCTTTTCAATTAGGTTTGGTGGCATTGCCTACCACACCCGGACCAATAACTGTTAATGCTTGCTCAGATCCCAATACAGCAGGAAGCCAATGGTTTATTTTTTCACAAATTACACCAATGGTATTGAATGGAAATCCGGCAAGCGACTATACCGTTACCTATTATTTTTCACAATCCAGTGCTTTAGCCGGGGTAAATCCATTTACTTCACCAAGCTATTTCACCTCAGACACAACGATCTATGCGGTAATGACCTTAAATACCGACACAGGTTGCTCCGTTGTTGTTCCTGTTAATTTGGTTGTTTTACCTTTACCGCTGGTTGATACAGTAGAAAGCGTAATCACCTGTGATCAATACATTTTGCCTCCATTAACCAACGGAACTTACCATGATGCGCCAAACGGTGGCGGAACACAATTATTCCCGGGGGATGTTATCACCCAAACCACCACCATCTATATTTATAATACCACCACTACGACTCCGTCATGTAGTAACCAAACCAATTTTAATGTTACTATCATTAAACCGGAAGAATTGGATCAAAGTGTCAGAAATGTATGTGATGGCTACACCCTAACCCAACTGCCATTTGGTGATTATTTTACCCAACCGGGTGGCGGTGGAACACAACTAAGTGTTGGTACCTATCTCACAACAAACCAAACGGTTTACATGTATTATGAGTCAATTACACCTCCCTTTTGTGTTATTGATTTGTCATTTGATGTAGTAGTAACCCAATCACCTATTGTGCCTACACTACCGAATGTTTTTGACTGCGTATCGTATACACTTCCTCCATTATCCAATGGCACTTATTATGATGCACCAAACGGCAGTGGGGCTGTTTTAGCACCCGGTACAGTAATTACCAATGATCAAACTGTCTTTATTTATGCAATCAATGGATCGTGTGCGGTACAAACAAGTTTTCAGGTTATAATCGGAACCGACTTTTTGGGGCCTGTTACCGAATGTGCTCATTACACTTTACCCCAACTTCCGATAGGGAATTATTACACCCAGCCCAATGGTGGTGGTACTTTACTCCCGGCCGGAACCGTAATCAGTTCAACACAAGATATTTATTTTTATGTTCCAAATGCCTCGTGCACCGATAATTTCTTTTTTACTGTTACCATTGTACTCCCCGAGATAATTGTCCCAACAGATTTAGATAATTGCGGTAGTTATACGTTACCAACAATACCTGTGGGGAATTACTATACACAATCAGGCGGAAATGGCACGCTCTTGATGCCGGGAGATACTATTACAACCACACAAAACCTGTTTATTTTTGTCGATAACGGTAACGGATGTCAAAATGAAGTTCCTATTACAGTTACAATTTATCCATTACCGATAATAGATTCACGGCCTGACCAAACCCCTTGTAATTCTTATACTTTAACAGCATTAACGAATGGGAATTATTTTACCGGACCAAACGGAACCGGAACCCAACTTCAGGGAGGTGATGTGATTACAACGTCGCAAACCATATACATTTATGCAACAAATGCCTTAGGGTGTGCGGCAGAAACCAGTTTTATGATTGATATATTTGTAATTACAGCTGATGTTTTGCCAAATGTAACGATGTGCGACAGTTATGTACTCCCTGCACTTACAACAGACAACCACTATTACACGCAACCGGGAGGGCCTCATGGCACGGGAGTAGAATTAATCGCGGGAACAGTAATTACCAGTTCACAAACCATTTATATTTATAAAGAATCTGCTGAGCGAATTAACTGTTTTGACGAAAGCAGTTTTACAGTCACCCTAATTCCAACGCCTTATGTGGGTAATTTCTCCAATATTGGTGCATGTAATTCGTACACGCTACCGGCATTGTCCGTTGGGAATTACTACACCGCTTCCGGTGGAACAGGAAATACCATTTCTGCAGGTACCGTTTTAACAACCAACCAAACTTTATATGTGTATGCGCAAACCGGAACCAACCCGAATTGTTGGGATGAAAAATCATTTAGTGTAAGTATTTTCAATGTGGATGAACTGAATGATGTTACAACCTGCGAAAGTTATGTCCTTCCGCCGCTTACCATAGGAAATTATTATAATGGTCCTAACGGTACAGGAGGAATTCTACCTGCCGGTTCGGTGATAACAACCACTAAAACGGTTTATGTTTTTGCTTATTCAGGGTTCTCGCCTAATTGTTCCGATGAAAGTTCATTTGAAGTCACCATTATAGACACTCCTGTAGCCAATCCGGTGCCCATTTCCATACGAACCCTATGTGATGAAGACGGCACTAATGACGGTATCATGGCAGTGAATTTGAGTTTATTTACTTCTTCTGTTTTAGGAACACAAACAGGTCCCGAATTTACTGTAGCTTATTATGCAAACCTCACCGATGCACAAAATGGAGTAAACGCAATAGCAACCTCAACAGAGACAACCGTTTATGTGAAAGTAATCAATACGTTAGCTCCTAATTGCTATGATATAAAACCTATAGCCATTATTATCCATAAAATTCCGGAACCGACGCCAAAAGACGGAGTCGTTTGTATCGATTCCGAAACCGGAACTTTACTCAATGCCTACATTATAGAAAGTGGATTACCAGCTTCAACCCATACATTTCAATGGTTTGACCAAAACGGAACTCTTGTTGGTACTCAAAACAACTATACTGCAGTGTTAGCAGGAACCTATAGTCTTTTGGCTACCAATAATGCTACTGGATGTACTTCGCAGGAACTATTCACCACTGTTGTAGCATCAGAGCCGGCTATTGTGGCCTATGCTGTTAGTGAAGATTTTAGTTTAAATCAAACCGTTACAGTGACGGCAACCGGCAGTGGTGGCGATTATGAATATGCTATTGATGATAATCCGTTTCAAGACAGTCCCGTTTTTGAAAATGTGAGTATGGGAGTGCATACACTCATTGTACGTGATAAAAACGGTTGCGGTATCGCTTCTATACAAGCCTTGATTCTGAATTACCCCAAATTTTTCACACCAAACGGAGATGGTTTTCATGACACATGGAACATTGATGCGTTGCGTAGTCAGCCTGATGCTGTTATCTATATTTATGATCGATACGGTAAATTACTAAAGCAAATTTATCCGTCGGGAACAGGTTGGGATGGCAACTACAACGGCAGACAAATGATATCCGACGATTATTGGTTTACGGTTTCCTACATGAACAACCAGGAACAACGTGAATTTAAAGCGCATTTTACGCTTAAACGATAGACCCCAAATCTAACCTTTACATATAATCAGCGAAAAACGCCTGTTTTGAACAGGCGTTTTTTTTTTAGTATTAGTAATAAAGAAGAATGTAGAATCCTTTACCAACGAATAATTACGCTTCCCCAAGTAAAACCACTTCCAAAGGCTGCCAAAACAACCAAATCCCCTTTTTTAATTTTGCCTTGCTCCCATGCTTCTGTTAAAGCAATAGGAATGGATGCAGCTGTTGTATTACCATAGCGTTGAATATTATTAAACACTTGGTCGTCAGTTAATTTGAATTTTTGCTGAATAAACTGCGATATTCTCAAATTGGCTTGATGCGGAACTAACATGTTAATGTCTGATACTTGCAAATTATTGGCAGACAAACCTTCCATAATAACTTCGCTAAACCGAACCACCGCATTTTTAAACACAAACTGTCCGTTCATGTAGGGATAATAGCTTTCATCATTAGGGTCATTATCCTGTAATATATCGGTTACCCAACGTTTACCCATTCCGGGGGCAATTAGGGAGAGTTCTTCGGCATGTTGCCCTTCTGAATGTAAATGGGTGGATAAAATTCCTTTCGATAAATCTTCCTCTCGTGAAATAACAGCAGCACCGGCGCCATCGCCAAAAATTACAGATACACCTCTCCCTCTGGTTGTCATATCTAATCCTCTTGAATGCAGTTCGGAACCTATAACCAACACATTCTTATACATACCTGATTTTACATATTGATCAGCTATGGAGAGTGCATATACAAAACCCGAGCACTGATTCCGAATATCGAGAGCGCCAACGGTTTTAAGACCTAAATCGCGTTGAACCAAAACCCCTGGTCCCGGAAAATAATAATCCGGACTTAGCGTAGCAAAAACAACAAAATCAATAGCATCGGTTGTAATACCGGCTCTTTCAATGGCTATTTTGGCCGCTTTAACTCCCATACTTGTGGTAGTGTCTTCTCCGGGCACAACATGTCTGCGTTCTTGAATCCCGGTACGTTCCTGAATCCATTCATCATTGGTATCCATTACCTTCGACAAATCATCATTAGTTACCACATTTTCAGGAACATAATATCCCAGACCACTTATTTTAGAATGATACATATTTACAGATTTAATAAAATATTCGATTCATTTTGCAATTTTTTCAAAAAACTAAAAATTGAAAGTATAAAAATACGGATTTCACAACTAACCACAAAATGAAGTTACTGCAAACCTCAAAAAAAAGAAAAAAACAATACTGATAGGAAAACCAATTACAGCACAAAAAAACCACCTGAATTCAGGTGGTTTTAGAGGGGGCATTAGCAGGCAGTTTTAATTTTTTTCGAAGGTCAGATAATCTGTACCTCCATTTCCGCCACTCACATCAATAAGTTGGATTTTTGTGGAGGTATAGGAAATAATATCCCAATCATCTGTTAAGTCAGCAAAATCGGCTGGTGAAGAAAAAGCAATATTAAAATCCAAATCGCTTTCAGGACTATCGTCATTAGAATTGCTATTTGTAACTGACCAAGTGCCTGTATAAGTATTGGTAGAATTGGTTGCCGTTAAAGCACTACCGCTACCGAAGGTAAAATTATAACCTGTAAAATGAGACGTTTCATTCGTTCCGGAATCTTCATACAACGTTATTCTCCATGAGCCTTGTGAGGCTGTGTTGATAATTGGAGTTGGGTCTTGGGCAGATGAATTATCATCATCTGAACTGCACATTGAAGCTACATTTAGCATAAAAAGAGCTCCAAGCAACGGAATTAATCGTAGCTTTTTCATAGTTGTTTAAGTTAAAATTAGTATTTAATTTTTGGCGAAGTAGAGGTAATCGGAATCTCCTCCTCCATGCCTTAACCTGATGGTAGTGGCATTATATTCTGATATTTTCCAGTCTTCTTCAAGGTATTCCAATGATTCTGAATCCAAGTGCAAAACAAGTTTGCTTTCATCATCATCGGGCTCATAGGACCAAGTGCCGTAAGAATGATTTGAGCCTTTCACTACGTGTATGGTTCCATTTCCGTAGAAGGTGAAAACATAGCCATCGTATTGATAGGTGTAATCATGATTATCATATTTACAATACGAAACATCCCATGTCCCGGAAGTTAGTGTATCCGTAAACGATTGACTACCGGAACCACCACCTATATCATCATCACAATCGTCTATGGCATTTTCGATAAAAGATTCAAGCTCCGCATTAGAATTGATTACAACGTTTTGTCCGTTAGAATCCAGTCCGGATATAGGATAAACTATAGCCGCAACAGTTGATGATGTTAAACCGGAAATAAACGAATAAAATTGTAGGTTATTCTGAAGGGTTACGGTATTAGCTACTTGATTATTTGTATTGTAAATGTTGATTGTAATGGGATAATTCAATGTAATACAATCAATTTCATCAAAACCGTCATCTTCCCCACAACTGTCAATTGCATTATCTAATTGGTACTGATTTGATATAACTTGTGTTGTATAATTTTTGTATTGAACCGTTATCGGAAAATGATAATGTACAATATCATCATCGGTTGTTGAAGCATTTTTGGCATCGTAAACCAATTGATAATCACTTGCACTATACAAATGAATAACCGCAGAATTTAAGGTAATTTCCACCGGCAATACTATGCGCAAATTACCGGTACCATCCAAAATATTATCGCTGCCAGTTGGGCTTTGAACCATGCGCGCTACCAGTTTAGCAAGAGGAGAATTTGGAATGAGATTTTCAGGCGATTGAGTTTCGTCAATCACTTCACTCTCTTCCTTCTGACATTGTATCAGGGAAAAAACCAAAAGCATTACCAAAATTATTCGCAATCGTTTCATTTTTCAGGATTTGTTACTAAAACAGTTCACTTATCTCTTACCCTACCTCTATACAAAAATAAGAAAAAATCCAAGCTATAGACTTTGTATTGTTCAAAGTTAAAACTGTTCGGTTGTCTTAACAAACACTTAATTTATAGTTAACCCTACTTTTTTTTGAAAAAAAATGTAAATTTACGCTTTGTAATAGCCCAAAGATGTCACAAGCCAACTCTAACGATGTTTGCCGGGAATCGGTATTTTCTGAATTTTTCAGAGGTCATGCCAAATCCTTGAGAAACTACCTTGTTTTCAAATTTGGAAACGAAAATCATGCAGAGGACGTTACACAAGAAGCTTTTATAAAATTATGGCAAAACTGTAAAGATGTTCCGCTAGAAAAAGCAAAATCGTACCTTTATACTATTGCGAACAACAGTTCACTCAACATTATTGCACACGAAAAAGTTAAATTAAATTACAAGAACAACGTAGCGCATGTTGATCGCTCTTCAGAAAATCCGGAATTTTTAATGGAAGAAGAACAATTTAGAGGAAAATTAATAACTGCCATTCAAAATCTAAACGAAACCCAACGGGTTGCCTTTCTGATGAACCGTATTGATGGTAAAAAGTACACCGAAATTGCAGAGGAACTTGGTATAAGTGTAAAGGCCGTTGAGAAAAGAATTCACCTCGCTCTGTTAGAGTTGCGTAAAAATTTCGACTATTTCAAGTAGGGTAAAATAGTTCATAATTGTTTTATAATCGATTTGATCGATATATGTTATGGAAGATAATTACAAATTAGCCCAATGGCTAAACGGTGAGTTAAATCAGGAGGAGCTCAAGGAATTTGAGGCTTCGCCGGATTACCCATTGTATGAAAAATTAAGAAATTACAGTGCGGATTTACAGGTTTCCGATTTCAATCAGGATGCTCTTTTGCACACTATAGTACATTCAAAAAAGGAAAACACCAAAATAATTCCTTTGTACAAAACACTTTATTTTCGAATTGCAGCTATTTTAGTTTTGGGCTTAGGCATTTGGTTTTTTATGCCTGCCTTTTCAGGCGAATCAATAACCGCTGCAAACGGACAACAAACTACTTTTGAATTACCGGATCAATCTCAGGTTACCTTAAACTCGGGCTCTGAAGCTTTCTTTAAAAAATGGAATTGGGATAATAATCGGGAAATTCAATTAAAGGGAGAGGCCTACTTCAGGGTAGCCAAAGGGAAACGGTTTACTGTAGAAACCCAACTTGGTTCAGTAACAGTCTTAGGAACCCAATTTAATGTTAAAGCTCGAAACGACAGGTTTTACGTAACGTGTTACGAAGGAAAAGTTCGCGTTTTACAAAACGGAAATGAGGTTATACTTACTCCGGGAGAAAGTGTGGCTTTTGAAAAAAACACTAAGCTTTTTGAACATTCAACTACTGATAAACTTCCGTCGTGGAAAAACAAACAACTATCGTTTGATAGTGAAAATTTGCAAGATGTAGTGGCGGAAATAGAACGTCAATACCAAATTGCTATTACACTTGAAAACGTTAATTCAAATCAGGTATTTACCGGAAAAATTCCGGCTGACAACCTTGATGTAGCTTTACAAATAATCGCCTCAACTTACCATTTACAATACCTACATGAAAAAGATAAAGTTACGCTAAGGCTATAAATGTATTTAAGAAAACTTTTTTTATGTTTTTTTATCAGTACTGTTTGTGTTTTGATGTCCCCAGCCCAAAATACGAACGGTACTGTTGCATTAAAACGTATTCTTCTTTCCATCGAAAAACAACATCAGGTTATTTTCAGTTATCTTGAAGATGAAATTGCACCTTTTAAGCTAAATCCACCGGATGACGATTGGACCTTACTCAAAAAACTGGATTACATCACCAAAAAAACAAGTCTCCAGTTTAATTTTATTTCCGATTCGTACATTTCTATTTATGATGTTGCCAAAAAAGATAAAATGTATTGCGGCTATCTCAAAGACAGTCAAACAGGAATTGCCGTTGAAAAAGCAACTCTTTTTATAAAAGAACGCAATCAGACTTTCTTCAGCGACGAAAAAGGGTATTTCGAATTAAAATTGAATCCTTCGGAAAGTCTGCTTGTTTCGCATGTTAACTACGAAAATCAAGTCCTTACTTCTGCAAATTTGACAAACTGCCCTGAAATTCGATTGCTACAAAAATCATATCCCTTAGAAGAAGTTGTGACACCCGTTTACCTCACTAAAGGTATAGCCAAACAAATTGACGGCACATTTGAAATCAAACCTAAAAAATTTGGCTTATTGCCGGGCTTAACTGAACCGGACGTACTTCAAACAATGCAACAATTGCCCGGTATTTCAAGTGTTGACGAAACCATTTCAAACATTACCATTCGCGGTGGGACACACGATCAAAATTTAGTACTGTGGAACGGAATTCGCTTATTCCAAACCGGTCATTTTTTTGGATTAATTTCTGTTTTTAATCCGAATTTAGCCCAGAAAATTACGATATCCAAAAATGGTAGTTCCGCATTTTTCAGCGAAAGTGTTTCAGGTATAGTTGATATCAGCACACAAAATGAAATAACAAAAACCAGTGGTTCTGTAGGCTCCAACTTGATTAATGCCGATTTTAACGCTGCCGTAAAATTGTCGGATAAAAGTAGTTTTGAAATCAGTGGCAGACGTTCTTTTACCGATTTATTTATTTCGCCTACATACAAGAGCTATACAAACAGGGTGTTTCAAAATACAGTGGTAACCGGTGTGATTTCGAACCAAAATGTAATCTATGAAACGGATGAAAACTTTTATTTTTATGACACCACTTTGAAATACAACCATAAAATTTCAAATAAAACTTCTGCCTCCCTCAATTTATTATGGATAGCCAACAATTTGGATGTGGGTCAAACGAGAACCGAAAATAACCTTACCCGAGAGCGCCAAAGCAATCTCACACAAAGTACCCAAGCCGGCAGTTTGGATATTACAACAAAATGGTCTGCATCTGACGAATCAAAACTTGTAGTATATGGTTCATTCTATGAAATTTGTTCCGAAAATCAATCCATAGAAGGGAATCAAATTTTTAATCAGGAAAATGCCATATTGGATACAGGTCTTCATTTCAAACATACCAAAAAAATTCACGACCACTTAACTCTCTACGGAGGATACCAGTTTAACGAAATCGGAATTCAAAATCAGGATATCGTTAACAGTCCGTTTTTTTCCAGAACTATCAAGGAAGTATTACACAACCATGCGCTTATTGCCGGCATAAATTACAATTCAAAAAATCAAAAATTTACAACCGATTTGGGCATTCGACAAAATTATATCTCCCAATTGGGAACTTTTATTACCGAACCTCGTATCCGATTTAGTTTTGCTCCCAATTCAACTTGGCGTTTTGATGTTTTAGGCGAGGCCAAAAACCAAACTACTTCACAAGTAATCGATTTACAACAAGATTTTTTAGGTTTGGAAAAAAGACGCTGGATATTGGCTAACGGGAACGATATCCCAATTACTAAGAGTAAACAGATTTCAGCAGGTATTCACTTCTTTAAAAAAAGATGGCTACTGAGTGTGGATAATTTTTATAAAAAAGTTGATGGTATAACTTCCAAGAGTCAGGGGTTTCAAAACCAACTTGAATTTTTAAATTTAACCGGCGGTTATACGGCTTTGGGAACCGAATTTTTGGTTCAAAAGCAATTGCGCAATATGAATATTTGGGTCACGTATACTTACACCAAAAATGAATATTCTTTCGCTACTTTTTCTCCGGAAAAATTTCCCAATAATTTTGAAAATCGCCACCAAATAAATTGTGGTACCGTATACGAATGGAATCATTTGCGACTGGCTTTGGGTGGGCATTGGTACACCGGCAAACCGATTACCTTACCTGTAAGCGGAACCGTCGTAAACGGAACTGTGTTATATGAAAGCCCCAACTCCGCCAGACTTCGGGATTACTTACAACTTAACTTCTCGGCTGGTTACACCGTGAAAATGCACGAAGACCAAAATTTACAATTTGGTGTTTCAATTCAAAATATCACCAATCGGGAAAACATAATTAATAGTTTTTACAGGGTAAACCAAAATACGGACGCCTTAGAACGTGTTAATACCTACTCCCTCGAGATTACACCCAATGCATTTATTCGGTGGAAATTTTAACCGATAATATTTCAGTTGTTATAAAGTGTTTTTTATTTTTGCATCTTAACAACACAAACCATGTCTCTTACCACTTTAAATGCTATTTCCCCAATCGATGGGCGTTATCGCAAAGCAACCAAACCACTCGCCTCCTATTTTTCAGAAGAAGCCCTCATGCGGTATCGGGTTTTGGTGGAAATCGAATATTTCATTGCACTGTGTAATGCCAAATTGCCTCAACTGAGTGGAGTTGATTCGGCTGTTTTTTCGAAGCTTCAAGATATTTATCTACATTTTACGACCGAAGATGCTTTACAAATAAAAGAAACCGAAAAAACAACCAATCACGATGTTAAAGCCGTAGAATATTTTATCAAAGATAAATTTGATGCCCTTGGTTTGTCTGCTTTTAAAGAGTTTATCCACTTTGGACTGACCTCACAAGACATCAACAATACCGCTATTCCGCTTTCGGTTAAAGAAGCTTTCGAAAAAATATATTTACCTTCGTTAGTGGCGCTAACCGCTAAGCTAAAAGAATTAAGCATTGAATGGCATGATGTGCCAATGTTAGCTCGCACCCACGGACAGCCTGCATCGCCAACTCGATTGGGCAAAGAAATCAATGTATTTACTGAGCGCATCGAAGAGCAATTGCGCTTGTTACTCAATATTCCGTTTGCCGCAAAATTTGGGGGTGCAACCGGTAATTTCAACGCCCATCATGTAGCCTACCCTGACTATGATTGGAAAAGTTTTGGGACAAATTTTGTGGAAGGCGTTTTGGGTTTAAAACACTCCTTCCCTACCACACAAATTGAACATTATGATCATTTTGCCGCTTTTTTTGATGGCTTAAAACGCATCAATACTATACTCATCGACTTGGATCGCGATATTTGGACCTATGTGTCTATGGACTATTTTAAACAAAAAATCAAAGCAGGTGAAATAGGATCATCTGCCATGCCCCATAAAGTTAACCCAATCGATTTTGAAAACTCAGAAGGAAATTTAGGCATAGCCAATGCACTTTATGAGCATTTGGCTGCAAAACTACCCATTTCTCGTTTACAACGCGATTTAACCGACAGCACCGTTTTACGTAATGTGGGTGTGCCTATGGCACATAGCCTAATTGCTTTTGAAGCCTGTGTAAAAGGCCTTAACAAACTACTACTCAACAACGATAAAATAACCGAAGATTTAGAGAAAAATTGGGCTGTTGTAGCCGAAGCCATTCAAACGATACTGCGCCGTGAAGGGTACCCCAATCCGTATGAAACGTTGAAAGGATTAACCAGGACCAACGCCGCAATCACCAAAGAATCAATTCATGAATTCATAAGAACTTTGTCTGTTTCAGAAACAGTTAGGGAGGAATTATACCAGATCAGTCCGGCGAATTATACCGGAATTTAAGATGATAAAAAAAATCGGCTTCACGCCGATTTTTTTATAATGTTTTTTTCTGTTTTTCCACAAAGCCATCGGCTTGAAGACGTAAAAGTTCGAGAGCTCCTTTCTTTTTGTACTGAAACAACTCTTTATCATCCCGTATTTCGGCGTAGACTTTATCATAGATCTCGGCGTCGGTTTTGCGTTGCAACTCACTTTGGTAGCGGTTTTGAGCCAACATATTCAGTATCGCCATTTCACGGTCTTCCGTTTTGAAGTCGTATTCGCCTTTTGGGGACAATAGTTTGGCAATAATCGGAGCTGTTTCGATGGCTAAAAACAATAGCATAATAAAAAATGAAGGTAAAAAAGGTAATTTATTTAGGGCATTGATACGCGCCATAAGACCGTCAAAACCATCAATTATGGGTTGGGTTTCTGTTACCTTTTTATCTTGATCGGCTTGCAGTGTCTTGGCTTTGGCTTCTTTTTCTTTAATCTTTGCGGCATTGATTGCCTTTAACGAATCCAATTGCTTGAGCGCCATATCGTGTTTTTCGCGTTTCTCTTTGTACACAGGGCCTTTGCCAAGTTTTTTTGTACCGGCTGTTCCCTCTGCTTCACTGATAAACACCGCATAAAGGTCGTTGACTTCCTTTTCTTTTTTGGCTATATCTGACTTAAGACTATCGATTTCCGCCTGATTTTTATCGAGATCCGATTTAAAATAAGTCGCTACCTGCTTTTTATTGGCCAAAGCCATTGCATTCTTTTCTTTCAGTAAGACGGTTTCGATTTCTTTTTGAAAGATTTTTATTTCCAAAGGTTTAGAAATCACGATGGCAATAATGATTGCCAATGCAATTCGCGGTGTTGCCTGAATAAATTCATCGAGAAAATTATCACGTTTCTTGATTGTCGACACAATAAATCTATCGAGGTTGAAAATTAAAAATCCCCAAACTAATCCAAAGAAAACGGCTGTGTAGACATTGTCAAAAACCGTGTAGAGCGCATAGCCTGAGGCGATAAACGCCATGACAGCCGTAAAAAATACGGTGGCTCCAATGCCGGCGTATTTGTTTTGTTCGCCGTTAGAACATCCGTTCACAATATCGGTATCGACACCGGAACACAGAATAAAAAAACGTTTTAACATAATGATTGATTGATTTAGGCGGTACTGAAACAAGTTCAGTACATGGTTGATGATTGATGCAATACAAATTTAACGCCAAAGTTTTTGGAATGTTATAAATTGATGGAAATTATCTTGTTGCCAGTGGTTCGCGTTAGGGACCTGCCGGCAGGCAGGCAGGTTGAGGCATTGTTTGAGCTCGCCCAATTTTTATTGGGAAGCGAGTGCCGAAAGCCCGACCCCGATGGATAAAAACAAGTTGAACCAACGTAGTTTTTGTCTATCGGGGAACGCCCAAAAAAAAAATCCGTTTATTCAAAGTAGAATAAACGGATTTAATTTTGTTAACCCTTCCAGGGTTTGAGACTCTTTTTATTTAGAAAGTTCTACAAAGTATTTGTAAAATAAAGGAATCGTTTCAATACCTTTCAAATAATTGAAAATTCCGTAGTGTTCGTTTGGTGAGTGAATCGCATCCGAATCCAATCCGAATCCCATTAAAATCGTTTTTGATTTCAATTCTTTTTCGAATAAGGCAACAATCGGAATACTTCCACCCGAGCGCACCGGAATAGCGGGAACACCAAAAGTTTCGGTATAGGCTTTATTAGCTGCTTGGTAACCAATGCTATCGATTGGTGTTACATAGCCTTGACCGCCATGGTGCGGTGTAACTTTAACTTTTACGGCTTTAGGAGCAATGCTTTCAAAATGTTTGGTAAACAATTCTGTGATTTCCTGCCAATCTTGGTTGGGTACCAAACGCATGGAAATTTTTGCATAGGCTTTACTGGCAATTACGGTTTTGGCACCCTCACCGGTGTAACCGCCCCAAATTCCGTTTACATCGAGCGTTGGACGAATCGAATTGCGCTCGTTGGTTACATAGCCTGTTTCACCGTAAACCTCATCAATAGCTAACGCTTTTTTATAGTTTTCCAAACTAAATGGCGCTTTCGCCATTTCGGCACGTTCTGCGGCAGAGAGTTCTTCGACTTTATCGTAGAAACCGGGAATCGTAATATGGTTGTTTTCGTCGTGTAGCGAGGCTATCATTTTGGTTAACACATTGATCGGATTAGCCACAGCGCCACCGTATAAACCGGAATGTAAATCGCGATTAGGACCCGTTACTTCCACTTCTACATAACTCAAACCGCGTAGACCTGTTGTAATTGATGGCTGCTGATTGGAAATCATGCCGGTATCGGAAATCAAAATAACGTCGTTAGCCAATTTTTCCTGATTGCGTTCTACGAACCAACTTAAAGATTTTGAACCCACTTCTTCCTCACCTTCAATCATAAATTTAACATTACACGGAAGGCAATTCGTTTGAATCATGTATTCAAATGCTTTAACATGCATATAAAACTGCCCCTTATCATCACAGGCTCCACGGGCAAAAATAGCGCCCTCGGGGTGAATTTCGGTTGTTTTGATAACCGGTTCAAAAGGAGGCGAAGTCCAAAGTTCTAAGGGATCCGGTGGTTGCACATCGTAATGACCGTAAACCAAAACCGTGGGTAGATTTTTGTCAATTATTTTTTCGCCGTAAACGATGGGATAACCCGGAGTTTCGCAGAGTTCCACATGATCGCAACCGGCTTTTTCGAGTGCTTTTTTAACTGCCTCTGCCGTATCCATGACATCTTGTGCATAAGCACTGTCGGCGCTAACAGAGGGAATTTTAAGTAAATCGATTAATTCATTAATAAAACGTTCTTTGTTTTGTTGAACGTATTGTTTTATGTCGTCCATTGTATTTGATAATTAATAGTTTCAAAAATACTAAAAAATTATTTTAAAAAAATTTATAAATCATCATTCAAAATTCATATTTATCTTTATATTTGCATTCACAATTTTTGCGGGTGTGGCGAAATTGGTAGACGTGCCAGACTTAGGATCTGGTGCCGCAAGGCGTGTAGGTTCGAGTCCTATCACCCGCACAAAAAGCTCAAACGAAAGTTTGGGCTTTTTTTGTGGCCATAGGACGAGAAGTTTATCCCGAGAACGAAGTGAATCGGGAAGGCCTATCACCCGCACAAAAAGCGCAAACAAAGTTTGGGCTTTTTTTGTGGCCATAGGACGAGAAGTTTATCCCGAGAACGAAGTGAATCGGGAAGGCCTATCACCCGCACAAAAAGCTCAAACGAAAGTTTGGGCTTTTTTTGTGGCCATAGGACGAGAAGTTTATCCCGAGAACGAAGTGAATCGGGAAGGCCT
>JAYRXL010000009.1:0-7671 GCA_041917555.1 Flavobacterium sp. | reverse complement strand
GGGAGCTGACGGTAAGTTTGATTTTGGAGTAGTTGAGTGTGGTACTAAATACTACATCAAAACCGAAAAACCAGAATACAACACCGTGGAAACACCAACGATAACCGCTCAGGAACCCGGAAAAACATTTGTGCCGGTGGAGTTAGAAAAATCCAAAAAAGAAGTGGCTGTCAATGACGATTTAGCCAAAGCTTTTGGCATCAAAATGATTTACTTCGATTTGGATAAATCCAACATCCGTCCCGATGCAGCAGCTGAGTTAGCTAAAATTCTTGATGTCTTAGAACAATATCCAACTATGGAACTCGATATTCGTTCGCATACCGACTGTCGTCAAACGGCTAAATACAACATGGCGCTTTCAGACAGACGTGCTAAATCAACCATTGCTTGGTTGGTATCGAAAGGTATCGATAAAAAACGTTTAACCGGAAGAGGATACGGAGAATCACAACTCGTGAACGGTTGTGGGTGTGAACCTACCAATGAATCTTCTTGTACTGAAGAGCAACACCAAGCCAACAGACGTTCGGAATTTATTATTACGAAATTGTAATTTGCAATGTTTATAAATGAAAAGAGGCTACTGTAATGAGTAGCCTCTTTTTTTTGCTTTAAAAAATTCAATTTATTGAACAGCTAATAACGCATTTATGTTACCATAACCATAACTTGAATTCGGTGTAGGATAATAGGTTGACGATTGCTTAAGTTTATTTAAAACCTGATCGCGTGTCCACGAAGGGTTTTTAGACCAAACCAAAGCAGCTATACCAGCCGTTGTCGCAGTAGCGACAGAAGAACCGCCAACATAATCAGTTTGTCCGTTATAATAACTCAAAACAGGAACCGTATTTCCTGAACCACTACGTTGCATTTGAATGGTAAAATCAATTTCGGAACCAGAATGGCATACATCGCATTTCTGATTTGATGTACCCTCAATAACACCGGTTACGGCATTGGTTTCAGGCATCCATGCCGGAAAAATTACGCCCACAAAATTTGTAAAACTGGTAGAGGTACCTCCGGCACAAAATATCAGCTTTCCTTTGCTGTAAGCATATTTAACACCATCTGAAATTTTACCAACAGAAAAAATATGTCCCATAGACATTGAAATGATTTTTACAGCTGAGTTATTAGCCAAAGCGGTAAATGCATTTTTAACACCGTTTTGTTCATGGTAACCATCTAAAACTACATTTGAGGCAGCTCTGTAGGTAATTAAATTAGCATTATAAGCAACGCCTACCGGAAGGCCGGAATTATTTCTGGGAGCTGTTGCCACAGAAGCCATACTGGTACCATGACCACATTGGTCATTTGGTCCGTCTGTACCAGTACTCCATGGCCAGATTGAATCAACATATACACCATATTTTGAAACTGATCTTCCTGAAGATAAACCGGTATTAAAACTGGTATTTAACAACGATTGATTTGGAGATAAACCGGTATCAACCACACCTATTGTAACACCGGCTCCGCTACTGTAACTCCAGGCACTCGGAATATTATGTCGGTAAAACGACCAAGGTGCTTTTGCATTAGGTGTAACAGTTGTATAATCCGCTGCATTCAATGTTGACGATTCAAAACCACAACCGGAATCAGATAAAGTTACATTCCCTCCTCCTTTTTGGCTACCCTCTGTTATGGCAAAATACTTGAAATCGGCCGGTTCAAAATAACGGATCAAATTGTTTCTACGCAAGGCAATCACAGTTTCCTGCTTTTCAATGATAACATCAATCTGATTCAAAAAAGGGTCTGAAGCCAACAGGACTTTATCCATATCCTTGCCTTCATAATGCGAAATAATACCTACAATTTCTTGTTGCATGCGCGAAGAATTCATCGCATTACCCCTACTAAAATCATTTTCATTCATACCAAAACCAATAGAGGCTACATGGTTGCCATTAAAAATAGCACTCCATAAAACATAATTGGAGGTGTTTTTCCAATCAAACGAACCTGAGCTCGCAAACGATTCATCAATAGTGGCTTTAACTTGAACTGCCGTCAAAGGATTCTTTTCTTCTTGCGGCACACTGATGGAGTCTAATCCGTCATCCTTACTACACGAAGAAAAAACCAAAAACGATAAAATACCGAGTTTGAAATAGTTTTTTAACATATTAGATGGTTTTTGAGGTTAATAATTACGAATTTACCAAAATCAATGTTAAAAAATAAAAAAGACCGCCTGACTTATTAACAAATCAGGCGACCTTAAACCCTTAAAAGGGACTAACCAATAAAATCTATTTTTATCTTAGAAAACGAATTTGAATCCGAAAGATAACGGAGTAGTTAAAGTTGGCATACTTCCACCTAAAGCAGAAACGTAAGCAGATTCAGCAGTAGCTACGTGAGCAACAGAGAAATCAGTAATTGTTGTTTTTTCACCACCATCCGGAGTCAATGTTGTTTGACTTAAGTTGATTAAGTTGTAAGAGAACTCAACAGAGAAGTTTTTAGTTACAAAATAATCAAAACCGGCTGAAGTTGATAAACCAAATTGGCTAACTTTAAGATCACTTTCGCTTTCTTTTCCTGTCATAATTGGAGCAGCTAATTGACCAAAGAAATAACAGTTACCAGCAACATTCCAATATTTTCTTGCTAACGGTTGGATAACAAATAAGTTTGTTTTTGCATTTGTTCCACCAGCATCCTCATTTTTGATGCCAACAGTACCAACACCAATACCAATTGCAGTAGTTGGAGCTACGAAAGTTCCGATAATTGGTAAAATAGTAGTGTTTGTTGCTTTTTCATCGCCTGTTTTAGTTTGTGTATAACCAATTTGAGCTGTTGCAAACCATGCACCTTGTAATCCGGATTTTTCCTGAGCGTTAGCGTTTAGTGAAAGTAAAGCTATACCTGCTAATAAAAGAATTTTTTTCATAATTGATTTAAGTTTAAAATTATGAGACAAATGTATTGGCATTAAACCTTATAAAAACTGATATATATCATAGTTTGACAGGTTTTTTCGGATTAATTATTTGCTTTTTTATAATACATTTTATTGTACTACATTTGCACGTAACATGATTAAAGAAGTCAACATACTCAACAAACGCGCCCGTTTCGATTACGAAATTATAAGCTCCTACACGGCCGGAATTGTACTCACCGGTACCGAAATAAAATCTATTCGTTTGGGCAAAGCACAAATTGCTGAAAGTTTTTGTGAATTTAGTAATAACGAACTCTTCGCCATCAATACCTATATAGAAGAATACAGCTTTGGCAATACGTTCAATCATAAATCCCGAAGCGAACGTAAATTACTTCTCACCAAACGTGAATTACGCAAATTAGAACGCGATGTGCAAACCAAAGGATTGACCATTGTCCCGTTGCGCTTGTTTACCAACGAAAAAGGTTTGGCAAAACTTGAAATCGGACTTTGTCGTGGTAAGAAAAATTACGATAAACGCGAATCGCTTAAAGCACAAGATACCAAACGCGATATTGACCGACTCAAAAAGAACTTTGGTTAATTATGAGTACGCTTCATTCATTACTTAAAAAAGGAAGAGAAGAAAATGGGTTTTCGACCAGACAATTATCTAAAATGGCCGGAATTGACCAAGCTTTGGTAAGTAAATTTGAAAATGGCTATCGCATACCCACGCGAACGCAGGTAGAACAATTAGCCGACTTACTGCGTTTGGACGAAAAACAACTTTTGGTACATTGGTACAAATCTAAACTATTGCACCATCTCGACTTTAATCCGTACGCCATTCAGGCCGTAACCGAAATTCTGGAAGAGAAAGGGATCAAAATGGCATCCGAAGATAAAAAGGAATCTAAAATTGCTGAAATACTTTCCGAAATCGAAAACTTGAAAAACAAATTGGAAAACCTATAGCTATTTCTTTAAGAATTTTACCATCACCTTTTTATTTCCATAATCCACTCCCAAAAAATAAAGTCCGGGACTCAACGAAGACACTTCAACTTCTTGATTCTGAATATAAGGAATAGTAGTAATTAATCTACCGGAAAAATCATATAACTCTACTAATTCATCAGTAGTGCCTTGAATCATAAAATGAGACTCTACCGGCTGCGGCATAATTCCAATTACGGCTTCTTGAAAATTCTCATTACCCAATGCACAAGAAATTGAAGTACCGGGTTGTACGGATAATGCACCATTGGTAACAGACCAAAATTCCCACGTTCCACCGGATACTATACCCGAATCCCAATTGCTGAGATCAAAAAAATGGGTACCTAACATGGTACCGGGTACTTTATAAACCACTAACGCTTGCCCTCCATAATTCCAAGTCAGCGGCTGACCGGATTGCATCGTTTCAATAGCATTGGTATTCATACAATTAGGCTTGATAAAATAGGCAAATTCCTGATAGTTCGGATAATCGCCATATACCCTGGCCTTTCCATAACTATCAATACAAATGGCTACATATTCATTTGCCGCAATTCCAAAGGCATCAATACCATAATCATTTTTTAATCGTGCTAAAAAACCGGCATGCCTTCCTCTTCTATCCGGATTATCATAATGGGTATCCGTAATAACATTTGCTAAAAGTGACGTTTGAATAAAATCATTGTGCCCTAAAGTCATTCCCGAATGAAATGGATTCAGCAGGGCTTGTGAAGAGGTAATCGTTCCATTCTGCGCACTAAAATAATTACTGCCTAAAATAGCCATACCGGCACTCGTGCCTCCAATAGGAGCTTGCTTTACGTTAATGTGATTGTTAATTAAATCCTCAAGTGCATTGTTTTTAAAATAGGAAACATAATTCCATTGATCGCCTCCGGCAAACCATAACATTTCCGCATTAGCCACTTTATTCAAAACATACGGATGAACTGCACCCGATGCAGAAGTAATGACCAAGGTTTCAACCGAATTTATAGTTATTCCCAATTCTGAATACAAATACGAATTGTACCCATCACTACCCGAACTTCGCAATACAACTACGTCACCGCCGTTTGCTTTTTGCAATAACCATTTCATCGCTTCATCATGTTCGGTAGCGCCACCCATAAGGCAAATCCCAAATTCAGTATTGGTCGTAGTATTTGTTGTATTGCCCGTAAAATAGCTGGTATAACCCTGTGCTATCGTTAACACGGGAAATAAAAGAAATAGAATCCTTTTCATAGTACTAATTTTTATTTTCCAACATCGGTACAAACTTGAAATCGCCAAACTCGTGTTTCTCAAATTGCTTTTCATTCTTGCGCACCAATAAGGTCATAACCTGCTCCTGCTCACCAACCGGAATCACTAATCGCCCGCCTATTTTCAATTGCGCCATCAACGCATTCGGAATTACAGGAGCGCCCGCCGTTACAATAATACTGTCGAATGGTGCATAATTCGGTAAGCCTTTGTACCCGTCGCCAAAGGATAAATGCTTTGGTCGAACACCCAATTTTGGCAACAATAATGAGGTGGTTTTAAATAATTCGTTCTGACGCTCAACCGAGTATACTTTAGCGCCCATCGCACACAAAACGGCCGTTTGATAACCGCTTCCGGTTCCGATTTCTAATATTTTATGGTCTTTCTTTACTTCCAACAACTGCGACTGAAATGCAACGGTATAAGGCTGGGATATCGTTTGACCGGCACCTATTGGAAATGCTTTATCCTGGTACGCAAAATTTTCAAACGATGAGTTTAAAAACAAATGACGCGGAATTTTCCGAATGGCTTCCAAAACTGCCTTGTCGGTTATTCCTTTTTGCTCTAAAAGGGTAACCAACTGATTTCTAAGTCCTTGATGTTTAGAAGTATCTTTCAAAACGAAGTATTTATTTTCAGCAAAAGTAATGCTTGTAGCCCAAAAGTCAAGAATAACTTTTGTTTTTTTAGGGCCTTATTCCTGCCCTTACTGCAAGTCCTCATGCCGCCTTGGCTTTTTGATAAAGTAAATTAATGAATCGGCTGTAAAACCACGGAAGTATCGGCTTCCGCCGGTCGCCGCTACGCCGGGAAAAAAGCACAATGCGCCATTCCGGGCTTTCCGTGCGGTCAGGGGCAAATACTTATTTCTTTTTCTTGGCGTCTACAAACTCCATTTTATCTTTGTCATACACCCATTTATTTTCTTGGGTTTTGCTACGCTGAATAAGCGTTCCATCGGGATTTAACACGAATTCAAATCCCTCACGGCGTACTTTTTCCTGTGTTTCGGAAGCTGTTTTCAAACGGTCTAAAAACACAATTTCAGTAATCTTATTGGTAATTTGTGTATTGGAAAAAACTTGCTTTTTATTGGGAATTTCATAAACAACCGAGTAGATGGTAGTTATGTCTTCTGTTTTGTATTGGGTTTTATTGATCACATTTTCAGTCCAGGTTAACACATATAACTTTACACCATTTGCCATAAAACCGGTCAATTTACAATTAGTAGGTTTAAAAGAAGCATCGGTATTTTTAACCGTAATCGATTCCGCAGTTTTTCCGGCTTCGGTAATTGTTACCTGAAATACCCCGTTTTTCACCTCGGCGGTCAGGTTATCCGCTTTCGCGAGAACTCCTTTTGCTGCTGTAGCGGTGGTAGTTGCTTTTTTAGCCGGAGCTTTTTTCTTTTTTTGAGCCTGTACTCCCATCGAAAACGACAAAAGAATCAATACAAAAACAATTTTTTTCATCTGAATTAGTAGTTAAAATTTAAAGCGTATGCATACTGTTAAGTCAACAAGCATTTCATTACATACTTTATTTGGAATGCCAATATACGATTTTTAGTCATTGCATAATACACGGCACTATATTTTAATACAACTATAATTTTAAAACCGCATGTAGACTAATCAATTAATAAAAGCTGTTGGTACAATACATAAAACGTCAGTTCGAGTTTTTTTTGTGTAATGAAATGAAACAAAAAATGTATCGAGAACTGTTTTTAATGTCTTTTTTGTTGTTCTCAAT
The DNA here is from genome assembly GCA_041917555.1 of Flavobacterium sp. Lineage (GTDB taxonomy): Bacteria > Bacteroidota > Bacteroidia > Flavobacteriales > Flavobacteriaceae > Flavobacterium. The sequence continues at coordinate 716 of JAYRXL010000009.1, read as the reverse complement.
ACATCCATATAAATAGGGATAATCAAACGGACGAAAAATCAGAATCCATCCAAAGAGTTAATTTAGCCCTCTTTCTTCCCTGCCTGCGGCAGGCAGGTTTATTATTGGATTCCGATTACCATCGGAATAAGTGATTCGCACAAAATCTTTTTACAAAGATTTTGGCTCTCTACTCCACCCCAAAAAAAAGACCGGAAATTAATCCAGTCTTTCTTCCCTGCCTGCGGCAGGCAGGTTTATTCTTAGATTCCGATTGCATCGGAATAAGTGATTCGCACAAAATCTTTTACAAAGATTTTGGCTCTCTACTCCAAAAAAAAAGACCGGAAATTAATCCAGCCTTTCTTTCTTCCCTGCGGCAGGCAGGTTTATTCTTAGATTCCGATTGCATCGGAATAAGTGATTCGCACAAAATCTTTTACAAAGATTTTGGCTCTCTACTCCACCCCAAAAAAAAAGACCGGAAATTAATCCAGTCTTTCTTCCCTGCCTACGGCAGGCAGGTTTATTATTGGATTCCGATTGCATCGGAATAAGTGATTCGCACAAAATCTTTTTACAAAGATTTTGGCTCTCTACTCGCCTCAAAAAAAAGACCGGAAATTAATCCAGCCTTTCTTCCCTGCCTGCGGCAGGCAGGTTTATTCTTAGATTCCGATTGCATCGGAATAAGTGATTCGCTCAAAATCTTTTTACAAAGATTTTGGCTCTCTACT
>JAYRXL010000008.1:0-2413 GCA_041917555.1 Flavobacterium sp. | reverse complement strand
TGAGATTAAAGCGTTGCCGAACCTTGATTACAAAATTATGCAAGGCAACAGCCTTCTGCAAACTTATGAAGGCATAAAACTTTTTGATGATTCCATGTTGGCTGACGTTGACTATGTCAAGAAACGCCGTGAACAATTACAGGCCGAATTGAAGCTCGCTGGCGAACAAGTCATCGCCGAGATATCCAAGGATGAAAAGCAAACAACAAAAGCCAAGCGGAAGCAGTTAGAAGAAGCATATAAGGCCAAGAAGAAGGAACTGGATGACTTTGCCAAAGAAGAGCAAAGCATGCAGTCCATGACGCTTTTTGAAGACCACTCCAAAGCCCATAAGCTATCTGAAATGTTAAAGGCGAAACACAAAGAATTTTTCAACGAAACATATCCGGCAAAAAAGAAAAATATGAAAGCCGAAATTGATGCACTTGAATGGGAGCTTATCGAGGCCTCACTCAAAGAAGCTAAAAAGCAAGACAAAATAGATGATATCAAAAAACTGCAACGCCACAATACACGCCCTTATTTCCTTTGGAAGTTACAATTTAATGATGTGTTTTCAGGGGAGAACGCAGGGTTTGATATAGTTCTAGGCAACCCGCCATACATTAAAGAGTATGAAAATAGGGCCGCTTTTTCAGGATTATATGACTCGCCTTATTATCAGGGCAAAATGGATCTTTGGTATTTCTTTGGCGCAATCGGTTTAGACATACTTAAACCAAACGGCACTCAATGTTATATTGCACCAAATAATTGGGTGACTAATGAAGGCGCGTCAAAACTGCGAACCAAAATAATAACTAATTCAAAAATAGAGCGATTTGTTGATTTTGGAGACTATATGGTTTTTGAAACCGCCGACATCCAAACAATGGTGTATTTACTTAAAAAGAATATAGAGAATTCAGATTATTCGTTTGAATTTAGACGTAATAATTTAAACCATTTAGACACCTACCAACTTACTAATTTCCTCGCCACTAATAAGCCAAGTGATGATTGTGCGCTGTATTCCGTATCTATTGATAGAGAAAAAAACAAAAAGGGGTATCTAAACTTTGTTGAGGGAACTCTCGACCCTATTCTTATTAAAATGCAAAAGGCACAAGGGATTTCGTATTTCCAAGAAAATGAAGTCGCAACTGGAATTGATGTTCACCAAGATTTTATTTCCAAAAAGCACTTGCAAGTGTATCCAAATTATACTCTTGGGCAAGGTATTTTCAATTTATCACAAGAAGAGTTTGCTGCTGTTGAATGGCTTCCGCAAGAACGTGAGCTTATAAAACCATTTTATACATCCAAAGAGCTTCAACAATATTCAGGCTCGCCTAAAAACTCACTATGGGTTTTATATATGGGTTCGAATGCCAATCGCGAAATCCACAATTACCCGAACATTAAGGCGCACTTAGACAAATTTGAAAAAATCATTACTTCTGATTTTGCACCATATGGCCTTCACCGCGCTCGAAACGAAAAGTTTTTTAAAGGCGAGAAAATTATTTCTTTACGGAAATGTTTAACACCAACTTTTACCTATACTGATTTTGATTGTTATGTTTCGCAGACCTATTTTGTTATTCAGTCATCGCGATTAGATATGAAATATTTGACAGGGTTATTAAATTCCAAAGCAATCAAATTTTGGCTTCGCCAAAAAGGTAAAATGCAAGGCAGCCACTATCAAGTTGATAAAGCCCCATTATTAAATATACCATTATCATTAGGTAATACTGATTCAGTTTCAAAAATATCATCACTCGTGAACGAAATTCTTTCCTTAAAAGAAAGCAATCAAACCGCAAGTATCCAAGAATTACAAGAACAAATCGACGGAGCCGTGTTTAAACTTTATAATCTAACAGACGACGAAATCGCGATAATTGAAGGTTCTATTGGTTAGTGAAATTGCTAACGAAGGTTTCTACGATTCCAATTATTATCATCATCGTCTTCATCGACTTCTTCTTCATCAGCAACCAATAACGTTATCATCCAACCATCATCTTGAACGTAAATCTGTTCATACATCTCGGAAATGCTATTCTTTCCGGGTATCCACGCATCCACAGAAACTTCCTTCAATTCGGTTACGTGCCCCGATTCATATTTTTTCAGAATATCTTTAGTGATACATGCGCCAACCAGTGGCATATTTTTTTTCAAACCCATATGCGGGAAGCCAGCTTTTGGAATTACTGTTTGGACAACACAATCTTTTGATATAATTATAGCAACGTTTTCACTTTCATTTCTTACAAAAATATGTGCCATCATTGCTTTTGAAACATCAAATTTATCGGCAAGCGAAATCAAATAATTGACATCTGTTCCCGCCCCAAGTTTTTTTCTTTCATTCCTATATTCTGGCATTGGAACTAACAGTGCAGCCGCAAATTCATTGGCTTCT
>JAYRXL010000007.1:0-88223 GCA_041917555.1 Flavobacterium sp. | reverse complement strand
TAATTTGAAGCGAGTGGTATTGAATGCGGGCTATACCTTTGGGGATGAGGATCGGATATTGTTAGAGCCATCGGTATTGTTTCAGTATATCAGTCAGACCAAGGAGTCGATGGTGGATTTGAATTTAAAGGCCTACAAGACGTTGGATTTTGGAAGGATATGGGGAGGGTTTTCGTATAGAAGGAGTTTGGACGGAGCGGAGTACATAGAAGGCAATGCAGTAGGTTCACAGAAGTTGCAGTATTTTTCACCAATATTGGGTATAAACTACAATCAGTTTATGTTGGCGTATACGTATTCGCATTTGGGCGGAACGGTGAACTTTGACTCGGGAGGATTCCACAACATCACCTTGGGAATCAACTTGTTCTGCGAAGCGGAGAAATACCACTGTAACTGTCCGGCGGTGAATTAAGAATACAAAAAAGGCTGTCCATTCGACAGCCTTTTTTGTGTTTTTTATTTTCCGGTTTTGGGATTAGCAATTTCTGAGGTTGATAATTTCCTGTTCGGTAAGGAAACGCCAGTTGCCTCGCGGCAGGTTTTTCTTGGTTAAACCGGCAAACGAAACACGGTCTACTTTAAGTACGTCATATTCTTTGCTTTCAAAAATGGCGCGTACTACTTTCACGTTAGCGGTACGCAGTTTAATTCCAATTTCGGTTTTTGGCTGATCTTCAATATAGCTGATTTCGTCTACAAATAAGCGGTGGCCATCCAGCGTTACACCCGACGCTATTTTTTCCAGATCTTCGAATTTGAGGTTTTTGTCTAATGAAACCTGGTATATTTTTGGGGCTTTTTGTGCGGGTAAACTAAATTTCCGAATCATGTCGGTATCGTTGGTGAGCAGGAGTAAACCGGTCGTGTTTTTATCCATACGACCAACAGGTTGCAAACTGGCTTTGGTTGCATTTTTTACCAAATCCATAACGTTGCGGTTATCTCCGGATTCTTCGGAGGAGGTTGTAAAATTTTTGGGTTTATTGAGTAAAACATACACTTTTTTCTCGGGTGTTACGGCAACGCCATCAAAATTAACTACATCGCCCGGTTTTACTTTATAGCCCATTTCGGTAACCACTTCGCCATTGACTTTCACATTTCCGGAACTGATATACAAATCTGCTTCACGACGGGAGCATACTCCCGAGTTGGCAATGTATTTGTTAAGTCGGATGTCATCATTTGAAAGCACAGTCGCTCTATTTTGTGTTGGTTTTTTGGGCGCTGCTTTTTTACTTGGGGATTTTCCTCCCGGTGCGGACGGCTTTTTTGAAGTTGTATTGGGTTTTTTGGGAGTGCGTTTGTCGTTTTTCATGTGGCCGAAATTTTTGGCAAAGATAGCAATTAAAAACGGGATTTTGCGTGAGGGACAGCAGCGGCATCCTTTCCGGAGCGTGGGGAGTGGTTGTGGGAAGGGAAGATATAGCGTATGGCCCGACCCCGACAGCATCGGGGGCACGCCCAAATAAAAACTATGATTTTTGTATCTTTGCGTAAAACACCACGTATGTTGACCATAGACCCTAAAGAAGTATCGCCGATGAAGTTGCAGGCCTATTTGCAAAGTGCTATAGCGCCGCGACCAATTGCTTTTGCCAGTACGCTCGATGCGAAAGGAAGACCCAATTTGTCGCCTTTTAGTTTTTTTAATATTTTCAGTTCGAATCCGCCTGTGCTGGTTTTTTCGCCGGCGCGACGTGTGCGCGACAATACCATAAAGCACACCTTGGTGAATTGTGAGCAAACAGGCGAGGTGGTGATTAATGTGGTGAATTATGCTATGGTGCAGCAAATGTCGCTTTCGAGTACAGAATATCCGGAAGGGGTTAACGAGTTTGTAAAAGCCGGTTTTACGCCTATACCGGCAGAGAAGGTAAGGCCTTATCGTGTGGCTGAGAGTCCGGTGCAATTGGAATGTAAAGTGACCAGTATTGTGCCGTTGGGTCAGGAAGGCGGTGCCGGTAACCTGATTATTTGTGAGGTTGTGAAAATGCACATAAGCGAATTGGTTTTGGATGCCAATGGCAGCATTGATCCCCAAAAAATTGATTTGGTTGCGCGCTTGGGAGGCAATTGGTACTCGCGTTCCAATACAGGCTTATTTGAGGTTGAAAAACCGCTGGCCACCTTGGGAATTGGGGTAGATGCTATACCGGAGGCGATAAAAAACAGTGGTTTTTTTGACGGTAATGATTTGGGTAAACTTGGAAATGTGGAAGCCTTGCCTACAGCCGATGAAATTACTATATTTGTACAGGAACAGATACAGGTAAAAGCAGCATTAAGCTCTACAGATACCCAAAAAGTGTTCCAAAAAGCAAAAGACTATTTGGATGCGGGCGATACGCTGGCGGCTTGGAAAGTGCTGTTAGCCCCGCGAATTGAATAATTTAATACAACGATTTTTATGGAAGTTTCAGGAAGAATTAAACTGATAAATGCGGAACAGCAGGTGAGTGCATCGTTCAGAAAACGCGAATTGGTTGTGACGACGGATGAGCAATATCCGCAACACATTTTAATTGAATTTACGCAAGATAAATGTGATTTATTGTCCAATTACAAACCCGGAGAACCGGTAAAAGTGTCGATTAACCTACGTGGACGTGAGTGGATTAATCCGCAGGGCGAGGCCAAGTATTTTAATTCGATTCAAGGTTGGCGCATCGAAAAACTCCAAGCAGAGGCACCACCACAAATGCCACCGGTTCCGGCAGCAGAAACGTTTGCTCCGGCTACTAATTTTAACGAAGAAGAACACGACGATTTACCTTTTTAAGCAGCAGGACTGCTTCGCTTTAAGACCGCTATGCTGAAAGAAAAAAGGTGTATACATTTCTTCTTTCAGTACAACGGTCTTTCTTCTTTCAGAGCAACGGTCTTTCTTCTTTCAGAGCAACGGTCTTTTCTCTTTCAGAGCAACGGTCTTTCTTCTTTCAGTGCAATGGTCTTTTCTCTTTCAGTGCAACGGTCTTTTCTCTTTCAGTGAAACGGTCTTTCCTCTTTCAGAGCAACGGTCTTTCTTCTTAATTAACTATGTATTTCCTAACCAAAGAACTTTATTTTCCTCCGGTCGATGAAGCCTCTTATGAAGGTATTTTGGCCGTTGGCGGCGATTTGTCGGCAAAACGACTGCTCTTGGCCTATTCGGAAGGTATTTTTCCTTGGTTTGATTCGGATGACCCCATATTGTGGTGGGCGCCGCCGTACCGCATGGTGGTGAATCCGCACGATTATAAACCGCCAAAAAGTTTGCGGAATATTATCAACCGAAATCAGTTTGAGGTAACCATTAACACCGATTTTGATGCGGTTATTCGCCATTGCCAGCAAATCAAACGAAAGGATCAAGAAGGCACTTGGATTTCGGAAGACATCATCAAAGCGTATACCGAGTTGTATAATTTAGGCAAAGTAATGTCGTTCGAAACCCGTCAAAACGGCCAATTAGTAGGCGGACTTTATGGCACCGATTTAGGGCATGTATTTTGTGGCGAAAGCATGTTTTCGTTGGTTCCCAATGCCAGCAAAGTGGCTTTTGTTTATTTGGTCAACTACCTGCGGGAACGCAATTATCGGTTGTTAGACTGCCAAGTGCATAACGATCATTTGGAAAAACTCGGCGCTTTCGAAATCTCGAGGGACGCGTTTATGCAAATTTTAAAAACAACATAAATTTTTTGTTTTTGGGCGGCTCCCCGATGCCATCGGGGTCGGGTCGTTCGCTGCAATTCCGCGCCCAATGGTATTGGGCTGTGGGATTTTCGCTGCCACCCCTGCCGCGGGGAAGAAAGTAGGACTTGCGATTTGCGATTTACGATTTACGAATTATTATTAGCGATTTATGATTTGCGAAGTTTTAGGCTACAACAATAAACCCAAAACCATAAACAAGTTAAAAACTGCTTGCGCAGGCAATGTCAATGTCAATAGTAATGTCAATTTCAATGTCAATGTCAATCTCAATGGCAATAAATTTAAACCTACAACCTTATCGACGATTTGCGATTTGCGATTTGCGAAGTTTTGGTTACAACAATAAACCTAAAACCCAAAACCATAAACAAGTTAAAAACTGCTTACGGCAGGCAATGTTAAATGGTGTTTTTTTCTTTCATTTTTAAAAAATTCAAAGGCGTCATTACAGCAATAGAAGAGTTTCTGTAATCTTTTATATTCCGCGTTATAATGGCATCTACGTTTTTTATAGTAAGCGCCGAAGAATATTGAACAGAATCTTCATAATCTGAGAAATCATTTTTTAATGCTTGAACAATTTCTGTTTTTGTTGTTCCAACGATTTCAGTCATTTCTGTTAAAGTTTCAATGACTTCGATTGTTTTTTTGTGGCCTAAAAATTTCCGTACAATATAATATATGTTGTTAATGCTTACAGCAGACAAAAAAAGTTTAACGCTACCTTGTTCATTAAGTTCAAAAAGCTCACTTGCAGGATTTACATGTGGTTCTCTGTCTGTAAAAAAATCTATTACAACATCAGAGTCTATAAAAAGGTTATACACCATATTTTTTAGAAAGTTCTTCAGCTAAAATTTGTTTGTAGTCAAAATTATCTTCAGTTTTGATAATTCCTCTCAACTTTCTCACCTTAGGAGAAAGTTGTTTCTCTTTGATTTTTACTCGATCTACAGTGACAAACTTGAAATAGTTTTCAACCATTTCTGAAAGGCTTTGTCCTTTTTCTTTTGCATATTCTTTTGCAACTTCAATGACTTCTTTTTCGATTGTCAAAGTTAACTTAGTATTCATTTTTATATCTTTTACAACAAAAATACGTATTTGTTTTTAATAAAACAACACGTGTTTAAATTGAGGATTAACGGATGGATTTTCGCTATTCTTGACCCATAGTTAAGTCTTGAGAATGCGGGAAAGGGTTCTGCTATTCGGTGATTGGATACTTGGTTGGAACTGTTTTTGAAAAAAAATTATTAAACGAAAAAAGATTGCAAAGTTCTTTCTTTTCTTCTGGTGTGTTTGTGTATGGTCCGGAGTAGTACGCTACTTTTCCATTACTTTTAATTTTCCACTCATCTAATCTGCCATTAGCATAAATAGTGTCATTATTAGTAAAGACAAAAGCATACATGTACCAAAAATTACTATTTGGATCATTCTCAAGGGGCGCTTTTTTTTGATAATGTAGGAATTCAATAAATTGTTCTACTTTAAGTCCTTTATAGTTATAAATGGCAAATTCTGATTGTTCAATCCCATTTGACCAAAATGATTCCTCAGTTTGAGGATAAGGATAATCATTATTATACAAAAATTTGTAAACAACAACATCACTTTTTTTTATTGCGATTTCTTTTTTTGATTGACAAGAAAGCAACAAAATCAAAATCAAAGAGAAAATATTTATTTTTTTCATAATATATATCGTGCGACTTTTTTTTAATAGTCGGCTAATTCATTTTGACACGTGGCGCAAATGTCTCCTTACTATGTACTATTCTTTATCTTTCGCAAAGTTTTAAGATTGTTATGGAGGTTTTCTTAGAACTCTTTGTAGAGCGAGAACTTTTTTGACTATCCATCGTGGGACATATCTACGCCGGTAGTTGCACTTTTTTGGTTTGATGCAAAATCAATACAATAAACTAAAACAAATAAAATAATATTGAGAATTTGAAAAAAGAATACAATAGGATAATTTAAGTCTCTAAAATATTGATAATGGTTTGGATAACTAACTAAAAAGGCCAAAAGATAAATCGTATTACGTGTAAGTGAGACTTTCTTTTTAATTGCAAAAATCTTAGAAAACTTATGTCTGTCTAAGAAAAGTAATACACTTAATATTAAAATGGAAATTGAAAACCAAATATAAAAAGTATACCCTGTAGAAACCAAAAGTGCCGTATTAACTATTAGCAATAAAAAAATATGGCAAAAAAAACGAAATGTTATAAGTTCTTTATTCATGTTGTGTCGGCTCCCCATTTTTAGTAATCCCCTAAATTATAATTTTTTCTACAAAACAGGAAATTTTGTATCAGAAGTCAAAACCGGCTGCCGTAGGCAGGCGACGATTTACGATTTGCGATTTGCGATTAAAGAATTATGATTTGCGAAGTTTTGGTTACACAATAAACCCAAAACCATAAACAAGTTAAAAACTGCTTGCGCAGGCAATGTCAATGGCAATGGCAATAGCAATGTCAATAGCAATAGCAATATCAATAGCAATATCAATAGCAATGGCAATGGCAATGGCAATCTCAATGGCAATAAATTTAAACCGACAACCTTATCGACGATTTGCGATTAACGATTTATGATTTGCGAAGTTTTAGGTTCCCACCACGAACACCCTGCCTGCCGCAGGCAGGCAAACCACTATTTTAATCGAATATTTCTGCCTCATCCTTTGCGTGTCCAACAGGCCTCCACATGGTCGTTTACCATACCGGTAGCTTGCATGTGGGCGTACACTACAGTGGTGCCAACAAATTTAAAACCTCGCTTTTTGAGGTCTTTGCTAATCGCATCCGAAAGCGGTGTTGATGCCGGAACATCTTTTAGGGTTTTGGGTTGGTTGTCTATGGGTTTGCCGTTGGTAAATTTCCAAATGTAGTCCGAAAAACTGCCAAACTCTTCCTGAATTTTGATAAATGCCTGTGCATTCGTTACCGCCGCTCTGATTTTTAACTGGTTGCGAATAATTCCGGCGTCTGTCAGGAGTTTTTCGATTTGCTTTTCGCTAAATGCAGCTACTTGTTGCACATCAAATCCGGCAAACGCCTCTCGGAAATTTTCGCGCTTAGCCAAGACCGTGTACCAACTTAATCCGGCCTGAAAGGTCTCTAAAATTAAAAATTCAAACAAAGTCGGGTCATCATAAACCGGTTTTCCCCATTCGTTGTCATGGTAGTTGCGGTACAAATCGTCTTTTTCGCACCAAGCACATCGCGTTTTTGTCATAGTTTGTCTTTCGCTAAATAGTTTTGAATCATACTGTGGCCTAAATAGATCAACGGGGTCATAAGAATGGCTATGCCTAATTTAACGGCGTAGCCTGTTAATCCGGATTTGATAAAGGTTTCGGTGTCCATAATTCCCGGTAGGTAAAAAGCAATTCCCAATACGATAAAACTATCAAAAAACTGGGATATTACAGTGGAACCGGTACTTCTCAACCAAATCATCTTGTCGCCCGTTCGTTTTTTAAAGTAGCTAAAAAGTGTCACATCGAGTAATTGTGAGAACAAAAACGCTGCGATGCTTCCGATAATTATCAATTGGCTTTGCCCAAAAACCGAATGGAAAGACGACGAGGAAACGGAACTGACTTGTGAAGCCGGAATCCTGTCGGCCAAATACAAGACCACAAAGGTGTAAGCAATAAGAGCTGCCGTTAATAGGGATAACTTGCGTACTCCTTTTTTGCCAAAATACTCATTGATTAAATCGGTGGTTACAAAAACAATTGGCCACGGAACTATTCCAATGCTCATAACAGCAGGACCTACATCAATTAGTTTGCCTCCGATGAGTTCGGCTACAACGGCGTTGGTAATAAAAATACCGGCCAAAACCACATAGACTGTATCTTTTCTGGATTCAAACATGCTTAATCATAAATACCAAACAAACCTTCACCTTCTTCTTCTTTTTCGTAGCGCGCCCGCGGATGATCATCGTTTAAACCGGCTTTGTACATCGCTGTACACAGTTTTTCCAAATCTTCTTCATCGTCGGTGAGTTCTTTGCTGTCAAAAACCTCCACAGCATTTGGAAGAATTTTTCCTTTTTCGGTTACAAAAGCAATGGCTTGTAATTCGGTTGTGGTGCTGGTTTCATCGTCCTCTTTTTCTTCTTTGGTAATTTTATAAAAATAAAAACGAACCGGTTTTTCGTTTATGACGCCTTCGCGCGTATCAACCAATTCCAAACTGTCTTTTTCTTTGATGCTTGGTTCAGCGAAACGCAATCCGGACTCGGCAATTTCTTCATCCGAAAGCCCTTTCAATAAACCATATTTATCTTGTTTTTGCAACAGCAAAACGGTTGGAAACTTGGTTTTTGAATTAGTTAGATTGGTTTCGATGCGTTCACGCGGAGCATTATCTTTTGGGACTTCAATTCGCAATAATTCCAAATTAAGTTCCGGAAGGTTAAAATTGCGAATCTTTTGCATCAACGCATCTGATTCAGCATCACTTGGCAAATAAGAAAGTAAGCGGATATAATCAGTCAAAGCGGTTATGGGCGCCTCCTGATCATAATCATCATAATAATAGTCTTCTTCATCATTGCCATAGGAATCTTCGTTATCCGTATTGTTTTTCTCTTTCCAACTCACTACTTTTTTAAATTCCAATTTGGCATTGGTTAAGATGAGTTTTTTAAATGCCTTTATTTTTTTAGGCGCCGCAAGGTTTTTTTCAAAAAGTGTGGTACAAAACGCAACTACATTAGGATTGTACTCACTTATACTGAAATATTGAAATAGCGCAGGATACAAAACCTGACTTGCTTCGGGTTTGTCTTTAATCAGGTTAAATAATTGTTCTATGTCGTATGATTCATCTGAAACGGGTAAATCATATTCGAGTAACTCGCCTACTTTTTTAAACGAATCAGGTGTCGCTTTTCGGGCTAAAGCATATAAAATAGAAAATTGCTCACTGGTTTTTGTGCCTTCTCGTTTGTATTTTTCTTCCAAATACGGAATAACCTCCGGATGGTTTAATGCACCTGCTTTTTCCAACAGTGAAGCTGCTGCCTCATTCTCGGAATCTTTAAACGAAAAGGTCTCCAAAAAGTTTTTTATCGTACCCCAATCGGAGTCACGTAAATCGAGATCCGGAATGGATTCTATGGCTGAAAAACGCAGGGTGTCGTTTTCGGATAAAACATCTTCTAAGAACAGTTGTAATTTGTCATCAAATACCGAAACCGAATCGATGCTTTCCGGCGTGAGTGTTTTGTAGACGGTTTCTATAAAATCATCGTCATTTTTATAGTTTCTGTCTATTAATGTGCTTAATTCATAAAACCGATTTCCTTTTACAATTGTTTTTGTTTTTACGGCTTGTGTTGAACCCGCTTGAGAAACAACCGATTCAAAAACATAGGTATGGTTTTTTTCATCAAAATAATCCGACTGCGAGATGACATCCTCTTTATTTTCTTTATGTGTCAGTTTATACCAATCCGATGATGAAGGGTTACGATTAGGGTTAAAATCATCCAATGCGACTGTAACAACAGAGTCGACAAAATGGGTTTCTATTTCATCAACATGCGTACGACGAAAATAGGCTTTTAAAGAGTCTTGGGATTCAAAGGCAAAATACTTGTGGTATTTGTTGTATACCATGTTTATTTGACGTCCGTTTTGCGAGATAAAATTTACAGATTTATATTCGGATTCAAATTTGTTTTTCGATTTATAACTGCTTACATCAACGGGCATGCCCATTCCTATACCATTCAATTGATTAATCAGCTTTACGTTTGCTTTTTCAGGAATTGAAACCGAATAATGTGTGGCAGTGTCCTTGTAAGTGACAAATGTTTCTTTTTGAAATGGTTTGTTTTTGAAAGAACTAAAAAAGGCATTCGACTTGTCTTTGGGGGCATTCACCGCACCTAAGAGGTAGTATTTATTGCCGGAGATTATACTGTGTAATTGTACTTTTTTACCGTCTTTCTCTGATTCCGATTCAAATGAAGTGGTAGAGGTTGTGAAATCTTCCTTCATTTCAGGCATGTCGGTATTCAAATAATACTCATTGTGCAATCGGTTGTGCTCAAATACAGTGTCTTCTAATAAATCAACGTCATTAACAGTCGATTCTGTCACAAAATAATAGGCGTTGTCTTGTGGGTCAAAGCTTCGCAGTGAAACGTTTTGCGGCACATCTTTTGTGTCGCCATACGCAGCAAAATAACCCGGAACCGATACCGAAAAACCACCTTTAATCGGTTCAAAAGTACGCCATTCGCCTGCCTTGTTTTTGACTTCGGTTTTATCAAAAAGACTACTTTCATACTGTTTTACATACTCTCCTGTGCCACTCAGGTTGATGACAATCAGCTCTAAAGGTGTTACATAATAACGCGAATGTTGGTAGTTGCCGGCTTTGGTTTTATTTTTAATATCGTATCCTTTGACCAAACCGTTATTAAAGAAGTTTTTTTCCAAAATGGTTCCCGGAATATTTTCATAAAACAAACTGTCAAGTGATTTATGACTAAGTCTGCTTTGGTCTTTCAGCAAATAATCTTCTAATGGGAGGCGTTTGATACTTTGTAATCCGCCATTGGTTATATCAAGCGCAAACAAATTGTTTTCTAACTGACGCGAATTTTTAAAAAGCGGTAATTTGATCATCCCGTCAGTTGTTTCATACGGGTCTGTTAAAGGCGTCGGGAAAAACTTTTCAATAGTTTCCTTTTGACTTTCTCCTTTTTTTGTCAGTGTGCCAAAAACAGGTTTTACAGTATAGCCTTTGTTGATGAGTAATTGTAAAATACCGTCTTTGCCGGCTAAATGTGCCGCGCCAACAGCCGAAAACAAACTGCCTTGATGTGCCAGTGAATCAATACTTTTGGTCATAATGATATTCCGGTCTACAATCAATTTTTTGTGGTAATCTTCCGAATACAATAACTTATAAATGGAGTCTAACATGACGATATCTTTATCACGGTAGTAATCTTTCATCGCCATCATGTAGTTTTTGTTCTTGATGAGCTTTTGTAGTTGCTGGCGTTTTTCTTCTTTACCTTCAATGTTTTTACTTTCGGCACGCAATAACGTCAGAAAAGATTCTTTGGCATCCTCCAATCCTATTACTTTTTTGTTGTATTTACGGCCTGTTTGGTAGATAAACATATCCAAAACGGTGCTTTCCTGATAATCGGCTTCTGCACCTTCAACCCCCGAAGTCATGCGGTCGTAAATACTCATATTGTTGAAAAGCAATACTAAATCCTGACTTTTAGCCGGTTTAGGTTTAAACGAACGGTACAAGTCTCCGGGTTCATCAGGGGTGTTTGTAAGCATAAAATCAAAAATAACATCCCAATTTTCGGGATTACTCTCATTGCTTACGATATCGGCTTCCAAGAGGTGCTTGTAAAATTCATCGGTAAGGTGATAGGAAATTTTTTCATTTACATGGAATGTGCCATATACATAGGACTTTTTTGTCAGTCCGTTTCCGGAAATTTCCCAAAGGAGCGTTTTTTCGGTTTGGCTAAGGCATACACCGCTGATAAGCAAGAACAGGAGAAGAAGTGTTTTTTTCAAGGTAATAAAGATTGGTTGTTGAATAGTAACGAAAATACTGTTTTTTATTGTAAATCAAGCATGGATATAAAAAAACAACCCCAACATTTTGTTGGGGTTGTTGTATAACGATGCGCAGTAGTGCGCAGGCGTTTGTAAATGGAGTTACCCTAAAGCAACACGTTTGAATCCGGTTACGGTTAAACCGGCATCCACCGTTTTAACGTAAGCAGCAACACTCATTGAGCTGTCTTTAATGTAATCTTGGTTTACCAAAGTGTTGTCTTTGAAGAAACGACCTAATTTACCTTTGGCAATGTTGTCCAACATCGCTTCCGGTTTGCCTTCCTGACGCAATTGATCTTTGGCGATTTCGATTTCTTTTTCAACTACAGCAGCATCAACTCCTGTTTCATCTAAAGCAATCGGGCTCATAGCAGCAGCTTGCATCGCTACATTTTTAGCAGCCTCTTCAGCACCTGCCACATTAGCAGAAAGCGCTACTAAAGTAGCAATTTTGTTCCCTGCGTGGATGTATGAACCTACAAAAGCACCATCAAGACGCTCGAAAGAACCGATTTCAATTTTTTCACCAATTACACCGGTTTGTTCAATTAGCTTTTCGGCAACAGAAATCCCGTTGAAATCAGCGGCTAATAATTCTTCTTTAGAAGCATAGTTTAGCGCCATAGCAGCCAAATCGGTTGCTAATTTCACGAAACCTTCATTTTTACCTACGAAGTCTGTTTCACAGTTTAGCGTGATAACGGCACCGGCAGTTTTGTCGGCGTTAACCGCAGCAATAGCAGCACCTTCAGTCGACTCACGGTCAGAACGGTTAGCCGCTACTTTTTGTCCTTTTTTTCTGAGGATTTCGATGGCTTTGTCAAAATCACCTTCAGCTTCTACCAAAGCTTTTTTGCAGTCCATCATACCTGCACCGGTGATTGTTCTTAATTTATTTACGTCTGCAGCAGTAATTGTTGCCATTTTGTTTTCCTTTTTAAAGTTTAAATTTTTGTAAAAAAAGAAATTCCAATCAACAAATCCCAAACTCCAACTTTATGAAATCATCAAATTAATTGTTGATTTTTTGGAACTTGGAATTTGAATTTTGGAATTTACAGTGTTTTTATTCTTCAGTTTTAGTTTCAGTAGCTTCTGCTTCAGGAGCAGCAACTTCTGCAACCGGAGCTTCTACTACATCTTCTACCTCTACTTCTGGTGCATCCTCTTCTTTGTCAGAAGTTCTGTTGGCTAAACCATCTTTAATAGCATCGGTTACTAAAGATAAAATTTTCTCAATTGATTTTGAAGCGTCATCGTTTGCCGGGATTACATAATCCACTTCACGCGGATCAGAGTTGGTGTCCACCATTGCAAAAACCGGAATGTTTAATTTGTGTGCTTCTTTTACTGCAATGTGCTCAGCTTTGATATCCACTACAAACAAAGCTGCAGGGATTCTGGACATGTCAGCAATAGAACCAAGGTTTTTCTCCAACTTGGCACGAAGACGATCAATTTGTAATTTTTCTTTTTTAGATAAGGTATCAAAAGTACCGTCTTTCTTCATTCTGTCGATAGAAGCCATTTTTTTAACAGCTTTACGAATAGTAACGAAGTTAGTCAGCATACCACCCGGCCATCTTTCAGTGATGTACGGCATGTTGCAGGCTGTTGCTTTTTCAGCAACGATATCTTTTGCTTGTTTTTTTGTGGCAACGAAAAGGATTTTTCTGCCGGAAGCAGCAATTTTTTTCAAAGCTTCATTCGCTTCTTCAATTTTGGCTGCTGTTTTGTAAAGGTTAATAATGTGAATCCCGTTACGCTCCATGTAGATGTACGGAGCCATGTTCGGATCCCATTTGCGGGTCATGTGTCCAAAGTGAACACCGGCCTCTAATAATTCTTTAACTTCTATTTTATTTGCCATTTTTTGTGTTAGTTTACGTTCCGTTGGTTAGCAATGTTCCTTTTTTGAATTGAAAGATTTAATAATTTTCAATCTTTCAATTTTTCAATTCTTTAGGCTTCATTTAGATGCTAAACTAATTTCCCTGTAACAGGAAATAACGACAACAATTAATTTCAAATTTAAGGTGCTGATTTTTATCAGCGGTTTCAACGTGTGAAAACCCAACCAAATATTAACGTTTAGAGAACTGGAATCTCTTACGTGCTTTTTTCTGACCGAATTTTTTACGTTCAACCATTCTTGGATCACGTGTTAATAATCCTTCAGGTTTAAGGATAGCTCTGTTTTCAGCTTCCACTTCACACATAGCACGAGCAATAGCCATACGTACAGCTTCTGCTTGCCCTGTTGAACCACCACCATACACATTTACTTTTACGTCAAAGTTTGAAGCATTGTTTGTCATAGACATTGGTTGCATCACTTTGTACTGTAACGTAGGTGTAGGAAAGTAGTTAGCAAATTCTCTTTTGTTTACCGTAATTTTTCCTGTTCCTTCAGAAACATAAACTCGGGCAACAGCGGTTTTTCTTCTACCAATTTTGTGAATAACTCCCATTACTTCAGATCGTTTAAGTTAACGGTTTTTGGTTGCTGTGCGCTATGTTTGTGCTCAGCTCCAACATTTACATTCAAATTACGGAATAACTGTGCTCCTAATTTATTTTTAGGCAGCATTCCTTTTACAGCTTTTTCTACCAATAATGCCGGATTTTTTTGTTGCATTACTTTGGCAGTTAAGCTTCTTTGTCCTCCCGGATAACCTGTGTGACGGATATAAGTCTTATCCTCCAGCTTGTTACCGGTTAAGTTGATTTTCTCAGCGTTGATAACAATTACGTTATCACCACAATCAACATGCGGCGTATAACTTGGTTTGTACTTTCCTCGCAATAGCATGGCTACTTTCGAAGCAAGACGCCCTAAGTTATGACCCTCAGCATCCACAACAATCCACTGCTTATCTGCAGTAGCTTTGTTAGCTGAAATTGTCTTGTAGCTTAATGTGTTCACAATAATTATTTTTAATTAAACATTCCATTCCCAATAAAGGGAGTGCAAAAGTACAATTTATTCTTATATATGCAAATCACACAATTAATTATTTTTTAAGAAGTTATTTTTTTGATTCTTAGCACGCTATCCACGGGCATTGTTCCAAGGTTGTTTGCCTTATTTTATTTTCTTTTTTGGGCAGCTTTTCCGGTTATTCGTTATAGTCCTCGCCCCAACTACGTCGGGGCTGTGGGCTGCCACTGCTACCCGGGCTGCATTTTTTGGGTTAAATTTGAAATTAGTTTGCTACAGCCCGTTGTAAATTTGTATCTTTACCTCTTATTTCCATTCAACATGAAATCAAAGGCCACTTTAAAACAAATCGCAAAAGAACTGGGCGTGTCTGTTTCTACAGTTTCCAAAGCCCTTAATGATAGCCCGGAAATCAGCGAACCTACCAAAAACAAAATTCAGGAATACGCCAAACTCAAAAATTATAAACCCAATGCCATTGGTCTTACACTCAAAAACCGAAGAACCAAAACTATTGGTGTGATTATCCCCAATATTCTCAATCCGTTTTTCGCTAAGGTGTTTACGGGTATCGAAAAAGTTGCCGATGAAAGGGGCTATAAATTGATAACCTGTATCTCAAACGAATCGCTGGATAAAGAGATCGCCGCTTTGGAAATGTTGAGCAATGGCGCTATCGACGGTTTTATCCTCTCCGTTTCGGAAGAAGCTCAAAAGTTAGGTAAATACGAGCATTTCAAATCCATTATCAATGACGGCACACCCATCGTGATGTTTGACCGTATTGCAGATGAAGTAAATTGTGATAAAGTTATAGTAGACGATTTCGACTCGGCCGTAAACGCAACCCGCCATTTAATCCAAACCGGTTGCCAAAAAATAGCTTTAATTTCTGCAATTGCAAATTTGAGTGTTGTCAAATTACGCGCCAAAGGGTTTTACAGCGCCATGGAAGAACACAAACAAATGGTGGATGAGAACTTAGTTATCCTTCAAAATTCGGATGAGGCTTTTGATGTTCAATTTGCCAATTTCTTTCAAAAAAATAACGTCGATGCTGTTTTTGCACTCGATGAGCATGCTTCCGTTTCTGCTATAAAACAAGGTATTAAAGCCGGGCTCAAAATTCCGGAGGAGCTTCAAATTATCGGATTCGCCGATGGGGTTTGGTCGCGACGCATGACGCCAAGTTTGTCAACGGTAAGCCAACACGGCCCTGAAATAGGCGAAGTAGCTACCCATAAATTAATCGATCAATTGGAAAACAAAGACGAAATCTATACCTATACCACAACGGTTATAAAAACCGAATTGCGACAACGGGATTCGGTTAAAAAAAGCAACTAAAACGGTACTTTATAGGTCTCAAAAAAACTTTTTAGGAAAGCAGCTTTAAATTCATAAAACGGATTTGAGTTGCTTTTTTCTTTGGAATAAATCAGCCCTTTTTCAAAACCTTGTTCTACCAAAGCTGTAATTAAGTTCTCATTTTTACTAAAAATATGTACCGGTGTGTTAAATGAATGGTTGTGTGATGTGATAAGTGCCGGTTGATGATCGCCAAATATAACAAACAAGGTGTTTTCTTGCTCCGCAGCGATGAGTTGTTCTATTACCGAGAGCTGATAGGAAATCGCTTTCCTATAGTTTTCGGCCAACAGTTTATCAGATACTTCTGTGGCACAAAATTCTTCTTCAGTAGCAGTATTGCAATACATCCAATCGTTAAAAACTACTGTAGGCGAATGGAATTTCACATGCGAATTGATGGTTTCGGTAAAAAAAACATACGGTTTGTCTTTTTGCTTTTTACGGATTAACTCGAGCGATTTATTAAGCATATATTGATCCGGGGCCGAAGGGCCCATATTAAAACGAACACCACTGTACTCTAAATCGTGGTAACGAATCAGGTTTTTAGTTCCCATGAAATCAAGTGTTTCTTTCCATGGAATGACAAGGGTTTCAAATCCGCCAATGGCTGCCGTAAGCCAAGTGTCATACCCTAAACCGGAGAATACATCCATCACCGATTCAGTAGGATAGTTGTGCTGTTGCTGCAGCAAATTTCGATAGAGTGCCTCAGAATGTATGGCAATTCCTTTTAATAAGGAAGAAAATGCCATCCATGAACCGCCGCCACTCACAGGTGATTGCATGAGTTTTCCGGCTGATTCCCATCCTTTTGCCCGTAATGTCGTTTCTATAGCAGATAACTGTTGCACGTACGAATGGCGAAACAATTCGTTTTCATATAAAATGGCCCCATACGATTCCAACGCAATAAAACATATGTTGGGTTTAACAGCAAGTTCAGGTATGTTCTGTTTTGGGTAAAATGAAGCTTCAGAAAGTGTCGGGAGCAAGGCGAGCTCTTTTTTCGCTTTGCGCGAATAAAACCGATTAGCATTAATCGTAAAAATAACCGACTGAACTGTGGCATAGGTGAGGTAATGAAAGTCGTATCCTCCTTTAAAATTAAAAACAGAAATTTTTTTGGCACTAAAAAAAACAACAGAAAAAAGGAAGAGCAACAAACAAAATCCAAGAATAAGTTCAGTGTTTTTTGTGAAATCGGATACCAAAAGCCAAATAGCACATCCCAGGCATAGTTCAAGAATAAAAAAGGCAACCCAGCCTAAAATGACTTCTTTTTTATATCCTTTTACGGCTATGGTGTAACCCTGTTTGAGTAAGCTACTATCAGTCGAAAGGGCAGGAAAAGTTTTGTAAACCGATAAAATGCCATAATGGTATGTGAACAAAATCAGGCAAAAATTGTAAAACAGAAAAAGAACCACACCAATTAATTTGGGTGATACCATCGACGAGCATAAACACCCGAGGGCATTTAGCACAACCCATTCCGGCACAACCCGAAAGGCATCGTTATTAAAACGTGAGGCCAAGGCGCGTAGGTAGATTGTTTTTCGGTTTTTAAAGAGCTCTTTGTAGGGGAAAAAAGTATCGGTCTGCCTATTAAAAAAATAACGAGGCAGAAACAGCAAAAAATTCAGCAGTAACAGAATGACAATTCCGGTCACATTCGTTTCTAATTAGGGTTCATAGCCCGCCCAGGCATTCGGATTTTCGTTCAGGGTAACACTAATTTTCCCGTTAAAATCGGTACAACTTTTGCGCACCTCGTCCTGAATGTAATGAGCCATAAACTCGGTTGTGGTTAATTTGCCTTTGAATTGCGCTATATCGTCCAAATTTTGATAGGCTAAAGGTTCCAATACTTGTTTTACAATACGATGGGCTTCTCCAATATCAATTACAACATTGTATTCGTTGAGGGTAGCCGTCTTAAACGTAACATCAACCACAAAGGTAGCGCCATGTAGGTTTTGCGCCGGTCCAAAAAAAGGATTCGGCAGGGAATGGGCAATCATGATACTTTCGCGTATGGTTACAAAATACATACTAATATTCGATTAGGGTTATAAATTCGTTTTGTTCTTGGTTTTGCCGCAGGCGATTGAAAAAAGCAGGAGCCGACTCAAAAGGAATAATTTGTGTCAAAAATGCGCTGTAGTCTACTTCTGTCAACAAGGTTTCTACCCATTTTTTGCGCGAGTAAAAGTCGAACTGGGGTTGCGATTTCGGGATTTTAGACACCTGCGAACTAATAATACGCACCCGATTGTAATGAAAATTCCCGCCCAATTGCAATTCGATTTTTTGGGTGCCATACCAACTTAACTCCACAACAGTGCCTTCTGTTTCGCAATGGTCAATACAATATTGAAGTCCATTTCCGCTTCCCGAAACATTAAAACAAATTTCGTAGTTCGATTTCCCGTCGCATAATTGAAAGCCTAACTGCACAAGACGCTCTCTTTTTTCCGGATTTTTTTCCAAAACATAAACCTCGGCTTTTACATATTCTTTGAGTGTTTGCGCTAATAAAATGCCCACACTGCCGGTGCCGCAAACCAAAACCCGGTTGTTGGATTGCACACCCGAATCCCATAAGGCATTCACTACGGTTTCCATATTGGAGAATTGAGTGGCGAGTTTAGGACAGATGGATTTAGTATAGTAGAACAAATCATCCTCTTTTACCCACAAATGGTTTTGATGCGGATGCATCAAGTGAACGGGTTTCATGTCGGGGGTTACACCACTAATCGAGTAGCCATATTGTATCGGAAATGAAAACGAGCCCTTCATGTAAGGGACTTTCATTTTTTCAGTTAATTCCTCTGAAATAGCTCCGCAAGCGACCAACCTTTCAGTACCCGAACTCACCGCCGAGTATAGGGCTTTTACTTCGACCAAATCAGATAATAGGTTATCTGCTTCCTCGAGGAGGACAGTTGTTTTTGCGTCAGTATGCCAAATTGCTTTTGCCATATTACAGTTCAGAAACGACCATAAAGGCATTTCCCATTTTATAATGTTCCGGTTTTTTTAAGACCAAAGCTTCATTTAATTCATCTATTGGATCCAATTCAATGCCGTTTTTGCCCGATCCGAAAAACAAAGGCGCTATGTGGAATTCAATTCTGGAAATACTTTTATCTTCCAAAAACTTCCGGATGGTTTGTGAACCGCCTTCAATCAAAACACTGTGGATGTTTCTTTTTTTGAGTTCACCAAGGAGTGTATGGGTACAAATTAGCTCTTTTTGCGCCGGCAAATGAATGACTTCTGCCGAAGTTGAACTTGCCGTTAACGCCCATTTATTTGCGGTAAAAATGAGTGAAGCCTGATCTGAGAAACTACTCATATCCGGTTCTGAGCCGGTGATGATAACTTTAACCGGATTATCCCCTTTAACCAAGCGCACATTAAGTTGGGGTTTGTCTAACCGGAAAGTTGTGCCGCCCACCAAGACAGCATCGGTTAAAGCCCGCAGGCGATGCGCATGTATAAGATTTTCTGTATTGCCTATCCATTTCGATTTGCCGGTTACGGTCGCTATTTTGCCATCTATAGATTGTGCAATGTGTACTACAGTATAGGGAAGCTCGCTTTTTTTGTTGACAAAAATAATGGGCAAGTAGAGTTGAATAATTTTTCGCAATTTCTTTGAAACAATGTCGGAAAAAACAACATCATAAAAACCGGTGTGGGATTTTACTTCGGGATGAAACCGAACAGCAAACAAGGTATTGGCTGATAAATCCGGAGTGTTTGTAATTGTAATTTCGAACAAACGATTAACCGAAATCACATCTTGTTCAGGGTCGACTTTGGCATACACTTTTTTAAGTGCTAACAACAGATCCCAATATTCCGGTTTGACTTTCATAATTAATTGTATTCAGAAATTAGTGTTGCGTTTTTACGAAACGTTTTTATCAGGAAAAATAAAGCTGTTAAAATCGGTAAAATCAAAATCAAAGATACATATTTACCGGGACTAAGAATAACACATAAACCTAACGATACTGCGACGAGTATCAGTACCAGTACTGTTGTTACAGACGGTTTTATTTTTAGAGTTAATTGACTGTAAAAGAGCACAATTCCAATGCTATTCGATAGTGCAATTACACTCAGTGCGCCTTTACTTCCCCAACTCGGCAGAAACAAAACAAACAGCCCGCTAATTAACCCTACCTTTAACAGGTAATAAAACAATACATTTTTTGTTTTGTTCTCAAAGGCAATTAAAAGACCCAAAAAGCGAAGACCAACAAAAGGCAATAATGCCAGTGAAAGCAGAGGAAATAAGTCGTTTATGCCGGTGTATTTTTTATTGTTTAAAAACAAATCGATATGGAGTCCGAAAAGGGCTAACAGTCCTAAAAGAACACACCCACTAAGGAGGTAAAAATTGAGTTGGTGTTGTATTTTTTTTGCATTTTTATAGTGAGCTAACTCTTCATATAATGCCGGACGAATTGCATTGTCCAATGCATTAAATAAGGTGATGCAAGCAGCCCCGATACCAATGACTACACTATATTTGGACAATTCTGTCGCAGTTGAAAATTTGTCCATAAAAAAACGATCTAACTGACTTTCGACGGAGAATAAAATCAAAAACGGAATAAATGGCCAGGAAAAACGCAAGCTTTTTTGGAGTAAACTTTTTGAAAATGGAATGCGAAAGCGTTTGTAATCAAATCCAATAATAACAAAAAGGTTAATTATATTTACCAAAAGATACGCCAACGAATAGCCCAAAAATCCGTCGTCAAACCAAAACACACCCACAAGCTGAAACACATGTAAAAGAATGACAGTTGAAATAGTACCTACTGAAAAAAGCCTGACTTTTCCTTGATTTTGAAGTAAGATAAAATACAAATTGGTAATTGAACTCACTAAAAATCCCAGTAGTAATAAATAACTATAAGGTAAAAAAGTAATGGGGGTCTTAAAGAGAACATCAAAAACAAAAGAACCCACCAACAAAAACAACACGGCCCAAGCGAAAACCAAAACTAGTTGAAACTTCACTATTGCAACGAAAAGCTCATTTTGTTGTTTCTCGGAGTTGTTATAATGGTAATACAGGGTGCGCAGCGCCTGATCGGTTTTGCATCCTGCAAAAACAGAAAAAACAGCCCAAAACGAGTTTGTTAAGGCAAGCGTAATATATTCATGCGGGGTTAATTGATTCAAATACACCGGCAGTAATACAAGTGATAACAAAGGCGACAGTAAGCCGGTTAATGTATAGACTACGATGCGTTTCATGAATTTTTTTTGATGATTACCAACGCGTATTGCATTTTTTGCTGCGCATATATAAAATCCAATTGTAAGCCCCCGTAAAACAGTTTTCGAAATGGTGATTTCCGTTTAAAAAAAGTAAAGAAAAGCATTTTTAATCGGAGTAGAAATTTGCTTTTTTGGGGTACAAAAGGCATCAAGTCGATAGAATCAGTGGAATAACCGGATAAGGATTCGAGTTGTTCTTTGCGGAGGATGTAATTTAAGTGCCAATTTTGAGCCATTCCGCGCACATACTTATTCTCAGAGCCTGTAAAAAAATCGTCTACTATACACAACATACCGGTTTTTGTTAGTCCTTGTAATAACGCATGTAAAGCCTTATCGAAATCGGGTGCGTGTTTGAGCGATTCTACGCAAAAAATTATATCATAGGAATTTTTTTCAGTTTCTTCAAAACCGGCTTTTCGAAATTCGATATTATCAACCTTGTTTTGCGCTTTTACACTATTGGCTCTGGCAATTTCCAAGTCACTTACGCTGATTCCGGTTACTTGTTTGGCCCCGCGTGAAGCCATCAAAAAACTACCAAAACCTACGCCACAACCCGCATCGAGAATTTTTTTGTTCTGAATGTTTAGGGTAGTAATAAGGTACTCATAAATATCGGTGAGGTTATTGTCGAAGGTTAATTTTTTATGAATAGGATACACAGCTTCCTTTTTCTGCCTGGATTCCAATTGGAAAAGCGAGTTGTAAAGCGCAGTTATGTCGGCTGGGCGATTCATTTTTTTTGGGTTAAAATAAATATGAATTCATTGGCAAACCTTAGCGGTAACACCGAAGGTTGTTTTTTGTGGAATGGTCGAAAAAAACCGAATGAGAGTAGACGAAGCACATTCATAACAGGCCATTGATCAGGTAAGCAATCTTTAATTTCAAAGCCGTTTTCCAAAAAAAGCATATGCCATTCTTCCATCGTTTTTGCGTCCTGATGTGCTGTTTTGTTGATGGTTCCGAATAATTTTTTGGTTACCAACCACCGCCAGGAATTTGAATTTCGTACCAAAAAACAAAATGTTGCATTGGGTTTAGAAACTCGTTTTATTTCAGTTAAAACCTTAGCATGATTAAGCATTCGCTCAAGGGACCCCAAACACGTTACGGCATCAAAAATTGAGTCTTCAAAAGGGATTTTTTCAGCATTGGCTTCGAGTATATGAGCATCAAGGAGTTTGGTTTTGGTTTTAGCTACAGCTACTTCTGAAAGGTCAATGCCGTAATTGTCTACGCCATAATCTGCTCCCACTTCCAACATTCTGCCCAAACCACAAGCCACATCCAAAAAGTGCATCCCTTTTTTTAATTGAAGCAGTTCGGCATAAATGATATAGGCCTCTTTTGGCCGAAGGTAAAGTTCCCCATGGCTACTATAGGTTTTGTCAAACCATTGTTTAATTGCCTGTTGTTCCTGCGTTGTTTTTTCCATCAAAAAAGCAAATAACGTTTTGTCGTATTCTTGTATTGAAGGTAAGCCGAACCAAATCGTGCGACTAAATATTCTTCTTCAATCTGTACTCGAAATGTCATGTACACAATATAAAAAATAAATCCTATCACCATGTGAAGTGAAGGAAATAGTAAACAAAAACCAAGAAAAAACAGAAACATACCGTCTAACCCCGGATTTCGCGACAATGAAAAAATACCGTTAGTGTGTAAATGGTATGAATTTTCGGTTTGTTTGTTTTCCCGTTGTAAAAACAACATGGCACAAAAAGTAAGTACTCGCCCGCTAATGACGAGTATGGAACCCAAAACCAACATGAACGTTTTAGGTGAGTAAAGCACTATAAAGAGTTCTTTTTTTGGGCAGAAATAGCCCCACGGCAGCAAAAAAAAGACTTGAATCAGTAAAAAAGGGATTACTAAAACAACTTGTTTTTGCCATTTTGTTAATGAGGCTATGGCGGCAGTTTTTTTTCCAGGAACCTCACTTTCAGCGTTTAAAGCCATTAGTTTTCGGGTTTCGGCCACACTCGGTGTGTGAAAGAAAACA
Source organism: Flavobacterium sp. (assembly GCA_041917555.1). Classification (GTDB taxonomy): domain Bacteria; phylum Bacteroidota; class Bacteroidia; order Flavobacteriales; family Flavobacteriaceae; genus Flavobacterium. The sequence continues at coordinate 65,252 of JAYRXL010000007.1, read as the reverse complement.
AGTTCTGTGATAAGCGATAAGTAGGATAATATGTAAACAGCAGCAATCATAAGGCGAGAAATTGGTGCAAGGGGTCAAAATTGGTCTCCCAATCGGTAAAGAAAATTTTGTCTTCTGCCGGAATGAGCTCTTGGTATAGTATTGGGTCGGAAACAGCTTGTTCAAGCAAGTCCGAAAGTGTTTCTACATTAAAATCTTCTGCAATCCCCTTATAATTTGATTTTTTGTACTTTTTAAAATTACCAACGGGAGTCATGATAACGGGCAACCCAATTTGTAGTGCCTCAGCTACCGCCATTCCATAACTTTCGTAGTCTGATAATAACAACAATAAGTCATAATTTGGGTATATACCCACTATTTCTTCATGCTTACAGGTGCCTTTGTATGTGATGTTTTTAGGTTTGTTCTGTATGAAATTTTCATAATACGCTTGGTCTAAAATTTCGCCATAGCAATCGACTTCAAGGTTGTGTTTCGCTAAAGATGAAGTAAGTTCAATAAGTTTTTCGTGCCCTTTCCCTTTGGTAAAACCAGCCACATAAAGTAATTTTTTGGGTAAATGGGGATAGTTTTTTTTTCTCCCTTTAATCGAAACTCCGGGCTCTATAGTCAGGTAATTTAGTGAGGTAAGGCCCAAGTTTTTTTGAGCATATTCCAAAGAATTTTCACCTGTAAAGATTAATTTAAAAGTATTGGCGATGGTTTTGTTTACATCATCAAGAGCAGAATCCCAAAGATGTATGATATATGTAATGTCGTAAGGAAGCAAGCGGTTTATGTCCGGTTTGTCCTGAATGAGAATTCCGTCGATGAGGTATTTTTTTGATGCATCGAAGCAAAAGTCGTTAAGCGTTTGTAGTTGGTGCACCGTAACGCTGAACCCTTTTTTTTCCAAATAGGAAATCATTTGCTTGTTATAAACAGTCCCGCCGGTTATTTTACGGTAAATTGATGTTGTAAGGAACTGAATCATTTGGTTGAGTTGAAATTAAAAAAGGCAAAAAACGAAATGCCAAAAGAAAACAGCACCAATACATTTCCTGCCAACAAAGCCATTTTTGCCATGGCTTCGGGTAGTATAAAAAACAAAACAATGGAAAAAAAATAGGCGCCGGCAAAATACCGCGCATAGTTCTTTTTAGTCTCTTGAAACCCTTTTTTAGGTAGTAGCGTTGTTACAATTTTATACACATAACGCAAGCTGCCCGCAACTAAAACCCATAACAAATCGGGGTGAGTGTTTGCAATTATAATTGAAAATAAGAGGCAAAAAAGCGCATCGGTTTCCATATCCAATTGCCCGCCAAATGCTGTTGTCTGGTTCAGTTTTCGAGCCAAAAAACCGTCTAATCCATCGAGGCTTACCAGAATAACGGGGAGCAGATAAAAGTATTTTTTTGTTACCAAAAAAGGAGCTGAAAGGACTAAAAGTAACCGCAATGTTGTGACCAAATTTGGCCAGCCAATAAGCGGTTTTAACCTACAATATTCGTTTACGTTTTTGGCAATAAAAACACTAAAAACTAAAAGTCCGGTGAAAGCAGTTATAAAATACGATTTCAACCAAACATCAACCATGGTGGCTGCAAGTAACAACAACGAATGGACAAACAGCCAATCCTTAGTCAGGGGTTGGTGAGTGGTTGCGCTCATGGGTTTTTATATTACAAATCAAGTAAATGCCTGAAATAGTCCTTTTTGGTTTCCAGGTATTTTTTACTCTCTTTCGATGCCTTGATTTCGATTGGAATGCGGCCTTTAAAAACAATTGGTGATTTTTCCAAAGCCGCCAATTTTTCCGGATTATTGGTCATCAGGTAAATAGATTCTACATTCAGGTCTTGTAAAATTGCAATAGCATCTTCGAAAGAGCGCCCATCGGCAGGCAACCCTAACTCAATATTTGCTTCTACAGTATCCCTGCCTTCTTCCTGTAATTTGTAGGCTTTGAGTTTGTTGATAATCCCGATATTCCGACCTTCCTGGCGCAAATAAATTAAGATTCCGCCATGTGCCTCAAAGTACTCCATTGAACTATGTAGCTGTTTTCCGCATTCACATTTTTTGGAGTGAAAAATATCACCTGTTACGCATTCGGAGTGGAAGCGAACAGGAACGGTTTGGGAAAAATCAGTGTTTTCATGAATGAGTACCAAATGTGGCATCCAATCATTTTCATCTTCCGAATAAGCAATGATTTTAAAATTTCCCCAATCGGTGGGAATAGTGGTTTCAACCTGATTTTTTAACATGAGTATTCTTTTTCCAGCAAGAACAAATATACTCAAATTTAGGAAAACGGTTACGCTATTTGGGATTGTTTTTTATCGTCGTTCCACGTAATGTAGCCAATGATGGCATTAAACAGGTAAAAGCTGTATTTAGCCGTATTGGCTATGTTCAACAACATAAGACTTTGAATGATCTTGGTTAAATTGTAAAACTGCCACATAAACCAATTGTCGGGGTACATCCGTGCGGTGTTAAACGTACCACCAAAGGTAATTCCGGCTGGGATTGCAACCGAGAAATAAAGTATCCAATCAATTCCTTTTTCTGAAAAATAAGCAAAAGCAATGTAGTTAAGAGTAAGCGAAAGAATAAAACCCAAGACAATATTACGGTAAAAAACACCGTCAATTCCTCGTAAAATTCTACTTTTTTTCCAAGATTTGAAAACTAAATAATTTCCAATAAAAGAAACCGGATAAGTGAGTACCGCTCCAATGTTTCCTAACAAAAAATCAATGGTTCCACTCAAAAAAGTATTGCAAGTTGTAATAATGTTACCGATATTATTTTTTTTGGTAACCAACCGATTTCCGGTCATAGAAAGTCCGGTGTTAAGAATCGAGATATACCCTAAAAGGAAGGTATAATTTTTGCCGTGATAGCTAAAATTATAAACTGTTTTGTGGTATCCCAACGAAAAGGAAGCAGCAAGCACAATGGCTAACCCAATCAAATCCAGATAGGTGCTATTGGTTAGGGCTTTGATTGCCGATACGGTTTTTTCGGATAGTTTAATACGCCCCATTTATTCTTTGGTGTAAACAAATTCCCCTCCCCCTTGTTTTAACGTAAATGTTTTGTTGCCAAAAACCAGTTCAATTCCGGCAGCTTCAAAAACAAATTCTGTTTCACTTTTGGCCGTTAATGTAAAGGCGCCTTGTCCTTCGGCCTGAGCCATAAGTTTGCCGTTTTCAACACGAATTGAAATGGGCAAAGGTAATGTTTTCGAAGTATAGTTGCCCACATATCCGCTCAAAACAGGTTCCGGAACAGCATATCCGTTTAAGTCGGGAAAGGTATATGGCGTGCCATAATACAGTTTACGCACCGCCGACATGATTTCGTTACGGTTGTAATTATCCCCGTTCACCACAATGGAAAAACCCACTTTTTCATCAGGGCTGTAACCGGCAAAAGCCCGAAAATTTTCGATACCTCCGGTATGTCCGTAAAACTGTTTATTGTCTACCTGCATGGAGATGAGCCCTTTTCCATACTCATCCACCATGGTTGTCATTTCGGTTAATGCATTTTTGGAGACCAATTTTCCGTCAAACAGCGCTTTTAAAAAAAGCAGTAAATCGGTTGGTGTTGACGAAATGGCTCCGGCAGCAAAGGCTAAGCTATTATCCCATTCGGGCGTTTTAATCCAAGTAGTACCATCCGACATATAGGAATAACTTTCATTAGCATTTATGTTTATTTTGGTGGGTAACAGTGTGTTTTTTAAACCAACTTTACTGGTAATGCGCATAAAAAGATTCTCAACATAACTCTTTTTAGTGATGTCCTCTAAAATGTAACCCAACAAGTTGTAATTAGAATTACTGTAGGTGTATTTTGAATCGGGTTCGAAAGCGGGTTTGTAGGCTTCAATTCGTTTTACCAGGTCGGTTTTGGAATTTTTCACATAAATAAAATTTCCAATTTCCGGGTCGTCGTTCAAGAAGTCGGGTATTCCGGTTCGGTGGTGCAAAAGCATGCGGATGGTAATTTTTTCTGCATTGGGAATCTTGGGATAAAATTGAGACAATTTGGCGTCCAATGTTAGTTTTTTCTCATCAATCAATTGCATAATCATTACGGCAGTGAACGTTTTTGTAATGGAACCGATTTTTAATTTGGTAGAAGGGTTTAACTCTTTTTTACTTTCAATATCAGCAAAACCATAAGCTTTCGCAAAAACAGTATTGTCTCCTTCACGAATAGCCAACGAACCCATGAATTTGTTGTTTTGGTATAAAAAGGTCAACAAACTGTCAATTTTTTGGAATTTGGTTTGTTGGGAAAATGCAATCGATGTTGATAGGATAAATAGGTAAAGTATTTTTTTCATGGGTTAAGTTTTGTGATAGCAAAAAATTTTAGTACAACTATAATTACCAAAAGAGAATTACTTTTTTAATGCGCTTCCAACCAATCATGACCGGTTCCCATTTCGACTTCAAGCGGGACAGCCATTTGAAACGCGTTTTCCATTTCGTGTTTGATAAGCGGTTTTATTTTTTCTAATTCACTCAAATGTACATCAAAAACCAATTCGTCATGCACCTGAAGCAGCATTTTCGATTTCCATTCTGTGCCGTCGGGATGTTTTTCATTTAATTTTTTATGAATGTTAATCATCGCAATTTTGATAATATCGGCCGCACTTCCCTGAATAGGTGCGTTAACGGCATTTCGTTCAGCCCCGCCACGAACAATCGCGTTGGCCGAATTAATGTCTTTTAAATAACGACGACGACCCGATATGGTTTCTACATAGCCGTGTTCGCGCGCAAAATCTACCTGATTTGAAATGTACGATTTTAGTTTCGGATAGGTTTTGTAATAGGCATCGATGAGCTCGGCACTTTCTTTGCGCGAAAGCGAAGTTTGATTGCTCAAACCAAATGCCGAAACACCATAAATAATCCCGAAATTTACCGTTTTGGCGTTACTGCGTTGTTCTTTAGAAACTTCTTCCAAAGGAACGTTGAATACTTTGGCGGCTGTACTTCGGTGAATGTCTTCGTGATTTTGAAACGCTTTTATCATGTTTTCTTCACCCGAAAGCGCCGCAATTATGCGTAGTTCAATTTGGGAGTAATCCGCAGAAAGCAAGATGAAGTTTTCATCACGTGCAATAAATGCTTTCCGAATTTGGCGACCGCGCTCAGTTCGAATCGGGATGTTTTGCAAATTTGGATTGTTAGAACTCAAACGTCCGGTTGCGGCAACTGTTTGCATATAGTCGGTGTGAACCCGTCCTGTTTTTGGATTTACTTGCAATGGCAAGGCATCCACATAGGTATTTTTGAGTTTAACCAGTTGGCGCCATTCCAGAATATCGCGCACAATTTGGTGTTCGTGAGCCAGATAACTCAAAATTTCTTCGCCGGTGGCATATTGTCCGGTTTTGGTTTTTTTCTGTTTGCTTCCGCCGATTTTTAGCTTATCAAATAAAATATCACCCAATTGTTTTGGGGAAGCCAAATTAAATCGCTCACCGGCTTCTTCATAAATTTTATGCTCGAAAATTTCAATTTCTTTTTGCATATCGGCACCCATCACCTTGAGGTAATCTTCGTCCAAATTAACTCCTTCTCGTTCCATATCGGCCAAGACTTGCACCAAAGGAACCTCAATTTCATCAAAGAGTTTTTTGGTGCCAACGCGTTCTAAAATGGGTTGAAAATGCTCTTTGAGTTGCAGCGTCACATCGGCATCTTCAACGGCATATTCTTTAATGTCATCTAACAAGGCATCGCGCATGGAAAGTTGGCTTTTCCCTTTTCCGCCAGCGGAGCGCGAAGGTTTTCCAATAAGTGTTTCGATGGATTTTGGGCTGTATTTTAAATAGGTTTCGCTCAACACATCCATGTTGTGTCGCATATCCGGATTAATTAGGTAATGCGCAATCATGGTGTCGAAGAGTTTGCCTTTTACCGTGATGCCGTAATTGGCCAGAATTTTTAAATCGTATTTGCAGTTTTGACCTATTTTTTCAATGGATTCATTTTCAAAAAACGGGCGGAATTTATCTATCAATGCTTGAGTTTCATTTTGATCTTCAGGGAAAGGAACATAAAACCCTTTTCCTTTTTCCCACGACAAAGCCAATCCTACCAATTCGGCAGTAAGCGCATCGATTCCGGTTGTTTCGGTATCAAAACAAACAGCGGGTTGTTGCAAGAGGTTTTGCACCAATAGTTTAACGGCTAATTCGCCTTGAACCAATTGGTAAAAATGTGGTGTTGTTTCGAGGGTTGCAAAGCCCTCACGAAGCGTTGGTGCAGCGTCGTCGTCGTACTCAAAGCCGAATAAATCCATTTGATTTTCCGGTGCTTTTTTTACAGCCGCTTTTTTAGTAGTTGTGGTTTCGCTGTTGGCCGAACTTTCGTTGCCGTTAGTATCGATTTCGTCATATTCTTTACCACTACCAAACCATTTATCGAATTGGGTTTTCATTTGTCTAAATTCCAATTCCTGAAACAGCGTATCCGTTTTTTCGATATCGGGTTTTGAAAGTTCAAAAGCCTCTGGGTCGAATTCTACCGGGCAGTCGAGTAGGATAGTGGCCAATTTTTTGGAGAGGATTCCTTGCTCTTTGTTGGCTTCAATTTTATCTTTAATCGCTCCTTTTAACTCGTGGGTATGGGCCAATAGGTTTTCGATGGAACCGTACTCGGCTATGAATTTTTTGGCAGTTTTTTCACCCACGCCCGGAAGTCCGGGAATATTGTCAACGGCATCGCCCATCATCGCTAAAAAATCAATCACCTGAAGCGGGTCGTTCACTTCAAATTTTTGTTTTACTTCTTCCACACCCCAAATTTCGATGTCATTTCCCATGCGAGCAGGGCGGTACATAAAAATATTTTCCGAAACCAACTGACCGAAATCTTTATCGGGAGTGACCATAAAAACTTGAAAGCCTTCTTTTTCTGCTTTTTTGGCCAAAGTACCAATAAGATCATCGGCTTCGTAGCCTGCTTGTTCAATTATCGGAATATGCATGGCTTGAAGAAAAGCCTGAATATAAGGTACGGCTATTTTTATCGCCTCGGGAGTTTCGTCGCGGTTGGCTTTGTAATCGGTATACATTTCCAAGCGGTAATCGCTTCCGCCTTTATCAAAAGCCACGGCTAAATGGTCGGGTTTTTCGCGTTTGATTACATCCATCAACGAATTCATAAAACCCATAATGGCCGACGTATCCATTCCTTTGGAGTTGATACGCGGGTTTTTAATAAAAGCGTAATACCCCCTAAAAATTAATGCATAAGCGTCGAGCAGGAAAAGGCGTTTTTGTGACATCGAAATTTTATTTTTTCAAAAGTAGTAAACTTAATCTAAGGGCATAGTTTAATTTTAAAAAAAAAGAGGAGCCCCCAAAGCTGCTCCCCTTTTAAAAGTAGACCGAAGTCTGCTAACTACTTAACTACTCTTTATTTTCAAGCGCCTTAAGGCGTTCTTCTAATTTTTTGAGTTGGGCTACTTCAGATTTTAATTGTGCTAATTCGGTTTTTTGCAATTCAATAATTTCTTGTTGTTCCTGAACTGCTTTAACTAATGGCATTACAAACTGGCTATAAGCAATGCCGTAATTATCTGAAGGATTGGATGCGTCAGGAATGTGTAAACCATCGAAGTTATAGCCTAAATCGGCACAAATTTTTTCAACGTCTTGTGCCAAAAATCCGGTGCGAACTATTGCGGTTGATTTTGAGAAATCTTCATCGGCAACTTCACTTTTGTTACGATTTTGATTCAAATGTTCATCAAATTTCTTGGTGTCAAAGTTGTAAGTAACGGGTTTTAATTTTTTGATAAAATCCAATCCGGGAACATTTTCTTGAACATTAAATTTGAATCGCGCATCCGAAGGATTCGTATACGGAACCTGACCTTCAACAACCGTTACTGTTGCGCTTCCCAAACGCACTTTATCCGAAACCGAAACAGTAGCGTTAAATCCAACTGCAGTAGCGTTGCTTAATCCAGAAGTCGCTACATCAGCCAATCGACCTACACCGGTGTTGTTACTTCCGGTAGTGTTGGTAAGCAGTGAACTTTTCCCTAAACCCGAATTTCCAACCCCCGAAAGATTGGCATTTAATGAGGCATGACCAATAGCGGTGTTTAAATTTCCGGTTGAAGTGAACTGTCCGCTTGTTGCTCCTACAAACGTATTTTGATTGCTGGTCAAATCATCAGCATCACCCGCATTGATACCTACAAAAACAGAGCCTCCGGCATTTACAAACGATAATTGACCTTGTTGGGTAAGACGGATTTTAACCACATTATTTACACGAAAATCCAAATCTTGCGCATCAGTGGTTCCGATGAAGTTGGTTCCAGAAAGAGTTCCTGCGTTTCCCGTAAGTTTCCAGTCGTTGGATAAAGACGATAAATCTACCGTTTGTGTGGCAACACCATCGTTTTGTAGCGATAAATTAAGTGTGGTTCCAGTTAAACTGAATACATCAGTACCTTGATTGTCGATAGCACCTAAATTTAAGGTTTGTGTTGCAACGGCATCGTCTTGTAGTGAGATATTCAACGTGTCGCCGGTTAGCGATAGAACATCAATTATTTGATTGTCTGTATCTGTAACAGTTGTTGGCGTTACCCACGAAACATTTCCGGCGCCATCGGTTTGCATAATTTGTCCGTTGGTTCCGCGAGAGTCTGGAAGTATATACTCATTACCAGTAGAAGTCCCAATAGAAACATTTCCTAAGAAATAACCCGCATAACTACCGGCTTTAGTGGCTTCTGAGTAAATACCATAATGTGTTCCGCCAGCCGATGAATTTATCGTAGAATAAAACCCATATCGGTTGCCTGTACCCGCACCAGAAATAGTTATGTAATTTCCATATTGAGGATAATTTGTTACAGATGGCATTGTGGTGTACATTCCGTATTGATTGTCAAAAGCCAACATTTCGTTGTATACTCCGTAATGTACACCTAAATTTCCTCCTGTATTATTAATCTTGTTGTAGACACCATAAGCAATGGCACTACCACCTACAATAGAATTCAAATCATTATAAACCCCATATTTAGCTCCAGGTGCATTCAAATTAGAATATACACCATATTTGGTTCCACCTATTGAAGTAATCGTGTTATTTACGCCATAGCTATTACCAATTAGCCCGCCCGAAATGTTGTTGTTTACACCGGTGCGAATTCCTGTTCCTAAACCCGAAAGTGAATTGGATACGCCAACCAATGAACTTCCTGATGTATTGGAAGCTATGTTGTTTACTCCCGTAAAATTTCCGGAATGATTGGTTCCTGCCACTTCATTATATAAGCCCGTGTAACTACCTGTATTGGCCGCAGCAGGGTTAAAGAGGTTAAATACCCCAAAACCACTCACATTTCCGCTGGAGAAAAGATTGTTGACAAGGCCGTATTCATAATTAGTTCCCGTGGTTGCTCCTTGTAAATTGTTGTAAATCCCATATTTGAAATTGGCATTTCCAGATATACTATTGGTTATACCTGCCGAATTGGGGTTGGTCGTGTCTAATACTAAGTTATTGAGTATTCCCCATTTGGTTCCTGCAGTTGCGTTGCTGTTGGATAATGATAATGTAGTGTTTTTAACTACTGCATCAACATCTAATTTAGCGGTGGCAGCCGTTGATTTTCCTATGGAGATATCACCAAAAGTGTATTTATTATCGGTGATGGCGTCGGGCTGAGTGATTCCGCCAACTTCAAACCAATCGGCATCTTTTAGTGAAGATAAATCGACAGTTTGTGTGACGACACCATCATTTTGTAAGGAAAGATTTAAAGTAGTTCCCGTCAAACTAAATACATCTGTAGCTTGGTTGTCAATAGCGGATAAATTTAAGGTTTGTGTGACCATTGCATCATCTTGAAGTGAAATGGTTAAGGTATCACCTACCAATCCTAATTCATCAATTTGTTGATTGTCGGTATCTGTATCGACCGGATTTACCCAAGTTACATTTCCGCTACCGTCAGTTTGCATAATTTGCCCATTGGTTCCGCGTGATTTAGGCAGAATGTAGTTATTTAATGCAGTGGTTCCGATAGACACATTTCCTAAAAAGTAACCGGCGTAGCTTCCTGTTTTTAATACATTTGAATAAATTCCGTAGTGCGTTCCGCCGGCTGAAGAAACAATATTATTGTAAACCCCATATTTATTTCCCGTGCCTGTACCAGAATAGTAATTATAAACGCCATAGTTTATCCCGTTACCTGTTGCAAAGGATGTATTTGCCAAACCGTATCTGTTTCCATTTGAAGTAGAAAAATCATCATTGGCAACTCCAATAAAATCACCTGTAAAAGAATTCGCAGTAAAAGCGTTTCGCATGCCATAAGCGTTGATATTCGTATCAGCAGACACTCCGTTAAAAACATTATACATAACAAACCGGTTGTAATCTCCAGAACAATTGTCGGTAGTTTGAAGCATCGATCCAACGCCTCCATATCCTGTGAAAGTTCCAGATTGATTAATTTCAATACCAGTTTTAGCTCCAGCAGTAGAGTTAATGTTGATGTTAATGCCTTTAGGGTTAACAGTGTATGAATTGTTGATGTCTAAACTGGTAGTTTTGGAGGTGTTATCTATGTCTAAAACACCTGAAGCAGCAGTGTTAGAACCAACGGTGATTGTCCCTTGTGTGTATTTGTTATCGGTAATTGCATTAGGAGCAGTTGTGCCGCCTATTTCATACCAATCATGGTCTTTAATGGGTGATAAATCGAGTGTTTGTGTTGCTACGGCATCGTCCTGCAATGAAATGTTTAAGATATCGCCGGTTAAAGACAAAACATCGATTATTTGATTGTCGGTATCTGTTGCAACCGCAGGAGTTACCCAAGACACATTTCCGCTGCCGTCGGTTTGCATAATTTGCCCATTGGTTCCTCGGGATGATGGTAAAATGTAGTTGTTAAGAGCATTAGTTCCGATGGAGACATTTCCTAAAAAATAAGCTGCAAAACTTCCGCTTTTCTGAACATTCGAATAAATACCATAATGTGTTCCCCCGGCTGTAGCTGGAAAATTGTTGTAAACACCATATTTATTTCCGGTTCCGGTTCCGTCAAAGTAATTGAACATACCAAAATGGTCATTATTCCCGGTACCTGAAAAAATGTTTTGCATTCCATATATAAGTCCGTTGTAATTGCTGGAGGCATTGTATACACCATACGCAATACCGGTACTTGTTCCGTTAAAATTATTCAACACACCCGTAGATTGACTTGAACCTCCGTTCAAGAAGTTATTGGTCAATCCATACTTGAAGGAATTGGAATTGTCAGCAAAGCTATTTTCAAATCCGTAGATAACAGCATAATAGTTTGCCGTACTTTTAAAATCGTTTTTTACACCTCGGATTGTAGTTGCTATCGACGAACTTGTTCCGTTAAATTCCTGCAAAATTCCATTTCGGTTACTGTTTCCGGTAGTATTGTCAATGTTGGATATGAATGTGTTGTTGCCGGTTGCCGAAGCTCCATTAAATGTGGTTTTAACTCCTGTTTTGGCCGAATTGGCCGATGTTAACGATATATCAACCCCGACTGGATTGGTCGCAAAGGTATTGTTGAGGTCAATACTAGTTGCTCTTGTTGCATTATCCACATCTAAAACTCCAGTAGCAGCTGTGTTGCTTCCTATGGCTAAACTTCCTTGTGTATATTTATTGTCATTTATATTGTCAGGAGCAGTTGTTCCTCCTACTTCATAAATATCGTGATCTGAACTTGCAGTTTGCGTAATCGGCATCCATTGCGTTCCGTTAAAAAAGTAAAAACCAACACCATTTCCGCCGGTTGTAGTCGCATTGGTGTTCCAAATTAACAAACCGGTTGCAGCCGTGTTCGTTCCGTCTAACATGGTTGTAGTTACATTGGGCAAACTCACGCGCGGAACCAAAACCCCTTTGTTGGTAGCCGAAATGTCCAACATGGAGGAAGGGTCGGGGTTAGTTGTATTTACGCCAACCTGTCCAAAAACAGGAGTTGCGATTAGTAGAAGGAGAAATAAAATTTGTTTCATGGCCAAAATGTTAAATTGCCTGATTTATCAGAATTGGTATCAAAGTTATATTGTATACATGTTTCGAAAATCCTTTTAAAATGATCTTCTTGTCTTTAGAGCTAATGCGGTCACTATACACGGTTTTGTTGTCTTTAGACGTGATAATGATTTCAAAAACACCTTCCGTTTCAGTAGGTAAAACAATTTTTTTTTCGTTGTTGAAAATCATGAGGATTTTTTAGTAAATCTATTGTAATCAAAGATTTACTGAAGAAGTAAATGGTGAATGGCCCGAAAAATTTAGTGAATGAAGTCTTTTTTTAGGTGAAAGCTACTACAACAAATTAATGTGTTTCATCAGCTCTTCTTTATTGGAAGCGCTCATTGGGACTTTGTTTTTTTCGATGAAAATATAGCCGTCTTGTAGCGATTTAATTTTCGAAACATTAATTACATACGAGCGATGAACGCGTATGAACTTGTGTTGGGGTAATTTTTCCTCGACGCTTTTTAGCGTGTGACTGATGAGGTGTTTTTGTGAGGAAGTGTACAAATTGCAGTAGTTGTCAAATGCCTCTAAATATAAAATGTCATCCAATTCAATTTTAATGAGTTCGCCTTTGTTCTTGACAAAAAACGAATTCATTTCTTCGTTCGATGACACGGATTGCTTTTGCACTCTATTTTTGTAAAGCGCAATTTCAATGTTTGATTTTAGCGTTTTTTCGTTGAACGGTTTTACAATAAATCCGGCAGGATCGGTTTGTTTAACGCGTTCTAAAGTCGCATCATCCGAGTGAGAAGTCAAGAAAATAAAAGGCACTTCCGATTTTTTCTTCAAATGTTCTGTCATTTCAATGCCGTCCATTTTACCTTCTAATGTAATATCGACCAAAATCAAATCGGGTTGTAAGTCTTCAATATCAAATAGCGCTTCTTTGCCATTGTCGGTCATGCCAACTATCGAATAGCCTACTTTTTCTAAAGCCGTTTTTATGGTTTCAGCAATTAAAGGTTCGTCTTCAACGATGTAAATTTTGGTACGCATTGACTTAATTCATTTGCTCAAATTTATGAATTTCCATCACAAAATGAGTCCCGTTATTAGTTTCAAACGAAATTTTCCCTTTCAGTTTTTTAGCCAAAGCATGAATGAGTTTGATACCAAACGAATTCTCGCTGATTGCATTACTAAATCCGATGCCGTTATCAATTACTTTTAAAACATACATTTCACCTTGTTTGTAGAAGTCCAATTCTATTTTCGGATTTTCTATTGAGGATGGAAAAGCATGTTTGATACAATTGGTAATTAATTCATTGATGATTAGCCCCAATGGCGTAATGGAGTCAATTGAAAAAACGGTACTTTCAACGGAAAGAGTAGTGGTTAAATTCGGTATGGTATCGGTTTGATTTTCAATAATATCATTAACTAAATCTTCAATATATTCTTTACTGTCGATTCCGATTAATTGTTCTTTGCTATACAATTTCTGATGGATTAAAACCATTGATTTGACTCGATTTTGTGCTTCTTTTACAGCCAAAGCCGCCTCTTTGTCTTTCATGTTTTCCGATTGCAAATAGAGCAAACTCGATACAATTTGGAAACTGTTTTTTACACGATGATGGGTTTCTTTAAGCAGAATGTTTTTTTCGTCAACAGCGGTTTCCAAGAGCTGTTTTTGTTTGGCGAGTTTTCGCTTTTGTCTTAAATTCAGATACACCAAATAACTTAAAAGTACAATGGTGGCTAAAGCACCCCAAAACAAATATTGTAGGCGTTTTTTTTCAATTTTTGCCAGTTCAATCTCCTTCTGTTTTTTTTCAGTTTGGTATTTGGCTTCGGCTTCATACACAGCTTCATCGCGCTGACCGGCTTTTAAACTGTCATAATCAAGAATGTACAAATCTTTTAATTGACTAGCCCTTTTATAATTGCCTGTTGCATCGTAAAGTCCGCTTAATGCTTTAACTAATATGGTTTTGTTGCGTAAATCCGCCTCGTTTTTTATTATGTTTTCACAATGGGGTATCAAAGTGTCCAAACCCGTAAAATCGCGGGCTTCTTTTTTGGCATCCAAAAGAAAAGAGATGTCTATGGTTTGATCGCCTATGTCTTTAGGTCCTGATTTAACGGCAATGTTGAGGTATTTTAGGGCTTCTTTATATTTTTTTTCTCTAATTTTTAAATTGCCTAAGTTTGAATAGGTAGTTCTTCGTATGGCTGTTGTGCTGGGGTAGGTTAGACTTTTTTTAAATAGATTTTCAGCAATTTTATAATTTCCCTGCGACGAATTGGCAGAAGCCAAATTAACCATACTTCGAACCATAAGTAGGGTATCTTTATATTTTACTTCGAGGGTTAACGCTTTAGAATAGTACAGTTTTGCTTTATCATAATTATCGGTAATATGAAATAATACACCCAGCGAATGATAGAGATTTTTGCTGTAACTGATTTTATTTTTTTCGCAAATTTTTACAGCGTTTAAATAAAGTGAAACCGCTTTATTGTAATCACTTTTCACCAATCCGTAGTAGTTGCCTTCTGTTTCCAGTATGCGTATTTTATTAATGAGCGGAAACGATTTACTGTTTTCAAGAACTTTTGCTTTTTGAATAAAAATAACGGCACTATCGTTATCATTATCTATATAATAGGCCGCTTTTTCCAAAATTGATTCAATTTCGGGATGTGCCTTTTCCTCTTGGGAAACAGCATTTTGTACGCCCAATAATCCGAAGAAAAAAAGCAGTAAGCGATATAACTTTACTGTCATTTGTTAAAATAAATCTTAAAACTATAAAAAAATACGTTTCACACGGTATTTTTGCTTAATATTTTAAAACCATGGCTTTTCGCTTTTTTGTCATATTTCTGATTTTTGCTTTTGTCGAAACCTATGCATTTCAGGCCGTTCGTACACTTACTAAGTCCAAATGGATTCAGATGGCTTACCTGATTGTTTCAGTTGCGGTGGTGCTTTTTATTATTTATCAATTCACTAAGTTTGACAGAAAAGTTGGGCAAACCCCAATGACGATGCTTACCATTGGACTCATGCTGTTGGTTTTGGTTCCTAAACTGCTCATCACAGCATTTATGATTTTGGAGGATGTGCTACGGATTTTTATTGGTACACGTAATTATTTTGCCAATTATGATGCCGAGGCTTCCTTTCTCCCTGAACGCCGAAAATTTGTAAGTCAAATTGCACTCGGAATCGCCGCAGTTCCTTTCTTTTCGCTTATTTACGGAATGACTATCGGTAAATACAATTTTAAAGTCCGTAAGGAAACGCTCTGGTTTGATGATTTGCCGGAAGCTTTTGACGGTTTTAAGATTACACAAATTTCGGATATCCATAGCGGTAGTTTTGATGATGCCGAAAAGATTAATTATGCCATTGATTTGATCAATCAACAGGAAGCCGATTTGTTGCTTTTTACCGGTGATATTGTCAATACACATGCCAAAGAAATGCATCCGTGGATTGATACCTTTAATCGTTTGAAAAGCTATCGTTTTGGTAAATATTCGGTTTTAGGAAACCATGATTATGGGGAATATATCGATTGGAACTCGGATAAGGATAAAGCTGAAAATTTTGAAGCCATAAAAGATTTACACCGTCAAATTGATTTTAAATTACTGCTTAATGAAAATGTAAAAATTAAAAACGGCTCAGATGAAATTGCATTAGTGGGAGTTGAAAACTGGGGCGTTAAGTTTAAAAAGGCAGGTGATTTGAACAAGGCCTCAGCAGGTTTGAACCAAAATGATTTTAAGATTTTGATGAGTCATGATCCAAGTCATTGGGAAGTTGAAGTTAAAGAACACAGTATGCATTACCATTTAACGCTTTCCGGGCATACCCACGGCTTTCAGTTTGGGATTGAAATTCCGGGCATTATCAAATGGAGTCCTGTGGAATATGTTTACAAACAGTGGGCCGGCTTATATGAGCATGCCAATAAGTATATTTATGTAAATCGCGGTTTTGGTTTTCATGCGTATCCGGGTCGCGTTGGAATTATGCCTGAAATTACAGTAATTGAACTAAAAAAAGGACAAAAAGTAGTATAATTCATTTTAAATACTACTTTTGTAAAGTAAATTTCCGTAAATTCGGGTGTGAAATAGCAAAAACAGTATTGTTTTATGTCGAAATTTGGTGAACTTATTAACGCTCAAGTGCCTGTGTTAATTGATTTTTACACAGAATGGAATGAGTCTTCTGTTTCCATGCATCCTGTAATCAGGGATGTTGCCGCAGCTCTGGGCGATAAGGCGAAAGTGATAAAAATTGATGTGGACAAAAATCAAGAGTTGGCAGAAGCTTTGCGTATAAAAGGTTTGCCTACACTTATGATTTATAAAGGCGGTCAGATGATTTGGAGACAATCCGGAGAATTAGATGCCAACACACTTATCTCGCTTGTTCAGGAGCAGGTTTAATGCAGACTTTCGCACAAAAAAGCTTCTTTTTTAAGGTATTCAATCACTCTTGGTAATACATATTCCAAGTGTTTTCTGGCTTTTATGCTGTCATGAAAAACGATGATGCTCCCGTTTTCTATATTGTCTATTACATTGTGAAGGCATTTTTCGGATGAAATTCGGTCATCAAAGTCATAACTGATGATATCCCACATTATTATTTTATAGCCTTGTTTGATTAGCTTCTTAGCCTGTGAAGGCTTTATTTTTCCATAAGGTGGCCGAAAAAGTGTAGGGTTTATGCCTGTTTTTTGTGCGATAATTTGGGCGCCCAGTTTGGTATTTTGTAGGTACGTTGTAGTTGAATTTTTCCAGCCGTTAAGGTGGTTAAAGGTATGGTTGCCTAAGGTATGTCCGTCTTGGATTATTTGTTGGGCTATTTCAGGATTTTTTTGAATATTGTCGCCAATGCAAAAAAAAGTTGCTTTGATGGTGTTTTGGCGAAGTAAATCCAAAACCCAAGGGGTAATTTCGGGAATTGGACCGTCATCAAAGGTAAGGTAGACTGTTTTTTCAGTTTTCGGAATCCGCCAATAATACTTCCGAAACAATGTTCGAAGAAACCACCCGGTTTTGACCCAATTTATTCCCATTTTTCAAAGATAAAAAAAGTGCCGCATTTGCGGCACTGCTTTCTTATTTTTCAGGGGTAACGCCAAAACGTTGGTACATGACCGTAAACGTATTGAATTGGCTCTTATGTTGGTTGTAAAAGCCAATATCACCATTATCTTTCATGATTTGTAACAAGTTTCGGTAACGCTCCACATCGGTGTAAATTTCATCACCCATAAAATTCTGATCAGCTACACTAAATTGTTTGTAATACATGAGGTTTTCGCGGTATTTTTCAATCAGTTTGGTGAGCAATTGACGCGCTTTCTCTTTTTTACCAATTTTATAATAAGCATCCGCAAAAGGATCTACAGCCGTATAATAGCCATAATAATCCAACGGGAATTTATTGATAGCCATTTCAATAATTGTATTGGCTTTGTCGTGTTTACCTTCTTTGATGAGCTGCATTGCCAAACGCGACATGTTGTTTCGCGACGAAATACTGTTTTTACGGGTTTCAGGGTCGTGGTAAATATCGGTACGCTCACCGCCACCCCAAGTCCATTTTTGCACCAAAGGATACATAACATCGGTATCAATCTGCCCTAAATCAAATGGATTTTGTTTGTTAACCGGAGTTTTAACAGGAACCAATTTATAGGCCATTCCATCCAATTGTAAATAATCTTTCATCCACAAATAATCATCATCACCAAAACTACCACCGGTAAAATATACAGGTCGTTTCCAGTTGTTATTGTTCAAAATATCCAACATAATCAAACGGTTTTTGTACAAAGCATTACCGTCAATATCAATGTCGATATAAGGCACAATGGAATCAAAATATTTAGGATTAACCACTTTATTTTTAATAATGTTTTCTTTGTTTACCGGAATACGAACTTTATTGGTTGGGAAGAAATGCACCATTTGGCCACTATTCATTTCCACTTGTGTTTGCGGATTTTCACTTTTGGCAAATTTTATAAAGTCGGTCAAACTCCAACGATTTGGCGTTTTTTCACTAAAAATAATATAATCACGGGTACCGTCTACATATTGTTTGTGCTCAAATGAAATAGGCAAGCCATCCGATTTGTAGGTTTTCATTTTCATTTGATCGATATACCAGTCGGTCATTAATAAACTGGTACAACACACTTTAACATCGGTACGATAGCCTTCAACTTCTTGCATATACCATAACGGGAATGTGTCATTATCGCCAATGGTGTATAAAATAGCATTCGGTTCACACGAGTCCAAATACGCTTTAGCCATAGCCACTGCCGTGCGACGGTTTGAGCGGTCATGGTCGTCCCAGTTTTGAGATGCCATCAAAATAGGAGAGGCAAGTAAGCAAACAGCTGTTACCAATGGAGCCGCAATTTTGCCATTTAGTTTTGAGAGTACCATTTCATAGATGGCATACACCCCAAAACCTACCCACATAGCAAAGACATAAAATGAACCTACAACTGCATAATCGCGTTCGCGTGGTTCAAACGGACGTTCATTCAAATAAATTTTTAAGGCCAAACCTGTAAAAAGGAATAGAACAAGTAAGACATAAAATGATTTTTTATCCCGTTGAATGTGATACATTAAACCAATTAATCCCAAAATAAAAGGCAAAAAGAAATAGGTATTGCGCCCTTTATTGGCTGCCATATCTTTTGGAAGGTTGGATTGAGGGCCCAAATGCAATTCGTCCATGAAAGTGATGCCGCTTAACCAGTTTCCGTCTAAATCATCATATTTGCCTTGAATATCGTTTTGGCGGCCCACAAAATTCCATAACAAATAACGCAGATACATATAGCCAAACTGATACTCCACCATAAAGGAGATGTTGTCAAAGGTTGAAGGTTTCTCAACAATCAGATAATTGCTGTAGGTTTTTAAAAACGTTCTGTAGCCGTCGTTGTCAATTTTTCCGGAGGCGTATGCGTGTTTAAATTCACTAATTATACTATTTAATTGATTGAATTCTTCCTCCATAAACTCATCCGTTTCTGGGTCATAAAAAGCGTTTTGATCAATTGTAAATTCCGGCGGATGGGTAAAATTCATGTAATTCTCAACATGTTCTGTGCTCCATAGGCGTGGCAAAACAGCTTTGTGAGCATCATCAGAATTTTGTTCTGCATTTTTATAATTGTTTACAATTACATATTTACCGGTTTTGTAATCGCGCTCATAATTGGGCTTTTTATCCAAATAAGGTGTATCCGGATCGAGTCCGGCAAAAGTGTCGGTGTATTGCGGACCATAAAAAAGAGGATTTACACCGTACTGCTCACGATTGTAATAAGCCAAAACCTCGGCAGCGTCTGATGGTTTGTTTTCATTAATAGGTGTGTTGGCGTTGGCACGAATAGGTAGCATCAACCAAGTAGAAAAACCTATTAATATGAAGATAAGACAAAGTAAAATGGTGTTGTAAAAAGCTTGTCCTTTTTGTTTGGTTCGTCGTAATCCGAAAATAAAAAAACCAACAATTAAGATGAACATAATAATTGTTCCGGAGTCAAAAGGCATCCCTAATGTATTTACAAAGAATATTTCCGACTTCCCAAACAAGGCCAACGTGTAAGGTAACAATAACTTAAAGATGAACAATAGAATTGCTACGATAATGATGTTTGCTACAATAAAATTAAAAACAGTAATTTTTTCATAGCGTTTGAAGAAATAAATAAATCCAATAGAAGGTAAGGTTAGTAGTGCCATAAAATGCACACCAAATGATAATCCCACAACCAAGGCAATCACTACCAGCCATCGGTTACCTCGAGGGGTATCCATATCCTGTTCCCAACGCAATCCTAACCACAAAAGCAGTGCAATCATCATTGTTGCCATGGCGTACACTTCGGCTTCAACAGCACTGAACCAAAAACTGTCCGAAAATGTAAATGTGAGTGCACCTACGAAAGAACTTCCTAAAATGGCTACCAAATTGTTTTGGTTGAGCTCGCTATATTGACCTACTATTTTTTTTAGCATCATGTTCGATGACCAAAACAGGAATAAAATAGTAAACGCACTCGACAAGACCGATAACATGTTGACCATAAGTGCTATGCTTTGTCTGTCAGGCGCAAAAATGGAGAAAAAAGCACCCATCATTTGAAAAAGCGGAGCGCCCGGCGGGTGTCCAACTTCCAAATAGGCAGAAGTAGCTATGTATTCTCCACAATCCCAAAAACTCATAGTAGGTTCTACAGTCAAGGAATAGGTGATAAGGGCAATAAGAAAGGCGAACCATCCCAAGATGGTATTCCAACGATTAAAGTTGAATTCAGTCATAAAACCAGTAGTGTATTAAGTAGTGCAAAGAAACTATTTTTTATTCAATTACGTGTCGGATTAACTTTTTTTATACAAACTAAGGCTATAACTACGAAAATGCAGATTTATTATTTTTAGAAAAATTAATTTAAAAAGTTTGTGGAAAATAAAATTAGTTATAAATTTGCACCCGCAATAATGGTCTATGGTGTAACGGTAACACTACTGATTTTGGTTCAGTCATTCAAGGTTCGAATCCTTGTAGACCAACAAAAAAGCCCGACGGAAGTCGGGCTTTTTTGTTTTATAATTTTTTGGTTTTTGATTAAATTTTGAAAGTAACTACTGGTCGCTCTGCATGATTTACTAAATCTTCGCTGATGCTTCCGTTAAAGAAGTGCGATAAACCTTTACGTCCATGCGTACACATTCCGATTAAATCCGCATTGATGCTGTTGGCAAAATTCAATATCCCTTTTTCAACATTAGTTTCGTTGTAAATATGTGTAACCGGATTACTTACGTCAAAGCCTTTAAGGAAATTGCTCATGATTTCATTAGCAGCCGAAGTAGATTTAAAATTGTTAGGTGTATTGATCATCACTAAATGCATAGTCGCTCCAAAATGATTAACAAAATCGACCGCTCTGCCAAAAGGTTTCTTAACTTCATCTGAAAAATCGGAAGCAAAAACAAAATTGTTAACTTCAAATTTGCCTTCGTCTTTTTTAATAATCAAAACGGGAACTTCAGAGTTGCGTACTACTTTTTCAGCATTAGAACCGATAAACATTTCTTTATAACCACTGGCTCCGTGAGAACCCATTACAATCAAATCCACATCGTTCTTTTTGGCAATTTTCATGATACCGTCAAAAGCCAATTCAAACTGAACGGCTTCAGATACATTAATGCCGTCAAGGTATTCTTCATCCATTAAGTCTTCCAGTTTTCTCATGGCAGCATTTTTGAAGAACATAATTTCAGGAATCTCTTTTCCGGAACCCATAGCGTCACTTGATTCGTGAGGCAATTCCAACATATGAAGCAAAATAATTTCGCTGTTATTCTTTTTTGCAATCTGGGCAGCAACCTTCAATGCATATTCGGCATGTTCTGAAAAATCGGTAGGAATAAGTATTTTTTTCATGGTTAAATTAATTGGTTTTGTACTTAAATTTTGTTTGTATAAAGGTAGTGTTTTTTTTTATCTTTCCTAAATGATATTTGTCATATTGAAAAAAATAGTATATTTGCGCCGTTATTTATCAGCTAATTAAATAATGAGGCACGCACAGCGTGCCTCTTTTCATAAAAAAATGAATTTTAAAGAAAAAGTTACCACACTGCTCCACGAAGGGCTGTCCGAAAAGCCGGATTTGTTCCTTATCGATTTAACCATAACGGATAATTACAAAATTATTGTAAATTTGGATGGAGATAACGGTGTAAGCCTTCAAGACTGTGTGGATATAAGTAGGGCAATAGAACATAACCTGGATCGCGAAGAGCAAGACTTCTCATTAGAAGTAGCTTCGGTTGGTGTGGGTTCGCCTTTAAAAATGATCAGACAGTACAAAAAAAATATTGGACGCGATTTGATTGTGAAACTCAACTCGGGCGAAACAATAGAAGCCCGGTTAAATGCTGCAACCGACGATGCCATTGAGTTAAGTTGGAAAGCGCGCGAACCCAAGAAAACAGGTAAGGGAAAAGAAACAGTGGAAAAACAACAACACATTCCCTACAGTGATATTAAAGAAGCAATTGTTACAATAAAATTTTAAAAAAAGGATAATGGAAAATCTTGCATTAATCGAATCATTTTCTGAGTTTAAAGACGATAAATTAATCGATAGAGTAACGCTCATGGCTATTTTGGAAGACGTGTTCCGAAATGCACTCAAAAAGAAGTATGGTTCTGATGACAATTTCGATATCATCATCAACCCGGATAAAGGCGATATGGAGATATGGAGAAACCGAGTGGTGGTTGCCGATGGCGAAGTGGAAGATGAAAATCAAGAAATTTCGCTTACTGATGCTCGTAAAATAGAACCCGATTTTGAAGTTGGCGAAGATGTATCCGAAGAAGTGAAGTTGATCGATTTAGGAAGAAGAGCTATTTTGGCACTTCGTCAAAACCTGATTTCCAAAATCCATGAACATGATAATACAAATCTTTATAAACAATTTAAAGATCTTATTGGTGAAATTTACTCGGCTGAAGTACACCATGTTCGCCCAAAAGTAGTTATCTTAGTAGACGATGAAGGGAACGAAATTGTACTTCCGAAAGAAAAACAAATTCCGTCCGATTTTTTCCGCAAAGGCGATAATGTGAAAGGAATTATTGAGAATGTAGAACTCAAAGGAAACAAACCGCAAATCATCATGTCAAGAACAGCTCCTGCTTTTCTTGAAAAACTATTTGAACAAGAGATTCCGGAAGTATTTGACGGTTTGATTACCATCAAAAAAGTAGTTCGCATACCGGGCGAAAAAGCAAAAGTAGCAGTAGATTCTTATGATGATCGTATCGATCCTGTTGGGGCCTGTGTAGGGATGAAAGGGTCGCGTATTCACGGCATAGTACGTGAGTTAGGCAACGAAAATATTGATGTTATTAATTACACCACAAATGTTCAGTTGTATATAACAAGAGCCTTAAGTCCGGCAAAAGTTTCTTCCGTTAAAATTGATGAAGAGAGTAAACGTGCCGAAGTATTCTTGAAGTTAGAAGAAGTTTCAAAAGCCATCGGTCGCGGTGGTCATAATATCAAATTAGCCGGATTACTCACCGGATTTGAGTTGGATGTAATTCGTGAAGGAAGCACAACTGCCGATGAAGATGATGTGGAATTAACCGAATTCTCAGATGAAATTGATGGATGGGTAATCGATGAGTTCGCCAAAATTGGTTTAGACACTGCGCGAAGTATTCTTAAACACAATGTTGAGGATTTGGTACGCAGAACCGATTTGGAAGAGGAGACAATCTTGGAAGTAATGCGCATTTTAAAAGAAGAGTTCGAAGACTAAATAACACCCAAACAACACAACAACCTAATTAATCATTAATACACATTTATGTCTGAAGGAAATATTAGAATTAATAAAGTTTTAAGGGAATTAAATATCTCATTGGATCGTGCTGTCGATTTTTTGAAAGACAAAGGTATTGCTATTGAAGCAAGTCCTAACACGAAAATATCCGATGATGTATATAATATCCTCTGCGGCCAATTTGCCGGCGACAAAGGCAATAAAGAAGCTTCCAAAGGCATAAGTGAAGAGATTAGGAAGGAAAAAGAGGCGCTTCGTATTGAACGTGAAAAGGAAATCGAAGAAAAGCGTCGTTTGGAGGAAGAACGCCAACGTTTGGAAGTAATAAAGGCTAAAGCTACTGTTACCGGTCCAAAACAAGTAGGTAAAATTGAATTGGAACCAAAACAGGCTGCTGTTACATCTGAGGAACAACCTGTTCAAGAAACAGCACCCGAAGTGAAAGAAGAAGTTAAGGAAGTTCCGGTTGAAAAACCAAAAGTTGAGGAAGTTTCCACACCAACACCACAACAAGCTACTCCTCAGGCTGAAGAAACCTATGAAACACAATACCAAAGCTTAACCGGTCCTAAAATTACAGGTCAGAAAATCGACTTGTCTCAGTTTGAAAAACCGAAAAAGAAAAAAGAAGAAACTAAGGATGCTTCAAAACCCGGCGGGAATGATGCCCAAAACGCGAAAAACAAACGCAAACGAATTCCGGCCAAACCGGGAGAAAATAAGCCCGGCGGTCAGGGAGCCAATCAGGCCAAAGGCGGTGGCGGAAAATTTGGTAAAGGTGATTTCAAAAAAGGCAGAGCGGTTGTTCAAAAAGTAGAGCCAACCGAAGAGGAAGTTAAAAATCAAATCAAAGAAACCCTTGAACGCCTTCAAGGAAAAGGAAATAAATCGAAAGCGGCAAAATACCGTCGTGAGAAACGCGATACGCACCGCCAACGTACCGAAGATGAATTACAAGCTTTAGAAGAAGGAAGCAAAATACTAAAGGTAACCGAATTTGTTACCGTAGGCGAAATTGCCACGATGATGGATGTGCCGATTACGAAAGTGATTGGGGCATGTATGTCGTTAGGAATTATGGTTACCATGAACCAACGTTTGGATGCTGAAACACTTTCTATTGTTGCTGAAGAGTTTGGTTATGAAGTAGAATTTATTACTACCGATATCGAAGAAGCAATCCAGGTTGTTGAAGACAATGAAGAAGATTTAGAACCACGTGCGCCTATTGTTACGGTAATGGGTCACGTAGACCACGGTAAAACCTCACTTTTGGACTACATTCGTAAAGAAAATGTAATTGCCGGAGAGTCTGGAGGGATTACTCAACATATTGGTGCATATTCAGTTACCTTAGACAACGGTCAGCGAATTACTTTCCTCGATACACCGGGTCACGAAGCGTTTACGGCGATGCGTGCTCGAGGGGCTCAGGTAACCGATATTGCTATTATTGTGTGTGCCGCCGATGACGATATCATGCCACAAACCAAAGAGGCCATCAGCCACGCTCAGGCAGCAGGTGTTCCTATGATATTTGCCATCAACAAAGTGGATAAACCGAATGCAAATCCGGAAAAAATTAAAGAACAATTGGCCAACATGAACTTGTTGGTTGAAGACTGGGGCGGTAAATACCAATCCCATGATATTTCAGCAAAATTTGGTATGGGAGTTAAAGAACTACTTGAAAAAGTACTTTTGGAAGCCGAAATATTAGAGCTGAAAGCCAACCCGGATAAACCGGCATTAGGAACTGTGGTAGAAGCCCAGTTGGATAAAGGTCGTGGTTATGTGGCTACTGTTTTGGTTCAGGCCGGAACACTGCGTGTTGGTGATTATGTGTTAGCCGGAAAACACCACGGGAAAATCCGCGCTATGCATGATGAACGAGGTCATGCTATCAAAGAAGCAGGGCCATCAACACCTATTTCAATTTTAGGTCTTGATGGTGCGCCTACAGCGGGTGATAAGTTCAATGTATTTGAAGACGAACGTGAAGCCAAACAAATTGCAGCAAAACGAACACAATTGATACGTGAGCAGTCGGTTCGCACCCAAAAGCATATTACACTTGCCGAGATTGGACGTCGTATTGCTTTGGGTCAGTTTAAAGAATTAAATATTATCCTTAAAGGGGATGTAGATGGTTCGGTTGAAGCGTTATCAGATTCATTCTCAAAATTATCGACTGAAGAAATTCAAATAAATATCATTCACAAAGGGGTTGGAGCCATTACCGAGTCGGATGTAATGTTGGCTTCGGCTTCGGATGCCATTATCATCGGATTTAATGTTCGTCCTGCCGGAAATGCGAAGCAAATTGCCGAAAAAGAAGAGATAGATATCCGTCACTATTCGATTATTTACGACGCTATTGATGATTTGAAAGATGCGATGGAAGGCATGTTGTCTCCGGAGCTTAAAGAAGAAATTACAGGAACTGCCGAAATTCGCGAAACCTTCAAAATTTCGAAAGTGGGTACCATTGCCGGATGTATGGTTACAGATGGAAAAGTATTCCGTAACTCTAAAATTCGCCTTATCCGCGAAGGGGTAGTAATTTTCACCGGAGAACTTACCGCTTTAAAACGTTTCAAAGACGATGTTAAGGAAGTCTCTAAAGGGTATGATTGTGGTATGCAAATTAAAAATTACAACGACATACAACAGTACGATATCATCGAAGCTTTCCAAGAAGTAGAGGTGAAAAAGAAACTAAAATAACAATACTCTATTAAAACAAAAAGGCCGTCTTTCAAGACGGCCTTTTTTGTGGGTCAGGTTTGGCTAAGAAGGGTAAATAACGTGGGTTCGATATAATAATACAGTCAGAATTCTTAAAAGTGCTTGGCTATAAGGCAAATTTTCGAGAGATAACCGGTTATCTTGAGGAAATTTAACGCTATAGACGAGTTCTTTTCAGGATTGCTTCTCTAAAGTGTTCTGACAAAATTCTTATCTCGAACTCACGTTAATTAGCCCCAAAACGAATAGCCGATTCAAGCACATCTAATGCGATGTCTTGAAGTTTTTTAAACTTGATGCAATAACCGCTCACAGTAGCTTTTCCAATTGAAGTACCAAAGGTATTAGCCAAGTAATTTTTATCGGTTATTCCCATGATATAAACCGAAATACCGGTTGTATTTGCAGATATGCCAATTTGATAAAAATCTTTAGTCGTACCGTCTTTATAATGGATCTTATAGTTTCCGTAACCTACATTTGGATTAGAAATCACCTTGCCTGAGGAATCTTTACCATCCAGAAACCACACCCTACAGTTGGGCATTAGGGAAAGTATCAGTTGGTGCAGCTGGCGCATATCGGTTTGTTTGGGCTCCGGTAGGCTCGCCATATAATTTTCGATTAGAGTGAGTAGGGTCATGGTGTTGTATTTAAACGACTATATGAAGTGATGTTTGTGTAAAAGTACACAATATATAGTATAACAGGTTGGCATCTGTTTTTTGTAAAAACCGGCTTTTCAGAACGTTTTGCATTGAACAAGTTTGCAGCCCTGACAGCAGCGGTAGCCCGCAAACGGCAAAAGTTGGTTTTGTTGGCAGTGGATGGCGACTTGAAGAAGCCCGTCCAATGCGAGTTACAAAACCTCTTTTGCCGTGAGGACTTTAGCGGATGGCAGGAATGGCTGCCAGTGTTAAAAACTAACCTTGATTCCGCCGTAAATGTTACGTCCCGGCGCATTTATACCGGATGCAAATGTGCGGTATTGTGTATCTCGAATATTTTCTATGCCGGTAAAAAGTGTAGCCGATTTTAAAACTTTTACCGAGGCTTTAATATTGTAGGTTTGCCATGCCGGCATACCACCATCGGGTGCATATTGTTCATTATCTTCGCCATTGAGCAAATAATCAGCGATGTCTTTTTTGCCGTTATAAAGCATATATGCCTCCACGGCATAGTTGGATTGGGTGTAGCCAATTCCTATTTTCCCATAATATGGCGGAATGTGATCCAAGGGTGTTTGATTGCCGTTTTCGTCTACAATGCGACCTAAAGTATAATTAAATGAACCTTGTAACAACAGGTGGTTTACAGGTGACCATTTTCCGCCTACCGAAATACCTGTTGTAAATGCTTTTTGTTTGTTTTGATTTGCCAAAACCGTACTGTTTACGCTATCGTAGACTACTTCACTGAGTCCGTTAAACAAAAAAGTATCGGTAACAATAGCGTCGAAAAGGCGTGTGTAAAAGTAGGTTATTTCGAAATCATAGTTATTCTTTTTTCGGATATGGATACTTAAGTCGGTTGTGATTGTTTTCTCCGGCGCCAAATCCTCATTCGGAACAATCAGATTGCCCGGAGCCGACTCAAATATTTTGGCTAAATCATCAATGTTAGGTACCCGAAAACCGGAACTGATATTTCCTTTTAGGGTAATAATATCGGAAACACTATGTGAGATTCCTAAGGTGCCGCTATAGGTTAGATGGCTTTGTTCGATTGAAGAAAAAGGCAAATTGAAAAAAGAATTATCATCGATATTGCTTTTTAAGCTGGCATAACCCACACGGCCACCCATACTCCAACGTGTTTTTGGGGTGATGGTTTGGTTGAAGTACACAAATAAATCGCCTCTGAACATATTGTTTTTGCCATCGGGATAACGCGTATCCAAACTGTTTTCGGCTCCGGTGTTGATGTTGTAGCTGAAAGCCGTAGAATTGAGTTGGTCCATATAAGCTTCAAAGCCATAGGTTAATTCGGCATTTGTGTAGGTTTTTTTGAGCGTAACATCGCCTGAATAGGCTTTCACTTTTTCGATGCGGTTTTGAAGGTTGTAGTTTTGAAAACGACGGTTGTGCCGACTTTCTTCCACATCTTGAAAGGCTAAATTTGCTGTAAGGTCGGTGTTTTGAGTTATATTTTTTTTGTCAAAAGCGTAAATCGCTAAGAGTCTTTTTTGTGGGCCGTAATACCATTCTGCATTGCGTAAGCCGGAACTGCTGGGGTCGGTTAGTCGGTCATAGCGTGGGATGTCAGAGGAAGTAGAATACTGGAAATTCAAGCTGTGTTGCGTATTGTTATTCGCTTTATAGCGCAATTTTTGCATAAAATCGTATTGTGTATAACCGCTAAATTTTTGCACGTATTTATCACTGTTCTGTACCAGTACATCCTGTCCGTTTACCGTTTCAATATAGTAGTTGCGTTCTCCAAAAAAAGGAATAGTTCCATTTTGACGCTTCCCCATTTTTAAGTCGCCAAAATCGTTGTAGGAGAACGAGGTTAATGAAGCAAAATTCTGAGAGCCAAAATTGATGTCAACATGACCCGATTTTTCCTCGTTTATGCAGGAGTAGCGGCTAAGCAGGTTTCCACTGATTTTTTTTTCAGATGAAAACAGTGCCTTTTTTGTATTCAAATTGATGGCACCGCCTAAGGCGTCACTTCCAAACAATGTAGAGCCTGAGCCGTAAAAAAGTTCGGTATTT
Organism: Flavobacterium sp.; assembly: GCA_041917555.1. Taxonomy (GTDB): domain Bacteria; phylum Bacteroidota; class Bacteroidia; order Flavobacteriales; family Flavobacteriaceae; genus Flavobacterium. The sequence goes on along the minus strand of JAYRXL010000007.1, from coordinate 36,304 downwards.
TCCAACATGTTTTCGTCTATGGTGATGATGTTTTGTAAATGACCCGTTCTGAAAATGAGATTGTTCATGCGAATTCCATCCACCAGCAGTAAAATCCGACTGGCTTCAAAACCGCGAATTACAGGGCTACCACCACCTTGTTGTGATTTTTGAACCGAAGCAAGGCCCGAGTTTCCCAACATATCGGCCGTATTTTGAAAATTTTGAAATTCAATTTCCTGACGGCGGATTACATCTGTTTGCTGAGAAAATAAATTTTGTGTTTTATTTATTTTTTTAGTTGTAATGATGACTTCCTCTAAAGGATTTGTGCGAAGTGTATCAGGCTTATGCTGGGAAAAAACTGAGAAAGTTCCCCATAAGAACAGAAGTAAAATTTGTTTCATTTTAGGATTAAGGTTGTGGTGTTTTGCTTGTATTAAAGTTGAGTATAAGTCACTAATTCGATGGTTTTATAAGCAACGCATTTGGGTACTTTTTTTGAATGACTTTGAGATTTCGCTCGGCTTCAATTCGGGTTTTGTAGTTGCCAATCCACACCTTATAATTGGGTGTAAAAAAAACAATAGTGGCGTCGTATTCGCTAAATTGTTTTCTGAAATCAATCAATGCTTTTTTCGATAGTTCATTGTTTCCTGTGAATATTTGAATCTTATATCTCGAATTTGAGACAATTGCGGCATTGACTTTTCTTTTTTCTTTTAGCAACTGTTCAAATTTAGGGTCTTGATTGACAGTTGTGTTTTGTCCTACTACTATATAATTTTTACAAAAAAACAGCGTAAAAAGCAGACAAATTTTAAGAGATGTAATTTGTTTTTTGGACATAATAAATTGATTTTAATGCAAATGTAATATAACGTTTGATAAACAATCCTAAAAAATTTATTTAGAATCGGTATAAATTAGGATTTAAGATATATTTAAGGTTTTGAGAATAGGTGAGAAGTCGTATTTTTGTGCAAGTTTTAAAAAAAGTGTACCGTTCTTTCTCTAAAAACGTAATAGCGGTCGAAAAATTTTATGAAATGTTGTCAACTTTGCAAAGTGCTTGTTCTCAATACAATGCCTTTGTAAAGTGTTCTGAAAAAATTATATAAATACATGAAAAAAATGGGAAACCATAATTCGATTTCAAGGACTATAATTTTTGGTCTTGCGTTTTTATTCTCCTTTTCCTTACAGTCATTTGCTCAAGAAGCGCCTGCTCCTGCACCTGCGGATGCTGCTGCTACAGCTGCTCCTGCTGCTACCGGAGGAGGTGATCCTGTTGCCGGAAAAGCGTTGTTCAACACACATTGTGCGGCATGTCACAAATTAGATGCAAAAGCTACGGGTCCTGCACTTCGTGGCGTGGCAAATAAGTACGACATGGCGTGGATTTACAAATGGGTTCAAAACAGTTCGGCTTTAATTGCTTCCGGTGACGCTAAAGCGGTTAAAGTGTATGAGGAAAACAACAAAGTTCCGATGACTGCTTTCCCTCAATTGTCCACAACGGATATTGACAACATTATCGCCTACACCTCACAACCAAAAGAAGAAGCACCTGCTGCTGCCGGAGCTCAAAAAGTGGTTGGTGAAGATGAAGGAGGTGTGCCAAACAATGCAATATTAGCGGCGTTGATTTTAGTAATGTTGGTTTTGATAGTGATGTTGTTCATGGTGAACAATGTGTTAACCAAAATTGCTAAATCGAATGGAATTGAAGGTGTTGAAAGACGTTTTGATTTCATGAGTATTCCTCGTGCTTTTGTTAAAAATCAGTTCTTGGTTCTTGTTTCTGCTATTTTCCTACTGTTGGCTAGTGGCTACTTTGTGTATGGTTGGATGATGCAAGTGGGTGTAGATCAAGATTATGCGCCGATTCAGCCAATTCATTTCTCTCACAGAATTCATGCCGGTAGTAATGGTATCGATTGTAAGTATTGTCACTCAGCTGCTCGGGTTAGTAAAAATGCCGGAATTCCTTCCTTGAATGTGTGTATGAACTGTCATAAAAATATTGCTGAGGTTGCAGATACAACGGCAACTCCGGAACATTCTAAAGATTTTTATGACAAACAAATACAAAGCCTTTATGATGCAGTGGGTTGGGACAAATCGTTGCAAAAATACACTGGTAAATCAAATCCGGTAAAATGGGTCAGAATTCATAATCTCCCAGATTTTGCCTATTTCAATCACTCTCAGCACGTTTCGGTGGCTGGTATTGAATGTCAAAAATGCCACGGTCCGGTTCAAACATTTGAAGTTCAAAAACAATTTGCACCGCTTACTATGGGTTGGTGTGTGAATTGCCACCGCGAAACCAATGTGAAAACAGAAGGTAATGCTTATTACGAAAAAATCCATGAGCAACTTTCTAAAAAATATGGAAAAGACAAGCTTACAGCTGCTGATATGGGTGGTTTAGAATGTGGTAAGTGTCATTATTAATCAATTATTAAGAAGCTAATTTTATATACGATGTCATCAAACAAGAAATACTGGAAAAGTGTTGAAGAACTGAAAGAAAACAGTTCTGTTGTTGATACGCTTAAACATAATGAATTTGTTGAAGAAATCCCAACAGATGCGTTTTTAGGTGATGCTGATTCTTTGTCATCTTCCTCTACATCACGTCGTGATTTTCTAAAATATGTCGGATTTAGTACTGCCGCCGCCACGTTAGCAGCTTGCGAAGGTCCTGTTCATAAATCAATTCCTTATGTGGTTCAGCCTGAACAAATCATACCCGGTGTAGCAGATTATTATGCTACGACCATGTTTGATGGGTTTGATTTTGCGAACCTGTTAATCAAAACGCGTGAGGGTAGACCTATTAAGGTTGAAAACAACAAAATAGCAGGGGCAAAATTTTCTGCAAATGCCAGAGTGCATGCTTCTGTCTTGTCATTGTATGATAGTTTACGTCTTAAAGGCCCAAAAATGGGTGACACCAATGTTTCTTGGACAGAGGTAACTACAAAATTAAAAGCAGCTTTGGCCGATGCTAAAGCGAAAAACGGCAAAGTTGTGGTTTTAACCCAAACACTTGCCAGCCCATCAACTGAAAAATTAGTAGCCGATTTTCTGGCTAAAAATCCAAATGCATCACATGTTATTTATGATGCTGTTTCTGAATCTGCTGCATTAGATGCGGCCGAAGCGGTTTACGGCGAACGTGCTTTGTTGGAATATGATTTTTCAAATGCTGAAGTAATTGTGTCTGTAGGTGCTGATTTCTTAGGTGATTGGCAAGGAGGCGGATATGATGCTTCTTATGCAAAGAGCAGAATTCCACAAAACGGAAAAATGTCAAAGCATTTTCAATTTGAAGCCAATATGACCTTGTCTGGTGCAGCTGCTGATAAGCGTGTAGCTATGACTGTGGCGAATCAAAAATTAGCTTTGGTAAAAATATATAGTATCATTACAGGAAGTGCTGCTTCTGTAGCCTTACCAAAAGAAATAGAGGCGCAGGTAGAAGTTGCTGCTAAACAGTTACTACAAGCTAAAGGCAAAGGTGTTTTAGTATCCGGAATTCAGGATAAAAATGCACAATTATTGGTTATAGCTATCAATCAGGCCTTAGCCAGTCAAGCTTTTAATGTAGCTGGTGCGCGTCTTATCCGTAAAGGATCAAACGAAAAAATGAGTCAGCTTACAGCTGATCTAAAAGCAGGACGAATTCATACTCTAATAATGAGTGGTGTTAATCCGGTGTATACATTGGCCGACAGTGCTTCTTTTGCGGCCGGTTTAAAAAATAAAAATTTATTTTCTGTGTGCTTCTCCATGAAAGAAGATGAAACTGCTTCTTTGTGTTCAATCGCTGCTGCTGCGCCACACTATTTGGAATCATGGAATGACCACAGTCTTTCAAAAGGAACTTATTCGTTAGTTCAACCTACCATTCGACCGTTGTTTAATACTAAGCAATTCCAAGAAGTGCTTATGACTTTAAACGGTATTGGCGGAAGCTATCACGATTATATTAAATCCAATGCATTTGTAACCGGTTCATGGAACCAAGCTTTACATGATGGTGTTGTTAGTTCTTCTGACGCACCACAGGCTGGAGGTACAGCAGATTATGCTGCCGCTGCCGCTGCATTGGCACAAACAAAAGCAGTTGCAACGGAATTAGTGTTGTATACCAAAACCGGAATGGGCGATGGCCAACAAGCTAACAACCCATGGTTGCAAGAGTTCCCGGACCCGATTACACGTGTATCTTGGGATAATTACCTTACGGTCTCTAAAGCAGATGCCGACAAATGGGGTCTTTCCAATGAGATAGTTGCTAACGGAGGTTTAAATGGTAGTTATGCAACAATAAGTGTTGGAAATGCTAAAGCAACCGTGCCTGTTATTGTTCAACCGGGTCAGGCCAAAGGTACTGTAGGTTTGGCTTTTGGTTATGGTAAAAAAGAAGGATTGAAAGAAGAGATGCAAGTGGGTGTTAATGCCTATGCACTCTATGCTAATTTCAATACTGTACAGTCTGTTTCAGTTAGTAAAGCAGATGGTGAGCATGAGTTTGCTTGTGTACAATCTCACAAAACATTAATGGGTAGAGGGGATATTGTTAAAGAAACAACCCTTGCTACTTTTAATAGTGCCAAAGATTCCAGAGAATGGAATCCGGTACCAATGGTGTCATTGAATCATAAAGAAGTTGAAGCTTCTACTGTGGATCTTTGGGAATCTTTCGACAGAACAACAGGACATCATTTTAATTTGTCAATCGATTTGAATGCCTGTACAGGTTGTGGAGCTTGTGTTATTGCATGTCACGCTGAAAATAATGTTCCTGTTGTAGGTAAATCGGAAGTAAGAAGAAGTCGCGATATGCACTGGTTGCGTATTGACCGTTACTATTCTTCCGAAGAAACATTTGCTGAAGATAACGAAACCAAAGAAAAATTTGATGGTTTAGGACTTGGCGATTATATGTTTGGTGATCGAAAAGGAAATGGATCACTATCCGGATTTGGCAGATTAGAAGAGCCTCATGATAATCCACAAGTTGTGTTTCAACCGGTAATGTGTCAGCACTGTAATCACGCTCCGTGTGAAACAGTTTGTCCGGTAGCGGCTACTTCGCACTCACGTCAGGGTCAGAACCATATGGCCTACAACCGTTGTGTGGGTACTCGTTATTGCGCTAATAACTGTCCGTACAAAGTGCGTCGTTTTAACTGGTTCTTATACAATAACAACGACGAATTTAATTTCTACATGAATGATGATTTAGGTAGAATGGTTATTAATCCGGATGTGAATGTACGTTCAAGAGGGGTTATGGAAAAATGTTCGTTGTGTGTTCAAATGACACAAAAAACTATCTTGGATGCAAAACGCGATGGTCGTGTAGTGGGTCCGGATGAATTCCAAACCGCTTGTTCCAATGCTTGTACTTCTGGTGCTATGGTTTTTGGAGATGTAAACGATAAAACATCTAAAGTAGCTGAATTGGCTGAGGATAAAAGAGCTTATCACTTATTAGAACACGTTGGCACTAAACCAAATGTGGTTTATCAGGTAAAAGTCAGAAATGTATAATTATTAAGAAATACTATATAGAATATGTCGTCTCATTACGAAGCACCCATCAGAAAACCCTTAGTTATAGGTGATAAAACTTATCACGATGTAACTGTAGATGTAGCTGCACCTGTAGAAGGAAGAGCAAACAAACAGTGGTGGACTGTTTTTTCGATCGCTTTAGCTGCCTTTCTTTGGGGAATAGGTTGTATTATCTACACCATCTCAACCGGTATTGGTTCATGGGGGTTAAATAAAACTGTAGGTTGGGCCTGGGATATCACCAATTTCGTTTGGTGGGTTGGTATTGGTCACGCCGGTACACTTATCTCAGCAGTACTATTATTATTCCGTCAGCGTTGGAGAATGGCCATTAACCGTTCTGCTGAAGCGATGACAATCTTCTCGGTTGTTCAAGCGGGTTTATTTCCAATTATTCACATGGGTCGTCCGTGGTTAGCCTACTGGGTAGTGCCTATTCCAAATCAGTTTGGGTCTTTGTGGGTAAACTTTAACTCACCGCTTTTATGGGACGTATTTGCAATTTCTACTTATTTGTCGGTTTCCCTTGTGTTCTGGTGGACAGGTTTATTGCCCGATTTTGCGATGATTCGCGACAGAGCAGTTACTCCTTTTAACAAAAAAATATATTCCATCCTTAGTTTTGGATGGACTGGTAGAGCAAAAGATTGGCAACGATTTGAAGAAGTATCACTTGTATTAGCCGGTTTGGCAACTCCACTTGTACTTTCTGTACACACTATTGTATCCTTTGACTTTGCTACTTCGGTTATTCCGGGATGGCATACCACCATCTTCCCGCCATACTTCGTTGCGGGTGCTGTATTCTCCGGATTTGCAATGGTTAATACGTTATTGATTATCATGCGTAAAGTTTCTAATCTGGAGGCTTACATCACAATACAACATATTGAATTGATGAATATCATTATTATGATTACAGGTTCAATCGTGGGTGTTGCTTATATTACCGAGTTATTTATTGCTTGGTATTCAGGTGTTGAGTATGAACAATATGCTTTCTTAAACCGTGCCACCGGTCCTTACTGGTGGGCATATTGGTCAATGATGACGTGTAATGTTTTTTCACCACAGTTTATGTGGTTCAAAAAATTAAGAACAAGTATAATGTTCTCTTTTATTATTTCCATAGTGGTAAATATAGGTATGTGGTTTGAACGTTTTGTGATTATCGTGACTTCACTTCACAGAGACTACTTACCATCTTCATGGACTATGTTCTCTCCAACATTTATAGATATCGGTATTTTTATCGGAACAATAGGTTTCTTCTTCGTTTTATTCCTTCTTTATGCTCGTTCATTCCCTGTAATTGCTCAGGCAGAGGTTAAAACTATTTTGAAATCTTCCGGCGAAAATTATAAAAGAGAACGCGAAAAAGAAGGTCATAATTCACATAATCACTAATACGAATCATGAGTAGCTCAAAAGTTATACACGCATTATACAACGATGATGATGTTTTGATGGATGCCGTAAAAGCAACCCGTAGCGCACACCATCATATTGAAGAAGTTTATACACCATTTCCGGTTCACGGTCTTGATAAAGCCATGGGACTTGCTCCTACACGTTTAGCGATATGTGCTTTTATCTATGGGTGTGTGGGAATCTCTTTAGCCACATGGATGATGTGGAATATTATGATTAACCCTAATGGAGGATGGCCTCAAGATATTGGAGGTAAACCAAGTTTTAGTTATTTGCAAAATATGCCTGCGTTTGTTCCGGTTATGTTTGAAATGACTGTATTTCACGCCGCTCACCTTATGGTAATCACATTCTACATGCGCAGTAAATTATGGCCGTTCAAAAAAGCGGAAAACCCAGATGTAAGAACTACAGATGACCATTTTTTAATGGAAGTTGCTGTAAAAGGTAACGAAGATGAAATGGTTTCTTTCTTCCAAAAAACAGGGGCAGTAGAAGTAAAAGTAATTGATAAGCATTAATAGAATATGAAAAGTATAGTTAGATTAAGTGCTGTATTAGCAATTGGTATTTCAATCGTTTCATGTAAGAACGATGAGAAACCTAATTATCAGTACATGCCCAATATGTATGAATCGGTAGCTTATGAGACCTATTCAGAATCAAATGCTTTCAATTCTCCCTACGGATTAAAAGGCAAAGAGGGGCAATTACCTCCAGATGGTACAATAAAAAGAGGGTTTACTCCTTATGAATTACCTAATACACCGGAAGGTTATGCAGCTTCTAAAGCGATCACAACTTCACCTTTGGATTCAACTCAGGTGGATATGAAAAAAGCAGAGGAATTGTTTAACATTTATTGTGCTATTTGCCATGGAACTACCGGTGACGGAAAAGGTCGTTTGGTGAAACAAGAAAAATTCTTAGGTGTTCCTAATTATAAAGACAGAGAAATTACAAAAGGAAGTATTTTTCACGTAATTACTTATGGTCTGAACTCCATGGGTTCACATGCAAATCAGCTAAGTGTTGAAGAAAGATGGCTGCTGGCTGATTATGTACTAAAACTCAAAGCTCAATAATATAAATTGTAGAATAAACTGTATAAAGTATTATGTATACCTTTTCAAATAAATTAAGAAATCTTGCTTTTGTTCTGATGGCTCTTGGGCTTGCAGGAATCGTGTATGGTTTCTTAACTGTGCCCAAAACAATTGAAGAAGTTAAAAAAATCGCTGAAAGTCAACATGGCGGACACGGTAAAGCGCATGGTGCTGCTACTCACGATGCACATGCAGCTTCTTCTCATGAAGCTACAGCTATGCCAGCAGCTGAAAAAGCAGAATCAACCACTGAGGCAATGAAGAATGATTCATTGCACAAAATGGCTGAAGCCAACACCGAAGTTGTTGAAGATACGCTTGTTGAAAACTCGAACTTGGATGTGGCTTCGATAAAAGCGGAAGATGCCAAAGAGGCTGAAAAAGCAGCAGAATTGAAAGCGGAAGCTGATGAGAAAGAGCATTTGGATCATATGTTCCATTCGTTGCAAAACAAGCCTTGGGCAGCTTTATATGTTGCGGCTATTTTCTTTTTATTGGTTACTATGGGCGCTTTAGCTTTTTATGCTATTCAACAAGTGGCTCAAGCGGGTTGGTCGCCGGTATTATTCCGTGTTATGCAAGGAATTACGGCTTACTTACCGGTTGCTTCTATCATTTTCTTTGGACTATTGTTGTTATCAACTTTTCATGTAAATCATCTTTTTGTATGGATGGAAGAAGGCGTTACAACTCCCGGACATGAAAATTACGATGAAATTATTGCCGGTAAAGCAGGTTACCTTAATACTACTTTCTGGTTAATTCGTGCCGCTATATTCCTAATCGGTTGGAACGTTTACCGTTACTTGTCTCGCAAAAATTGTTTAGCACAAGACGAAGCAAATGATAATGCTTACTACAAAAAGAATTTTAAATTATCTGCAGGTTTCCTTGTGTTCTTTATTGTAACCGAATCAATCATGTCTTGGGACTGGATTATGTCACTCGATCCACATTGGTTTAGTACATTATATGGATGGTATGTATTTGCAAGTTTCTTTGTAAGTGGTATCACCACCATTTCGATGGTAACCTTATACCTTAAATCTAAAGGATACCTTGAAAATGTAAACTCAAGTCATATTCACGACTTATCCAAGTTTATGTTTGGTATCAGTGTATTTTGGACATACCTTTGGTTTTCTCAATTTATGTTATACTGGTATTCTGATATTCCGGAAGAGGTTACTTATTTCAAAACCAGAATAGATGATTTTAACTTGCCTTTCTTTGGTGCAGTTGGACTTAATTTTGTTTTCCCATTCTTGGTTTTAATTAATACCGACTTTAAACGTATTGCTCCTATTGTTGTAGCTGCTGGTGTTGTAATTTTATTTGGTCACTATGTCGACTTCTTCAACATGATTATGCCTGCCACAGTGGGTGATCAATGGTTTATCGGCGCCGCTGAAATTGGGGCTGTATTGTTCTTCTTAGGGTTATTTATTTTGGTTGTATTCTCCGCTTTGACTAAAGTACCGCTTACTCCAAAACGTAATCCGTTTATTGAAGAAAGTAAACATTTTCATTATTAATATTTAAATAAACAAAAAAAATGACAGGTTTATTAGTGCTCATAATACTGGTTTTAATAGCGGTTGCTGTTTGGCAATTAACCAGAATTTTTGATTTAACTCAGGTTGGCAAAAAACCGGAAGGCCTTCAGCAAGTTGCTAACGATAACGATAATAAAGTTAATGGTTATCTGATGTTTGCCTTCCTCGGATTTATCTACCTTACAACAATTTTTTGTTTAGTTAAATATGGTAGCTTTCCACTTATAAGCGATGCGGCAGCCGAACATGGTTCTACAGTAGATAACCTTATGGTGATTTCCATGATTTTGATTTTTATTGTGCAAACGATTACGCAAGCGTTACTACATTACTTTGCATATAAATACCACGGAAAAAAAGGTCAAAAAGCATTGTATTTTGCTGATAATAATAAATTGGAAGTTATATGGAGCTCTATCCCGGCTATAGTTTTGGCTGGACTAATTCTTTACGGATTATATGGTTGGAATGAAATCATGTATGTTGATAAAGATGAAGAACAAGGAGCTATAGTGGTAGAACTTTATGCTAAACAATTTGGCTGGGAAGCTCGTTATGCCGGGTCCGATAATGTACTTGGAAAAGCGAATGTTCGTTACATTGAAGGTGTAAACACACTTGGAGTTGATTTAGGCGATCCTAATGCGCAGGATGATAAAGTAGTTAGTGAATTGCATTTGCCTAAAGGAAAGCGCGTTATTTTTAAATTGCGTTCTCAGGATGTACTTCATTCAGCTTACATGCCTCACTTTAGAGCACAAATGAATTGTGTTCCGGGGATGGTAACTTCGTTCACTTTTGTTCCTACAACAACTACTGCAGAAATGCGTGAAAAAGACGCTATTAAAGAAAAAGTTAAAAATATTAACGAAATACGTACGCAAAAAAATGTAAGTTTAGCGAAAGAAGGTAAACCTGCTTTGGATATGTACACTTTTGATTATTTACTACTTTGTAATAAAATTTGCGGTGCTTCGCATTACAACATGCAAATGAAAATTGTTGTGGAAAGTCCTGAGGAATTTGCACAATGGCTAAAAGATAAACCAACCTTAGTACAAGCCGTTAAAGATTCTAATAAATCACAAGAAGCAGCTCCGGAAGATGGTGCTAAAACTATGGACAGTACTTCTGCTCCAAAAGATACCACTGCTGTAGCTTCAGCAGAAATGAAATAATTAAAATAAACGCAACCAAATATATGTCAGCAATGAGTCACGAACACGATAATCACGAACACGACCACCACGAAGAGCACCACCACAAGGATACTTTTATTACAAAGTATATCTTCAGTATTGATCACAAGATGATTGCCAAGCAATACCTTATCACAGGTATCATCATGGGATTGATAGGTGTTGGGATGTCTTTACTTTTCCGTATTCAGTTGGCCTGGCCGGAAGAATCGTTCAAAGTTTTCAGTTTTTTCCTTGGTGAACGCATGGCTCCGGGAGGGGTTATGTCTAATGAAACGTATCTGGCATTAATCACAATCCACGGAACCATCATGGTTTTCTTTGTGTTAACTGCCGGTTTGAGTGGTACTTTTAGTAACTTACTTATTCCGTTACAAATCGGAGCAAGAGATATGGCTTCCGGTTTGCTTAATATGATTTCTTACTGGTTGTTCTTTACTTCCAGTGTAATTATGGTTATTTCGCTTTTTGTAGAATCAGGACCTGCATCTGCCGGATGGACAATATACCCTCCGTTGAGTGCACTTCCTCAAGCGATTTCCGGTTCCGGATTGGGTATGACGTTGTGGTTAGTTTCGATGGCTATCTTCATCGCTTCGTCTTTATTAGGTTCTCTTAACTACATTGTAACCGTTATCAACCTTAGAACTAAAGGAATGTCTATGACAAGACTTCCGTTAACAATTTGGGCCTTTTTCATCACGGCTGTAATCGGTGTAATTTCTTTCCCTGTTCTACTTTCAGCTGCATTAATGCTAATCATGGACAGAAGTTTTGAAACTTCTTTCTTCCTGTCAGATATTTATATTGCTGGTGAAGTATTGAACTATCAAGGTGGTTCTCCTGTATTGTTTGAACACCTTTTCTGGTTCTTAGGTCACCCCGAAGTATATATTGTATTGTTGCCTGCTCTTGGAATTACCTCTGAGGTTATTGCAACAAATTCAAGAAAGCCAATTTTCGGTTATCGTGCGATGGTAATGTCTATTTTAGCTATTGCTTTCCTTTCAACAATCGTTTGGGGTCACCATATGTTTGTTTCTGGGATGAATCCATTCTTGGGATCTGTGTTTACTTTTACAACGTTGTTGATTGCAATCCCATCAGCTGTTAAAGCTTTCAACTACATTACAACCATTTGGAAAGGTAATTTGCAAATGAATCCGGCCATGTTATTTTCAATTGGTTTGGTTTCTACTTTTATCACAGGTGGTTTAACCGGTATTATTCTTGGGGATAGTACGTTGGATATCAACGTTCACGATACTTATTTTGTTGTAGCTCACTTCCACTTGGTAATGGGTATCTCAGCCTTGTACGGTATGTTTGCCGGTATTTACCATTGGTATCCGCGTATGTTTGGTCGTATGTTAAATAAAACACTTGGTTATGTTCACTTTTGGGTAACAGCTGTATGTGCTTACGGGGTTTTCTTCCCAATGCACTTTATTGGTTTAGCCGGTCTACCAAGACGTTATTATACCAATACAAACTTTCCTCTTTTTGATCAGTTCCAAGATGTAAACGTAATTATTACTGTTTTTGCTCTTGTAGGAGGTGTTTTCCAATTGGTTTTCTTGTGGAATTTCTTCCATAGCATGTTCTATGGTGAAAAAACAGTTCAAAATCCATGGCGTTCCAACACTTTGGAATGGACAGCTCCTGTAGAACATATTCATGGAAACTGGCCAGGCGAAATACCTCACGTGCACCGTTGGGCTTACGATTATAGCAAACCGGGACATGACGAAGATTTTGTACCTCAAAATGTACCAATGATGCCGGGCGAAGAAGTACTACATCATTAAAATAATTTAAAATCATAAAAAATGCCTCTCTCCTAAGAGGCATTTTTTATTTATACACTAGTTTTCTTTTATCTTTGTTATATGAACGAACATTTGGATCCAACTAATAGCCGCTACAATGCAGATGAGCTTGATCTTGAAAAAAAGCTCCGCCCTTTATCTTTTGATGATTTTACGGGTCAAGATCAGGTTTTGGAGAATCTTAAGGTTTTTGTTAAAGCCGCTAATCTCAGAAGTGAAGCACTGGATCATACCCTTTTTCATGGCCCTCCCGGTTTAGGAAAAACTACTCTGGCTGCTATTTTGGCCAATGAATTAGGCGTTGGTATAAAAATTACTTCCGGCCCTGTTTTGGATAAGCCTGGTGATTTGGCCGGACTTCTCACGAATCTCGAAGAGCGAGACGTTCTTTTTATTGATGAAATTCACCGATTGAGTCCGGTTGTAGAAGAATATTTGTATTCGGCTATGGAGGATTTTAAAATAGATATTATGATCGAATCCGGTCCTAACGCTCGTTCGGTTCAAATTAATTTAAATCCGTTTACCTTAGTTGGAGCTACAACACGCTCCGGACTCTTAACCGCACCTATGCGTGCGCGTTTCGGAATCCAAAGCCGATTGCAGTATTATAATACCGAGCTCCTCACAACTATCATTCAACGCAGTGCCTCAATCTTACGTATTCCTATTTCAATGGAAGCTGCCATCGAAATCGCAGGACGTAGCCGCGGAACACCTCGTATCGCTAACGCACTTTTGCGCCGCGTTCGCGATTTTGCTCAAATTAAAGGAAATGGTAAGATTGACATCGAAATTTCTAAATATGCGTTACAAGCTTTGCATGTGGATGCTCACGGTTTGGATGAAATGGATAACAAAATACTTAGTACAATTATAGAAAAATTTAAAGGCGGACCGGTTGGTCTCTCTACCTTGGCAACAGCTGTCTCCGAAAATGGTGAAACGATAGAAGAAGTGTACGAACCATTTCTCATTCAGGAAGGTTTTATCATTCGAACACCCCGTGGCAGAGAGGTTACCGATAAGGCTTATAAACATCTGGGAAAGATTCGAACCAATAATCAGGGTGAATTGTTTTAGAGAGTAATGTTTTCGCTCTGTCCTTTGTACAAATTGTTTACAAGCATACTGCATCAAGGTGCCTTACGGTAGATTTGTCCTCAATGCTGTAATTGGAATTTAGCTAGATAGTTATGCAACAATCAAAACGCTATTGTTATCCCAAAAAGTTGTCATTATTCCGCTTTCTATGGAATGCAGAGCGTATACGCAAAAACCCCATTCCCTTCCATCATCAATTTTTTGAGGAACTCGGCGATACTTTCTCAGTCCGGCTTCTCAAAAACAAGCATGTTATCTTGTCTCGAGATAATGCAATTGCGGAATACATTTTGCAAAAAAACCAAAAAAACTACCATAAATCTGCCTTACAAACTACGTTTCTCTCTAAATATTTAGGCTTCGGATTATTAACATTAAATGGCGATTTATGGCTTAAACAGCGTAGGTTAATTCAGCCCGCTTTTCACAAACAAAAAATGAATCAATTGGTAGCTACAATGCAAGCTACTATTGCCACAGAATTGCAACGTATACCTGAAAATCAATTGGTCAGTCTCTACCCGATAATGAACAACTTGGCATTTAATGTGGTGGCAAAATCGTTATTTCATATCACGTCGCTTGAAAATAAACTTCATCGCATCAAATTCATTATCGAGGAGGTACAACATTTTTTGGTCAAAGAAATTCGATTGCCTCACAAAGTGTGGTGGTTTAAAGTAACAGGTCAAACACAAAAACACCTTGATCTGGCGATGGAAAGTAATGCTATTCTCAATGAAATTATTGAAGAAAGAGTAACATCCAATCAAAAACATCATGACTTGTTGGATATGCTTCTCGAAACGCGTTATGAAGAATCCGGCGAACCCATGTCACGAGCACAACTCATAGATGAGATTAAAATTTTGTTTATTGCCGGGCATGAAACCACAGCAAATGCACTAACTTTTATACTTAAATTGTTGGCACTTAACCCCGAGGCTCAGCAAAAGATAGTTGATGAAATAAAAGCCGTAAGCCTTCAAACAAACGAAGTGGTAACCCAATTACAACTGTTGTCGTATACTAATGCCGTTATTAATGAAGCCATGCGACTTTATCCGCCGGCTTGGATTACCGACCGTGAAAATGTTGAAGATGATACTTTACTCCAATATGCTATTCGAAAAGGGACTTTAATTGGGGTGTCATTTTATGAACTGCATCGTAATCCCAACTATTGGGAAAATCCAAATGATTTTATTCCGGAGCGATTTTTGGGTGAACAACGCAAACAATCTATGAACTATTTTTATCCCTTTGGCGCAGGACCACGTATGTGTATCGGAATGGGTTTTGCCCAATACGAAATGGCCTTAGCACTGGCCTATCTTATCCCTAAATACCACCTTATAACCGATAACGATGCATTTGCGTTTAACCCGTTGGTTACCCTAAAACCTGTCAATATAAACGTTTCATTTATACCACGCTGATGGGATTGGAGGCAAGATCAAAATACACGCAGTTAATCAAACAAAAAGCCAAAGAGTTAGGCTTTTTGTCATGTGGAGTGGCCAAAGCCGGTTTTCTGGAAGAGGAAGCTCCCAGACTCGAAAAGTGGTTGCACGAAAACCGTCATGGTGATATGACTTATATGGAAAACCATTTTGATAAACGATTGGATCCAACATTGTTGGTTGATGGGGCTAAGAGTGTCATTTCCTTATTGCTGAATTATTTTCCGGGACAAACGCAAACAGAAGACACCTATAAAATTTCAAAATATGCCTATGGTCAAGATTATCACTATGTAATTAAAGAAAAACTAAAAGAACTCCTTTACTACATACAAAATACAATTGGCGATGTAAATGGTAGGGCTTTCGTAGATTCGGCACCGGTATTGGACAAAGCGTGGGCGGCTAAAAGTGGTTTGGGTTGGATAGGTAAAAACAGCAATCTTATTACTCAAAAAAAAGGTTCGTTTTATTTTATTGCCGAGTTGATAATCGATTTGGATTTGGACTACGATAACCCTACAACTGATCACTGTGGCACCTGCACTGCGTGTATCGAGGCATGTCCCACCCAAGCGATAGTAGCTCCTTATGTTGTGGATGGTAGCAAATGCATCTCGTATTTCACAATCGAATTAAAAGAAAATATTCCCTCGGAAATGAAAGGAACATTCGACAATTGGATGTTCGGATGTGATGTTTGTCAGGATGTTTGCCCTTGGAATCGTTTTTCAAAGCCACATAGTGAGCCACTATTTAACCCAGACGCCGAGCTTTTATCGTACAGCAAAAAAGATTGGGAAGAAATAACAGAAGAAACCTTCAAAACGGTTTTTAAAAATTCGCCTCTCAAACGAACCGGATTTAACGGTCTAAAACGCACGATTGATTTTTTAAAATCAGAATAAAGGTTTTTATAAAAACTATCACTCAAAAAATTTCGGTATTCCGTTCAGACTTTTAACTTTGTAAGTTAGAATAAAAAGCAAACTAAATGCGTCGAGATACCAAAAGAAGAGAAGCTTTACTTTACCATGCAAAACCCGTTCCGGGGAAAATTAAAGTAGTCCCAACCAAAAAATATGCAACCCAACGCGATTTATCATTAGCCTATTCACCGGGAGTGGCTGAGCCGTGTCTTGAGATTGCCAAAGATGTAGACAACGTCTATAAATATACCGCAAAAGGAAATTTAGTAGCAGTAATTTCTAACGGAACTGCAGTTTTAGGTTTGGGCGATATTGGCCCCGAGGCCTCAAAACCGGTAATGGAAGGGAAAGGTTTGTTGTTCAAGATATTTGCCGATATTGATGTATTTGATATCGAAGTGGATACTAAAGATGTGGATGCTTTTATCGAAACGGTGAAAAATATCGCACCTACTTTTGGCGGTATCAATCTGGAAGATATTAAAGCGCCTGAATCCTTTGAAATTGAGCGCCGTCTAATCGAAGAGCTTAACATTCCGGTTATGCACGATGACCAACACGGTACAGCGATTATTTCTGCCGCAGCATTACTAAATGCGTTGGAATTAGCCAAAAAGAAAATTGAAAAGGTTAAAGTGGTTGTTTCCGGAGCCGGTTCGGCAGCCATTGCATGCGCTAATTTATATGTTTTGCTTGGTGTAAAACCTGAGAATTTTATAATGTTCGACAGCAAAGGTGTACTTTATCGAGATAGAGAAGGATTGTCACAATCGCAATTAAAATACGCTAACGGGAAGGAAGGAATTACGATGGCTCAAGCACTCAAAGGTGCCGATATTTTTCTGGGATTGTCAGCCGGAAATATCCTCTCCCCTGAAATGCTGCTGGATATGGCTAAGAACCCAATTGTTTTTGCCATGGCAAACCCATTGCCCGAAATCGATTATAATTTAGCGATACAAACGCGCGAGGATATCATTATGGCTACCGGTCGTTCCGATCACCCGAATCAGGTGAACAACGTACTCGGATTCCCATATATTTTCCGCGGAGCACTCGATGTGCGTGCTACCAAAATCAACGAAGCCATGAAAATGGCAGCTGTACGTGCATTAGCTGATTTAGCCAAAGAGTTGGTGCCGGAACAGGTTAATATAGCTTATGGTGAAACCAAACTGAGTTTTGGTCGCGATTATATTATTCCGAAACCATTTGACCCGAGATTGATTACCAAAGTAGCACCGGCGGTTGCAAAGGCGGCAATGGATTCGGGTGTGGCACTCAATCCAATTAGCGATTGGGTAAAATATGAAGAAGAGTTGCTTGAACGTATGGGCTCGGATAACAAAATGGTACGATTACTGATTAATCGTGCGAAAACCGACCCAAAACGCATTGTTTTTGCCGAAGCCGATCAATTGGATGTTTTAAAAGCAGCTCAAATTGTTTACGAAGAAGGTATTGGAAAACCCATTTTATTGGGTAGAAAAGAAGATATTTTAGAACTTAAAGAAGAAATTGGCTTTGATGCCGATGTGCCCATTTTAGATCCAAAAACGAAAGAAGAAGACAAACGTCGTTTAAAATATGCCGAACTGTTTTGGAAAGAAAGACAACGAAAAGGTATCTCGCAACTGGATGCGCAAAAGTGGATGCGCGAGCGTAATTATTTTGCGGCTATGATGGTGAATCAAGGCGATGCTGACGCCATGGTTTCCGGTTATTCCAGAAGCTATCCTTCAGTGGTTAAACCGCTCATGCAACTTATTGGTAAAGCACCGGGCATATCGTTAATTGCTTCTACCAACATGATGATGACCAATCGTGGCCCCATGTTTTTATCAGATACCGCAATTAATCCCGATCCTTCTGCTGATGATTTGGCCAAAATTGCATTAATGACCCAAAAAACGGTTCGTATGTTTGGGGTAGAGCCCATTATGGCCATGGTTTCGTTTTCTAATTTCGGATCATCCAATCATCCAAATGCCAACAAAGTTCGAGAGGCTGTCGCCTATTTACATAAATACTATCCCGATTTAATTATCGATGGCGAAATCCAAACCGATTTTGCTTTAAATCCGGATATGTTACAACAAAAATTCCCGTTTTCTAAGTTGGCCGGAAAAAAAGTAAACACCTTAATTTTCCCCAACCTCGAATCGGCTAATATCACCTATAAATTGCTCAAAGAACTCTATAAAGTTGATTCTATCGGGCCTATCGTCATGGGAATGGATAAACCGGTACACGTATTTCAGCTGGGAGCCAGTGTGGAAGAAATGGTTAACATGTCGGCTGTAGCAGTTGTTGATGCGCAAGAAAAAGCAAAAAAAATTAAAAACATGAACGTAAATTCATGAGTAAAATCGGGCAATTTACTGTAGATTACAGTTTTTTGTTATATTTGAATAGCGTTTTAGATTTATGATAGCACACATACAGGGAAAATTAACTGAAAAATCGCCAACCGAAGTAGTAATAGACTGCAATGGGGTAGGGTACCATATTCATATTTCCCTTCATACCTATTCGCTGCTGCCAGAAACAGACTTTATTAAATTGTTTACGCATCTGATTATCAAAGAAGATGCCCACTCTTTGTATGGTTTTGTGGAAAAATCAGAACGTGAAATTTTTAAAATGTTATTGACTGTTTCTGGAATAGGAGCCGGAATTGCACGTACGATGCTTTCCTCGCTGGAGCCTAAACAAATTATTCAGGCTTTAGCTTCGGGCGATGTTGCTACCATTCAGTCAATCAAAGGAATAGGTGGTAAAACGGCGCAACGCGCGATTTTGGATTTAAAAGATAAAGTGTTAAAAATATACGATTTGGATGAAGTTTCATCGGTTTCAGGCAATACAAACCGAGAAGAAGCGTTATCTGCTTTGGAGGTGTTGGGCTTTGTACGCAAAGCATCAGAAAAAGCAGTCGAAAAAGTACTCCGCGAGTACCCTAATGCGTCTGTAGAAACCCTAATCAAACAAGCATTAAAAAATTTATAATTCTTGAAAACAAAAATAATTGAAGGTCTATCGGTTAAACTAAGAAACATAATCATGCTCTGTGT
The DNA here is from genome assembly GCA_041917555.1 of Flavobacterium sp. Taxonomy (GTDB): domain Bacteria; phylum Bacteroidota; class Bacteroidia; order Flavobacteriales; family Flavobacteriaceae; genus Flavobacterium. The sequence goes on along the minus strand of JAYRXL010000007.1, from coordinate 17,039 downwards.
GATGTTGTTTGGATTTAGTGCCGTTGCTCAGGAAAATGAACAGGAACAAGATTCTGTAAAAACAGGTAGTTCTCTGGGTGCAATCAAATTAAATAACCCGCCAAGCATCGTTGATGCTTACACCTATGATCCGGTTACAGACCGTTACATTTATACCAGCACTTTCCAAGGGTTTAATATTAATTATCCTATTATATTAACGCCTAAAGAGTATCAGGATTTAGTATTAAAAGAATCCATGCGCGCTTATTTTCAAAAAAAATCGGCTGCTATTGAAGGGAAAAAAGAGGGGTCTGATAAGGATAAGAAGGATTTACTGCCTCGTTATTATGTTAATTCCAATTTTTTCGAAACTATATTTGGTTCCAATACCATCGATGTAAAACCAACCGGTTCGGTCGAAATGGACTTGGGGGTTCGTTATACCAAACAAGATAATCCGGCTTTTTCGCCACGAAATCGAACCACAACTACCTTTGACTTTGACCAACGCATTAGTATGAGTTTAACCGGAAAAGTGGGAACTCGACTGAATGTGAATGCTAATTACGACACAGAATCTACTTTCGCGTTTCAAAACCTGATTAAGTTAGAATATGCTCCCACGGAAGATGATATCATTCAAAAAATTGAAATAGGTAATGTGAGTATGCCACTCAACAATTCTTTGGTGCGAGGTGCTCAAAGTTTGTTTGGGGTTAAAACGCAATTGCAATTTGGTAAAACTACAGTAACCGGAGTCTTTTCTGAGCAAAAATCACAAACACGATCGGTTACAGCTCAAGGAGGCGGTACCGTTCAGGATTTTGAATTGTTCGCTTTAGATTATGATGCCGACAGACACTTCTTCCTTTCGCAATATTTCAGAAATAAATACGACGAAGCATTGCTTCGATACCCGTATATTGATAGTCGTGTTCAAATTACCCGTATCGATGTGTGGGTAACTAACCGCCAAAACAGGGTTACTACAGCCAATAACAATTTCAGAAATATTATTGCTATTCAGGATTTGGGAGAATCACGTTTGTCCGGAATCGCGGATGACAAAATTATAGCTACCAATCCGACGGACTATCCATTGCTTTTCAATGCAACGCCGGTAGATACTCCTTCTGATAATGGCAACAATAATTATAATCCGGAACTAATAGGCCAGGCGGCTGCACTTCTAAACAATAACATCCGTGAAATAGTTACGGCAAGCGACGGGTTTAACAACACAGTAGCAGTTAGTGAAGGTTTGGATTACTCCAAATTGGAAAATGCCAGAAAATTAAGTTCTTCTGAATTTACCTATCATCCGCAATTGGGTTATATCTCGCTTCAACAACGCTTAGCCAACGACGAAGTTTTAGCTGTTGCTTACGAATATACAATTGGTGATGAAGTGTATCAGGTTGGGGAATTTGGTACCGATGGTGCCGAAGCGACACAAGTTAGCGACGGTATCCCGGCTACACAAACCCTGATTTTGAAATTGCTGAAAAGTAACCTGACAAATGTTGAAAAACCCATTTGGAACCTGATGATGAAAAATATCTATCAGATTCCGGGAGGGTATCAATTGTCTCAGGAAGATTTCAGATTTAATATTTTATATACAGACCCATCTCCATTAAACTACATTACTCCGGTAACCGGAACTCCTTTTCCTACTAACCCGGCTCCGGGCAATGAGGTTACTGAAACGCCGTTGCTCAATGTATTTAACGTTGATAAATTAAATTATAACAACGACCCACAAAATCGCGGTGACGGATTTTTCGATTTTATACCGGGACTTACGGTTGATCAACAAAACGGGCGATTAATTTTTACCACCGTTGAGCCTTTCGGTAAAACACTTTTTGAAAAATTAAAATTGGCTTCCGAAATTTATGATGATGTAAATACCTACAACCCAAATCAAAATAAGTATGTATTTACCACGATGTACCGTTCAACTCAAGCGGCCTCATTACAAGATGCAGATAAAAATAAATTCCAATTGCGCGGTCGCTATAAATCGGCCGGGGGTGATGGTATCCCAATAGGGGCCTACAATGTACCTAAAGGTTCTGTGGTTGTAACAGCCAACGGGCGTGTTTTGGTAGAAGGTGTGGATTATACGGTTAATTACCAAGCAGGAAGGGTTCAGATTTTAGACCCTTCACTTCAGGCTTCCAATACGCCGATACAAGTTTCGGTTGAAAACAACTCTGTTTTTGGTCAGCAAACACGTCGTTTTTTTGGGGTTAATATCGAGCATAAATTCAATGATAAGTTTTTGGTTGGGGCAACCATGCTAAAAATGACTGAAAGACCTTTCACCCAAAAATCGAATTACGGACAGGAATCAGTTAACAATACCATCTTTGGTTTAAACACCAATTTTTCAACAGAAGTACCTTTCTTTACGCGTTTGGTTAATAAATTGCCCAACATTGATACCGATGTACCTTCCAACTTTTCGTTCCGTGGGGAAATTGCCTATTTGAGACCTGATACCCCTAAAGCTGACCAGTTTCAGGGTGAATCTACCATCTATGTAGAAGATTTTGAAGGCTCACAAAGTAATATCGATATGCGTTCACCGCTTTCATGGTATCTTTCGGCAACGCCTTCCCGACCAACGGTTAATGTTCCTTCCGATATTTACGATGATTTTGGAGGTGATGCCAATGATTTAAGTTATGGGTATAAAAGAGCGCGTTTGGCATGGTATACCATCGATCCAATCTTCTATACACAACGACCTTCCGATGTTTCTGTTTTGGATTTAGGATATAATAAAACCCGAAGAATTTATAACGAGGAAATTTTCCCTAATCTTGAAATAGCCCAAGGGCAATCGCAAGTAGTAAACACCTTTGATTTGTCTTTTTTCCCGGCAGAACGTGGTCCTTACAACTTTAATCCTGCTGCTGCATCGAGCAATACATTGCCTTCGCCGCAAGATAATTTTGGTGGAATTACACGAGCCATTAACTCCACAAACTTTGAGCAATCCAACGTGGAGTACATACAATTCTGGTTGTTGAATCCATATTACGATCCGGGGAATCCCTCGCAACAAGCCAATAGTACAAACGTTGGGAAAATCTATTTCAATTTAGGAGAAATTTCCGAAGATGTTTTGAAAGACGGACGGAAACAATACGAAAACGGTTTACCAAACGGAGGCGCAAATCAACCTACATTTGATACGAACTGGGGTACAGTTCCTGCTTCACAATCGTTGATTTATGCTTTCGATGCAGATACGACCAACCGTAGTCTTCAAGATGTGGGGTATGATGGTTTGGGTGATGCAGCCGAAGCGGCAAAGTATACTTCTTTCGCTGCCAATCCGGATCCAGCTGCCGATAATTACCAATACTTTTTGCAGATACCCGGGGGTGATGTTGTAAATCGATATAAAGCATACAACAATACACAAGGAAATTCACCTACCGAGGTTACAGATGATAACCGGGGTTCTACTACGATGCCCGATGTGGAAGATCTAAACAGAGACAACACCATGAATACAATCAACGCTTATTATGAATATAGCGTTGATATAAATCCAACAGCGTTAACCGAAGCCAATGTTGGTAGTAATTTCATTACTGATTTCCGTCAAGCGCAAGCCAGTAATCTCCCTCCGGGAACCAATCCAACCAGTGCACAGTGGATTCAGTTTAAAATTCCTGTTACTGAATTTGAAAGCAAAGTAGGAGGTATATCCGATTTCCGTTCCATTCGTTTTATGCGGGTTTTTGTAACCGGTTTCTCTGAGCCGATTACACTGCGTTTTGGTTCACTTGATTTAGTGCGTGGGGAATGGAGACGTTATACCAATTCACTTCAATATCCACCGGATGATCCGGACGATGATGGAACTATTTTTGAAGCGCAAGCTGTTAATATTCAAGAAAATGGCTCCAGAGTTCCAATCCCGTATGTAATGCCTCCCGGAGTGGAACGTGAACAACTAAATAACAACAATACCATCATCAACCAAAATGAGCAATCGCTTTCATTGCGTGTTTCCGGTACCAATGGATTACAGGCAGGTGACTCAAGAGCGGTTTTCAAAAGTGTGAATGTAGACATGCGTCAGTTTAAAAAACTAAAAATGTTCCTTCATGCAGAAGCATTAGCCAATGACTTAAGTTCGGTTAGTGATGATCAGATGGTAGGTTTTATTCGTTTTGGTAACGACTTTACCAATAACTACTACGAAGTGGAACTTCCGCTTAAAATATGCGCTCCAACCGCACGCAGTCAAGAAGAGATTTGGCCTAATGTGAATGAAATTGATTTGGCTCTGGAACTTCTGACCCAACTTAAGGTGAAAGCCATGTCTGAAGTAACTACTTCTCCGGATGGTGTATTGTATTACAACGAAGATGAATTAGATCCTTCATTGGCAAATAAGCCTAATAAATTGCGATTAGGGGTTAAAGGGAATCCTAATTTTGGTATGGTGCGAACATTAATGTTGGGTATAAAAAACCGCACAGATGCCACATCATCTCCGGAAACTATCGGCGGTGAGGTTTGGTTCAACGAGTTGCGTGTAGCCGATATGGATAACAAAGGAGGTATGGCCGCCGTGGTGAATATGGATACTAATTTCGCCGATTTTGCAACCATTTCGGCAACCGGACGTAAAAGCACTTCTGGATTTGGTTCTTTAGAGCAAGGCCCTACGGAACGCAGTATTGAGGATGTTCAACAGTACAATGTGGTAACCAACTTTAGTTTGGGTAAATTGTTGCCCAAAAAATGGAATATCAATCTTCCTTTTAATTATTCTGTTGGTGAAGAAACGATAACACCTAAGTACGATCCGTATAACCAAGATATCGAATTGGATGTGTTGTTGGACAATACCGATAATGAGGAGGAACGAAACAACATCCGAAATCGTGCAGTGGATTATACAAAACGCAGAAGTGTCAATTTTATTGGGGTAAAAAAGGAAAGAGGAGACAAACAAAAACAGCATTTTTACGACCCTGAAAACCTAACACTTTCTTATTCATACAATGAAGTTGAAAAACACAACTACGAAGTTGAGCATTATATTGATCAACAGGTAAACACAGCGGTTGATTACACCTTTGCATTCCAAAGTAAATCGGTTGAACCGTTCAAAAAAACAAAAGCCTTCTCTAAAAGCGACTACTGGAAACTGTTGAAAGATTTTAATTTCAATTACCTTCCTTCCAATATCTCTTTTAGTTCCAATATTAACCGTCAGTTCAATAAACAACAATTCCGTTTGGTTGACGTTGAAGGTATTGGGCTGGGCGATTTATACCGAAGAAATTATTTGTTTAATTACCAATATGGCTTTAATTATAATTTAACAAAAGCCTTGAAATTAAACTTTACCGCCTCTTCTATGAATATCGTTCGTAATTATATGAACGAAAATAATGAGCCGGATAATTCGTATACTATTTGGACAGATTATTGGAATATTGGTACTCCAAATCAACATAACCAGCAGTTAACTGTAAATTATGATTTACCGTTAAGTAAAATTCCGTTCCTTTCTTTTATTAAATCATCATATACCTACACCGGGGACTACAGTTGGCAACGTGCTTCGTTGGCCTTGGCTTCGATTGATGGTTATAATTTAGGAAACACCATCCAAAATAATGGTTCTCATCGTTTAAACGGAACCTTTAATATGGATGCCTTTTACAAGTATATCGGTTTGGTGAAAAAAGTAAAAAAAGTAACCAATTCAAAACCAACAGCTCCGCCTAAACCAGGTGAAAAAGTGACGGCTCAGGCAACAGTTCAACAAGAAGAGAATAAGTTTCTTAAATTTGGGAAAGGAATTTTGATGAGCTTGAAAACGTTCCAAGTAGATTATACCGAAAGTCAGGGGACAGTACTTCCGGGTTATTTGCCTTCTATCGGATTCTTGGGAACGTCAAAACCTACACTCGGATTTGCTTTTGGTCTTCAGGATGAAGTTCGTTTTGAAGCTGCACAACGCGGTTGGTTAACAATGTATCCTGAATTTAACCAAAGTTTTACGCAGGTTTTAAACCGCAAATTATCTTTTACAGCGAATCTTGAACCCATAACCGATTTAAAAATTGACCTAAACGGTAGCCGTACCTATGCCACGAATTTCTCGGAGCAATACGACGTTTCTTTCGATGGTACCTATAATTCACGTTCGCCCTATACTACCGGTAATTTTGCTATTTCTACTATTATGCTTCGAACTTCGTTCAAACAAAGTGATGAATTAACATCCTCCGCTTTTGACCAGTTCCGAAATAATCGTATTATTATTGCAAATCGCTTGGCAGAAGAGTATTATGGAACTACCGCGTATCCACTAAATGCGGATGGATACCCTGTAGGCTTTGGAAAAAACAGTCAGGCTGTTTTAATCCCTTCGTTTTTGGCAGCCTACACCGGTATTGGGTTAAAAGATCATGGTAATGGAGAATTTGCCAAGAAAATTTCCTTTAGCCCGTTCCGCGATATTCCATTGCCTAACTGGAATATTAAATATACGGGATTAATGAAATTGAACTTCTTCAAAGAAAAGTTCAAACGTTTTTCAATACAACACAGTTATAAAGCCTCGTATACCATTAACTCATTCCGTTCTAATTTTGCGTTCATCGAAAATCCAAATGGTTATGATACGGGAGGTAATTTTAATCCGGAAACCATCATCGGAAATATAAATCTTGTAGAGCAGTTTAGTCCGCTAATGCGCATTGATTTTGAAACCAAAAACGCCTTCAAAATTTTGGCCGAGATGAAACGCGACAGAGCCTTATCATTAAGCTTTGATAATAATCTGTTAACCGAAGTTAAAGGGATTGAATATGTATTTGGGTTTGGTTATCGTATTAAAGATGTGGTTATTAATTCTCGCTTTGCAGATAATCCAACCGGAATTATAAAAAGTGATATTAACTTTAAAGTGGATGTTTCGTACCGAAATAATAAAACAATTGTTCGCTATTTGGATTATGACAATAACCAATTAGCAGGAGGTCAAAACGTTTGGTCAGCTAAATTAACAGCCGATTATTCATTTAGTAAAAACCTGACAGCCATATTTTTCTATGACCATCAGTTCTCGCAAGCGGTTATTTCTACCTCATTCCCGTTAACGAATATTCGTTCCGGATTAACGTTACGCTACAATTTTGGAAACTAAACTGATGAATATCATTTTGTAGTACACATCAGAAGTGATACATTTGACAAAAATTATTAAACAAACAAATTAAAAACGATTATGAATATTCCATCCAATTTAAAATACACCAAAGATCATGAATGGGTGTCTGTAGACGGTGATGTTGCTACTGTAGGTATTACTGATTTTGCGCAAAGCGAATTAGGCGATATCGTTTATGTTGAAGTTGATACACTCGATCAAACCTTAGCTAAAGACGAAGTTTTTGGAACAGTTGAAGCTGTAAAAACGGTGTCCGATTTGTTTTTGCCGGTTTCAGGCGAAATTTTTGAATTTAATGACAGTTTGGAAACCAACCCTGAAAGTGTAAACAAAGACCCCTACGGAGACGGATGGATGGTTAAAGTTAAAATAGCCGATGCTTCTGAATTGGATTCATTGTTAACTAGTGATGAATACAAAGAGCTTATTGGTGCGTAAATCCAATGTGTACTTTCTTATTGCTTTGGTCTGGACGGTAACCGTTACTTGGTTAAGTTTGGCTGATGTGGGAGGTCTCGGAAGTTCATTTAAAATACCTTATAAAGACAAAATGGCTCATTTTGTCTTTTATTTTTTACTCTATATTTTGTGGGGACTGGTTTTTTTTTCAAAAAATCCCTACAGAAAATATAAGTTTAAATTAGTAATTGTACTTGTTCTATATGGCATTTTAATGGAGTGTATTCAGGGACTAATGCACAACCACCGCAGTTCAGATTGGCATGATGCACTTGCAAATTCTCTTGGTGCTTTTTTGGGTATGTGGGTTTTCTCCAATTATGTTTCAAGAAACCAACCTCCACTTTCAAAATAGTATCACTTCGTTTTTTATCTTTACATAAATATTATTCCCATGAATGTCAGAACGTATCTTGACTCAACGTATTTAAAAACGCCCGAACAAGCAAATTTGTCTGTTGAAGAAAATAATAAAGTCGTACACGGTTTTATTCAGGAGGCTATTGATGAAAACTTTAAATTGATAATGATTCGTCCCGATCAGGTTGCCACAGCTCGAAAAATGATTGATGCCGCAAAATCGCCTGTTACAATTGGAACGGTTATCGGTTTTCATGAAGGGACATATAGTTTGTCTGCCAAATTGGACGAAGCCAAAAAAGCAATCGAAGACGGTGCCGATGACTTGGATTTTGTTTGCAATTATGAGGCGTTTAAAAGCGGTGATATCGATTTGGTAAAAGAGGAAATTTTGCAAGGGACAAAAATCGGTTTAGACCATCATAAAATTGTGAAATGGATCATCGAGGTGGCAGCGCTCAACGACACGCAAATTATTCAATTGTGTGCACTGATAAAAAATGTTGTGATTGCCAATTTTAAAGAGGATGCCTACCAGCAGGTTTTTGTAAAGTCCTCTACCGGATTTTATAAAACAGAAAACGGTTTGCCAAACGGAGCTACGGTTCATACTATCATCATTATGTTGGAAAATAGCTCACCACTTCCTGTAAAGGCTGCCGGCGGAGTTCGTACTTACGAGGAAGCTGTCGAAATGATAAACCTGGGCGTTAAACGAATCGGAACTTCTTCTGCCAAAGCCATAGCAAACGGCCAAGTAGCGGATAGCAGTTATTAATACATTTTGAATGATGCGGAACTTATTTTACATAGTAATTACAGTTTTTTCTTTTGCCGTTTATGGGCAGAAACAAAGTGAGCAATTTCCTGTGTTCCCTAATTGTGAAGGTAAACAGGGTGTTGAATTGCAAAATTGTTTTTATTTTGAAGTGCAACAATTTGTTTATACAAATTTTAAAGTTCCGTCAGGTTCTGAAGAACTAAAAACAGCTGTTAATGTGTTGTTTGAAGTTTCCGATAAAGGCGATATTAAGGTGCAACATGTGGATGCTGTAAATGAATTACTCGTAACCGAAACGCATCGTGTTTTTGCTCTTTTGCCAAAAGTTAAACCGCCACTTTACAATGGTAATCCTACGTATTCTAAATATTCTTTGCGTATTCCTATTCCGTTGCAAAATCCTTCCGAAACAGCAACACAGCTCACTCCGGAAGTTCCAACAACCGAAGCTTCAGTGCCAAAAAAAGGAGGGTATCAAGTTTCCCAAAATGAAAATAAGGAGTTTGATAATTTGGTTTACAAAAAATTTGATAATCCCCAATTTACAAGTCACCTCAATATTCCTTTTTCGCACAGTTATTATGCGCAATTTGATCCGGAGCTGAATCAGGTGGGAACAAATAATCATACGGCATCTAAACCGTATACCTACGAGGAGGTTGCCAAGTATTATAATTTGTCTGATGCTTTTCGCCAACTTGTTAAAACGCGTCAATCATGGTGGGGAAGAAAAGTTTGGAATGAAAATATGGTCGAAATTCAGGGCGAAAACTATTGGTTTACGCTTAATCCGATTTTTGATTTGCAGTTAGGGAAAAGCGATCCCTCAACAACCGATTTTACTTATGTGAATACGCGAGGTGTTCAAATTCGAGGTGGTTTGGGCAAACAACTAAATTTTACCACCACAATTTTTGAAAGTCAGGGCCGCTTTGCTGATTATTACAACCGCTTAGCTGTTTCTATGCGGCCTTCAGGTGGTAACCCGGCCATTATTCCCGGCATCGGCATCGCTAAAGATTTTAAGACAGACGCTTTTGATTTCCCGTTGGCTGAAGCAAATCTTACTTTTGCACCTTCTGCATTTTTTGATTTGCAATTGGGCTACAGCAGAAATTTTATTGGTGACGGCTATCGTTCCATTTTATTTAGTGATGTGGCCAGTCCTTATCCTTATTTTAAGATTAATACCAAATTCTGGAAAATAAAATATACCAATACCTATATGTGGCTCAAAGATGTGCGCGACAGCGTAACTGTCGATCGTACGTATGCCACTAAATTTGCTGCCAGTCATTATTTAAGTTGGAATGTAAGTAAACGGCTCAACTTGGGCTTCTTTGAGTCGGTTGTGTGGAGTAATCAAAATAACCGCGGATTCGATATGAGTTTTGTGAATCCGATTATCTTTTATCGCGCGGTAGAATTTGCTTCTTCGTCTCGTTCAGGAAATGCACTTTTGGGTTTAACGACCAAGTTTAAATACAATAATAGCTTTAATTTTTATGGGCAATTTTTGTTGGACGAATTTTCATTGGGCGAAGTCAAAAACGGAAACAACAGTTGGAAAAATAAATTTGCATATCAAATTGGCGGAAAATATTACCATGCCTTTGGCGTGAAAGATTTATTGCTTCAGATCGAATACAATCATATTCGGCCTTATGTATATGCCCACAGCGAAGTTTTGACCAATTACGGTCACAATAACCAGAGTTTAGGACATGGTTGGGGTGCCAATTTACGCGAAATGGTGGCCATCGCCCGCTACCATAAAGGGCGTTATTTTGCCGATGCTTTATTTTCTATTGGTGAACGAGGCTTGGATTTTGATGCGTCCGGAAGTAATTATGGAGGAAATATCTATCGGGATTATGATGACCAACGCTATGCCGATACCGGTGTTACAGTTGGGCAAGGCAATAAAACCAACGTTTTTATAGCCGATTTACAGGCAGGATACTTACTCAATCCACAAACCAATATGAAGTTGTTTGGACGGTTTATCTTTAGGGATTTTAAACCCAATACGGATACGCTAACTGACTTTGCGGAAACCACTACTTGGTTTTCCATAGGATTGCGATGCGATTTGTTTAACTGGTATTTTGATTATTAAGAGCTGAACTAAAACCCGATTTTCCCAATACAAAACGCTGTTGATAACCACGCTTTTTTCTGTTAAGAACTTCTTTTTTGACTTTCAGATTGAATAGCGCTGTAGCTTAAATTTGTACTGGTGCTTAGTTTAAGCTCTTGGCACTACAGGTATCAGACTTCTATAGTTTATACGTCAAAGATGAAAAAGAATTCGGCTATGATGACATTACTACTTGCGCTAATCGGTTGTGCTCTAATAATCGGTTCGGTTTTTTCACTTTATAAATCGAGTAATGGCAGCGATGATTCGCTCGATTTTACCCGAACAGAGATTGATATTGCTAACAAAAAAATAGATGTGTTGAGCAATGAAATTCGCGAAACCAAAGAACGCTATGCTTCTACTGATAAAGAAGCCGAAAGCAAACCGGAACTGTTCAATACGGTAACCGGAGAAAATATCCCAATCGTTGAAATAACCCATTCCGACTTAGGTGAAGGCGCCGAGGTAGTGGATAATCGTAAAAAAGGACAACGTATGATGCACAACCATCAATTAAAGTTCTCCTTGTTGAATGTGGGTAAAATTTCGCTTAAAGATGTGATTTTTTCGGTGAAAGATATTTATAACGACAATGTGGACCGAAAGGTTAAAAAGATGCCCAGTGAGTACAGCTATATGGGAAGAACTTTCGACAACGAAGATGTTGGAGCCTATAATAATATTGAAGTTAATACTTTGAATATGAAAAGCAAAAAACTGGTGTATGTAAGTAATTTACCAACCAGTTTTGGTGTTGGCGATTATTATTATGATATTATTATTGAATGGAATGGCGGGTTTTATCAAATGCATGTAGATATTGAAGAACTGAACGGGAAACTGAAATACAGGTATCAATTTTTTGATGCGGAGGGCAACCCGATTGATTTTCGAAAAATGGAAGATAAAGTCAGTGCCTAATTGTATAACGTAAAGCAATAACTATTTCCAGAATAAACTCAAGTTTTTAGCATTTTGACACTAAAAAAGCTCCGCGTGCGGAGCTTTTTTTATTTTGTAGATTATTTTTTTGAAATATGAATCATTTGTTTTTTTCAGAAGCAATCCAGTGGTTTACTTTTTTTTCCAATAATGCCAAAGGCATCACCCCGGATTCTAAAACAATTTGATGAAATTTACGAATGTCGAACGACTTCCCTAAGTCTTTTTCCGCTTTTTTACGTAATTCAATAATTTTAAGTTGGCCTATTTTATAAGACAAAGCTTGACCCGGTACAGCCATATAACGCTCAATTTCCTGAACAATTACAGACTCGTTTTCAGCCAAGTTATTCAACCCATAAGCAATAGCTTGTTCGCGTGTCCAACCTTTACTGTGAAGTCCGGTATCAACAACCAATCGAACAGCACGGAGCATTTCGTTGCCCAGCATTCCAAAGTATTGGTAAGGGTCTTTATAGAGTCCAAGTTCCGGACCTAAACTTTCGGTATACAAAGCCCATCCTTCGCCATAGGCCCCAAACCAATTGAATTTTCGAAAATCAGGTAACTTTTCGTTTTCCTGTTGAAGTGATATTTGAAAATGATGCCCGGGTATTGCTTCGTGTAAAAACAAATCCTCATCACCATAAAAGTTGTAATTTGTTACATTCGGAATAGGAACATAAAAAGTGCCCGGTCTTGAGCCGTCGGCAGCGCCCTGCACATACTCCGGGCTGGCAGTAAGTTCCCTGAATTTTTCGGTGCGGCGTATTTGAAAACCGGTTTTGGGTTGCAACGCAAAAAGCTTGTCTACGTTTGGTTTTATAATGCTGTGAATGCGTTCAAAATTTGCTAAAACTTCTTCCGGACTTTTAAACGGTTTTAGTTTTGGGTTATTACGAACAAAGTCGAAAAACTCAACTATGGTACCTTTGAAACCAACTTGATTTTTCACTTTTTCCATTTCGGCTTTCAAACGGGCCACTTCTTTGAGACCCAATTCATGAATCTCTTCAGGAGTCATATCGGTTGTTGTCCACTGCTTAACATAAACTTTATAAAGTGAATCGCCATTGCTTAAACTTCCAATTCCGCTTGTTTCGCGCGATGCAGGTAGATAGTCATTTTTCAAAAAATTGGTCATTTTTTGAAATTGAGGAATCAATTTAGTTGTAATTACGGCCGTGTATTTTTGAGTAAGCTCTTGCTGCTTTTGAGCAGAAATTGACTTTGGAAATTTTTTAATAGAAGAATAAAAAAGATTGTCTTCTACCTTAGCTGTAATCATGTCTTCGAACTGAGGAATCACTTTCACAGTGAGCGATTTGGGTAAAACCATTTTGGCATCAATCCCTTTTTTCATATACACCATAGCCGAATCCATCCATACGGCATATTTTTCCATGCGTTGCAAGAAGTCGGTGTAATCTTTTTCAGTGGCAAAAGGTTGCGCACTTTCGGCGCTGGCAAATTGTCCCATGGTCAAATGCGTTCCCCAAAATTGGTGAATCGGCATTAAATTCGATTTCTGAGCTAAAAGGTCTTTTCCTATTTCTACTTCCCACTTGATGATATCATAACTCACTTTTTCTTCATCGGACAGCGATTCATAGTCGATTGCGGAAAGCTTATTCTGGTAATTGTTGTAGAAATCTTCCTGCTTTTTCCGGAATGAATCGGTCATTTCAAACTGAAGCTGCGCATTAAACTCGTTTTGGCCATTTTGTGTAGCTTCAAGAGGATTAAGTACATTTTTGTCGTGAAAATAAGTTTCGGTCAACTTTTTAAAATCAACCGTTTCCGCTTTTTTGCATTGAGTCATTATTAGTGCAAAGCAGAGAAGAGTTGCAAATCTAAGTTTTTGTTTGGTTTTCATAGTTGATGATTAAGAGTTTAAGGCCTCAACAACAATTTCATTGTCGTTTAGCATGTTTTTCAGCATGCTTTCAATACCGTTTTTCAAAGTAAAAGTAGAAGAAGGACAGCCATTGCAAGAACCTTGTAGCACTACCTTAACCTGCTTGGTGTTTTGGTCATAAGAGTCGAATAAAATATTACCGCCGTCAGCTGCAACTGCAGGTTTTACATATTCCTCCAAAATATTTACAATTTGTTGCGAGGTGGTATCTAAATTGTCAAAATTACGAATCTCCTGTTTTTCTTGTTTTACCGAATTTTCAAGCAACGATTCGTCGACCACTGTTCCGCCGTTTTCGATATAATTTTTGATGAATGTACGTAATTCCAGCGTGATTTCGTCCCAAGAAACCACTTCATATTTAGTGATAGAGATGTAATTTTCATCAATAAAAATTTCCTTTACAAACGGGAAACTGAAAAGCGATTTTGCCAATGGAGACGCTTTTGTTTCATCAATGTTTTTACACTCTAATGGTTTGGGAGTTAGTTTTTTATTGGCAACAAATTTAAGCACAGATGGGTTAGGGGTTGTTTCGCCATAAATGGTTACAGGCGTTTTAGCCACTTTTTCGTTTTCGAGTAAAATTTGACCACCGCCAGCTATAAATGCTTCAATTTGGCTGGCCACCTCTTCCTGAACATCTTTCCATTCCACAATGCTAAAACGTTCTATTGCTATAAAATTTCCGGAAATGTAAACGGTTTTTACAAAGGGAAGGTAAAATAACTTTTGTACTAAAGGCGCGTTTTTTGCCTCATCTATATTTTTAAATTCAAAATTTTGTCCTTTCGCGATAAACGTGTCAAACTCAAATTTGATAATTGTTGGATTTTGCGTTTCTTTAATTGAAATTTTCATAGAGAAAGATGATTTTTTCCACAAATTTAACAAACTTATAAGCGAGTAATACTTATATTTGGGGATTTTAAACAATTAATTAACATTTTACAAATGTTGATCTAACCAAACCAATAAAATTATGAAAAGAATTACTTTAACCTTGTTTTTTTCGTTTTTCGGTCTTTTGCTAAAAGCACAGCCGGTTAACGTTAATACAACAACATATACTGTTCCTCAATTGGTTACAGATGTTCTTTTTGGTTCCGGGACAGGCGGAGGTGCTTGTGCCGGTACAGTATCTAATATTACTTGGAGTACCGGAACTAACTTTGGTTCAGTAAACGGAATAGGGTATTTTACCAATACAAATCCCAATTTTCCGCTCAATGCCGGAGTTGTTCTTACATCGGGTTTTGTTAATGATGTTCCGGGTCCTAACAATACCACCTCAAGTGGGGGTACAAATGCTTGGCCTGGCGATAATCAATTGTTTAATTATATCGATGGTTTGGGTATTGATGCAGGATTAATATCCTACAACAATGCAAGTATTTTGGAGTTTGATTTTGTGCCATTAACGGATACGATGAGTTTTGATTTCTTATTTGCTTCAGAAGAATATGGCACCTATCAATGTACGTTTTCAGATGCTTTTGCTTTTTTTCTTACGAATGTCTCTGCTGGTACCCCAACAACCAACTTAGCATTAATTCCCGCTACAACAACCCCAATTTCAGTAGTTACTATTAGAAATAATGCTTTTAATGCGGGGTGTGCTTCTGCAAATCAGGCTTATTTCGACAAATATTACCAGCTTCCCGCACCGGGTTTAAACCCAAATTTAGCTCCTATAAATTTCAACGGGCATACCGTAAAAATGACAGCTTCTTCGGCTGTAATTCCTTATAACACTTATCACATTAAATTGGTCGTAGCCGATCGAAATGACAATATTTTAGATTCTGCTGTTTTTTTAGGAGCCGGTAGTTTTAATATTGGTGCTGCTACTATATCAGGTGTTGTTGGTTCCGGTTTTGAAAATTTAAACGATTTTACAATTGCCAATGGCTCTGCAATATGTAATCAGGGTTCTCGTGAAGTAAGAGCAGGAGCTCAACCAATACCGGGAGCTTCTTATCAATGGTCATTGGATGGAGTGCCAATTATTGGAGCAACTAATTACAGCTATATAATAACACAACCCGGTTTGTACACGGTTACGGTAAATTTTGCAGGAGGTTGTCAACAAACAGATGATATGTTGGTAGAGTTTTTACCACCTCTCCCTATTGCAGATCCGGTAAATCTTTATAGTCCGAATGGTATTTTTAACCTTCCGGTGAATACGCCTATTGTATTAAACGGACAATCCCCTTCAGATTATTTAATAGATTATCACCATAATTTAACTGATGCCCAAAATGTAAACGCACCGATAGCCGGTCAAGCTGCCTATGCAGGAACTAATGGTGAAGTTGTTTATATGTCTATCGTAGATGACGCATCAGGGAACAATTGTACTGAAACACGTTCCTTTATTCTAAATACCCTTAATGTACCTTCTGATTTGACATTATGTGATGATCCGTCTCAAGATGGAGTAGAGGTGTTTAATCTTAATCCGCAAATACCTATTATATTGAATCCATTAAATCCTGCGGATTATAATGTTACGTTTCATACAACCTTAGCCGATGCAAATGGAGATACAGGCGCTATTGGTACTCCAAATGCCTATCCAAATACGTCAAACCCGCAAACTATTTTTGTGCGTGTCGAAGAAATAGCAAATCCTGCATCCTTTGGAATTGTTACATTTAATTTAATTGTGACACCTCCAAATGTTGTTCCTGCTTTTAACCCAATGGGACCTTATTGTATTAATACGCCGGTTCCTGCTTTACCCACAACTTCTACTAACGGTATTACCGGTACATGGTCGCCTTCAATTATTGATAACACTACTGCCGGAACAACTACCTATATTTTTACACCGGATTTAGGACAGTGTGCTCAAATTGTTTCTCTGTCAATTACCATCACCAACTCGAATTCAACACCAACATTTAATGCGATTGTGCCACCTTGTCAAGGTGATCCGGCTCCTCTATTGCCTGCTGCTTCTAACGAGGGTATTACCGGAAGTTGGTCGCCCGCAAACATAGATACTTCTGTTGTTGGAACTACCGCTTACACCTTTACACCGAATGCCGGGCAATGTGCAGTAGTAACCACATTAAATGTTACCGTTAACCCTTTAATAGTACCTACTTTCACGCAAGTAGCAACGATTTGTAATGGTGACGCCTTAGCAGCATTGCCAACTACGTCCAATAATGGTATTACCGGAACTTGGTCACCGGCATTGAACAATACGGCAACCACGACTTAT
>JAYRXL010000006.1:0-2340 GCA_041917555.1 Flavobacterium sp. | reverse complement strand
CCTAAAATCACTGCGCGATTAAATTCAGGCGTGATAAGAGGATAAAGCAACCAAAACTCGAAGCAAATCAATTACCGACGTTAACAAACTTTACTAAAAATGCGGAATAAAAAATATTGTGGTGCCATGTCGTACAACGTTTTGGCGCTTGGCGAAGAAGCGGTTTTCGAAGCACTAAACTGTCTGCCAGCACTGAACTTGATACGAAGCACAAGGCTTCATTTAAGCACTGAACCCGCTTTTTTGCCAAACGCCTGTTATGCCCAGTGCTTCTTTCACGTTGTCCAGTTTATTTCTAATTGTTCTATTTTCGCCTTTTCTTTTAGTCCGTGGTTATGTTGGTCAAAATGGTCTGTGTTGAAATTACAAACTAATGCTTCTACAACTGTCCTTCTGTTTTCAATACTACCACCATTATGGTAAAAATGGTCTTTAGTAACTACGTTGAATTTATTCCAAAACTTTTCAATCATTTCATTTTGTCGCCAATCGTTATGATGCCAAGTTGAAAGAATAAATTTTGCTTTTGTTTCGCTTAACAAGTTGAATAGAAGTTCTTCGTCCTGCTCTGTCCATCCATTAAAATAGTCAACGTGTCTGCCGTGATATGGTGGGTCGCAATAAATAATATCGTTTTCGGTTGCCAATGGAATGATTTCGGCAAATGATTTGTTATGAAAAGTCCAATCGGGTTCAGACTGAATTATTTGAGAAACCGTTGCAACCTGATTTGTAATTTTTGTAATATATGCTTGTGCAAAACGGTCTGGTTTTTTGCAGAACGGGATATTCCAATGTCCTTTATTATTAAAACGCATCATCCCATTAAATCCTGCTCTTGAAAGGAAAATGAAGTCATAAGGTGAAAATTCGCCGCTATTGAAACGAGAACGAACTTCTAAATAATGCTCATAACCATTGTTTTCTGCTTTGCTTAATATTGCTCCTTCATTTTCAAGATAATGCTTCATCAAAGGTGCAGTAATTTCTTTGCGCTGAATACCTTTGTAGAAATTAATTATATGTGGATTTGTGTCATTTAATATCGCTTTTTTATAACCTGAATTAAACGCAACGACACCAGTTCCAAGAAATGGTTCAATCCATTTGCCTTGAACTTTTGGGGCAAGCTCCATAATCCAAGGAACGAGCTTGGTTTTTATGCCTTGACTTTTTATGGGTGGAACTATTACTCTCATTTTGTATCTTTTTTATAGGTTACTCGAGATACAATTTTATCCAATAGGTCTGTTCTGCCTTTAAATTCTAAAAAGTCTTTAAGCGTTGTGATTTTTGTTGGTTTGCCGTTTTTTACCATTGTAGCAGAACCGTAATTTATCCAATACTCGTCAAACCATTCTTCACCTAATTGGCTGAAAATTCCGTTTTCATTTCTTAAATCGTCAATGCTTAAAGTTGAACCAATATTTGCAGTATTTCCCGAACCTTGTTTGTCGCTGGCAATTTTCCATTTTTCTGCAACAAAAAAGTCGAAATCTTTAATTACCGAAGTGATTGATTTTAAATTATCAACAGTTGTAACTCCTCTGTCGCCTACTTTTTGGTTTGGTGTTTCGTATTCTTCTTGAAGTTCTTGAACTTGATAAATTTCTGTTTCTGAAACATCATCTTTCAAATCTGTTCTTGTATAAATTACACCTAAACAAAAATGTGCTAAATATTCGTTGTAAGGGAATTGAATATTTTTCTTTTTATCTCGTTCTTTGAAATAACTACCGTGACTTCCAAGTGTAAAACTCGAAATTCCACTTTTCTTGCGATAAGTCGTTTTCAGGTCAACAGCAAATTTTACATCTTCGTTTTCTTTGTGTATAAAAGTAAGGTCAGGATAATAGTTTTGATGTTCTGTTAAAATAATATTGTATCCGTTTTCTTCTGCAAATTGCAAAATCTGTGGAAAAATATGGATTTCAAGAATTTTAGAAACAATTTTAGTATCTGACGAAATAGTATAAATATTCTTGTAAACGTCAATAAATCCTTTTACAGACCAATCTCCGTTTTCTGTTGAAACATATTTTTCGAGTTTTTCTGTAAAGGTGTCTAATGCCTTTTTGAACTCTGTTTTATATTTATTTTTAACTTTTAAATCCATAATGCAAAATTACAATTTTAATCTCGGTCAGTTTGTTGATAAGTTAGTTTTTTGTCAGATGTTGATGTTGGCACGGTCGCTTGTAGGCGGTTTCAAGTTTCTAACGCAATTTTCTGGTTGATAAATTTACCGTTTTATTTCCCGGATTTTTGCACCAAATTTTGAAAGATTTGGTTTCAAAATTCGAGAATAAAACTACGTTATTTTTTTGAATATTGGACATT
>JAYRXL010000005.1:0-3463 GCA_041917555.1 Flavobacterium sp. | reverse complement strand
TCCTATTGCAGGAAATCATAATGACTTCTATCAAGTTGATTATCACGTTACAACAATGATACGATCATTATCAAAAGGTGGTATTACTATCGCTGAAGGCACACATGTCAATGCTGATAAAGGATTTGATTGCATCAAGTTGCGCAGAAAGATATTTCGTATGAATCTCATTCCGAATATCAAAGAAAACAGACGAAACCGTCGTTCGATTAAACCCGGAACAAAACGATATTTTAATCAAGAACACTATCAATTACGCTATGTTAATGAACGTTTATTTGCTTGGATTGATAGTTTTAGAACACTTGTCATCAGATATGAAAAAAAATCAGTAAACCATCTTGCTTTTTGGCATTTAGCCTGTGCTATTATTCTCTTAAAGAATCTTTAAACAAGTTCGTTGTCAATATTGAGTGTAATTGGCTCTTTATGTAAGAACTCTATCCCCGTTTTCCTGACTTCATTTTTTGTAAAAGGAAATACTCTAAATGCAACTTTATTGCCTGTCAAATAATATAAAATTCCCGGGTCTCTATTTTCGTTTCGGATTTGTGAAAATACCCACATTGCTGATTTTTTCTCTGCTAAAATACCCGGCTCTTTTACGTCCCCGACATAAAGATAGTAATCGCTGATCCAGCAACCTTCGGGTAAATTAATTGTTGTGGCATATTCTGAAAACTGTGTGTTCTCACTTTTGTTGGTTATTTCTAAGTCAACCCAACTTTTCCAAGCATTTTGAGATTTATCATAAGTGCTGTTTGTGGAAATACTACTTATCTGAACATTGTCGTTTCGGATGTTCTCAGGTTGTAACTCAAAAGTATTATTGCCAAAAAATATTTTTTCCACGGTGTTGATTTTAGAATCAGACAAAGTAAGATTGTCCATAACCAACCAATTGAAATATGAAGATAAATAAGGAATTCCATTGCCCAATATTATACCCCTGCTATCTCTGTGGTCTTTATGGCTTTTTATAACATTAAGTGTTTTTTGAAGCGAAACTTTATCAATGCTATATTGTTTTGAGTAATCAGGACTGTATAAATACGAGAGTGTTTCATGTAAAACGCTTTTGTCTTTTAAATATGTGATGGTGATGAAAGTGGGAATTACCAAACAGCTTAAGAACGAAATTCCGATGATGAGTTTCTTGGAAAGCTCTGCTTTCAAATAAGTGAAATCCTTTGAAAGTTCGCTGATGTGAATAACGAAAAGCAGCAAAGGGGCTAACAACAAAAATCCAGTTCCGACTGCAAGTATTGCAATTATAGATAAAGGCAAAAAGGGAAGAAAAACTAAAAAGAAATAGAGTGTGTAAGCGAAAGTTATACTTCTTCCGATAAATACAATGAGTCGGTATAATTTGTGTTCAATATTAGGTAAGCAAACCATTATGCCATTGACAACGGCAAGAATATAAAACCAAATATTATTGAAATCTCCAAAAATCACTACATCACTTGGTCTGAAATTATTCAATAAGTATCCGTTGTTTATTGCCAATCCTATCAATGGAAGCACAATAGCAATTGGTATTTTCCAAGCTAATTGGTATTTTTGCCAAACTTGAGCTTTTTTCGTCGCTAGTATAAAAATGCCCCGAGTTAGGAAAAAGAGGAAAACTAAGGTAGCAGTAATTACAACTACCACAAAAGCGTGTGCATAAAATTCGCCCTCAACTCGTTGCCATAAAGGAAGAATGGTTTGTGTAAACACATAGCCGGCAACCGGAATACCAATTGCAATTAAAAAATTTGCCCAAACATTGTTTTCCTTATTTTCAGGTGTAAAATGAGAAACCAAAACAAACAATGAATAAGCTAGTGTCGGCATTAGGAATGTACCAACATATAAAAAGATATTGCCCGAAATCATCCATTGAGGGATTGAAGATGGAATAATTTTTCCTACATGATAGCCGTATAGGTAAATGTATGATATATAAAACAGTAGTGCTAATAAACCAAACCATACAGACACATTTTTTTTCTTTAGAGTCAGAAAAACTGCGTATATAAAATTCAGTAACCCAAGAATTCCTAAAGAAAGACCAAATGACTTCCATAGCTGGATGCTGTTTTCTTCCAATAAGGTTTTAATAATATTAAACTGACCAAGGAATAGGAAAAACAGCACTACTAACGGTAGCGTGTTAATGACAAAAAGCCATTTAGGGTTAAGTAAATTTCGCATTGTATCGTTTATAAGTTAAATATTTTTCAGTAAGAATATAAGCCAGAATCAAGAATGTCAGGTTAGTAGTTATTCCAATAGCTTCGTGTATAATATGCTGATGACGTAAAAAAATATTATTTGTCTGGGACTGTACAACGATTGAAACAAAAATCCGCGATGTATTTACAAAGACGGTCAGCACATAAGCCACAAACAAGGAAGTCGGAAGTGATAGTATTTTTTGTATTGGCTTCTCACTGTGTTTTATTGTCGAATAAATAAAAAGGAGGAAGCACAACATCCAAAAATTAAAACCTGAGCAAGATTTGTCAATAATGATGTTCAGGCGTTCGTGAAAATATCCGCTGCTTGAAATATACACTGATTGTGAACCTGTCAAAAGTCCAACGAGTTTGTCGGTAGGCTTGAGAAGAAAGGTTACGTTGTTATTGTCAGCAATTGTAAAACCGAATTTCAGCAAGATAAAAAATATTATCGCTATCAAATAATATGGTATGTTCTTGTTTGTCTGCACTGTTCTTTTCGTATATGTAGAGACGAGAGACAGTTTTGCGATGTTTGCTTCCGCTGGTAACGAAGCAACCGAAAGGAAAGACATTGTGCAAATCCACAGATAAACGCCGTCCGCCCACTTGATGCAAAACTCGTTTCTGCAAAACTACTAAACAGAAGCGAGATGGCAAAACAACGTTCCTAATTCGTGAGTAAATCTCAACATGACAAAATGATACACCGTTTACAATCTTTGAGCAACACCTCTCCGGTTTACATATTTCCATTCACCCGAACTGTACCATATTTTATGGAGAATATCACAGCATCAACAATGTTTCTAAAAAATTAACGATAAGTTGCGCTAGAGTAACTGTGTTGTGCTTAGTCTAATTTATTAAGGTAGAATGGCTGCTTTCTTTTTTGACTCATCTTTTTCCTTAAAATTCTGATTGTATAACCGCCCTTCATTACACCATTATGATTGTACATCCAATCACTCAAATTTTTACTTGTAATTTTCACATTGTCTCCCTGCTTGATTTTGTCAGTACCGACAGCGTCTTCGTCAATAATCCCGTAAAATGATCCGTTTTTAAATGTTATTGAATGAGCCCAAATATGTTCACCGCCTTCAGGTACATCGAATCTTACCTTAACCGAAAAATCGCTACGATCAAAATGTCCATTTTTGTAAGCAGTATCGAATTCTATGAATGTTTCTTTTGCCTTAGCAATAGCTTGATTCATTGCTATATCGTCTGATTCT
>JAYRXL010000004.1:0-20233 GCA_041917555.1 Flavobacterium sp. | reverse complement strand
TTTCTCATTCCAATTTTCCAAATTCAGTGTTTTTCGCAAAGAAAAAATCAATTTTCGTCTTTCAGAATTTCATTTTTTTCACCCAATCACCAATCGATTTTAGTTAATCAAGATTCGTTGAAAATTGCTTGCGGTTAACGTTCCCGTGCTTGCCATCAGTTGCTGCTGCGAGCACGAACCAAACAAAGCTACAAAATTTCTTTGGAAGAAAGACTTGTAGTTACCAGATTATATTCCACGGAGACGGAAATAGCAAGCCCAAGCCCAGCAATTGTGGCAAACACGTGTTAGCAATAGGCCTTAATCAATATGAACAGATGTTTTTGATGTTTCTAAAAAATGTTTTCTAAGTTTATCTAATTTATCTTTTGATTCCATGTCGTGAGGGTTACTTGCAATATAAATCTCTAAGTATTTTATCATCATATGCTCAATAACTATTCTAATTTTATTAAGATGATTGGGAAATGCCAAGTTATAAATTTCCCAATATTTATCTTTATCCTCCTTATCAATATAACCCATTAAAAGTTCTATTGCATCAATCGCAATCAGAATTTCATCATTTAATTCATTATAATCTGCTTTAGTATCTATTGAAACTTTTAATTCAGGAAGTGGATGCTCATTATTGTTAGCATTTTCCACATTTCTCCAATAATCTTCTGCTTCTTTTTTGAGAGCAAAAATATGCGACATATCAATATGGAAAGGATTTTCAACATATTTTGATTCGTGTTCATATTTCATTTTTCTCATTATTTCAGTTGTGTAAACATCTTCATCATTAGTTTCGACATGATGTTTTAAGCACATAAACATAAGATTATTGTATCCATTCAATTCTTCTTCAGACAATTTATCATTAAATCTTTGTTTTTTATGTAGAACAGATTCTATATGACATAGTTGTGCTTCATATATGTTCTTAATATTAACTATTGGTCTTTCACAACCAGGATAAGCACATTTGTTCCCAGAGCGAGCAAGTAGTGCTCTGTATATATGATCTGGAATATTTCTTCCTATTTTACCACCCATCTCTAATGACTTTTTCAATATAATCTCTAAACTCTTTAGAATTCATTTTATCATGGCGAGCATCATAAGTGCTAGAATGTCTATTGTAATGTGAAGCTTTTGCAAAAATTACAAATGAACCTCTTAAACTACGAGTAATTACTCTTGCAGTATCTGGCAATTGCTTTCCTTTATACATGCCTTCATCCCAATGACTTCTGGGAACATATAATCCAGTTTTAATCTCTGTAAGCTCTTCATGTGAATATTTATAATTTTCATAAACTCCAGAAGGCTCTAATTCAAATGTATCAATCCTAAAATAGTTCCAGATAGGATTTGAAAAAGATTCAAAAGAAAGTTCCTTTGGCTTAATTATGTCTGTCAAACCAGTGTTAATTTCAATACAATTAGGTTCTGATGAAAGTTTTGCAGACTTAACATCTAAACCACCACCTGTTGGATAAAACATATGGTTGCAGTTATCTTTTTCACCAATTAAATTGATGATTTTTATGATGTCTTTTAAATCTGTCCATGAAGCATGACTCGGCACGCTAGTTGGAAATATTTTATTTTGAATATGAATCCAATGTTGTTTGTTTTGTTCGTAAAAATCCATATGAAGTAATTTTTTGTTTAGGCTTATTGCTAACGATTTGGGTATTGGCGAAGGCAGGGTTTAGAAGTACAAATGTTCAGTTTTGCACTAATGTTTAATAGGATTACTAATGATGAGTTTAGTACTGTCAGCCCTGCTTTTGCCAATACCTTGTTGGTGGCAGTTATTTTTTATTTCTTGCTTTGTTTCGTCATCATTTTTGTTAAAACTGTTTGAGTAGAAAAACCAAGTTGATAAAGTCAAGGCAAGTAAAAGCATATAGAACCAAAAGATTGTTTTTGAAAATAACACTGTGTAAAAGTCATTGTCTTTGTAAATTTTAAAGAGTTTAAAGTTCAATTCAAAATTTTTAACTTTCAATATTTCACTATTTTTATCATTAGGAACAAAGTCTTTTTTTGAAATTGATTGAAGTGGCAAATTATATGTTTCAGAAATTGTCGCATTGTAAAGGTCAACAAAACATCTTTCATTTGAAAGGTAGTATGTGTCTATAAACCAAAATAATATGATGGGAATTATTGCAATAGGTATCAGTCTAGGTTCTTTTACAGTTCCTGCCAAAGCCAAAATCGCAGATACGATTGTGATTGTCCAACCCTTAATAATAAAGGAGTTAGAGTTGTATCTATTAATTATTTGTTGAATAAATTCTAAATGTTTTTCGTTTGCCATAATCATTTATGTAAAAAGTTTTATTGGTAAGCCTTCTTGAATTGCAATGTAAATAATTTCCTTTTCGGTTGTACATTGAAATTTTAGCTGCATTCCTAAAATAATTTCTTTTAATCGTTGTGTTGTAATATTGAGTTCACTTGCCAACTTGCTTTTGGGTGTATTTTTTAGTAAGCCTTTGAATACACTAATTTCCATCAAATCTAAAAAGGCATTTCCAAATTTTGAATTTAAATACAAACCGTTTTCATCAAAAACAAACTCTTGTGAGGCATTATATGTTAAAAAATCTGCTCTCTCAAAGAATTGCCCCACAACACCTATTATTCGATTTGAAGTATCTTTTAGTGGGCTTTCATATACAATTATATCAACAACTTTGTCTACCATTATTTCTTTTTCAAATACACCTATACGCCCTGCTTCATTATCATTCATTATTTTATTGTCCCCTTCAATGAAAAATTTTGCCAAATTTCGCCAAGGCATTTGGTAATCTGTTTTACCTATCATTGATTTTGGTGAGTCAAAGCCTGCTGCCCTTGCATAGTTTTCATTTACTTCTATATACTTGCCATATTTGTCTTTTTTCCAAGTGTAGATGCCTGGAATACAAATCAAACTGTTTGTTGTATTAGTAATATCGAATTTACTGGGCTTTACTATTCCACGCCAAATACTTTCTTTAAATACTTTAATTTCAGCACTCAAATATTTTGTATGTTCTAATTCTGTTGCATTTTTTGAGAGAGTTAATACTTGAAGATTTTTCCAAGCATTATGAATAATTTTTGGAACATTGAACACACCGTGTTCTGTTAACGCAATTAAAATGGGTGGATTATTTTTTCTATTTTTTATCCACCATTCAATTTCATAAAATAAGTAATCATCTCCTTCGTTTCGTAGTACTGCATTAGGGCTACAAACAATTGTCAAAAAATCTGCTTTTTCCAAATTAGTGTCAATAGTTATCTTCCATTCACTTCTTGCTGGTATTCCAATGTCCATATTTGTTGACAGAGAATAAACAGTAGAATTAGAAACAAAGTTATCACCTTGCATATTTTTGTAATACCATATACCTAAATCACTACCATCTGACTTTCTGTAACTAATAAAAGTATTTATCTCTATCATTGGAATAAATCTCTTTTTAAAGTTGCTCTTTCTATATCAATTCGTTCTTGAATTTGCTCATTACTGACAATTCCATTTTTTAGTAAGTATTTTAAGGTTGGTTCACAAACTTTCAACATTTCATCTATCATTAAATGTTCATTATAATTTTTAAGGACAATATCTTTTGCATTATTGAAAGTGATATTAGTTGCATAAGAAAGTGATATTATCAAATTATCAATATCAGGCATATTTCTGTAAATAACAGCATCTACAAAGGACATTGAAACAATATTTTTTGTATCTTCATTCATCTCTTCCCATAACCATTCTCCCAAGGCTTGAAATTGTGAGGAATGAATTACTTCATCAATTGAATGGCTTAAACAGATTTCTCTTACTGAATTATCTAATTCTGAATTTTTTGCAAACTGTCCTAATTCGATTGAAATCCTTGTTTCGGTTACGATGCCAAATATTATTGGTAAAAGGTCGCTAATTGTCTGATATTTTGGGTTACTTTTAAGCAAATCTAACTTTTGGACAAATTTCGGTGGTAAATTATCATCTTCTAATTTGATATTAAATTGGTCTTCTAAACTATTCAAAAACAATAATGACTGTTCAGCGTGAAATCCTTCGTCAGTAGCAATTTTATATAAATCTTCCTTTGCCTTGTTTGGTATTAAATACTTTAACCTTTTAATATTTGCAATAGCAGGAATAACAAGAAAGTGTTCAACTTCAATAGTGTCTTTAAGGAAAATATAAAATTGAGCAATGTCAAATTTTTGCTCAGCTTCGGTTGTGTTAAGATAAGATTGTAACAACAGATTTTTTGGAAAATAGCGTTTATCAGAATTTATTGGTGGTAGTGGAAATTCTTGTTTCAAGACAGATGGTGTCTTGTTACGATTGCTGAAAGTCAAATATTTAGGGTAAGTTTTCATATTGCTTTGTTTAAATTTTGAACATAAACCCAAGCAGATACTCCTGATGCAAATGTTTCAAGAACTCTTACATAATCATCTACTTCGTATTTATCAGCTTGCATTAATTCTTCGTTAGAAATTTCAAAAACTATTCCATCTATATAATCTTCAACTGAATTTGTCTTGATGGCAATTGGATGTGTATCTGTTTGGCTTTTTTCCAAAACAGATAAGTCAGTAATTGTCAAACTACCTATTTTGTAATTGTAAAGTCTATCAGGTACTCCTTTTAGTATTCTGCCAAATGATTCAATTTGAACTTTTTCAAGTTGTAAAGTACCATATGAAAATAGAAGTTGTTTCATTTCGAGGTCTGTTATAATTGCCACCAACGTTCGGCGGCTTGCTTTCAGTGGCGACGAGCCAGCACCAAGCCATTACAAATATAGCCAAAAACTTTAAAATTATCATCTGTGCCATTTCAGAAATTTCCGAACCTCGCCATTGAAGCAAACCGTTGTTATGAGCTGGTTTTATTTTCGCAATACTTTTATCATTCCATCAATTCCACGTTTTCCATAAAGTTCAACGCTTTTATCTTTTGGTATGATTTGAATATCTTTTATATTAAATTTTTCAAGCGTTTCAAAAAGTTGATTTGGTTCATAATATTCAATTCTATAATCAAGATATAAAATTGGATTTGGACCAATTTCTCCATTCTTGATTTTCTCTTCAAGGAAAGATTTTAAATTATAAAATTTTTGACCTTTTTCGTTTATTGTGTAATTAGAATCTTCTTTGATGTTCAGTTTATGTTCTCTAATGATTTTCCAAAACTCCTCCGACCAATTTCCTTTATCCCAAACCGATTTTTTTGAGTTAAGAATATTTTCTATAATACTTTTTTCTGTTTTTTGTTCAATTAGAAAGCCTAATAAGAAATGCATATCCATTGGCCATTTTGTCACTTCCATTTTTTTAATAAAACTTTCATTAAATGGTTTTAAGTCTTTTTTGTAATCATCCTGAAGAACTTTTAGAAAGTTCCATAAATCTCCGGATTCCAATTTTACAATACTATCTTTGACAGATTTTTCAAATTCTGCTTTAGGAAGTTTGTTAAGTTTGTAGTAATTATCTTCTTGACATAAACAAAAAAACGGAAGTAATAAAAAAATGAATATTCTCATATTTTGCAGATTTTTCAGAAACTAGCTCATAACGTTATGCAGCTTGCACCAGTTGCTGCTGCAATCACTGACCATAACAAACTTATGAATTTTCTTTGAAAGATGGGCATTTTATCAACCGATTATTTTCTACCAAGACGAAAAATATAAGCGCAAGCCCAGCGATTGGTGCAAACTGTGGTTATGAGCTGCCTTTATTTTTCTATAATTAATGGTTCATGCCATTTCCAATTATTTTTTTCCTTTGTCAAAAAATAATTAATTTCAACACCTTCGTCATGAATTAATACTTTAAATGAGATTTGTCCATAAGACAATGATATGTTAACATCTTGCAATTCAATAAAAAAACTATCTTTTATATTTTCTTTTGGTAGGAAAACGGCGATTTTATCTTCAATTTTGATATTTGCTTTGAGTTTATAATAATTAGCAATAATTAGTTTTCGTTCAGGCAAATCTTTGAAATGATAATATTTTCTTACTATTTCGGAATTTAATGCTTCGTTTAAAACTTTCTCCAACTCTGCTACTTCTTCCAAATTAGTAGCTATAATTTTAGGATATGATAAGCCACATTCAAATGTTTTTGGATAAATTTCTCTATTAATTTCATAGCCATATCCTAAACTTAAATCAATTAATATTGAATCTTCTTGAATAATATATTTTTCATTAATTGTTCCATGAGTATTTTCAATATTTGAAATTATATTAATTGTATCGTTAATAACTTTGTATCTTCCTTTTACAGTGGTATTTCCATAATGACCATTGGAAATTCTTGTGAATTTTCCATTCTTTTGAAATTTGAAATCCCACATAGTATCTGCCCAACAGCCACGAAACGATTTTTCAAAAGTTTGTCCTGCAAGATTATGACTAATGCTTAATATTAAAAACAGGGTTAATAACTTGTTGGTTTTCATAAGGTTGCTCATAACGTTCCCCAGCTTTCGCTTGTTGCTGCTGCGAAGACTGACCAAACAAACCTACAAAATTTCTTTGAAAACTAGAATTGTTGACACCAGATTATTCTCCACGAAGCACAAAATAGCAAGCGCAAGCCCAGCAATAAGCGAAAACTGGTGTTACCTGCTGGCGTTCTTAATCTTTTTCAATTGATGTTTCCCAACCGTCATAATCTCCACCAATTTCATCAGCAAGTTTCCACAAATAAATAACATATTCATCAACGCTGTTTTGGTCAACTTTATCAACTCGCTTTATTTGAAGTCTGTAAGCAAACTCGCCCCAAGATTTATTGTATTCTTTATCAACGATTGAGAAATTATCATTTTTAATTTTCTCCAAGAACTTTTTTCTGTCGTTCTCTGATTTGAAGTAAATCCAGTGAAATACTTCTCTTTCTTTATTTAGTTTATCACCACCTTCTTCTAATTGTTCTATTACTCGTCTGTTTTGAATACTTTGGAATTGTTGTGGCAAAGGATAAAGAAAGTCAAAATAACCGCTCCAATCTTTGTCTTCTTTTGTTCCATAGTCAAATTGATACTTTGGAAATGCAACCATAACTTCTGAAATTGTCTTATCATAAAGTGTTGTTTCGCCAAAATAAAAGTATAAATCTCTGTCGCCTGCCGATGTTAGCCGACCAACAAAAGTTGAATTGTATTTTGAAATGATTTTGTCAACTAAAGCATCTTCAATTTCACCAAGTATTGCGCTTTCTTCTTGTGATGAAAGTCCGTCCTCTCTTGGATTGTTCATTTTTATAGAAACCCAAACAACATTCGGTTTGTCTTTCAAAGGAGCAATTTTTTTTAATCCAAGGTCAACAAAGATGGAACCCAACTCATCATCTACATTAGTAAAATAAAACTCCCATTCTTCTTGATGTCCAATTTTAGTTTGCTTTGATAATTCTTTTTCAGAATTTGTCTTACCGAATAATTTTTCAAAAAATCCCATTGAAATAAATGTTGTTAGTAGTGCTAAAATAATTGTTCCAATTATTATTTTCTTTTTCATTTTTTACTGTGTGTAGTTTTACGCTTGCAGGTAACGTTTCGGGTATTGGCGTAGTGGCGGATTTTTAGCACTGAGGTTCAATCGAAGAACGAAAGTTGAACCTTGTACAAATGCTCAATCGAAGCCGTTCTGCCGCCATTACACCAATACCTTGTTAGCTGTTCGCCCTTCTTCTTCGTATGTTTTTTTGTCTGTTCATTTGGTCTGTTGGGGTGCGTTGGCTTGGTGGCTCTTTTGCATTTTTTCGTATGGTGTTGTGAGTTGGCAAAAATGTAAATGTGCCACCAATAGCGTGGGATTTCAATTGTCTGTTAAAGTTATATCACTTGTAAATTCTTCGTGAAGTCCATAGTTATTGAAGTCCATTAAATAGTCAATTTGATGAGGAAACTTAACAATTAATGTTTGCTCGCCTGTCTTTAATTTTGATTTAGCCAAATGCAAAAATTTCAATTCGTTTTCTTCGACTTTTGAATCAGCTTGAATTATTTTCAAAAGGACTTCAATTAAAAGCAATTCTTGATGTTCACTTAAATCGTTTGTTGTTATTTCATGAAGAAACTGATTAACGGCATTCTTTCCGTTAATCTTTATCGTCTCAATATTTTTCTGTAACGGTTCTTCAAACTCATAGCCCATAAAGTAAATTTCATTGGCTACAATGTTTTTGATTTCGTTGATTTCTTCTTCTGCAATATTTCCATCGCAAGCCATAGCAATTACGGCTGATTTGAAAAGAAAATCTTTAAATTCCGAATTTTTCATACTGCTGATTTTAAAGTCCAAACCCGATTCTTGTTGTTGCTTCTTTTTCTGCACCTCTTGGTAGTAAATTTAGAAGTCCACTATTTATTTCTGCAAGGCGCTCCCAATTCCTGCTTTCTATTGCAAATACTCCTGCATCAACCAAACTTTTTGCTTGGGTTTGGTCGTTCATTCTGGTTTGATTGTCTCTGCACCACTTGAAAATACCAACCAAAAACTCTGGTGTTCTCCAACGAATACGGGAAATAATGTTGTGCAATTCGTCTGACTTTTCCTGAATTTTCAAAGGACTATTTGTTGCAAAAAATGCACTTTCTTGGGCAACTATGTCATTAAATGTTTTTCGTTCGTGGTCGTTGCCATTTTCGTCCAACATCTTTTCGCACTCATCTTTTGTTTCAAAGTAGTGTGCTTTTACTTGTTGTATTCTCTTGTTCTTTGTCGCACTATCAATTTCCTGTGCAATTTTTCTTTTCTTATCTTCCAATTGATAGCGTTTGTCCGTAACATCATCGCTTGTTAAGCCTTCCGTTTCATCGCTTACACTTTCCATTTCCTTTTTCAATTTGCTTAAAGCACTTGCCGTCTCAAAATCTTCTTTTTCAGTTGCTTCCTCAATTTCTAAGTCCAATTTCTCAGAAAGTTCCTCAACCTGTTCTTTTAAAAACTCAACTGGCGTATGTCTTTCTTTCGGGTTGAAAGTTTGTTTAAATTCTTGGTCTGCCATATTCAAATAAACAGAAATGGTGATGTCTCTTGACTCTGAGATTGAAATAGTAATTTCAATGTCTGAACCTTTTGCAATATCTCTTTTTATTTGTGTGCCACGAATTTCCATAAAGCCAATACCTTTATTTGCTTCGGGCAAAGCCAAATGAGAACCTTCTAAAACATTGATGTAAATAAAATCATCATCATTACCTTTTATTAGCCCTTTGTTTAATGGGAAACTAATGGCTTGCGAACGCAAAGGAAGAATTGAATTTTTGAAGAAAATTGGTTTTAGTCTTGTCTTACCTGGATTATCATAATCGTCCACTTCCAAACAAATATCTTCTGGAATTGGCTGTCCGCTAATTCCGAAACCGCTATTAATTCCGATTGGCTCAATGTCTGTTTCAATTATATTATTTTGGCTGTCGTATACGACAAAAGAAAAGAAATTGAAAGCTCCGTCAACCAATGGCAAATCTTCACTTATTCTCTCTGTCAATTTCTTCAATCCGCTATCAAAACCACCGTCTTGTCTCGTTATTCTGTATGACAAGCTATCAATATTGCCTGTAACTCTTGCTGAAAAGAGTTCGTCTTTTTCCTTTGATGCTTTATTGTAAGATGTTTTTATAGAAATTGCCGTTTGCTTTTTTGCAGTAGATTTTTCTAACTCTTTTGGTTTAGTTGCTGCGTAATAAGCAGCACCAACCGCAACGGCAGTAGTAGGGTCAATTTCACAGTTTACTGGTATTTGTAAAACTTCTTCAACACGACTACGGACATAAGGAATATAAGTTGAACCTCCAACCATTAGATTGAACTGCAAATCAGATGGCTTTAACGAATTTCTTGTCAGGATTTGTTTAATCATTTCAATTGTTCCATCAATATTTGATTTGATTAAGTCATTAAACTCGGAACGAGTAATTGTAATTTCCATATCAACTTCGTTGCCATCCTTATCTTCAAAACCATCTACAACTATTTCGGCAGAAGTTTTAGATGATAAAGTGATTTTGGCTTCTTCAGCTCTGCGTAATAGAACATAATATTTTGCATTGAACTTTCCCGAAGCACTTTTCATTTCATCTTCCAAATTGCTAAAGTTGTACTCTTCACAGATTTTTGGGATTACAAACTTTTCTACAATCATTTGGTCAAAGTCTGCACCTCCTAAAAAATTATCGCCTTCGTGGTCTAAGACTTTCATTTCTCCTTCTTTAATTTGAATAAGGGCAACATCAAATGTTCCACCCCCCAAATCGTAAACCAACCATTGACCATCTTTCATTTCTCGTTCCTTCTTCATATTGGCATAAGCCAAACTTGCTGCAATGGGTTCTTGCAACAAAACAACTTTTTTGAAACCTGCTTGGATTCCTGCTTCTTTTGTAGCGTTAGATTGTATTGTGTCAAAAGATGCTGGAATGGTTACCACAACAGCATCCAAATTGTCACCTGTATTGACGAATGTTTTCAGTTCTTTCAAAACTTGTGCTGATAATTCAATCGGTGTTTTAGATTCATTGATTGATTTTATCTTGAAACTTTCGGCAGTTCCCATTTTGCGTTTGAAAACACCAACAACACTTTTGGGGTCTTTTTCTAAAAACTCTTTGGCTTTGTTGCCAACAATGATTTTATCTTTTTTGTATGAAACTACAGACGGCAAAGTATTTCTGCCGTAATCCTGTGGATTAGAAAAGATGATAACTTCACCTTTTATGAATTTGGCAATGGCACTATTGGTTGTGCCTAAATCAATTCCGAAGTTTATTGTATTTTCCATTTGTAAAATTTCTTTTTAAGAGTTTTTAGATTGAACGATAACAACCGCAGGTTGCACAATTACTTTCATCACCTTGTCACTTTCCTGATAGGAATAATAAATGATTGGTTTGATTACTTCTATAATTTCAAGATTTTCAACTCCCGTTCCTGAAATTGTCGCTTCACAATCTGTCCGTGTATCGGTGTAAGTTTCACCCAATGGGTTATGATAAGTCAAGCCTATTGTAGAAGAACCTTTGAAAAATTCTTCTTCCATTAGTCCTTTCATTTTGTTTATGTTCCTCTGAATAGAATTTTCTTCTTTCAGATTGTTAGCCTTTTTCTCAATCTCAAATATCTGATTGATGAAATCAAGATAACCTTGCGGTACTTTTACAGTAACTTTTTTTATGTCTTGCATTTGAAAATTATTAGTTGTTGAAAAACGTTGATTGGTCAATAGAAGATGAAGAAGCATTGCCACCTGCAACCGTGTAAAGTGTAATTGTTGCAGTTGTATAACCTCTGTCGCTGTCTTCAAAATATTCTGTTCCGTCAAATTCAGAAAAATGTACGTCTGATTCAAAATTTCCATTTGTACCACAACTATTGGTTAAGGTTGGATTCCAGTCGTTGCCATAAAAAACTCTTATTTTGTATGAACCTCCAGCAATGTTGGACATTGTAAAACTTGAATTTTTTCGGACGTACTCGTTTCTGATTGTCCTACCGTTTGCTACGCTATACAAACAGACAATAGCATCAGAGCTACCGCCATTATCAATAGTAAGTGTTGCGTTTCCGCTATAAATACCTTTTCCAAAACATCCATCAAGTGGCGAAGCACCGTCTTTTAGTTGATTGCCTTTGTATTCACTTTCTACTGCTGGCGTATATTCTTCCGCTGGTGTTGTCGTTGTCGTGGGTGAATTATATGAATTATCGTTTGAGTAACTGTTTGTATTTGAAGTAGAGTTTGAATAGCTATCATTTGAGTAACTACTATCATAGGTTGATGATTTATTTGAATTTGCTATTGCAATAATAATTCCTATAACCACCGCACCTATAATGAGCCATAAGCAACCTGAATTGTTGTCCGAACTGGAACTTGTCGTGGTTCTCGTGGTTGTAGTTGTTCTTGTTTGAGTTGGTGCTGAAACTGTTCGTTGTCTTACCAAATTTGCAATGTCAATTTTGGTCTTCAATTCTGTGAGTTGTTTTTTAGCATCTAAAAGATTTTCGTGCGTTTCAGATTTCAAACCTGTTATGCTATTGGCTTTTGTGATTAAGTCAACAGAAACGTCAATATTTGAATATGAGTTCCACACACTTACTGACATTGCTCTCAAAGACAAAGCAACCTGATTTTTAATTTCATCAAAAGTTCTTGGAAGTCTGTTTACATCAGTAATAGAAATAGAAGAGTTTACCCAAGTGAGAAGCGAACTTGGCTCTAACGTTTTATTTTCAATTTCTTCAAGTTTGCTTTTTGATTGAATGAGATAACCTGCATATTGTCTTAGAATTGGGGCATTCTTTTCTTCCTCAATTCTTTCTTGGTTCTTACGTTTTACTATTTCATAATTCTTTTGGAAGGTTGGTTTGTTCAAACCGTCAATATTCAATGTGAGAATATGTTCAAGCAAATCTTGACTCACTTGCGTATTATCAAAGTTGTCCCATATTGCTACGTTTAAATAGTTAATTTCATTTGCAATTTTTAAAATTTGGCTTTGAAAATAATTTGGCAAACAATTTAAAGGTTCAGTTGGGAAATAATCTGTAACCAAATATACCACTTCGTGAATGTCGTCATCATCATAAACGCTTTCCTCATTTTTAATATCGGTTCGGATTTCTGATAATTCTGCAAGTCTGTTTTGTAAAATATTGGAAATGCTTTTATAAGCTGTATTTACACTATTTTGAGAAATAAGGAAAGATGTTTTAAAAATAGATTTTAATAGTTCAACATCTTCATTTTCAAAAGCTCTTGAAATAGCCTTGTCAAACTTTGGTGCATAGTATGTACTAATGAAATTTATGAAATCAGGCAGTTTAAAAATGCTGTCTTGTTTAAAGCTGTCAAATACACTTTCATTACCATTTACCAAAAATTCATTGAGTTTTTGGTTTGATGTCAGATATAAATAAAATTCTTTAAGGTCATTGTTTGACAGTTCATCAATTGCTTTTTCACAATCGCCTTTTGAAAGTTGAAGTCCGTAATAATCGTAGTGTCCATCATCTGATAGGTCAATGTCTGCAAAAAGTCTGCGTTTCGCCTTTTTAATGGTGTCGCTATCTATTTGGCTACTGTCCGCTACAGTTGAAAGCTGAAGAATTTCTATAGGGTTGATGAATTGCATTAGTTATCTTATGTTACATTTTACTTCGTAAAAATAGAAATATGTTTTGGTAGAAAATTACGGTTTTCCGTAAACGTGTCTGTCGAATGTTGGTGGTGAGTTTGGGGCAAAAGCAAATGTGCTGCAAAGCGTTGGCTTTGTGCGTTTGGTTGCAGCTCTTTTGATTTTGTCGAAGCGTTGGCTTGTTTGGTCATTCGTTTGTCTGTTTAATTTTTGCACTGTCGCTGGTTTAGGGTGACAGCTAACGTGTGGCGGCTTGCTGAAGTGGCGACTTCGTAACCGCTTAATTTTCTACTAAAATACAATTTCTTGCGAAAATTGAACGTGAATTTAAGGAAAAATTCGCCATTTTAGCAAACCGTTGTTAACCGCAGGCAAAGTTATTTAGGATTCAGTTTTTTATAGCTCAGTTTTTCGAGCAAAAAATTTTACGATTCGGTTTTCTGTATTCAGTATTTTCCGCAAAGTTTTTCTCATTTCAATTTTCCGAGTTCAGAGATTTTCCGGAAAGCTTTTCACGATTCGGTTTTTCATATCTTAGTATTTCGCGCAAAAACTTTCACGATTCGGTTTTCTGCGTTCAGTATTTTCCACAAAGTTTTTCACGATTCTGTTTTTCAAAGTTCAGTGTTTTTCGCAAGGAGAAAATCAATTTTCGTCTTTCAGAATTTCATTTTTTTCACCCAATCACCAATCAATTTTAGTTAATCAAGATTCGTTGAAAATTGCTTGCGGTTAACGTCTGCGGCTTTGCGTCTGTTGCTGCTGCCGACACTGACCAAAACAAATCTACAAAATTTCTTTGGAAGATAGAATTGTAGTTACCAGATTATATTCCATGAAAAACAAAATAGCAAGCGCAAACCCAGCAATAGCGCAAAATCGTTGTTGTGCGCCGTTTTTATTTCTCAACTTTTGATTAAAAGATATATTTGAAAGAATGTAATTAAGAAGAAATATACAAACGGTAATTTCAATATAAAGTTCTGATCAACAGAATTCTTTTTGCGATATGGTTCAAAAATTTTTTTCTCAATAATGATTAATATAGGAAGCAATAAACTTAAACTAAATACTTTTATTAATTCTTCGCGTGGAATTTCAAAATTATCTGACTTTGCATATTTTAACAAGAACAATAATGTTAGGCAATATAATATTACCATAAAAAGTTTAAATAATCTGAAATCACTTTTAATAATCTGTTTTAAGACTATTAAATTTGGAATCAAAAACAAGAAAAATATTGATGTTTTAATTAGCATTTTGGTTTCTTAAAATGGCGTCACAACGTTTTGCAGCTACCCGAAGGTGGCGATTTCGGAGCGATTCACTGTCAACCAAGCACAAACTTTGATAGAAGCACAAAGCTTGATTTAACAACTGAACCGCCACTTTTGGGTAGGTGCTGTTATATGCCGTTTTTTATTGTCATTATTAGATATATTAGTCCTGCCACCACCGCAAATTTGCAGTATTTAAGTGTCAAGTTGTAATGCTTGAATTTTAACTGGCAAATTTTGGAGTTTATAAAAACTTGCGAGTCAATATCATTGTCAAGTGTTGTTGAATTAATATTCGTGGTCTGTTGCTGGTCGGTCTGAAAATCAATGAAACTTCTATTTGCAATTGTCTCAAAAAATAAAACCGAATTTGTAACAAGACCTGGTTCTTGGAAAATTTTCGGGTCAAGTCTGGCTCTCAATGTTGAGTAAGCATTGTAAAGTGAAATAAGTATAAGTACAATAAAAGAATATAAACTTGCTCCTTCAATAAATCTAAAAAATGAATTCCAGCCAAAATCCACAAAAGTCAACTTATACGACAACGTAACAACTAATCTTCTTGCATAACTGCTTGTAAATATTATTGTCAATATAATACCTTGTAGTGTCAGTAAATAAGAAACTTTACTGTCGCAGTTTGTAACCCAAGAATTAACTCGGTCTAGGTTTTTATATTTGTCATCTGTTGTCATTTGTAGCAAGGGGATTTAGTTTGTTGTTCTTCTAACCAATTATTCATATCTATTCTTACCATTGTAGCGTGATAATAATTTTCTAAATAATTTTTCGTAAAAAAGGTCTGATAATATGAAGTCCCGTTATGTTTGCCTTCTAAGTCGTCAAAAACTGCCTGTGAAATAACCATTGAGCCGTTACCCGATTTGCTACCCTTAGAACAAAGTTTGCTTGCATTATTTACAACTCCACCCATATAAATCACGTCATTAATCCCACTTCCTTTAAAACCTGCTAAAATCATTAGTGCATCACCTTTGTCAATACCAATACCGACTTTTATAGGGTCAATACCCTTTTTACATAGTTTATAATTCAATGTATTTATTATTGATGTTGCAGCATATGCAGCGTGAAAGACTTGTGATACATCGTCTTTGGATTGAGCTTTATATATTCCCCAAACACTGTCTCCAACAATATTTATTTCCTTGCAGTTTTCACTACTCTGAAACAAAGCAACAATTTCGGATATATATGCTCTATATATTTTGGCTAAAGTTCTCTTTTGATATTTTGTTGGTAATGTTGAAGAGTCTCTTATGTCTATGAAAATGGCATAGCACTTAAAATAGTAACCATTCGAGTAAGAAAGTGTATCACTATTTGGAACACTATCAACCTGTTCAAAAGTCTCTGACGAGTCTAAAATCTCTTGAAGTCTGTCAAAACTAGAAGTGTAGTCGTATGTTTTGTTTGTCGTAACCTTCATATTTATTTTGTGTCTGTTGTCTTTCTAAAATGGCATATAACGGTTTGGGTATTGCCGAAGGCGGGGATTTTTGTTCCCAAGCTCAATAGAAATACCTCAAGCCAAATATATGCAAAAATTTCTAAATATGTACTTCAGCCCCGCTTTTGGCAATACCTTGTTAGCGGTTCGGCTTTTTTATTTTCAATTCGATGTCATCTTTATAGTTTTTAACCACCTTTCAACTAAACTTTCCCAATCTGCAATGGGCAGTTTATTCCAATTAGGATTGTCAAGAATTGTTCTATCTAAACCAAAGGCGTGTCCACCTTCTGCGTAAATGTGATATTCTGCGTGCACTTTTGCTTTTTGAAGAGCAATATAATAAACTAAAGAGTTCTCTATTGGGTCAATTGGGTCATTTCCTGCCTGTAAAATAAATGTTGGAGGTGTATTGCTGTCAACAGGAATTTTTTTATTTAACTCGTATGGGTTACTTGAATGATTAGTCATATGTCCAGGAAAAAAAACAATTCCAAAATCAGGTCGGCAATCCACATTATCTATTGTATCAGTTTTAGAATATACTTTTTTTCTATAGTTTGTGCTTATGTCAGCAACTAAATGTCCACCTGCCGAAAATCCCATTACTCCAATTTTATTTGGGTCAATATTCCATTCCTTGGCTCTTGAACGAACTAAACTCATTGTTCTTTGTGCATCTTGTAAAGCCAGAGGTTTTATTGGGTCTTTTTCGCAATGGCAATCTTTATAGTAGTGCGGACCAGAATCAGGAACTCTATATTTTAATAATATTCCTGTAACTCCAATTGATGCCAACCACTCACAAATTTCTGAACCTTCTAAATCAACAGCAACTTTAGTATATCCACCACCCGGAAATACAATAATTGCGGCTCCACTATTATTTTTAGTTGGAGAAAATATTTTTATTGTTGGATTAGAAACATTCTTAGCAATTCCATCAACAATAGTTTCTTCCCCTGTAATTAGTTCAGAATCTGGAATTCCGTTAGACCAAATGGGAATTTCATTTGCAACTGAAAAGGTTTTTATGTTTGCTGAATTGATTTTAGTGTCTTGAGAAGTTTGTTTTTTTTGATTACAGGAAATACAACTTATTCCAAGTGTAATAATCAGTATTTTAAGAAAAGGTGGTTTCATTTATTTTTGAATGTTTCATTTAGTGCAGGGTGTTCAATAAGCTGACCGCTAACGTGTCGCGGCTTACACCAGTTGCTGCTGCAGTCACTGACCAAACAAATCTACTGAATTTCTTAGAAAGATAAAATTGTTTCTACCAGATTATTCTCCACGAAGACAAAATAGCAAGCGCAAGCCCAGCAATTGGTGTAAACCGCTGTTAGCGGTAGTTATTTTTTACTTTTTATAATTGATACAAGTTTTTGTCCGTGTACCAATAATTTAAGTCGTTGTCTGTTTAAAGAAATGTGTGCTTGTTGTTTCTCGTGTTCGTCAATTCCGTTTTTATAAATAGAAATTATATGTTGATAAGTTAAAATGCCAGTAATATTTTTGCCCACCACAATTGGCAATATATCTACATTTTCTTTTGCCATTATTTCAACTGCTTTTCGTAGTGTTTCCGTGGGCTGAATAAATAAATTATTTCGCTTAATAATCGAGCCTACTTTTTTATCAGTGGCATGTTGGGAATTAAATAGAGTTGATGAACTTAACAAACCCCTATATTCCCCTTCTGTATCTGAAATTATAAAATATCTTGAAAGTAGGTCGGTTTCATTTGTGAGCCAGTGACGTACTTCACCAATTTCCATATTGTCGTTTATAACAATTCCATTATCATTTACAATTTGTCCTACTGTTGTTTTTTCAAGAATGTCAGGCTCGTAAGAATGTGGGGTAACAACTCCTCTGCGGGCAATTTTTTCAGTCATAATTGTGTTTTCCATTAAAAAGAAGGATGTAAAATACGATGTGCTGCAAGTAGCCAATAAAGGCAACAAAGCATTGGATTGACCTGTAGTTTCCAATGCAAAAACAATAGATGTCAAGAACGCTCTTGATGCTCCCGCAAACATTGCAGACATTCCAACAAGCACTGAAAGAGGAATGTTAATTCCAGAATTTGGAAACCAAAACATTCCAATGCTACCTATTAAAGCTCCTGTTGCACCGCCTATTGTAAGCAAAGGAGCAAGTGTTCCTCCCGAAGTGCCGCTACCTAAAGAAATTGCCCAAGACAAAAATTTTAAAACGCATAATGAAAGTACAACTTGCATTGGCATTGTACCTGTAAGAAGGTCGGTAATGTTACTATATCCAACACCAAGTGTGCGAGGTGCAAAAAAACCAACCACTCCAACGGCTATACCACCAATGGCAGGCCACCATGCCCAATGAATAGGTAGTTTTTCGAAGACATCTTCTATCCAATACACAACTTTAGTTACAATAACTGAAATCAGACCTAT
The DNA here is from genome assembly GCA_041917555.1 of Flavobacterium sp. Lineage (GTDB taxonomy): Bacteria > Bacteroidota > Bacteroidia > Flavobacteriales > Flavobacteriaceae > Flavobacterium. The sequence continues at coordinate 1,867 of JAYRXL010000004.1, read as the reverse complement.
AACAATTCCCATCGTTGCATAAAACAAAAGTGCGTAATTGGATGATGGTTGTAGCAGAAAATTAAGTGGAAAAACAACGCCTTCTTCAAATAGCAAATGATGTCCAGCAGCACCAGTAATACAAGCCAAAGCAACAGGAATAAAAGACCGTGCAGAAAACTCAAACAACAATAATTCAATAGCTAAAAGTATTGCAGCTAACGGACTTCCGAAAATAGCAGACATACCTGCTGTTGCTCCGGCAGCAAGTAATATTTTTCGTTCATTGGGCGTTATTTTTATGAGCTGTCCAAGAGTAGAACCCAAAGCTCCGCCTGTCGCAATTATCGGGCCTTCTGCGCCAAAAGGACCACCTGTACCAATAGAAATGGCTGCTGACAGTGGTTTTAAATAAGTAATGGCTGGTTTTATTTTACTTTGGTTGGTTAGAATTTGCTCCATTGCTTCAGGAATTCCGTGTCCTCTAATGGCTTTTGAACCATATAACGCCATTAAGCCAACAATTAAACCTCCAACAATTGGAACGGCTACTACAAATATTCCATAAGAATGGTGCATTGGACTTGATGGTTCAATAGAGAAATTGCCATAAAATGCGATGTTGGTTATTAAGTCAATAAGATATACAAGCAATTTTGCAATGAAACTTATACAAATCGCAATTACTATAGCAAGTAGCGATAGGCGTAATAAACGCTTCTTGTCGTACTTCTTTTTTGAAGCTACATTTTCTCGTTGTAGCGTTGGCGATAATGAAATAGAAACAGGTATTCCGTTGTTTAACATCTTTATTGAAAAATTAAATTGATAAAATATAACCCGAGAACCAAGACACCTTGTAATAACATCGTTCCGTCAAGAATTCCATAATAATATAATGGCAAATTTCGTATTCTTTCGTTGATTAAAAATACAATTGTTGTTAAGAACGAAATTGTAAATGCACTTATAATTATCCATTGATTTGTGATTAAGTAATGAAATACAGCAATTGTAAGAAATAGAACCAAGGCGGATATTGAACTGTAGATTGATTTTTTTGCACCAATAAGCAATGGAATTGTCTTTAATCCTGCTTGGCGGTCGGCAATCATGTCTCGAATATCAAATGGAATTGTTATTGCGAATACAAACAAAAATCGTTCAATTATCATGGTCAAAATATGAAAATTGTTATACGCTTTTTCCGAATGAATTACAGGAAGTAATATGGTAACAGTAGCCCATACAAATGAAATTAAGAATATTTTTAAAAAAGGAATTTGCCTTAGTCTAAAAAACCCCTTTGCACTTTTTGAGAGAGGGGTTGAATAAAATAAAGTGAGCCCAGCAATTGGAGCTAATGTAAGAAGCACTTTTAATTTTGCTTCAACAACAGAAATAGCGAAACCAAGAACGGATAAAAATACTAATAAATAGAACCAGTTCGATTTGTCTTTATCAGAGTTTAGAGCATCAGAATTCGTTAAAATAGTAATTAGTCTATGAAGATTATATTCAAAAAGCGTTGCAAAAAAAATCAAAAATAGATAAGGATGCCATTGAGGATTAAGCCCTAACTGTATTTGTGTCGCTACAGTTAATGCAACTGCGGAAAGAGAAATAAAGATATTTGAATTTATGAGTATTCTGATTGCTTTCATATTCCCTTGTTTTTCTGTTTGGTTATCGGTTGCTGTCAATGATGGGTCTGTCCGTTACAAATTGTCAAGATGTATTGTCGTTATAGGCGGTTTCAAGTTTCTAACGCAATTTTCTGGTTGATAAATTTACCGTTTTATTTCCCGGATTTTTGCACCAAATTTTGAAAGATTTGGTTTCAAAATTCGAGAATAAAACTACGTTATTTTTTTGAATATTGGACATT
>JAYRXL010000003.1:0-2636 GCA_041917555.1 Flavobacterium sp. | reverse complement strand
TGAAGATTTCCCGCAATTAGTTGCGGCAATGCCGGACTTAAAGCCCGCAAATGCAATTGAAATGGAATTCAAAGAAATAGCAAATGGTGTATTGCCAATGCCAATGCCAATGCCAATGATGGCAGCAAATGGTGAAACAGCTCAACAAATTCCAATATTCGATCCAGGTGGTCATTTGCGGAAACTTGAGCAAATTGAGCGTGATCTAATTGAATACGCAATTGATTTATATTCCGGCCATATGACCGAAATCGCAAGGCGTTTGGGAATTGGAAGATCGACGCTCTATCGCAAATTAAAAGAATATGATCTTGAAGAGCATTTACTTAAAGTTGGTGCGAATTAACAAGCCCTAATGCATTTTGCATTTAGGCTAATCCACCTAACTGTAAAATGCTCTAATAAATTTTAACAAAGCGACATTTCAACCATTTTGATTATTTCGTTCGGCCTAGCAGCTAAAGTTGAGGGCGAATGCCGCGTAAGTTCAGTGCTATCGGCAAAACCCCACTTGGCACCAATTGTATTTATACCGCAAGCCTTACCAGCTTCTATATCGCTGGCGCGGTCGCCTAGAATAAAAGAACAATCAGGATCTACTTCAAAGTCTTTTAAGGTTTTCCTAATTTGCTTGGTCTTGGTTTCGAAAATTTTGTCTTCTTTCAACGTGCCATATAGGAATTTTTCAAAATATTTTGATAAATTAGTAAGATCAAGTTGTTCTTGGGCATATTTTTTTGGTTTTGCAGTGACAAGCACAAGAATGAAATTGTTGCTTATTAGTTTTTCTAGGAGCTGTAATATACCTGGATATACTTTAACCTCATTTAAGTATCGACTAAAATAGAAATTTCTAAAAATACTAACTGCTTCGTTGATTTGTTTTTGGGTAAGCGTTGGTGCAAGTTCGCTGAAAGCGACAAAAAGACTTTTTCCAATTGTTGATGCTACTAATTCTTTTTTTGGTGCCGGCAAATTGAAGTGTTGAAATGTGTCTGAAAAGCTTTTGTATATGGCGTTTGTTGTGTCCAATAAAGTGCCATCCAAATCTAGAAAAAATGCTTTCTTTGTATTTTGACAGCTCGAAATCGCAGTCTCTTGCCTGACATCTTGTTTGTCAACGCCTTCTAAAAATTCGTCACTTTGAAGCATTTTTATTTTCCTCCGACGTGAGTCTAATTAATTCAACAATTGCAATTCCAAGGAGCCTATTAACATGTCTTATATAGTTTCGCTTCGCGGCACCGACCAATGACATACACAAAATGAAAATAAAAAAATCAAAAGCCACAATTCCAGCGCACGTAATCGCTCCGCCGTAAAAAGCATTTGGGGCAATCATTGCTTTCAACCCTATAACCGTTCCAGCTATTCCTAAAATGAACAGGGAAATGGCGAAATTCAACTGAAACTCCAAATAGAACCAATAAGAATCCATCCAATATACGCGAATTGGCATGTTATCCTTATGTAGGACTAAGCCGTTAACATCTAATTTGGTTGTTTTTAAGTCTAGATTAAGCTTGCTGCTGTAAATGGATATTATTCTTTCCTCGATGGTTGTTTTTAAACTAAAAAGTTCAGAATGTTCACTGCCCTTTATCATGTCGCTTTTGACTCTTATGAATAAATCCAATATCCAACAAAACGACAATGTGTTGCAAAGCAATCCAAGAATTATAGATGCAATAATCGCAACTACAATCGCGATTTCTTTGTTATTTGCAACAATCTTTCCTGTTTCTGGAATAAAGCTTTGAACTGTCAATAAAGCGGTCACGCACAACAAAAAGCCAGGCAAGAAAGTCTTGATAAAACCAGAGAAGCTAAATGTTGAGAACGGATTCATAGCAAGTCCTTACTGGTTCTTTGGCTCATTTTTCGGGAAAATCACGGGAACCCCGCCTGATTTTGCATCCTTCCTAACCGCTTTGGTTGAATTTGCCATTTGTAATGGCGGAAGGATACCATTTTTCGGCATGCCAGCTAAAATAAATTGGATTGCGCGTTTTAGGACATAATCATCCTCACGTTTCCAATCTTTAGGTGCCATGTCTTTCGGCATATGCGGTGCTTCGCGTTTCGCCCCTGAATCATTATTTAAAGCATTTGGTAAATCTTCTTCAAAACGGAATTCTGCTTTGCGGCGTTCAATGTCTTCTTTTGTAAGAAAAAAGCCCGAAACTTCATAATCTGGGACAATGCCTGACCCCTGAATAGAACGACCAGATGGCGTATAATATCTTTGCGTAGTAAGACGAAGCGCGCCGTCTTTACCATTGCCAACCGGAATGATTGTCTGCACTGAGCCTTTGCCAAACGAAGTCATACCCATAATTATGGCACGTTTCTTATCTTGCAATGCACCTGCAACAATTTCCGACGCTGAGGCTGAACCTTCATTGACCAAAACAACCATAGGAACGCCGGCAAATCTTTGCCCCGAAGTTCCATAATATCTTTCAATATCTTGGGGGTCGCGCCCACGCGTTGACACAACCTCACCGCGATCCATGAATAAATCCGTCACTTCAATCGCTTGATCCAAAAGGCCACCGCCATTATTGCGAAGGTCAAGAATTATGCCCTTAACATTGGTTCCAAGCTTTGCTTGAACTTCATCAAGCGCCTTTTGC
>JAYRXL010000002.1:0-2615 GCA_041917555.1 Flavobacterium sp. | reverse complement strand
CTGTCATTAATGCTCATGCCATTAACGGTTTTGCCGCCAATAGTGATTTTTTGGTCTTTGATAATCAAATTATATTCGCGCGTTTCAGCATAGGCTGGCAAAGCGCAAATTTGGGCGAATAAGATACCAAGTGGGAGGATCTGTTTCATTTGAGAATTATACGCATTGATTTGGAGAAAGTTACAATGTGTGACCTCATCCCCCCGAACAGGGGTATAAATTATTTTGAATTGATGTAGGTTTAGGTTCAAAATTACAAAGACCGAAAATTGTCGGAGGAAATTATGAAAAGCCATTTCGGAATTGCATTGATTACTGCCTCAATAATGGTTGGGAACGTCGCTTTCTCAAAAGATATGAAAGGAACCATGATAAAATGCAAAGAATATAACGTTTACTCAACTGTTGCAAAGAAGACATTTCCAGCTCCAGCTCCAGCAACTTTTTATATAGCAATTAGCAAAGACCAAAAGAGTTTTTGCCGAAATACGCGGCCTGAATTGTGCGGTAATTTCAACAATTTCTCGAGTTTTGGGTATTTAAATTCTTCAGTTGACGAATATTATTATATTTTGGAGGACACCAAGCAAGAAAAAGCTGAGTTGTCTCGCGACGGCACATACATAGATATTTACTTGAAGCCCGACGGTCTGAAAGCATACTCGCAATGTAGTTGGTATAAGGATATTTCATTTTAAGGTACAATTTTCCTTAATGCCAACGACCACTATAACAATACCAAAAAAGCCATTTTGGGTATATATCAATAAAATTTACAGGGGGTCTCGAACCGATGAAATCACTGATAAACAAAAACTTGTTACCAATCGTTGTGAGTTGCATGCTTTACGCAAACTCTTCTGTTGCTTCAGATATGAAGGGTACTATTGTTAAATGCACTCCAAAAACCGCACAGTTCTTGACCGAAAGTCCAAGACCGGTGGAGGCTGGAGAGTATGACGAATATTACATAGCAATCGGAAGTATGGGTCGGTTTTGCTATTCAAGTGAAAGCGCAGACGAATGTTCCGACGTCTCAAAATTCAGCACTTTTATGGGCGATCAATTTGGTGCAAAAATTGAGCCCGAAAAATATATACTGACAGATGATGTTGATTTTGCTTTGTCCATTTCTCGTGACGGAACCAAATATTCCATGCTTGATTATGAAGATGTTGTCGAAGGTGAGTGTAAGTTCGTAAGAAACCTCTAATGCGTTGGCAGAGACAAAAATGCGAAAATTTCCTTTATTTTTGACTTTCGCAGTTTCGATTTGTTTTCCTGGCCTTTCATTCTCAAAAGACATGAATGGCAGTTTAGTTAAATGCACCCCAGCAACCATTTCAGAAGGAGGCGGCACACCTAAACCTGTAAATGCGGGGGAAATTCCACCCTATTTCATCGCAATCGCGAGCAAGTGGGGTTTTTGCTTTTCAACTATTGAGGCGGATTGTTACGATACTAGCAAATTTGAGGCTTTTGAAGGCGATGCCTATGGCTCAAAAATTACGCAATATGAATATATCCTTAATGTGGATCTAGGGTTCAGTGTAAAAATCAATCGCGATGGTTCAAAATATACAATTCTTGACTTTGATCTTGATGAAGTCATTGAAGGTGAATGTGAATTCGTGAAAAACTTGTAAAATGGAAAGGTCTATTTCTATGAGAAAATACTTATTGTCGGTTATCATAGTCGCCGCGTTTTCAGTTCCCAATATTGCAAGCGCCAAAGATATGGCGGGGACATTGGTGAAGTGCGTAACAAAACGTGTGACCTTTAAAGAATCCGGTGATTCTATCATAGTTGATAGTTCCGCACCGAATTATAAACTTTATTCAAGACCTCAGTATATCGCAATAACTAAAGACCAAAAATTTGTTTGCGCTATGGGTGACGAGGCGATGTGCAGCGATAAAAAATACGCCCAGTTTAGTTATAAACCCATTCCCAATAATGAAACGGGCGCGTATGTAAATGATGATTATTATTATGTCGATGTTTCAAAGCTATCATCAACAAAAATCACTCGTGATGGTTCGATGTTTTACATTGAAAACAAGGAAGAAAAAAGACACGGTTATTGCACTTTTATTGCGGATATTAATTTCTAAACGATAGATTTGCGCGCACATTTCATTTCGTTTTCAATCTGAATGGTCGCGTGTCTAATTCCAAAATCATGTTCTAAATCCTCGCAAATGTGTTCAAGCAATGCGTCGGAATCTTGTGGCTTTTTGACGATTATATGAACCGACAGCGCCGTTTCAGTTGTCGATAGTGGCCAAATATGGAGGTCGTGAAAATCGTCAATTTCTTTGAAATGGCCAAGCAATTTTTCGATTTTTGAAATATCAATTGAATTTGGAACTGCGCCAAGCGACATATTGAAACTATCGCGCAAAAGCCCCCATCCACCAAAGACAATCACCAAAGCAATTACAATCCCGATTAATGGGTCAATCCATTGCGCGCCCGTGACCATAATCAGCAATCCGGCAATTATCACACCAAATGACACCAAACCATCAAAAAGCATGTGAAGAAACGTGCCTTTGATATTTATGTCATGGTTCTGACCCTTCATAAACATAAAGGCCGTGGCGAAATTAAT
>JAYRXL010000001.1:0-1211 GCA_041917555.1 Flavobacterium sp. | reverse complement strand
AGCCCAATGTCGTTGACTTAAGGGAAAAAGCGAGTGTAATTATCTATTTTTGGATAGTCTAACATTCAAAAATAACATCACACTCGCTATGAGTACAAAAGTAAAAAAGATATTGACAGGGCTTGTTTCCTTCTGCCAACTAGAGGCAAAAACGAGGCATAGGTATTTGGTCAATCCGAGTTTTTTTACGCGCCAACGGAAGTTGAGTTTTGCCAGGCTGTGTTTTTTTTGCTTAGTCAGTCCAAACGGTCTTTGAGTATTGAATTGGAAGATTACTTTGAAAGCCTAGGTGTGAGTGCATGTACAAAAAGTGCTTTTAGCAAAGCGAGGTATCGTGTACTATGGTGTTTTTTTGAGGCTTGGCACAAACACTTTGTGAATTTGATCTATTCGGATCGGAAGGACTTACGTACGTGGCGAGGTTTTTTTTTAAAGGCTATTGATGGTACATCGATCTACCTGTTCAAGGATGAGGAAGTAGAAAAAGCGTTTGGTGGCTCCTCCAATCAACACCTGTGCGTTCCGATGGCTCGATCGGGTTTGGAATTAGATGTACTGAACGGCTATTGTACACAAGTTCAGTTGCAAGCACACTCGGTAGGGGAAGTAGTGTTTGCCGAAGCCTTTTTGGAAGACTGCAAGCCCTGGGATATGCGTATTTACGACCGCAACTTTGCAGGTTATCGATTGATATCCAAACACATAGAGAAGAATGCACATTTTTTAATGCGTTGCACAGTGGGATTTAATAGTGTAGTGAAAGCATTTGTAGCCAGTGGCAAGAGACAGGCTATTGTAAATTTTACAATCCCTAAAAATGAGGTGCTGGCACGTCGGAAAAAAGGAGAAGTTGTAGATCCAAAAGAAACTTTACGGGTTCGGTTACTACGTATAGAAATTGGAAAGGATGAACCCGAGATACTCATTACCAACCTGCTGAACCTTAAAAAATACCCACACTCTTGTTTCAAAGAACTCTATAATTATCGTTGGAAAGATGAAGGCAGATTCGATCAGATCAAAAATAAACTTCAAATTGAGGTGTTCTCAGGCCACAAAGCACAGGCCATTTACCAAGATTTTTTTGCTACCATCATCGCTTCCAATCTCCATAATCTGATTTGTGAAGCGTGTACGCAAGAAATCCAACAAATCAACGCACATAAAATAACTCCAAGCGCCATCAACCAAAATGTATCAATAGGGCTATT